>NZ_LZJC01000139.1 GCF_001666755.1 Mycobacterium sp. E1214 | reverse complement strand
TCGCGGCGCGTAAGGCGCGGGAGTTGGTGCGGCGCAAGAGCGCGACCGACCTCGGTGGGCTGCCCGGCAAGCTGGCCGATTGCCGCTCGACCGATCCCCGCAAGTCCGAACTGTATGTGGTGGAGGGCGATTCGGCCGGCGGCTCGGCCAAAAGCGGCCGCGACTCGATGTTTCAGGCGATCCTGCCGCTACGCGGCAAGATCATCAACGTCGAAAAGGCCCGCATTGACCGCGTCCTGAAAAACACCGAAGTCCAAGCGATCATCACCGCCCTGGGCACCGGCATCCACGACGAATTCGACATCAGCAAGCTGCGCTACCACAAGATCGTGCTGATGGCCGACGCCGACGTAGACGGCCAACACATCTCCACGCTGCTGCTGACCCTGCTGTTCCGGTTCATGCGCCCGCTGATCGAACACGGCCACGTGTTCTTGGCCCAGCCGCCGCTGTACAAGCTCAAATGGCAACGCAGCGAACCCGAGTTCGCCTATTCCGACCGCGAGCGCGACGGCCTGCTCGACGCCGGCCTGAAATCGGGCAAGAAGATCAACAAAGAGGACGGCATCCAGCGCTACAAGGGTCTCGGAGAGATGGACGCCAAGGAGCTGTGGGAAACCACGATGGACCCCTCGGTGCGGGTGCTGCGCCAGGTCACCCTCGACGACGCCGCCGCCGCCGACGAACTGTTCTCCATCCTCATGGGTGAAGACGTCGACGCCCGCCGCAGCTTCATCACCCGCAACGCCAAAGACGTTCGCTTCCTTGA
>NZ_LZJC01000138.1 GCF_001666755.1 Mycobacterium sp. E1214 | reverse complement strand
GGGGCGATGCGGTCGAGTCGATCGGCCGGCACGCCGTGGGTGTACTGCCAGTGCGTCGTCTGCAAGGTGAAGTATTCCCGGACCGAGTCTTCGTTGGGGCCGCGATCTTTCGCGTGCGCGAACAGTCTGTCCCAAAAGGGCGTGAAACCCTCCATGTAGGCGTTCCCGCTCTGCGTGATAATCGCGGTGATGCGCTCCGGTCGTGCGGTGGCGATGCGCAACCCGATGGGTGCGCCGTAGTCGTGAATGTAGATGGCGAAGCGTTCCAGCCCCAACGTGGTGATGAGCTTCTCTGTGATCTCGGTAAGCCGGTCGAAGCTGTAGGTGAACTGGTTGACCGAGGGCATCGAGGAGCGCCCGAAGCCGATGTGGTCGGGCGCCACCAGGTGGTAGGAGTCGGCCAGCGAGTTGATCAAGTTGCGAAACATATGAGAGCTGGACGGAAAACCGTGCAGCAGAAGCACTGTGGGGTTCGAGCGATCGCCGGCCTCGCGGTAGAAGACGTCGAGGCCGTCGATGGACACGGTGTGATAGCGGGTGCTGAAGCCGGTCATGTTTTCCCCTTGTGGATAGGCGTGTGGGCGGGCGCGAGTCACTTGCCTACACACTGCGTCGCCCCGGCGGCCGGAAAAAGGGCCAATCCGCGATCACTGAGATCGACGGAGCTGATCAGTGCCGTTGGGGCTCAGGCGTTGCCGTCGGCCCAGCGTCAGGCCAACGCCGAAGTCGCATGGTCGAATACCTTCGCGTCCCCAAGCCCGCGCGCCAAGATCATCGCGCCTTCCAGCGTCGCGAAGATCCGCAATGCGTGCGTCCGCGGATCGGGCCCGCCGATCCGATCGGCGATGTCAGCGGTAACGCGTGTGAAGAAATCGCGGGCCGCCTGAGCGACCTCGGGCGGCAGACCACCCGTCTCGGCACCCAACGCTCCGCCCATGCACATGCGGCCGGTCGTGCGCAGCACGTTACGGAACACCGCCAAATACGCCGAAACGACGTCGACGCCTTCGGCGGTCGCGTCCGCCACCGCGGCGAGAACGTTGTCCGTGTAGCGGTGCATCACGGCGACCGTCAGCGCAGCCTTGGTCGGGAAGTGGTGGTGGACACTCGAACTCTTGATGCCCAGTTCTGCCGCCAGATCGCGGAAGCTGTAGCCGTTATAGCCGGCGTCACCAATGCGGCTCTCCGCAAGGTCCATCAAGCGCTCGGCCGTGTCGCTCATCACCCTCCCTATCGGTAGATAAGTTTTGACAACCGTAACGCCGACTCGTAGGCTCAGTACAGCTACCTATCGATAGGTAGATAACTCTTCCCCCATGGGACGGTGAGTCGGGGTGGAACTGCGTCAACTGGAAGCGTTCGTAGCGGTCGCGACGGAACTGCACTTCGGCCGCGCGGCGCACAAGCTGCGTGTTGGTCAACCGACCGTGAGCAGTTTGATCCGGCACTTGGAGCGGGAATTGGGCGCGCAGCTGATGACCCGAACCACCCGCAGGGTCACGCTGACGAGCGCCGGGGACGAGCTCTTGGGTCGCGCCAAGGTCATACTCGACGAAGTGGGGTCGGCCTGCGCCGCCGTGCATCGGGTGGCCGACGGACGTGCGGGCACCGTGCGGCTCGGCATGACGCCACCCGTTGCCCCGGTGCTGGCGTCACACCTCATCACCGTCTTGCGGGACGCGGCACCGGAAGTCAAGGTCGCGGCCCGGCGGATGTGGCTACCGGACCTCGCCCGAGCCACGGCCGACGGCACGATCGACGTCGCGGTCACCTGTGGTTCACTAGCGCACCCGCCGGGGGTGGTCGACGAAGTGTTCTGCGGCGAGCCGTTACTGATCTCGGTGCGGCCGAATCACCGACTTGCCGAACAGGATTCGATTGCCCTGGGCGATGTCGCGGGCGAGCGGTTGGGCATTCACAGCTCGGCTCTGTTCCCGGCGTGGGCGCTGGCGCATCGGCAGGCGCTCGAGGCGGCCAGCGTGTCGCCGGTGACGGTTGAACTCGCCGACACCGACCTGTTTGCCCGGCGCTGGCCGGACCAGTCCGAGGTCGACTGGATCCTCACCACGGCCACGATGGCCGCGCCGGGGTTGCCGACCCCCACCCGACCCGTGCGACCCGCGCAAATCCTGCCGTACACGCTGCAGTGGAGTCCCACTCGCGCGGCCAACGCTGCGGTGGGCCGCTTCGTGCACCTGGCCTTGACGGCCGACGTACCCGTGGGCTGGGTGACTCTGCCCGGCCACTTGCGACACGAGGGCTGAGAGGCCCGACCGAACACCGCGACGGCATCAGTGCCGGATGAAGTTCAACAGGTCGGCGTTGATGACGTCGGCGTGAGTGGTGGGCATGCCGTGGGGAAACCCCGGATACGAAATCAGGCGACTATTCCTGACCAATTGTGCTGTCAGCGGGGCGGAATCGCCATAGGGCACGATTTGGTCGTCCTCGCCGTGCATCACCAACACCGGTATGGTGACCCGCTTCAAATCCTCGGTGAAGTCGGTCTGCGAGAACGCGACGATGCCGTCGTAGTGCGCCTTGGCGCCGCCCATCATGCCCTGCCTCCACCAATTGTCGACGACGGCTTCCGACGTCGGCACCCCCGGCCGATTGAATCCGTAGAACGGTCCCGAAGCCAACTCGCGGTAGAAGGCCGACCGATTCGCCGCCAACTGCGCCTGCAGGTCGTCGAACGCCTCCTTGGGTTGCCCGCCGGGGTTCGTTGGTGTGCGAACCATGAGTGGTGGTACGGCACTCAGCAACGCCGCCTTGGCAACTCGAGCTTCACCGTGGCGGGCGAGGTAACGAACGACCTCGCCGCCTCCGGTTGAATGGCCCACGTGGATGGCGCCTTGCAGGTCGAGATGGGCGGTCAGGGCCGCCAGATCGTCGGCGTAATGGTTCATGTCGTGACCGGTACCGGTCTGGCTGGATCGTCCGTGACCCCGTCGGTCGTGGGCGATCACGCGGTAGCCGTGTTTGAGGAAGAACAACATTTGAGGGTCCCAGTCATCGGCGGACAGGGGCCACCCGTGACTGAACACGATCGGCCGCCCAGAACCCCAATCCTTGTAGTGGATCTCCACCCCGTCGCCAGTGATGACGCTGTTCATGCTGCCTCCGGCCGTAACTGGTGCGGAGACCATGCGTGGTCTGCGTCGGCGATCTCGTTGCGGCGCAGGGAATTCGACGTCAAGGGCCTCACTGCAGCGGGATGACGTGGCTCTGGCCGCGCTCGTTGGCGGGCCGGGGACCGAAGTACCGACGTTCGGACTCGTCGATGCGCACGTCATTGATGCTCGCCTCGCGCCGGCGCATGAGGCCGCTGTCGTCGAACTCCCAGAGCTCGTTGCCGTAGCTGCGCCACCACTGGCCCGAAGCGTCGTGACACTCGTACTGAAAGCGCACCGCGATCCGGTTGTCGTGGAAATCCCACAGGCTCTTGCGAAGCGCATAGTCCAGCTCACGCTGCCATTTGGCGGTGAGGAACTCGACGATCTGGTCTCGGCCATTGACGAACTGGCCACGATTACGCCAGGCGCTGTCCGGGGTGTAGGCCAGGCTCACCCGGTGCGGGTCGCAGGTATTCCACGCGTCCTCTGCGGCTTGTACTTTCTCCAGTGCTGTCTGTAGGTCGTATGGGGGAAACGGTGGACGGGACTCCTGCACCGCTCGCTCCTTTCGGGACTCGGTGATGGGGGGGCCACGACATACGTTGCGTCATGGGGGGACTGAGAAAAAGAGGCGAATCAGAATCGATCCGATTGCCCGCGTTGATCAATCCCGAGACTCTTGCGCGCAAAAAGCCCGTTACGTTACGTTCGGAACGAAATGAAATCGCCCGAAGGTGGAGACGGCCCGCAGCCCGCGGCCAAGCAGGGACGCCCCCGCGACACCAGCATCGGTGCGGCGGTTCTGCGCGCCACCGTGGAATTGCTCGGGGAAGTCGGCTATGACCGCCTGACGATCCCGCAGGTTGCAGCTCGCGCCGGCGCCACGCCGCCCGCAGTCTATCGACGGTTCCCAAGCAAGGTGGAGCTGGTCTACGAAGCGGTGTTCGCCAGTTCCACGGCAACCGAATTGCCCATCGCCGACGACCTCGCTTCCACCGTGCGCGCCTTGCTGGTTCGGTCGATCGACCAGTTCCGGCAACGCGCCGTTCGGACGGCCGCCGCGGGCTTGATGGCCGATCTGCGCGCTCGGCCCGGCCTGTCGAGGCGGTTGGCCAGTGCTCAAGAGACCACCTACCGGCAACTGCAGGAATATCTCGACGAGGCCCTGCCGAAGCGACCGAAAAAGAAGCAAGTCGACGCGCAGATGCTCGCCGATCTGATCAGCGGAATGGTCATGATGGCCGAGGCCAACGAGCGGGATCTCGACGACGCCTGGGTCGACGCGGCGGCGGCGCTGATTGTCGACGGGCTAGCCCACCGACATCGGCGCGGAAGGGGCGAATCCGGGGGAGTTGATTTACGTTACGATAATAACGTAACGTAAATGGTATGGATGGCGTGGGCGCACGGGGCACGTCCTCGAGGGCCGCAACGGTGGCTCGTTAAATGGAGCTACGTCAACTGGAAGCATTCGTGGCCGTAGCCCACGAGTTGCACTTCGGGCGCGCCGCCCAGCAATTGCATATCGGACAACCGGCGCTCAGCACGCTCGTGCAACGCTTGGAGCGAGAACTGGGGTCCGCGTTGATGATTCGCAGCACTCGCCGAGTCGCCCTGACCGCCGCGGGGACCGAGCTTCTCGGCCGCGCTCAAGCCATTCTCGACGACGTCGGAGCGGCCTGCGCCGCGGTGCACCAGCTGTCCGAGGGCCATTCGGGGGTGGTGCGACTGGCGATCACTCCACCGGCCGCGCCCGTGTTAGCGCCGCATCTGGCGAGAGCGCTCCGACGCAAGGCGCCGCACGTCGAGTTGATCGTGCGTCGGATGTGGTTGCCGGAGCTGCGGAGCGCGGTCGCCGTGGGCAGCGTCGACGTGGCCATCACGTGCGCCGCCGTAGCGGCGCCACCACAAGTGATCGCGAAGGTGTTCTGCGCTGAGCCCTTCCTCGTCGCCGTCAGGCGCAGCCACCCTGTGGCCCAACAGGATTCGGCAATGCTGGCCGACCTGGCCGGTGAGACCCTCGGTGTGCACAGCGCTTCTCTGTTTCCCGCGTGGGTGGCCGGACAACGCGACGCGCTGGAAGCAGCTGGTCTGCGGCCGCCCATGGTGGAACTCGACGACGTCGACCTTCGCGCCCGCCGCTGGCCGGCCCAGGCGGAGGTTGACTGGGTGTTGACGACCCCCTCGCTGATGGACTGCGAGACCGTGCAAGTCGTACGGCCCGCGACTCCCGCGATGGCTCTTCCGTATACCTTGCTGTGGAATCCGGCCCTCGCCGCGTCGCCCGCCGTCGGGCGTTTCGTATATCTGGCCCTCGCGCTCGATGTGCCCGAGGGCTGGGCCACCCGGCCGGGCCATCTGCGTCACCAGGATGCGGGTTCCGACTGGCGGCTCGGTGGTCGACAAGAGCGAACTGCCTGAGCTGAACGTCCGCGCTGACGGCGCCGCGCTCAGCTCGCCGTGTGCGCAGCGAGTATCCGGGTGGGCGCTATGCGCCGATCGGGGTCGACGGCGGCGCTGATGTCGGCCAGCCGCTGCAGGTCGTCCGGGTCGAGCCCGTTGGGATCTGCCGCGCGACCGTCGGCGAATGGCGCCGAGGACCGCCCGGTGTCGGCGGCGGCCGCCGCCGACAGCACCCGGGCCAAGCCGTCCTCGGTGTGGGCACGCGTCGCGGCGTCGCCTGCGATGCCGACCGCGTGCAACAGGTACGGTGCCGGGACGGCGGTCAGCGCGCCGTTCCGGGCGGCCGCGTCGTTGTCCACGTTGCGCAACTCGACCATCGCCACCGCCGAATCGGCACTGGCGGCGGTGCGAAACACCGCGGCCGCGACGTCGGGGCCGTTGGGCCCCAGCCATCGGCCCGTGCCCAAAGCGGGGACCGCGCCCGGTGGGTCGAGGTGGATCTGGGCCAGCCGGGCGGCGTCAGCGGGCGCCCACTGGCTGTTGACCGCAGGCGCCGGCGCCGCCGACAAGGCTTGCAGCAGCGGCAGCGCGGCGTCTGGGCCTTGCGGTGAGGCGAAGGCCAAATGTACGACGGGAACGCCTTGAAGCGGCGGCGGGAAGGCCGGCGAGCCCGGCGGTGTGCGCAACACACTCAAGCTCGTCGACAGCGCCGCACCCACGTGGCCCATGGCCGTCGCCCAGGCGTCGACGACGGCTTCCAGTGCGTCGATGCTCCACAGCAGATAACCGGCCCACGGGTCGTCGACGGCGACGAGCTCGACCGTCAACGAGGTGGCCAGACCGGTGCCGCCACCCCCGCGGAACGCCCACAGTGCGTCGCGGTCGACCGCGTCGGTAGCGTCTTCCGCCGCCCGCCGAAGGGCGCCGTGGCCATCGACGTAGTCGACAGCGAGCAGCGACGAGCTGGCCATTCCGTGCGGGCGCGTCAAGAAGCCGACGCCGCCGCCGAAGGTGTAGCCCGCGACGGCCACCGTGGGTGACGTCCCCGCCAGCCCCAGCAACCCGGCACCTTCGGCCCGCGCGTTGACCTGTGACCAGGTCGCACCGGCGCCGACGCGCGCTACGCGAGCGGGCGCGTCGATGTGGACGGTGTTCAACGCCGACGTGTCGACCAGCAAATGGTCCGAGTCGACCGGCCCGCCGGCGCCGTGCCCGCTCGCTTGCACGACCACACCGAGCTGGTGCCGCTCGGCCCACGCGACGGCCTGCGCCACCTCCTGGGCGCTGCGCGGGTGCGCGACCATGGCCGGGCGTTGGACGGTCGCGGCGTTGTGCGGGGTGGTCGCGGCCCGGTAGGTGTCGCTTCCGGGCCGGGAGTACAGATCGGTTCGGGTCTCGGTCATGGCGTTTCGGTTCACCTTCGGCGCGGTGCGGGCGGGGGGCGTGGTGGCGGTGCGCGTTCAGGCGACGAGCAGCAGTGCGGTGGTTAACAGCATGACCGCGGCGGTGGCGCCGTGCACTCCGTAGGCGATCGATTTGGCTCCGCCGTTGCGCAACACGATGGTGGCGTCGACGATCGGGATGAGCGTCGCGGCCAGCATCACCCAGCCGGCGAGGTGTGTCGCGTGCGCACTCAGCAGGACGATCACGAACAGGCCCGTGGTGATATCGCGGATTCCCTTGACGCTCAGGTAGGCCCGGACTCCGGGTTGGTCGATGTCGGGGAGCACCCCGTATCCGGCGGCGGCGGCGCGTGGCGCGGCGAGGAAGCGTGTGCCGATGGCGATGATGGCCGCGGCGAGCAACCCGGCGAGGACGTAGCCGATGGTCGTGGTGATGGTCATGTCGAAAACTCCTTGACTGTGCTCAGTGGATGGGGGAGTAGGGCGTCGGGGTGAGCAGGGTCGTCTGCACGTCGAGGATGTCGGTGACGTCGAATCCGGCCATGTCCGTGGTGAATTCGGCGCTGGACATGACCCGCCGGGTGACGTCGTCGGGGTCGGCGCCCGGCGGATAGTCGATCAGTGCGAGCAACCGGTTCGCGCCGTCTTCGGTCCAGACGCCGTGAGTGGTGACGCCGAACGTTGCGAAGGTGGTGACGTGTCGGGCCCAGTGCATCGCGGCGTAGCGCCGGAGCGCGTCGGGTGATCGCAGGGTGTAGCTCCTGAGTTGGAACATGCTGGTGGTCTCCCTCGGTTTGACTGCTAGCAACGCTAACCCCCTGGCGTTACGGAGTCAATAGCATCGCTAGCGAAACTAGCCGTGATACCGTCGGGTATGGCCACGAAGGATCGGCGCGAGCGGGAACAGGCGGCCCGGCGGCGGCTGATCGTCACCACCGCTCGCGCGCTGGCGGAGGCCGAGGGGTGGGATGCGGTCACCACTCGCCGGCTGTCCACCGAGATCGAGTACAGCCAGCCCGTGCTCTACAAGCACTTCGCCGGCATGGAACGGATCGCGGACGCCGTCGCGCTCGACGGCTACGCGGAGCTCGCCGCCGCGATGCGGGCGGTGTCGCGGGATACGGTCGCGGGGCCGGACGCAGTGCTCGATCGAATTGTGCAGGCGTACTTGCAATTCGCGCGCGACAACCCGGCCACCTATGACGCGATGTTCACCCGCGCGACCGCGCTGCGCTTCGCCGCCGCGGCCACGCCTCCCGAGCTGTTGGAGGCGTTCACGGCGTTACGAGAGGCGGTCGGTCGCGTCGCCCGTTGGCGGGACGCGGACACACTCACCGAGGTCTTCTGGGCCGCGTTGCATGGACTGGTTACCCTCGGCGCGACCGGTCGACTGCGCCCGGACCATGTCGACGCACGCGCGCGACTGCTGGTCGACCAGTTCACGGGCAGGACGCAACCGTCGCGCGAAGCTGACGGCGGATAGATCACAGGGGCGTCGCATCGGCGCGCTGCGAACCGCGGCCGGTACCGCCGCCGCGCGCGGCGCTCAGAATCGCGAGATCAACGTGACACCGCCAATCATCAACACCGCCCCCAGGATTCGCCACACCGTGATCGGGTGGGCCTCGATGCGGAACCAGCCGAAATGATCGACGAGCAACGACATGATGAGCGCCGCGGTGACCGTGATGCCGACAAACGAGCCGGCACCGACTTTGGTGACCAAGGTCAGGCCGGCATAGACCTGCACCGCTCCGACAAGCCCACCGACCACTGCCCACCATGGCATCGACGCCAGGTTCTCCGAGGTGGGCAGCGGGTGCGGGAGGATCAGAAACATCGCCAGAAAAAAGATGGTGATCAACGCGAACGACACCGTGGACGCCAGCCACGGGTTGATCAGGTGTTTGTAGAGTTGCCCGTTCATTGCGGCCCCACAGGTCTGAAGGGCTCCCCCGATGATGATGAAGGGAACCACCCACGTCGCGTTCAATTGCCCTGCCTCTCAGCGCTGGAAGAGATGGACCGGTGGTCGCGCACCCGTCGCGCACCGACGCCGATGCCATCGTTGGGGTGACAAGGTGTCGGTGTCATTCTCATCGACTTCGCGCGATACGGGGGGCGCCCCGACGCGCGGGTTGGCGGCATCCGCGGCCCGAGCTGCCCATCGGCCGGCAAGCGGGGCGGGCGGGCGCCGCGGGTTGACTGATACCGGCAGAGTCCGACAAACTTCACTGAACACGTTCAGTGAAATGAAGGGCGGACCTGTGACGCGCGCGGCTGATGCGGCAATCACGCATTACGATCCGTTCTCGCCCGAGTGCCTCGAGGATCCCTACCCGTACTACGCGTGGCTACGCGACGAGCATCCGCTGTACTACGTCGAGGACTACGACATGTGGGTCGTCTCGCGGTTCGAGGACGTGTACCGCTTGCTCGGCGACCCGGAGATGCCGTTCGAGGCCCGCGAGGGCACGGTGCCTACGAAAGCGGAAATGCTGGCGCACAACGACGGGCCGGTGCCCCCCGCGGGGCTGTCGCCGGTCAGCGGCTTCACCCGGGTCGACCAACCTCACCAAGGCCGGCTCCGCGGGTTCGTCAACCATGCGTTTCGGCCACGGCCCGTCTCGCGCCTCGAGGACTGGTTCCGTGAGCTGGTCCGCGCCGACCTGCCGGACGCGCTGGCCCGGCGGGAATTCAACCTTCCAGAACTGTTCGGGCTCTGGACGGCAAAGACCATGTGCCACCTCGCGGGCCTTCCGGCCGAAGCGGCTCGCGACCTGCGGGACGCGATCAACGAGTCCTCGGCCGCCATCGGCAACCCGGGTCTGGGCCTGAACCCGATCGATGGGCTCAAGCGGATCAACCGCGCCGCCCACGCGGCTGTGGCGGCGCGGCGCGAGGCCGGCGCGGACGGCAGCCATCCCTTCGTCGACGCGGTGATCAACGCGGTGTTCGAGGGCCGCTCGTTGTCCGACCGCGAGGTGGCGGCTCAACTTCTGGTGCCCTTGATCGGCGGCGTCGAGACGGTGCCCAAGGTGACCTCCCACGGGCTGTGGGAGTTGACCAAGAACCCCGACCAGCTCGCGGCCGTTCGCGCCGACCTGGGCACCAACACGCCGCCGGCCTTCGACGAAATGTCGCGTTACTGCGGTCCCGCACAATGGTTTTCACGCACCGTGACCGCACCCGTGGATTTGCTTGGTCAGCACCTGACGCCAGGCCAGCGGATCATCTTCCTGATCCAGTCGGCACAGCGTGACCCCCGCGAATTCCCCGATCCCGACGTGTTCCGGTGGAATCGGCGGATGAAGCGGACTCTTTCGTTCGGCCACGGCGGTCACTTCTGCATGGGTATCCACTTGGCCAAGATGCAAGGCCGCGTGATCCTGCAGGAGTTCTTAGACGCCGTCGACGAGTTCGACTTCGACGAAGCCGCCGCCGTGCGCAGCGCGTCCAGCTTTCAAAAGGGTTGGGACGTCTTGCCCGTCCGTATTCACTCGCTGGCCGAGAGCGCCTGGTGACGATGAACTGTTCGAAGCGCCCATTCGAGCCGCAGGGCCGACTGTGACCACCGACGGCACCGTCGCCACCATCCGGGGCCGACGACGCGCCAATGGCCTTGGCCGCACGCTGATGCACGAGCACGTTTTCGCGGTGTCCGCGGCGCTGGCCAACGACCGTCCCGAACTGGCCTATCCGCGTGGTAAGCAGGCGGCGCTGGACAGCGTGGTGGCGCGTCTGCAACAGGTGAAGGACGCCGGTATCGACACCATCGTCGACGTCACCGTCTTCGGCCACGACCGCGATGTGCCGGCCCTGGTCGAGGTCAACGCGCGCGTAGACCTCAATATCGTTGTCGCCACCGGGTTTTACACCGAGGACCTGCCCTCCAAGACTTTCGAGATTCGGCAGGCCCTGGCCCGCCGGCAGGGACGCAACTTCTTCGCCGACGTGTTCATCGCCGACATCGTCGACGGGATCGGCCACACCGGGGTCCACGCCGGCATCATCAAGTGCGTCACCGGTCCGGCCGGCCTGACTCGCGGGTCCAAGGGGTTGCTACGCGCCTCGGCGATCGCCGCGCGCGAGACCGGCGTCCCGATCACCACGCATTCCGATCCACACGTGCGGGGCGGCCTTGAGCAACTCGACCTGTTCGCCACTGAGGGAATGGACCTCACCCGGGTGGTGATCGGGCACAGCGGCGATACCACCGACATCGACTATCTCAAGGCGCTCATGGACACCGGGGCGACGATGGCGTCGGACCGGTTCGGCTACGACGTCGAGGGTGCCGCCACGATGCACGAGCGGGTCGCGGTGATCGCCACCCTGTGCGACCAGGGATACGCCGACCGCATCGTGGTGTCGCACGACGCGATGCTGCACACCGACTGGCTCGAACCCGGGGGTGGCACCGCGATGTACCCGCACTGGGAACCTACCTACATATCCACCGAGGTGCTACCCGCGCTCAGCGCCGCCGGCGTCTCCGACGCCGACCTGCACCAGATCCTCGTCGACACTCCGGCCCGGCTGCTGGCGTGCTCGGTGCCCCGCTGACTAAGGAGGTTAACCATAAGCACACCTCAAGCGCCACAACCGAAGTCGCCGCTAAGACGAACCCTCGCCGAACGCGCGTTGACCACCGGTCCGTGGGTCACCTTCACCGATCCCCACGCCGTCGAGGCACTGGCCAAGCTCGACCTCGACTATGTGGTCATCGACTGCCAGCACGGGTCGGCCGATCTCGGCTCGCTGCTGCCGATGCTGCGCGCGGCTGCGCTTCACGACAAACCCGCGCTCGTCCGGGTTGCGGCCAACGAGCCGTGGCAGATCATGCGCGCGTTAGACCTGGGCGCCGCCGGAGTCATCGTCCCCATGGTCAACACGGCCGCCGAGGCCGAGATTGCCGCCTCCGCAATGCTTTACCCACCCCACGGCGAACGGTCGTTCGGGCCCCTGCGTCCCTCGGCCGGAGCGGGCTTTGTCCCTGGTGACGGTCCCGTGCTGCTGGTCATGATCGAGACGGCCCGGGGGCTCGCGGAGGTCGACGCCATTGCCGCCACCCCTGGGGTGGACGGCCTGTTCGTCGGCCCGATCGATCTCGCGCTCGGCATCGGCGCGGTTCGGGACGGCAACGTGCTGAAGGGCATCAGCGCGGAAGCCACCCTCTCGGCGGTTGCAACGATCGCGGCCGCCGCGCGTGCGCAGCACAAGGTGCTCGCCGGAGCCGTGTTCAGCCCGGAGCATGCGCGGCTGATGACGCGTGCCGGGGTGCGGCTACAGGTCTACGGCTCCGACGGCCAGTGGCTGGCGGCGGGCGCCAAGGCGGCCCGCAAGCTCACCGACGAACTGGCGGCGGAGGTCGACGCGTGAAGGCGCTTCTCACCAATCCCTCGATGACGCCGCCGGACGCGGTCACGGCGCCCCTGCGTGACATCGCCGACATCGTCACGGTGTCGGACGGTTCGGCCGAGGCGCTCGCCGAGGCGGCCCGCGACGCCGACGCTTTGATCGTCGCCGTGGAACCGATTCGGGCGCAGCTTATCTCGAAGCTCACCCGTTGCAGGGTCATCCACCGTTGCGGTATCGGCGTGGACGTCGTCGATGTCGAGGCGGCCACCCGGGCGGGCATTCAGGTGACGAACGTGCCGGACGCGAACTTCCACGAGGTCGCCGCGCACGCGATGGCGTTCATTCTCGCCCTGACCCGCGGGCTCGTCGCGTGGGATGCCACTGTGCGCGCCGGCCGATTCGGTGACGGGCGGCTGGGCATGTCGCTGCACCGGCCCGCCGTGCAGACCCTTGGCCTGATCGGGTTGGGGCGGATCGGTCGCCGCGTCGCGACGGCGGCCCGGGCCGTCGGTTTCTCCGTTATCGCCCACGATCCCGCGGTGTCACCGGAGGACGCCGCCGCGCTGGGTGTGACACTGGCGGACCTCGACGCCGTCATCACGGCCAGCGACGTTGTGTCGCTTCATATTCCGTTGACGTCGGGTACGCGGCACCTGCTTGACGCCGCGGCACTGTCGCGGATGAAACGCGGAGCGTTCGTGGTCAACGTGTCACGCGGGGGGCTCGTCGACGAGGTGGCGCTCGCGGAGGCGATCGGATCCCGGCGCCTCGCCGGTGCGGCACTCGACACCTTCGAGACCGAGCCGCTGGCCGCCGACAGCCCACTGCTCAAGGTCGACGGCGTCCTGCTGTCCCCGCACGCCGCTCACTGGAGCAGGGAGTCGCTCGGCGAGACGATGGTCAAGAGCTTCGCCGAGGTGGCCCGGGTGCTGCGCGGTGAGGCGCCGCATTACCCGGTCAACCGCGTCTGAAGGGTTGCGCTGTCGTGGGTGGCCGTAAAGACGAGAGCCGGCGCCGCCGCGACGCCGTCTTCGCCGCGACCTGGGATCTCGTCGAGGCCGGCGGGCTGTCCGCGGTCACCATGCGGCAGGTGGCCGAACGCGCCGGCGTCGCCCTGGGCACCATTTTCCTATACGCCTCGAACAAGGACGAGCTGCTCCTGCAGGTATTCGGGGAGCGGTTGGCCGCGCGGTGGAACGGCTTTCTTCGCGCGTCGGAAGGGAAACCGCCGCTGCGGCGCGTCGAGGCGTTCTACGACGATTGCCTGACGATGTTTTTCGCCGACGTCGACAACATTGGCGGGTACTACACGCTGCTGCTCCGTTATCCGACGACGAAGTTTCCCGAAGTGGTCGAGCTGCGCGCACGGCTGCGCCGCATCCTGCGCGAGGCCGAGGGCGACGGGTCGATCCGGTCGACCGCCGATACGGCCGCTTTGGAACAGGCCTATTACGGCGTGTTCGCGATGGCTGTGCTGGAACACGTCCACGTCGGGGATACAACGCGGACGCGCACCACCATGCGTCGGTCGATGGCGCTGCTGCGCCGCGGTGCCGCCGCCGCCGACGACGCGACGAATCGGTGAGCCCGGCGCCGCGGTTGCCCCGGCGTAAACGTTGCGATGCGCACGCTTTCCGGATCACGCCGTGGGGTAACCGACCCGGGTGGGCGAACATCAGCGGGTGGCCGAATGGCAGGCAGCGCAGGCTGTCGAGTTCATTCGCGCACTGCGACGACACGAGGGGGCGACGACCAGCAGGCTCGCGTGGCTGGAACGGCAGACGGCGACCGCCAGCAATGCGCGCGCCGGCGCGCTGCGCGGGGAGGCGGCAACACTGCGGCGCGACATCCAGGCGGCTCAAGAGCTCATCGATCGGCTGGAGCGGACCTACCTGCGAGGCGACCGACCGCGGGTCGATGCGAGGGTGGACAGGGGGCTGGCACTGCGCGCCGCCAGGAATTAGCCCTCGTCCGCGTCGTCCTTGGAGTCGTCGCTGTCGCCGGAATGTTTGGCTTCGTCCCGTTCATCGCCGTCCCGTTCATCGTCACCGGATTTCTCCGATTCCCCGGCCTGGTCCGCGTATTTCGTCAACAACCCGCCGAGCTTGCGGGCCTCCTCCGGTGTCAGCGTGTCGTCGAAGACCCGCTCATCCTTGTCCGATATGCGCTCCAGATAGACGAACTTGTCCTTGAGGCTGACGTCCCACCGCGGCCCCTCTTGTTCAGCCATTGGTTCCTGCCTTTCGACTCGTGTTGGTGCGGAAACGGCATGCCCCCGCTCGTTCGCTGTTTATTCACTTCGTCCGGGGCCTTCCGGGTGCACCCGGACCCGGCGTCCTCAATGGGACTGATCGGATGCGTCCTGGTCAGCGGTCGGCAACGCTTCGGCCCCGGGAGTCGCGGGCGTTTGAGCGATCTCCTCGGCCTCGGATTCGGTGCTGGCGTGCGGATCCGGTGACGACATGTTGCCCCCTGTTCGGCGTGCTGTAGTAGACGATTCGTCTTGACCGGACTACCCAATCGGCGCGTTTTGCTACCGCTGGTGCCCAACACCGCGGCCCAGGGCTCAGAATCGTCCTGACGGGCGCAAGCTGCTGGAGCAACCGGCGGCGTGGCGGAGCCGGACGAGGGACGCGATGCAGTCGGTACGTGATCAGGCGCTACTGATGGCGGTAGTCATCGGGGTCGCCTTGGCTGCGTTGAGCCTGCTGATCACTGGCAACTGGTGGCGCGCCGCGCGCGGTGAGCTGCCTCGCAACCCGCACCTCGGCATCCGGACGCCCTCGACGCTGCGCACCGAGCAGTCCTGGAGGGCCGGCAACCGCGCGGCGCTGCGCGTGGTTCCGCTGATTGCGTTGTTGAACGTCGCGACGTGCGCGGCGATGGTTGTCGCCGCGGGCCAGGGGTGGCGACTGGTCGTCGTCTGCAGCGCAGGCGCAGGACTCGTCGGCTTCATCGGCCTGGCCATCGCCGCCACCGTTGTCGCCGGTAGGGCCGCGCGAGCGGCCGATGACGGCGGACCCGCGGACCGACCGTCGCCGTCGCCTAGCCGTCCTGACGTGCCTGGTCGTCGGCGGCGGCGTAATTGAAGTACTCGGGTCCGAGCCAGTCTTTGATGCTCGGGTACATGGCCGAGCGGAAGAGTTCGACGGCAGGTAGCGGCCGGTAGGCGGCGGTTCGTTTCCTGATCATCCCGCTGTCATCGTCTTCGACGAGTTCGAAGATCTCGAGTTCCCGGCCCTCGATCTCTCCGCGCCATTGCAGAAACGTCGTGCGCTCGTCGAGCTTGTGTTCGCGCACGTAGCGGCCGTTACGCACGTGTGAGGACAGCGCCCAGATCGCGCCGATGAGCTCACGACCCGTCACGACCTTGGTCAGGATCGGCGTGTGGAACTCGACGTCGTCCGCGAGAAGCGCGGTCATCTCCGCGGCGGTGACGTTGCCGCGGTCACGAAGGGCGCGTAACGGGTGCATGGCGGTCCTCGGCTGACTAGCAGATGAAAGGCGTTGTGGGCAAACCAGTTACGAGCCTGACGGCTGCCCGAGCAGTACGGCGGGGGCCTTGACTCCCATCGCTGCCAGCACGCCGGCGATCTTCTGGTCCAGCTCCCGGCCGACGTCCGCCACGTCCGGGTTGCCACCGAGGCTGCCGAAGAGCGTGCTGGGCTGATCGATGACCAGGACACCCTGACCGTCGTCTGCGGCGAAGATGAACAGCCGAAGCGGCGCGTAGAGCATGGTCGCCGGTTCGTGCCGGTACATCCGCTCGGCAATGGTGTGGTTGCCGGCCAAATACTCCACTCCGGGACGGTCGGTGCCGGAGGTGCGCAGGTAGGCCAGGACGTCGATGGAGCCGAAGCGCATCAGTCCCAGCGGCGCCTCGGTGTCGGCCAGCCGCAGGTTCGCCTCCCAGCTGTCGAGGGCCTGGAAGCGGGCAGGGTCGATCGGCGGGACGACCCTTTCGAAGTCCGTGATGGCGTCTGCGAACGGGCGACCGAGAGGCACCTGCAGGCGCCGGATCACGTGCTCAGTGCAGGATTCCACCGTGACGGCGTCGTAATCGGTTGTCATCGTTGCACTTCCGTTCGTGAGTTGGTTTGTCCGGGAGCGGCGTCGGTGTGCGCCTACCCTCACCGTACAAGTTCATTCAATGAAGTTCAACCACCGAAGTTCGAACCTGCGCGCGGGGGCGCGGTGGCGGTCCCGTCTCGGCGCGCCGGCCGGCGCTCTCAGGCCGCGTCGATGAGGGGATGCAGCATGCGGTGCGGCTTGAGCAGCAGCCGGCTGACCCGGTCGTCGCGCGCCGAATCCGTCGAGGTGTCCCGCCTAGGGTGAACTTCGAGATCCCGGGGTCCGGGTACCGCACCGCACCTTCCGCAATTGCCCAGCGGGGTGAGTTGACCGTCGCAGGCGACATGGACAATCGGGCGGCGCAACGGCGGTTCGACGTAGAACTCGTTGCCCCAGTGCATCATTGCCCAGACAACGGGCCAGAGAAGTTCACCCTTGTGGGTCAGCGCATACTCGCTGCGCCCACTAGCGCCGACGGACGTCGTCATGATGTCGTGTTCCACCAACAACTTCAGGCGCTCGGTCAGCACCGCCGGCGGAATCTCCAGATGCTCCCGGAAGTCGGTGAACCGAACCACGCCGTAGAACGCGTCCCGAATGATGAGTAAGGTCCACCGTTCGCCGATGACCTCGAGCGAGCGTGCCACCGGGCACACCTCGTTGTCGTACTCACGCCGCAGAGCCATCCGTCCAGGGTACGGCAGAGCCAGTTCACTGACCGAACCGGCGCGTCGGGCCAGGTGTCAGCGAAAGCGGATGTTGAGCGTGGCCAGGCCGAAGATCTTGCGGCCCCCCGACTTCGCGCCGACGATGACGACTCCGGAGCGGGTCGCGGGATCCAGCGACTTGACGCGGCCGCTGAATTCGATGTCCGCGCCCTCGGCGGCCGACACGACCGCCGGCTGCGACAGCCGTACCGCATAGCGGGTGACCGCCCCCGGGTCGCCCGACCATCGGGAACCGAACCCGGCGCCCAAGCCCATGGTGAGCATGCCGTGGGCGATCACGTCGGGCATGCCGGCCAGCTTGGCGATCTGCTCGTCCCAGTGAATCGGGTTGGCGTCCCCCGCGACGCCGGCGTAGTTGACCAGGTCGCCGCGGGACAGTCGCGCGTGATGTACCGGCAGCTCGTCCCCGACGCTGACGTCGTCAAAGGCGGCGGTGGCCGGTGTGCGGGACGTGCCCGCCTGCGCGATCCGATCCGCGCCATCGGGGCGCACGGTCTTGTGGTAGCCCCCGCCGGATTCGTCGACGCCAAGCAGGTTGACGTCGTGCATCATGACGTTCTGCACGGTCGTGCGGATCGCCGGGTCCACGTCGTCGGCGGTGACACCGACGACCGTCGTGTGCAGGGTGTGCACCCGCTCGCCGTCCGCGTCGGTGAAGGTGTTGGTAACGGTAATCAGGTCCCTGCCGGCGATCCTGCGCACCGCGGACAACTCGACGTCAACGCTCAATTCGTCGCCGGACACGATCGGCCGGTGCTGCTCGAAGACCTCTTCGGTCTGCAGGTACGTCTCGTAGCCGACGACCACCGATTCGAACAGGTGGCGGTTGGCCGCCATCGCGGGGATCGACGTGAAGGTCAGGGGCGCGACCAGGCCCGAGTAGCCCAGCCCCGCGGCGGCGGCGACGTCCCAGTGCGCCGGGTGGTAGTCCTGCACCGCCCGCGCGTACTCGCGCACCTTTTCGCGGCCGACCCGGTACGTGTGGTCGACTCGGTAGTAGTGCCCGACCCGCGATTCGAGCGCTGACACCTCTGCTGCTGCGGTCATGAATGTGCCCAACTTTCCTGTCGGCCCGTTGACTGAGGTCGACCAGAGCACACTAACGCGCGTGCGGCGCAGCGCTGCAGGCCGCTACGCCCGGCGGCGCCGGTCAGTACTTGCCGAAGGCGATCGCGACGTTGTGGCCGCCGAAGCCGAACGAGTTGTTGATCGCGTAGTCGTACTTGCCCGGGCGAGGCTTGCCCGAAACGACGTCAAGGTCGATCTCGGGGTCCAGGTTCTCGAGGTTCAGCGTCGGCGGAATGACCTGATCGCGCAGCGCCATGACGGTCAGGATGGATTCGACCGCCCCGACCGCACCGACCGAGTGGCCCAGCGCCGCCTTGGGCGCGTACACGGCCGGAGTGTTGCTGCCGAGCGCGTTGTTGATGGCCTTGCTCTCGGCCACGTCACCCACCGAGGTACCGGTGGCATGGGCGTTGACGTGGTCGATATCGCTGGGGCTCAGGCCGGCGAGCTGGACGGCCCGCGACATCGCATGCCCGGCACGCAGACCGTTGGGATCCGGAGCGACCATGTGGAAACCGTCCGAGGTGATGCTGGCCCCCATGATCCTGGCCAGGATGTTGGCCCCGCGGGCCTTCGCGTGCTCCTCGGTCTCGATCACCATCAGCGCGCCGGCCTCGCCGAACACGAAGCCGGTTCGGTCGCGGTCGAAGGGGCGACAGGCGCCCTGCGGGTCGTCGTTCTTGGTCGACATGACGATGCGCATCTGGGCGAACGCGGCGATCGCGACGGCTTCGATCTTCACCTCGACGCCGCCGCAGATGGCGATGTCCGCCTCCCCGAAGACGATGTTGCGCCAAGCCTGCGCGACACCCTCCGACCCCGAGGCGCACGCCGACACCGACGTCAGCACCCCGGCCTTCGCGTGCCGCTCCAGGCCCACCGCCGCCGCCGCCCCATTGGGCATGTACTTCGACACCGCGAGCGGGGACACCGCCTGCAGCCCGCGGGCCCGCAGGTCGTCATAGCTGTAGACGATCTGCTCGGCCGAGCCGAGGCCGGTGCCGACGGATACCAGCAGTCGGGTGGGGTCGACCTCGGGCGAACCCGCGTTCTCCCACACCCGCCGGCCGAGAACGGTCGACATCATCTGCAGATAACCCATCCGGTGCCGCTCGGCGCGCGTCAAGCCGGCGTCGAACTCTTCCAGCAGATGTCCACCGATGCGGACGGGCAAGTCGTAGTGGTCGACGAATGGGTCCTCGAGCTTGCGGATACCGCTCTGGCCGTCCAGCAGCAGCTTCCAGGTGTTCTCGGCGTCGGTGGCCAGCGCGGTCGTCATCGCGATGCCGGTGACGACCACGTTCGGAAGTGTTTTGCCGGTAACCAGTTCTGTCATTACTCAATCCTCTCGTGCTGACTAGCGCCCGACGGCCGCGCCGCCGCCCGCACGGGCCGGCAGAAGGCGCAGCCGGGACAAGTGCGCGTGCGCGGTCTCGGCTGCGCGTCATCCCCCGGCCAGGCGATATAAGTCCCGATTCTATCGCCACCGACCGCGGCCGCTTCGCAGCCTGCGCCGCGATCACGCCCCGCGCCACCGGCCTGATAACAGAGCGATTGCTCTGTTATGGTGTCCGCATGCCTCGACCGCGTGTCCACGACCTGGACAGCGTGCTCGACGCCGTCGAAGAGCTCGCGGTGCGCGCGGGGCCGGCCGCGGTGTCTATCCGTGCGGTCAGCGCCGCGGTCGGTATCTCCAACGGCGCGGTGTATCACGCCTTCGCCTCCCGCGCCGGCCTGATGGCACACGCGTGGCTGCGCGCGGGCCGACGGTTCCTGGCGGTGCAGAGCGCCCTGGTCGATGAGGTGCCCGAGGGTCAGGACGCGGCCGACGCTGTCGTGGCCGCCGCGGACGCCCCGGTGGTATTTGCCGGTCGCTACGCAAATTCGGCCAGGTTGGTGTTCACCGTCCGGCGTGCCGACGTGCTCGCCGATGACATCCCCAGCGACGTCGCGGCGCAGCTTCGCGATCTGGACAGCCAGCTCGTCGACCTGATGGTGCGACTGGCGAGGCGGTTGTGGGACCGCAAGGACAGGGCCGCCGTCGACGTCATCACCAGTTGCATTGTCGATCTGCCGACCGCGCTGCTGCTGAGCCGCGACGCGGTCGAAGACCCGACGCGCCGCGCTCAACTGCGCGCCGCGGTGCGCGCTGTGCTGGCGGTGGGGCCGCCGCCGCGAATAGCTCGACCGTCCGACCACACCGCAAGGGAGACCGTATGACGCTGCACATCGACTACCACGACAAGATCGCTGTGCTACACCTGGGGCCAGACGAAAACCGTTTCAGCCCAGCATTTCTCGACGATCTCGACGCCGCGTTGGATCAGGTCGTCGCCGACGGTGCCCAGGGTCTGGTGACGACCGCCGGTGGCAAGTTTTACTCCAACGGCTTGGACCTGGACTGGTTGGGCGCCCACAGCGACCGGGGCCGTTGGTACATCGGCCGCGTCCATCAGCTCCTGGCGCGGGTGCTGACGCTGCCCGTCCCCACGGCCGCCGCCGTGGTGGGCCATGCCTTCGGCGCCGGCGCGATGCTGGCCCTGGCCCACGACTTCCGGGTGATGCGCGCGGATCGCGGTTACTTCTGCCTGCCCGAGGTCGACATCCGCATTCCCTTCAATCCGGGGATGGCGGCGCTCATCCAGGCGAAGCTGACCCCGCAGGCGGCGGTGGCGGCGATGACGACCGGGCGGCGCTTCGGTGGCCCCGACGCGCAGCGGTTCGGCATAGTCGACGCGACCGCCGACGAAGGCGCGCTGCCGGGGGCGGCGATCGACGTGTTGCGCCCGCTGGGAGCCAAGGATCCGGGCACGCTGGGTGTCATCAAGGACACGATGTTCGGCCGGGCCGCCCAGGCGTTGCTCGACGACCAGGAGGTGTCCACCGCCGGTCAATAGACGTCGCGCACGTATCGGTGATTGCGGATGAGGTCGTCGACGTACGCGTCGGCGGCGGCCGCGGACCGTGCGCCGAATCGGGCTACCAGGGCGCGCACGGTGGTGTCGACATCTTTGGCCATCCGCTCGGCGTCTCCGCACACGTAGAGGTGGGCACCGCTGCGCAGCCAGTCGAAGACGTCGGGGCCGTTGTCCCAGAGCCGCTGTTGCACATACGTTTTCGGCGCCGCATCGGTGGCGTCGCGGGAGAATGCGAGGTCGAGGCGGGTCAGCGCGCCGGATTCCAGAAAGCCACGGAGTTCCTCGGCGTAATGAAAGTCGGTGGCCTGGCGTCGTTCCCCGAAGAAGAGCCACGCGCGGCCCGGAGCCCGGGCCGCCTGTCGCTGTTGAAGGAATCCGCGAAACGGCGCGATGCCGGTGCCCGGACCCACCATGATGATCGGTACGTCGGGTGCGGGCAGCCGGAATTGGTGGTTGGGCCGCAATTGCACCCGCACCGTCTCCCCGCGATCGGCCAGGAAGGTCGACGCCACGCCACCGTAGCGGCGATTGCGCGCGGCGTAGCGCACCGTCGCGACCGTCAGGTGCACCCGGTTCGGGTGGACCAGCGGGCTCGACGAGATGGAATAGTCGCGCGCCTGCAAGGGGCGCAGCGTGTCGACCACCTCGTCGACGGTCAGGCCGCTCAGCCGGACCACGTCAAGGACGTCCATGCCGTACCAGCGCGAGCCCGGGCCGGCGGTGTCGTCCGAAAGCCCTATCCGGGCGGCCGACGCCGCCAGTAACGCCCGCGACGGCGTGCGGATCTCCAGGTGCTCCGTCAGCAAGACACCGAGGGGTTCGTCGTAGCCGGCCGGCACGTATTCGGGCGCGACGCCGAGTTCCGCCAGGATCGCGCCCACCAGCACGGGATCGTTCGTCGCGTGCACCGCGAGCGAATCGCCGGCGCGGTAGGGGAACGCGGTGTCGCCGAACTCGAGTTCGTAGTGGCGGACCTCCTTGTCGGAACCGGGCGCGCTGAGTAGCCGGTTGACGACTACGCGGGCCTCGACGATCTCGGCGGGCTTGTGCGCCGCGTCCCCCGGCGCCCGGGCCGCCACGGTCGCCGGCGAGGACGTGGCCGAGCTCCCGTTGCGCGCGCAAGCCAACAACTCGACCAGGTCCGCCGTCCACGACTCGGCGGCCCGCCGGTAGGGGCCGTCGACGTCGACACGGTCGAGCAACCTTGTGGCCCCGAGCTCCGCGAGGCGTTCATCGAGCAGCCGGCCCGCGTTGCAGAACAGGTCGTACCCGCTGTCGCCGAGGGCGAGGACGGCGAACTTCAGCGGTGTCAGCGCGGCCACCGTGTCGGCGCTGAGCGCCTGCCAGAACAGTGCGGCGTTATCGGGAAACTCGCCCTCGCCGAACGTCGAGGTGACCGCGACGAAGTGGGTCGCCGAACGCAGCTGACCGAGCTCGACCTGGTTGAGCTCGATGGCTCGGGCCTCAATCCCGAGCGCCTTCTCGAGGGCTTCGGCGACGGACATGGCGGCGTCCTCGGCGTTACCCATGTCGGTTCCGTAACCCACGATCACACAGAAGTGGGATCGGGCCGTCATGCGTCACTCCCCTCGGTTCACCTGACCGCGCGGTTCAACGGCGCGGTCTGCGCGAGGCCTGGCCCCACCCCAGGCCGCTGCGCTAGGTTAGCCTAACCTAAGTAAGGAGGCGGAGTGGTGACCCTGGCGATCGAAGATCCGTTGATCTCCCGAATGGAAGTCCGGCGGATGCTGCCGGTTCACGAGTCCTGCCGTCGCCTGCGCGACCTGGCCCCGCGCTACCCCCGGGTCTACGGTGTCGCCGTGTTGGCCGACGTCAATCCCTCTCGGTGGTGGCCGGTCGACTCCCGGCGCACGACGGAACTGCTTCCCGTGATGTTCGAGACGGCCACGCGGGATATGAGCCGGCGCGCGGCCGCACGCCAACTGGCGGCGACCCTGACCCACGACATTCTCGGGCGGATGCTGCCGCTGGTCCTGTTGGAGGGTCGGGCGTGGGACGTCGGCCTGGAAAACCTGTGGATGCACGTTGATAAGGACAGCGCGATCGACTGGATCGCCATCGTCGATCCGACGCTGCGGGTGTTGCCGGACGACCCCTGCCTGCTGAATCTGTGCAGTGCGGCCCAGGGCCGCGGCACGCCACGCGAGGCGATCGTGGTGTTGCCCGGCGAGCTGGCGCTCACGACGTGGGTCGCGCATCGCTGCCACCGCAGCCTGACGCCGCTGTTCGCGGCGCTCAACGCCGTCAGCGACCGGGCGTTGCCGGTCGCCACGATGTGGCACACGGTCGCGTCGGCCATCGTCGGGGTAGCGGCGCAACTCTCCGACGCCGGAGGCGACGCGGTCGCGCGTCGAAGCCAAGCGATTCTCGATGCGATGGCCGGCTTCGGGCTGCCGGTACGCCGCGTGCGACGGTGCTGACGGAGCGGGCACGCGCAGACCCCGCCGAGGCGATACATGGCCAAAGCGCCTGCCGAGCAGGGCATTACGGGCGCACCCGATCGGCACCGCGGCCAGCAACCAGCGGAATATCTGTCAACAGCCCGACGTTGCACGCCAACGACGCGGGCTGCCGAAACGGCAGTGGTGCACCGGCGGCGGTAAACTGCGAAGTCCCGAATGGCGCGAAAGGCGTTGTCATGTATTCGAAGGTGTTCGCGCGTGGGGCCGCGTAGTCGCACTGGATCCGAGGGCCTGGCGCCCGGCCGGCGCACCGTTCCATGGTGATCAAGGAGCAAGACCGCGCCGACGGCACCCAGCCGTCCACCTGGGCCCCGTTGCGCAATCGGGTCTTTCGTGCACTGTTCATCGCCCAGTTCGTATCCAACATCGGTACTTGGATGCAAAGTGTGGCGGCCCAGTGGTTCTTGGTGGAGACACACAGCAGCGACGTGGTAGTAGCCCTCGTTCAGACCGCGAGCCTCGGACCGACGCTGCTGCTGGGCCTGTTCGCCGGGGTGCTCGCCGACCTGTTCGACCAGCGCCGGCTCCTCATGGCGCTGCAGTCCTACGCCGTGCTGGTGGCGCTGGCGCTGGCCGTGGTGACGTACTTGGGGCGACTGGGCCCGGCGTCGTTGCTCACGTTCACCGTGGCGATCGGCTGCGCCTCCGCGCTCACCGCACCGGCGTGGCAGGCGATCCAACCCGAGGTGGTCGTTCGCGACCAGATACCGGCCGCCGCAACGCTCGCCAGCGTCTCGGTGAACGCCGCTCGCGCGCTCGGGCCCGCCGTCGGCGGCGCCGTCGTCGCCGTGGTTGGTCCCGCCGCGGTGTTCGCGATGAACGCCGTGTCGTTCGCGGGCATCATCGTCGCCCTGACGACCTGGCAGCGACCCAAGCAGCTCGCTCCGGTGGAGCGCGAGCACCTCAGCCAGGCCATCGTCACGGGCTTGCAGTACGTGCGCAACGGACCCATCTTCCGCAGGATTCTGCTGCGGGCGGCGCTCTTCTTGTTCCCCGCGTCGGCGCTGTTGGCGCTCCTGCCGGTAGCCGCCGCACACCGGTGGCAACTGGGTGCGGGCGGATACGGTATCGCCCTGGGTGCCATTGGGTTTGGTGCCGTCCTCGCAGTGACCGTCGCCGCGCCTTTGCACCGCCGGCTGTCGGACAACGCGCTGCTGGCCGCGTGCGCCGCCGTCTACGCGCTGGCGCCCCTGGCCGTGGTCTGGTTGCCGTTCGCGGCGGCGACACCCTTCCTGGTGTTGTCGGGGATGGCGTGGCTGATGACGCTGACCACGCTGAACGCGGCCGCCCAGTTGTCGTTACCGCGCTGGGTCCGGGCCCGCGCGTTATCGATGTACCTTCTGGTCTTCACCGGATCGCAGGCGATCGGTTCCTACGCCTGGGGGCTCGTTGCCACCCGCGAGGGCCTCGACGTCGCGATGGTGTGCTCGGCCGTGCTGCTGGGTGTGGTCGCCCTGAGCGTGGGGCCACTGCCACTTCGGCCCGCCACCGGAAAGTTGAACGTCGACGTCTCCACGACCTGGCCCATCCCGAGGCTGGTCTTCGAACCCTGTCCGCACGACGGGCCGGTGATGGTGACCGTGCGCTATCAGGTGCTCGCCGAGAACCTCAAAGACTTCGTCCAGGCGATGAGCGCGGTCCGCAGATCGCGGTTGCGCACCGGCGGCCACAGTTGGCGGCTGTATCAGAGCGCCGGCAAACCGAACACCTTCATCGAAAAATTCACGGTGGCGTCGTGGAGCGAGTTCGAGCGCCAGCGCACGGAGCGGTGGCTGGCCTACGACTCCAAGGGCGTCGCGAAGGCCATCGGTTACACGGTCGACCACAAACGCCGCCACGAGTACTACCTCGCGATGCGGGTGCCTCGCTGACGCCGCGTCCTGGCAAACGGGTGCCGCTGACCGTCGCGGTGCACGGCGACGGGACGGCGTCCGCCCCCGCGCTCGCCTTGCCGCGCAGGCGATTTCACCGCGCGGTTACCTCGAGGCAAGCTGGCGTTGGCTTTCGGCGCCGTTCGCAGGCGCGGGGCGTCGCGCCCTGGACGTTTGGTGCGTTGTGTTGCCCGAACCGGCGCGCTCATCGCCACGTCGATTTTCATCCGCAACCAGGCCGCGGCCCGCTTGGACGGTGGACGCCTGCGCACGGCCGCAACCGCTGCCTTCCCCATGCCGCCATCCTTGCAGTGCCGCACCGCTGCGTCCGCAGCGGCCGCCGTTGCCCGCGAATCGCGCGAATAGGCTGAGTGTTTGGCGCGGTCAGCCCACGGCCTGGTCGCCGACCACCGCGAGCAGGCGCAGATCCTCGAGCGCCGACGAGCCCGCGGGCGGGGTCAAGACCACGAACTGTTGGCCGTCCGTCGTCGCCAGCACCTCACAGTCCAGCGCGATGGGTCCGATGCGAGTCAGGAATGTCTTGCGCTGCATCCGCCGGGTCGCGACCTCATGGCGCGCCCACAGCTCGGCGAATTCGGCACTGCGCTCCAACAGGCCCTCGACGAGCTCGCACATGTCGGCGTCGGCGCGGCGGCGCGCCCACGCGGCGCGCAGGTCGGCCACGACGGTGCGGCTGTGCTCCCGGTGGCTCTCGGCCGGCGTCATCTCGCGGGCCCGCGGATCGGTGAACCATCGCCAAGTCATGCTGGCCTCCAGTCCCCGTCCACCGGCGGCCATATCGCCGAGAAGCAACCGGGCTAAGTCGTTGTGCGCCAACATGATCCCGGTGTCCGAGCACACGAAAGCGGCGGCGTCGCGCATCCGGTCCAACACGAACAACAGCGCCGGGCGCACCCGCGCGCAGCGCCCGCCGCGGTCGGGCACCGCGTGACCGGCCAGTCGGTAGAGGTGGTCCGTCTCGTCGTCGGTCAAGCGCAATGCACGCGCCAGCGCCGCCAACATCTGCGGCGATGGCTGCGCGCTGCGCGCCTGCTCCAACCTGCCGTAGTAGTCCGCCGACATCCCCGTCAGATGCGCGACCTCCTCGCGCCGCAGACCGACCGCGCGACGTCGGAACCCGGCGGGCAACCCCACATCCGCGGGAACCAGTGATTCGCGCCGGCGGCGCAGGAACTGCGCCAAGGCTTCACGATCCATCCGATCATTGTGGCCCAGTCGCGCCGGCTCAGACAGGGACTGCGAATCCCTGGCTCGACACGACGTGGCACCGGCACCGATCGCCTTGACAGACTGGCTGGCATGCAAACGAAATCCTTGGGCGCCCTGACCACGTCCGCGGTGGGCCTGGGTTGCATGGCGATGTCCGGTGCGTACGGCGAGTCGGACCGCACCGAGAGCATCGCCACCCTGCGCGCCGCCCTCGACGCCGGCATCACGTTGGTGGACACCGGCGACTTCTACGGCATGGGCCACAACGAGTTGTTGATCGCCGAGGCCCTGCGCGGGCGGCCGCGCGAGTCGTATCAACTGAGCGTCAAGTTCGGTGGTCTGCTCGGCCCCGACGGGTCGTGGGTGGGCTTCGACGCCAGGCCGGCCGCCGTCAAATCGGCCGCGGCGTATTCGTTGCAGCGCCTCGGCACCGATTACCTCGACGTCTACCGACCGGCCCGGCTGGATCCCGCGGTGCCGATCGAGGACACCGTCGGGGCCATCGGCGAACTGGTGGACGCCGGTTACGTGCGCCACATCGGCCTGTCCGAGGTGGGATCGGAGACCATTCGCCGCGCGGCCGCGATCCGGCCGATCAGCGACCTGCAGATCGAGTACTCACTGGCGAGCCGTGGCGTCGAGCGTGACATCCTGGGCACCTGCCGCGACCTCGGGATCGGGGTGACCGCATACGGCGTGCTGTCGCGCGGCCTGCTCGGGGGCCACTGGGCGAGATCGGCTGCGGCAGACAGGGATTCCCGCTCGCTGTATCCGCGGTTCTCCGGGGAGAACCTGGACCACAATCTCTCCCTGGTCGAGACGCTGCGAGGTGTCGCCGACCAACTGGGCGTGTCGGTGGCGCAGGCGGCGATCGCGTGGGTGGCCTCCCGCGGGACCGACGTCGTCCCGCTCATCGGCGCGCGAACGCGCACCCGCTTACAGGAGGCGCTCGGCGCGGTCGCGGTCACGCTGTCCGACGAGCAGCTGACGCGTATCGAGGCAGCGGTCCCCGATGGTGAGGTGGCCGGTGACCGCTACACCGCCGAGCACATGGCCGCGCTCGATTCCGAGCGTTAGCCTCGGTACTGGTCCACCAGCGCGGCGAGCTCGTCGAGCACCCGCAGCGACTCGTCGAGGGGCTTGGTCGGCAACAGCAGCGCCAGCTGGTCAAAGCCCAGCTCTTCGGCGGCCCGCCAGTAGTCGAGGTCCTTCGGGGTGCCGAACATCGCCAGCGGAACGTCGTAATCGGCCTTTTCGCGCAACTGGTTGGTGCGCTGGGTGAGCTGCTCCAGCGGCAGCGGGTTGGAGATCCAACCGGCTCGGTGCCGAACGACACGCTTCACCGTGGCGTCGGAGTTGCCGCCGATGAAAATCGGCGGGTGTGGCTTGCGCACGGGCTTCGGCCGGCTGTAGGACGCGTCGAAGTTGACGTACTTGCCGTGATATTCGGCGGGTTCGGTGGTCCACAACGCGCGAATGGCCTCGATGCGCTCGTCGAGCAGCGCGCCGCGCGTCTTGGGGTCGGTGCCGTGGTTGCGCAGCTCCTCGATGTTCCAGCCTGCGCCGACACCGAAGACGAAGCGGCCGCCCGAGATCAGGTCGATGCTGGCGGTCTCTTTCGCGGTGATTATGGGATCCCGCTCGATGAGCAGCGCGATGCCGGTGAACAGCTCGATCGTGGACGTCACGGCCGCCGCGGCGGCGAGCGTGACGAACGGGTCCAGCGTGCGGTAGTAGATGCCGGGCAGGTCACCGCCCTGCGGATACGGCGATTCCCGGCTGGCGGGGATGTGCGTGTGCTCGGCGATCACCAGCGACGCGAAGCCGCGCTCCTCGATGGCCCGGGCCAGCGACACCGTGTCGATGGTGTCGTCGTTGACGAACGTGGAGATCCCGAACTTCATCGCCTGCCCCTGTCTGTCGCCTACCCGTGCCCAAACCGTCTTCAACGACCGGTTATTCCCCCACGGCGGGAGCCGTAACATTTTCCGGCCCCGGGATCGAAACACCGGCCGGCGGCCGTCCGCGGGGGAGGACGCGCGACGTAGTGTCGGCGCATGGTCGACACGAAGTGCAGCCATTTGCAGGCGGAGATCGATCGCCTGGCCGCGGCGCTGCATGTGCCAAGCATCGAAGTGGGGGCGATTCGCAGAGACGACGACTACAACGTGTTCATCGATTCCGACGGCCGGTACCACTTCGCCTATTGGGAACGCGGTCGGCCTAATCTGGACCTCGTCGGCGAGTTGGACGACGTTCTCTACTGGTTCGCCGAGACCTTCTCGTCGATCGTCGCGAGCGGCTACGCGTCGCGGGCCCGCGGCGACGGCCGTGATCGCCGGGAATTGTGGTGGGCCCACCAATATCAGTTGCTTTATCGGCTCGATCCCGTCTGGGCCGGACGCTGTGTCCGCGAACTGTCGGAGAAGCTGCGCGGCTGGGGCATGCCGGAGGCCGTGCAGCTGCTGCCCGATGTGCCCGAGCGTGGCTGACGATTGCTACTAGACTGCCCGCCAACCAATTTCAGTGCGGTCCGCCGCGGATTCTGAAATCGCTGCTGTCGTCCACGCGGTCGATTGCGCCGGCGAACGATTCCGGGGTCAGGGTGGCGTCGTCGATCCCGGCGGTCTCACCGAGAAACACCCGGCTGACGTGCTGGCCGCCGACGCGGTAGATGTGCGCGGTTCGGGTGCACGACTCGTGCGCCAGGTACACGACGACGGGTGTCACCTGTTCGGGCGCAGCATCTTTCACGAGATCCGGCATGGTGTGCTCGGTCATCCGGGTGCGCGCGATGGGGGAGATGGCGTTGACGAGGATCCCGCTGCGCGACCCCTCGATGGACAGCACGTTCATCAGCCCCACCAGGCCCATCTTGGCCGCGCCGTAATTGGCCTGCCCGAAATTGCCGAACAAGCCGGAGCCCGAGGTGGTCATGACGATCCGTCCGTACCGTTGTTCGCGCATCAGCGGCCAGCAGGCCGACGTGACGTGGAAGGCGCCGCGCAGATGGACGTCGAGCACCGGGTCGACCTGATCGCTCGTCATGTTCTTGAAGGCCGCGTCGCGCAGGATGCCCGCGTTGTTCACCAGGACGTCGACGCGACCGAACGCGTCCCTGGCGGCGTCGACGATGGCCTGGCCGCCTTGCGGGGTGGCAACGGAGTCGGTCACCGCGAGCGCCACGCCGCCGGCCGCGATGATCTCGTCGACCACCGCCTGGGCCGCCGAGCTGGAGGTCCCGCTGCCGTCGACATCGGCGCCGACGTCGTTGACCACCACTCGGGCGCCCCGGCGGGCGAATTCCAGCGCGTGACAGCGCCCCAGGCCGCCGCCGGCGCCGGTGACGACGACGACCCGCCCGTCGAAGGTCAACTCGGGCACGCCCGTCACGCCTTCGGCGCCACGGCGATCGACTTGGTGTCGAGGTAGCCCTCGAGGCCCTCGGGCCCGAGTTCTCGGCCGTAGCCGCTCGCCTTGACCCCGCCGAAGGGCGCGAACGGGTCCATGGTGTAGCCCTGGTTGATGCCGAATGTGCCGGTTCGGATGCGTCGTGCGATCGTCATGCCGCGGTCGGTGTCCGAGGTCCAGACCGAGCCGGCCAGACCGTAGTCCGAGTCGTTGGCGAGCCGCACCGCGTCTTGCTCGTCGCGATAGGGCAGCACGGTGATGACCGGCCCGAAGATCTCTTCCCGGGCGATCCGCATGCCGTTGGTGGCGTCGGTGAACAAGGTGGGGGTCACGTACCAGCCGCGTGGTTGGGTTTCGGGCTGCTGGGCTCCGCCGACCACGAGGGTGGCCCCTTCCCGTTCCCCGATGCGGATGTACTCACGTACGCGATCTTGCTGGCGGCGCGAAACCAGCGGTCCCACCTGTGTTTTGGGGTCTGCCGGATCCCCGAGCCGCAGGCCGAGCAACTCGGCGGCCAGCGCGTCGACGTAGGCGTCGCGGCGCCGCTCGGGCACCAGCACCCTGGTGAGCGCGTTGCAGATCTGACCGCTGTTGGACAGGCTCGCCGAGCGGACGCCGGCCGCAACCTGCTGTGGGTCGGCGTCGTCCAGGACGATGGCCGCCGACTTACCGCCCAGCTCCAGGCTGACCTTGGTGAGATTGGCCGCGCAGGCGGCCGCGACCGCCCGACCGGCCGCGGTGGATCCGGTGAACGACACCTTATCGACGCCGGGGTGACCGACCAGGATCTCGCCGACGGCGGCGCCGCCCGGCAAGACGCTCACCACACCCGGGGGCAGCCCCGCCTCATCGAGCATCTCGGCCAAAAGCAGGGCGTCTAGCGGAGATTCGGGTGCGGGCTTGACCAGCACCGCGCAGCCGGCGAGCAGGGCGGGCACCAATTTGGCGACGGTGAGGAATTGCGGCATGTTCCACGGCACGATCGCCGCGACCACACCGACCGGCTCCTTGTGGACATGGACGTCCGCCCCGAAGAACCCCTTGCGGGTCTCCTGCCACGGATAGCGTGCGGCGAGATCGCAGAACGCGCGCAACATCATGGCCGGCAGGCCCACCTGAGCCCGCTGCGCGAACGTTGTGGGAGCGCCGATCTCAGCGGTGATGGTCTCGGCCATCTGTGCACGCCGCCGGTCGTAGACGTCGGTGAGGCGACGCACGACCTCGATGCGCTCGGCGGCTTGCCAGCGGCCCCAGGGGCCGGATTCCAGCGCCGAGCGTGCGGCCGACACCGCCGCGCCGATGTCCGCTGGCCCGGCCGCATTGACCTCGGCGATGGGCTGTTCGGTGTGCGGCGAGATGACCTCGAAAACCGTTGCCGGCGCGCCTGAGTGATGCCGCGTGAAGTCCGAGTCCAGGGCATGGTCCATCTGCGCGCTCCCCATCAGCGAGTAATCTCAACTACTTGTGATTCGCACGTCGAGCATATACCGTCGGGCCCAGTGGACTCCTACCCCTCCGCGACAGCGCGGCGGGCCGCCGTCACGACGCGCGGCCGGACTAGACAGGAGCGATGATGCCGCGATTTCCGAAACCGCCCGAGGGCAGCTGGACGCAGCACTATCCGCAGCTGGGTACCGGACCGGTCTCCTACGAGGACTCGATCAGCCCGGAGATCTACGAATTGGAGCGGGCGGCAATCTTCAAGCGCGCCTGGCTCAACGTGGGTCGAGCGGAGCAGTTGCCCCGCACGGGTAGCTATTTCACCAAGGAACTCAAGGTGGCCAACACCTCGATCATCGTGGTGCGCACCAAGTCTGGTGATGTCAAGGCATATCACAACATCTGCCGCCACCGCGGCAACAAGCTGGTGTGGAACGACATGCCGCAGGAAGAAACCAGCGGCGTGTGCCGCCAATTCACCTGCAAGTACCACGCCTGGCGGTACGACTTGGACGGCAAGCTGACCTTCGTGCAGCAAGAGGATGAGTTCTTCGACCTCGACAAGACCCGCTACGGCCTGGTCGCCGTGCACTGCGACGTTTGGGAAGGTTTCATCTTCGTCAACTTCGCCAAAGAACCGGAGCAGTCGCTGCGTGATTTCCTCGGCCCCATGGTGACGGGTCTTCGGGGCTATCCGTTCCACAAGATGACGTCGCGGTGGCTTTACCGCTCGGAGGTCAACGCCAACTGGAAGCTCTACATGGACGCGTTCCAGGAGTTCTATCACGCCCCGGTGCTGCACGCCAACCAGTCCCCGACGGCATACTCCAAGGCCGCGGCGGAGGCGGGATTCGAGGCTCCGCACTACCGCCTGGACGGCCCGCACCGGCTCGTCAGCACGTCGGGCGTGCGGGCCTGGGAGATGTCGGCCGAAATGCGCAAGCCGATCGAGGACATCTGCCAGAGCGGATTGTTCGGCCCGTGGGACAAACCGGATCTGGGAGCGATGCCCGCCGGCTTGAACCCCGCGAAATGCGATCCGTGGGGCCTAGATTCGTTCCAGCTGTTCCCCAATTTCGTGATCCTGTTCTGGGGTCAGGGCTGGTATCTGACCTACCATTACTGGCCGACCTCGTACAACAGCCACATCTTCGAGGGGACGCTGTACTTCCCGCAGCCCCGCACCCCGCGTGAGCGCATCGCCCAGGAGTTGGCCGCCGTGTCGTTCAAGGAATACGGACTGCAGGACGCCAACACGCTGGAGGCGACGCAGTCGATGATCGAATCCAGGGTCATCGATCAGTTCGTGCTCAACGACCAGGAGATCCTGCTGCGCCACCTGCACAAGGAGACCGCCGCCTGGATCGACGACTACCGCCGCATGTCCACCACAGGAGCCTAGAATCGTGTCCGCCTTGCTCCCAACCGAATTCGCCGACCTCGAACCTTACGCCGCCCAGTGGTGCCTGCCCACCGAACCGCAGCGCTACGCCAAGCGGCTCGCCAGCTCGATGACCGAGATGAAGGCGTTCTACGACGCGATCACCGCCCGCGCGGACGAGGCCATCGCCTACTGTGATAAGTTTTCGCTGGACGACCTGCCCGACGATGTCCAGAATCTGATGCACCTGCTCTACTCCATGATCATGGTGTCGTTCCCCGTCGAGTGCTGGAAACAACCGCGGGTGCCCGACTCGGGAGCCTCCACGTTGGACTGCGTGTCCGAGCCCGTTCCGTGACCGTTCTGCGGGCCGCTCGGTGGGTCGACGTCGACGCGGGGCTGATCCGGTCCCCGGCCGAGGTGGTCGTGGCGGGAAACCGGATCGCCGCGGTCAATTCCGAACGCACACAGTGTGATCCGGCCGACGTGGTGGACCTCGGCGATGCGACCCTGTTGCCCGGGCTGATGGACATGGAGCTCAACCTGCTCATCGGCGGGCCCGGAGGTCCGGAAGGCCTGCCGGCGCCCCTGCACGGTGTACAGGACGACCCGGCCTACCGGACGCTGCGTGGCGCGGTCAACGCGCGCACGACGCTCGAAGCCGGTTTCACCACCGTGCGCAACCTCGGGCTGATGGTGAAAACCGGCGGATACCTGCTCGACGTGGCGTTGCAGCGCGCGATCGACCAGGGTTGGCACGTCGGCCCGCGCATCTACCCCGCGGGACACGCGGTCACCCCGTACGGGGGCCACCTCGATCCGACGGTGTTCCAGCGACTGGCGCCGGGCATCATGCCGCTGTCGATCGCCGAAGGGATCGCCAACGGTGTGCCCGACGTGATCGCCTGCGTCCGCTACCAGATCCGGCACGGCGCGAAGCTGATCAAGGTGTCGGCCTCCGGCGGGGTCATGTCGCACAGCACCGCCCCGGGGGCCCAGCAGTACTCCGACGCAGAGTTCGCGGCGATCGCCGACGAGGCGCACCGCGCGGGTGTGCGGGTGGCCGCCCACGCGGTCGGCGACTCCGCGATCCGCGCCTGCATCCGCGCCGGCATCGACTGCATCGAGCATGGCTTCCTCGCCTCCGACGACACCATCCAGATGATGGTCGATCACGGCACGTTCCTGGTGTCGACGACGTACCTGACCGAGGCCATGGCCATCGACCGCATCGCGCCCGAACTCCGCAAAAAGGCCGAAGAGGTGTTTCCCCGCGCAAAGGCCATGCTGCCCAAGGCGATCGCCGCAGGGGTGCGCATCGCCTGCGGCACCGACGCCCCGGCGATACCGCACGGACAGAACGCGGAGGAATTGGGCGCCCTGGTCGCTCGTGGCATGACACCGGTGCAGGCAATCCGGGCGGCCACGGTGGTGGCGGCCGAACTCGTCGAGGCCGATCACGAGCTGGGGCGGCTGGCGCCCGGCTACCTGGCCGACATCGTGGCCGTCCCCGGCGACCCCTCCCGTGACATCGGCGCACTGCTCGACGTGTCCTTCGTGATGAAGGATGGCCACATCTACAAGGGGCCCCGCAACTGAGGCGGCGCCGTCGTGGCCGCGTGGGATAACGTCGGGGAACGCAACATGGGCAGGAGGCGGGGATGGATCTGACCGACAACATCCTGTGGCTGCTCAAGCAGGCCTTCTACTTCTCCCTGACGACGGTCAACGACGCGGTCAGCGGCCACGGCGTCAGCACCGCGCAGATCGGTGTGCTGCGCCAACTCACCAACGAACCCGGTCTGTCGGGGGCCGAACTCGCGCGGCGGTTGCTCATCACGCCCCAAGGGGTACAGCAGGCGCTGACCGCCCTGGAGCACCGCGGCCTGGTGGAACGCAAGCAAGACCCCCAACACGGCCGGATCTTGCGGGCGTACCTGACGGGCCAAGGACGCAAGGTGGCGGTGACCGTGGTCAGCGACGCGGTGGCCGCACACGAGAAGGTGTTCGGGGTGCTGACGTCCGAGGAGCAGGCAACCCTGCGTGATCTGTTGACCCGGGTGGTCGAAAAGGGCACCGGTCACCAGCTTTTCGCCGACCACGTCGACTCGTGACCTTTTACCGGAACAGCGCCGTGTCTACTACTTGAGGCCAATCGCAAGTAGTTGATATTCTGCGGGGATGCCCGATGTACCCGCGACGCTGCATGCCGAGCCCGCGACGACTGAACCGGCGGACGCCCACTTCGTCTCGTTGCGGGTGCGAGACGTCGTGCGCGAGACGCCCGATGCCATCTCCCTCGTGCTCGACGTGCCGGAGGCGAGTGCCCAGCGGTTTCGTTACCAGGCGGGACAGTTCCTCACGCTGCTGGTCTGCGTCGACGGTCGGGAACTCAGGCGGTGTTACTCGATGTCCTCGTCGCCGGCGCTAGGGGATGACCTGCGCATCACCGTCAAACGTGATGGCGTGGTATCCAATTGGCTCAACGACACGGCCGCGCCGGGCAGCGAGGTCCGGGCCGCGCCGCCGCAGGGCCGTTTCCTGCTCGAGGACACCGATCGGGAGCTGGTCGGGTTCGCCGGTGGCAGCGGCATCACGCCGGTGTTCTCGCTGTTGTCCTCCGCTCTGGCGTCGAGCGAGCGTCGGACCCGGTTGTTCTACGCCAACCGGCACCGCGCTTCGGTGATCTTCCACGACGCCTTGTCGGCACTGGCACAGCGCCACCCGGGGCGGTTGACGGTGCAGCACCACCTCGACCACGAGCGCGGCCTCACCTCAGCCGACCACGTAGCCGCCTTCGTCTCAGGCGTCGGCGACGCCGACTTCTACATCTGTGGGCCCGGGCCGTTCATGGACACCGTCGAGGCGACGCTGATCGGGCACGGCGTGCCCGCACATCGACTGCATCTGGAGCGCTTCGAGGTTGCGGCCGCATCGCTTCGCGCCGCGCCCGGTGGCGATGCACACGCCACCGAGAGGGTGACGATCGTTCTCGGCCGCAACACGGTCACCGCCACCTACGGGAAGGGCGACACCCTGCTGCAAACCGCACGGATGGCGGGGTTGCAGGCGCCGTCGTCATGCGAAACCGGTTCCTGCGGAACCTGTATGGCTCGGATCACCGAGGGAGGCGCGCGCATGCTCAACAACGACGCGCTCGACGCCGACGAGGTGGCCGAGGGGTGGGTGCTGACCTGCCAGGCCGTGCCGACCAGCAGGACCGTGCGGGTGGTGTACGAGTGAGCGGACTTCGATGAAGCGGGTGCGATGAGCAGAGTGGCGGTAGTAACCGGTGGCGCGTCGGGAATGGGCGAGGCGACCTGCCACGAGCTCGCCCGACGCGGCCTCAAGGTGGCGGTTCTCGATGTCAACGAGCAAGCCGCACAACGCGTCACCGAACGGCTGCGAGCCGACGGCGCCGCGGCCATCGGCATCGGCGTCGACGTCACCGACCGGGCCGGCGTGGAACATGGCTTCGCGAAGGTGCGCAGTGAGTTGGGTCCCGTCGCGGTGTTGGTCACCAGCGCGGGGGTCTTCGGCTTCTCCGCGTTCGCCGACATCAGCCCGGAGTCGTGGGCCCGAATCGTCGACGTCAATCTCACCGGCACCTTCCACTGCTGCCAGGTCGCACTGCCGGACATGGTGGAAGCCCACTGGGGCCGGATCGTCATGATCTCGTCGTCCAGCGCCCAGCGCGGTTCGCCCTTCGCCGCCCACTACGCAGCGTCCAAAGGCGCCGTCATCACCCTGACCAAGTCGCTGGCACGCGAATACGCGCCCCACGGGATCACGGTGAACAACATCCCCCCGTCGGGCATCGAGACACCCATGCAGCATCAATCCCAGGCCGCCGGGTTCCTGCCGTCCAACGAACAGATCGCGAGCAACATTCCGTTGGGCCACTTGGGAACCGGCGCCGACATCGCCGCGGCGGTCGGCTTTTTGACCTCGGACGAGGCGGGTTTCATCACCGGACAGGTGTTGGGGGTCAACGGCGGAGCGGTGATGTGACCGCGCAGGCACCGCAGCGACGAGGAGGTCGACGTGACACGAACGGGTAGGCCGGCCGAAGGCTCGTGGACCGAACACTATCCCGAATTGGGGACCGCGCCAATATCGTTCGCCGATTCGACGTCGAAGGAGTTCTTCGACCTGGAGCGCGAGGCGGTGTTCAAGCGGGCGTGGCTCAACGTCGCGAGGGTCGAGGAACTCCCGCGAAAAGGCAGCTATCTGACCAAGGAGATCGAAGTCGTCGGGACGTCGGTGATCGTGGTCAAAGGCCGCGACGAGGTGATCCGCGCTTTCTACAACGTGTGTCGACATCGCGGAAACAAGCTGGTGTGGAACGACTTTCCAGGTGCCGAGACGCGCGGCACCTGCCGGCAATTCACATGCAAGTACCACGGCTGGCGCTACGATCTCGAGGGCGCACTGACCTTCGTGCAACAGCAGTCCGAATTCTTCGACTTCGACGCCGCCGACTATGGGTTGCGGCCCGTGCGCTGTGACGTGTGGAACGGCTTTGTCTTCATCAACTTCGACGACGAGCCGCGTCAGACCCTGCGCGAATTCCTCGGCCCGATGATCACGGCCCTGGACGATTACCCGTTCGGCGCCCTGACCGAGCGCTACGAGTGGGTCGCGCACCGCGGCCGGCACCTGCTGCGAGTGCAGCGAGGGCACGTGGTAGTACTCCTGGAAGGCGTCGGCGAAGATCTTCCAATTGCTGTTGTTGTGCGCGACCCACTCGTAGCGCTCGGTCAGGGCGCCGAACGGGTAATCGTCCAGGGCCGTGATCATCGGGCCGAGGA
>NZ_LZJC01000137.1 GCF_001666755.1 Mycobacterium sp. E1214 | reverse complement strand
ACCCGCAGGTATCACCCAGGCCGCGCCGCACCACCTCATCGCCGACGCCGGCGTCCTGGCCCCCGCCCGACCGCGCACCCGGTGAGCACGCCGCCGCCCAGCGACCCGCACAAGTTCGGGCGCGTGGACGACGACGGCACCGTGTGGCTGCTCAGCGCCGCCGGGGAGCGCGTCGTGGGCTCCTGGCAGGCCGGCGACGCCGAGGCCGCGTTCGCGCACTTCGGCAGGCGGTTCGACGACCTGAGCACCGAGGTCACCCTCATGGAGGAGCGGCTGGCGTCGGGCAGCGGGGACGCCCGCAAGATCAAGGCGCACGCCAACGAGCTGGCGCAGGCGCTGCCGACGGCCGCCGTGCTCGGCGACGTCGACGCCCTGGCCGCCCGGCTGACCACCCTCGCGGAACAGGCCGAGGCCACCGTCGCCGCCGAGCGGTCCCGGCGCGACGAACACCGCGCCGCGCAAACCGCGCGCAAGGAGGCGCTGGCCGCCGAGGCCGAGGAGCTTGCCGCCACCGCGACGCAGTGGAAGGCCGCGGGCGACCGGTTGCGGGCGATCCTCGACGAGTGGAAGACGATCAACGGCCTGGACCGCAAGGTCGACGACGCGTTGTGGAAGCGCTATTCGGCGGCCCGCGAGGCGTTCAACCGGCGGCGCGGCTCGCACTTCGCCGAGCTGGACCGCGAGCGCTCCGGCATCCGTCACGCCAAGGAGCGACTGTGCGAGCGGGCCGAGGCGCTGTCGGACTCGACGGACTGGGGGGCCACCAGCGCCGAGTTCCGCAAGCTGCTCGCCGAGTGGAAAGCCGCCGGCCGGGCCAGCAAAGAGGTCGACGACGCGTTGTGGCGCCGCTTCAAGGCCGCCCAGGACGTCTTCTTCGCGGCCCGCAACGCGGTCACCGCGGAGAAGGACGCCGAGCTGGCGGCCAACGCGACCGCCAAGGAGGCGTTGCTGGCCGAGGCGGAGAGGATCGACACCGGCAACCACGACGCCGCCCGGGCCGCGCTGCGCTCGATCACCGAGAAGTGGGACGCGATCGGTAAGGTGCCGCGGGAGCGGTCCGCCGACCTGGAGCGTCGGCTGCGGGCCGTCGAGAAGAAGGTGCGCGACGCCGGCGAGGCCGGGTGGTCGGATCCGCAGGCCCAGGCCCGCGCCGAGCAGTTCCAGGCGCGGGTCGAGCAGTACGAGCAGCAGGCCCGCAAGGCCGCCGCGGCCGGCCGCACCAAGGAAGCCGAGCAGGCTAGGGCGAACGCCGAGCAATGGCGGGAGTGGGCGCAGGCCGCCGCGGCGGCGCTGACGCGCCGGTCCTAACTCGCCGGCGTGCCGCCGTCCGGGTGGGCCGTGTCGTCGAGCTCGTCGAGCAGCGTGGTGGCCTGGCGCTGCGCGGTCAGCCGGCGGCGCTCCTGTTCGGCGGCGAGCTGGACGATGGTGCGCGACCAGACCACGCGGGCCCACTGGTAGCTGAGCAGGATCACCGTGACCCACGCGACGATCAGGCCCCACCCCGGGCCGGGATGTCCCGCGGCGACTGTCTGGCGCGACCAGATCGCGAGCAGGCCCGCGGCGTCGGCGAGCGCCGATCCCGCCAAGGCCACCCAGGCCAGCGCCCAGCGCCGCGTCACCAACGCGAGCATCGAGAACCCGACGCCGAACACCAGCGCCAGCCAGGCGAACACCCGCGACGGCAGGGCCACCGCGGCCGCACCCGCGCCGTGGCTGCTGAATAGCACGTCCCAGCCGCGCACCGCGCCGGTGTGCGGCAGGATGAACGACCCCAGCAACACGAATACCAGGATCGACACGACGAAACCCCTGGTGCCCGGGTCGATTCCGCGCGCCACCCGGCGTTCGGCGGCCTCGATCTCGGTCCGCAGCGCGTCGAGCCGCGGGTCGTGCTTGTCGGTCTTCTTCGTCATCTGGCGCATCCAAGGGGTTCGGGCGGGCCGGTGGGCGGCCCGACGGCGGGCATGCCGAGGCCGATGCCGACCGGGCGCCGGCCCGCGGCGGCCGCGTCGCCGGCGCAGGTGCGCCGGTGGCTCAGGACGCCGGCGTCGGCGATGAGGTGGTGCGGCGCGGCCTGGGTGATCGCGGTGGTGACGACGTCCCCCGGGCGGACGTCGCGCGCCCCGTCGACGGAGAAGTGCACCAGCCGACCGTCGCGGGCGCGTCCCGTCATCCGGGCGGTGTGGCTGTCCTTGCGGCCCTCCCCCGCGGCGACCAACACCTCGACGGTGTCACCGATCAGGGCCTGGTTGCCCTCCCAGGAGATGGCCTCCTGCAGTTCGATCAACCGCTCGTAGCGTTCCTGCACAACGGCTTTGGGCAGCTGCCCGTCAAGTTCCGCGGCCGGGGTGCCGGGCCGCTTGGAGTACTGGAAGGTGAACGCGGCCGCGAAGCGGGCCTGCCGCACGACGTCGAGGGTGGCGGCGAAGTCCTCTTCCGTCTCGCCGGGAAACCCGACGATCAGGTCCGTGGTGATCGCGGCGTGCGGCATGGCGGCGCGCACGCGGTCGATGATGCTTAGGTACCGGTCGGCCCGGTACGAGCGGCGCATCGCGCGCAGCATCCGGTCGGAGCCGGATTGCAGCGGCATGTGCAGGGCGGGGCAGACGTTGGGCGTCGTCGCCATGGCGTCGATGACGTCGTCGGTGAATTCGGCCGGGTGCGGCGAGGTGAAGCGCACGCGCTCGAGCCCGTCGACCTCGCCGCAGGCCCGCAACAGCCGCGCAAACGCGCCGCGATCGCGAGGCTGCGCCGGGTCGGCGAAGGACACCCCGTAGGCGTTGACGTTCTGGCCCAGCAGCGTGACCTCGAGCACGCCGTCGGCCACCAGCGACCGCACCTCGGCCAGGATGTCGGCCGGGTTGCGATCCACCTCTTTGCCGCGCAGCGACGGCACGATGCAGAAGGTGCACGTGTTGTTACACCCGACGGAGATGGAAACCCAAGCGGCGTAAGCGGATTCGCGGGCGCTGGGCAGTGATGAGGGGAATTGCTGGAGCGCTTCGGCGATCTCCACCTGCGCAACCCGGTTGTGCCGGGCCCGCTCGAGCAGCGTCGGCAGCGAGCCGATGTTGTGCGTGCCGAAGACGACGTCGACCCAGGGCGCCTTGCGCAGCAGCGCGTCGCGGTCCTTCTGAGCCAGGCAACCGCCCACCGCGATCTGCATCTCGGGGTTGCCCCGCTTGCGCGGCGCCAGGTGGCTGAGGTTGCCGTACAGCTTGTTGTCGGCGTTTTCCCGCACGGCGCAGGTGTTGAACACCACCACGTCGGCGTCGGCGTCCTCGGCGGCGCGCCGGTACCCGGCCGCCTCCAGCAGTCCGGCCAACCGCTCGGAGTCGTGGACGTTCATCTGGCAGCCGTAGGTGCGGACCTGGTAGGTGCGCTCCGGCACCGCCGCCTGGGCGGGGTCGCCTTGCGTCACCATGGAAGTCACGGAGCCATGGTACGGCGGTGGCCGGACGCCCGGCTCGTCCCACCCGGCCCGCTCAGACCCGCCGGCGCTCCCGTTCGGCGGCCAACTCGGCGAACACCACCTCGCACGCCAGGCTCTGGCCGTAGCCGCGGCGGCCCAGCATCGCCACCAGCCGGCGGGTCAGCCGCGCGTCGCCGTCGGCTCTGCCGTCACCGTCACCGTCACCGTCGCCGGCCAGCGTTTCCCGGCGCAGCTTGGACCGCACGAGTTGTTCGGCCTGGTCGCGTTCGGCGCCGGCGTCGATCCCGGCCAGCGCCGCGGTGATCACGTCCTTGTCCACGCCCTTGGTGCGCAGCTCGGCGGCCAACGCGCGCTTGCTGCGGCCCGCGTTGACCCGGCGCGACCGCACCCACTGCTCGGCGAAGTCGGCATCGTCGACGAGGCCGACGGCGGCCAGCCGGTCGAGCACCGCGTCGCTGACCTGGGCGGGATAGCCCCTTTTGTCCAGGTGGCCGCGTAGTTCGGCCCGGGTGCGCGCCCGCGCGGTGAGCAGGCGCAGGCACAGAGACCGCGCCTGCTCCTCGCGGGAGGGCTCAGAAATCGACGGGGGCGGGCAGGACGCTGTCATCGGACAAGTCATCGGTCACGACCGCGCCAATGCCGAGCTTTTCCTTGATCTTCTTCTCGATCTCGTTGGCCACGTCGTCGTTTTCCATCAGGAAGTTGCGGGCGTTCTCCTTGCCCTGGCCGAGCTGTTCGCCCTCGTAGGTGAACCAGGAGCCGGACTTACGGATGAAGCCCTGCTCCACGCCCATGTCGATCAGCGACCCCTCGCGGCTGATGCCGCGGCCGTAGAGGATGTCGAACTCGGCCTGCTTGAACGGCGGCGACACCTTGTTCTTGACGATCTTCACCCGGGTGCGGTTACCGACCGCGTTGGTGCCGTCCTTGAGCGTCTCGATCCGGCGCACGTCCATGCGCACCGACGCGTAGAACTTCAAGGCCTTTCCACCCGTGGTGGTTTCCGGGCTGCCGAACATGACCCCGATCTTCTCCCGCAGCTGGTTGATGAAGATCGCCGTGGTGCCCGAATTGTTCAGCGCGCCAGTCATTTTCCGCAGCGCCTGGCTCATCAGCCGGGCCTGCAGGCCGACGTGGCTGTCCCCCATCTCGCCCTCGAGTTCCGCGCGCGGCACCAGGGCCGCCACCGAGTCGATGACCAGGATGTCCAGCGCGCCGGAACGGATCAGCATGTCGGCGATCTCGAGGGCCTGCTCCCCCGTATCGGGCTGGCTGACCAGCAGGGAATCGGTGTCCACGCCCAGCTTCTTGGCGTAGTCGGGGTCCAGGGCGTGCTCGGCGTCGATGAACGCCGCCACACCGCCGGCGGCCTGAGCGTTGGCCACCGCGTGCAGCGCGACGGTGGTCTTACCCGACGACTCCGGGCCGTAGATCTCCACGACCCGCCCGCGCGGCAGGCCGCCGATGCCCAGCGCCACGTCCAGGGCGATGGAACCGGTCGGGATGACCGAGATCGGCTGGCGCATCTCGTCGCCGAGCCGCATCACCGAGCCTTTGCCATAGCTTTTCTCGATCTGGGCCATCGCCAGTTCGAGAGCCTTCTCGCGATCGGGGGCTTGCGCCATGATGCCTCTCCTATAGTCCAGTGTGTTCGTCTGACCGGTATCGGTCGGTTGGCGGTGACACTAGAGAAGGCCACCGACAAGTTGACTCTGGCGAACGATCCCCACAGTAGCCGAACAGGTGTTCGATCCAAGTGTGACACGCCGGGCGCGTCGCGGGTGTGGCAACATCGGGCGCCGGATCGGCCGGAGCGAGAAGGGCGGCGCGTCGATGGACATCTCTGCCCAGCTCGCCGAAATAGCCTCCTACGGCGGCTTTTTCGCGCTCACCGTGGGCCCGGACCAGGGGTCGGGCGCGCAGGCCTGGCGCCCGGTGTGGCGGTGCTACGCCGACGGCTACGCGGACCTCGTCGACGCCACCGCCCGGTATTACGGCACCCCCGATCTGCGGATCGGGGCCTCGCTGGTCCACCTCGCCCACGCCAGCCGGCTGTGGTCACCGGTGCTGGCGTGCGCGCTCGCGCACCGCGTCCTGCCCCGCCTCGACGAGCTGCAGCGCGCGGCCGACGGGGCGCGGCTGCGGCTGCCCGAACCCGTCGGGGATCCCGTCGGCGACGACCCTGCCGGCGAGCTGTACCGCGCCGTCGTCGAGCGCCACCTGCACCCGCTCGCCGCCGGCCTGCGCGTCAAATTGGCCCCGGCGCTGCTGGCCGGCAATGTGGCGTCGGCGCTGTTCGGCGCCGCCCGCGCCTTGTGCGCGGCGCGACCCGACCTGCGCCGCCGGATCGCCGCGACGACCGGCGACCTGCTGGGCACCGGGATCCTGGCGGGGTCCGGCGTCAGCACCGGCGCCCACCTGGGCTTCCGGCGACGCAGCTGCTGCCTGTTCTACCGGCTGCCCGGGCAGTCGGTGTGCGGTGACTGCGTGTTCGACCGGCCGCCGGGCCGCCGGTAGCGGGCGCGCCGCCCGTTTGCTCACCCGTCGCCCGGGTACGCGCCCGCCATGACCTCCCCCGCGACCTCCGCCACCGCGCCGTCCCTGCGCGCCCTCGCGCTGACCTGTTCGCTGAAGAAGAGCCCCACCCCCTCCAGCAGCGACCTGATCGCCGACCAGCTGCTGGCCGAGCTCGGCAAGGCCGGGGTCGAGGGAGCCAAGCAGCGGTGCGTCGACCTGGCGTTACTGCCGGGCACCGAGGCCGACATGGGGCCGGGCGACGAGTGGCCCGCGCTGCTGGACAGGATCAAGCGCGCCGACATTCTCGTCCTGTCGACACCAACCTGGGTCGGCCACATGTCCAGCGTCGCGCAGCGCGTCCTGGAGCGGCTCGACGCCGAGCTGTCCGACAAGGACAACGCCGGGCGGCCCGTCATGGTCGGAAAGGTCGCGGTGGCGGCGGTCGTGGGCAACGAGGACGGCGCCCACAAGATCGTCGCCGACCTGTTCCAGGCGCTCAACGACATCGGGTTCTCCATCGCCGCACAGGGCTGCACCTACTGGAACGGCGAAGCCATGCAGGGCACCAACTTCAACGACCTCGACGAGGTCCCCGAGGCGGTGGCCGGGGTGACCGCGACGGCGGCCCGCAACGCCGTCCACCTGGCCGGACTGCTGCGGCACCAGCCCTACCCGCCCTACGAGTGAGCCGCGGCGCTCACCACTGCTCGCGCGGGACGTCGAAATCCGCGCACAACGCCCGCCACACCTCACGCGGCTCGACACCGGCCTCGATCGCCTGGGCGGCGGTGCGCCCGTCGAATCCGCTCAGCACGTGATCGACCAGCACCGACGAACCGTACGCGGCGCCGAATCGCAACACGACCCGCTCGTTGAACTCCGTTAGCCGCACGCCAGCCAAGATACCCAGCCGGCGACCGCCGGACACCGTGCCGCGGCTTAGCGCCAGCTCGCCGGCAGATCGATGATGTGGTTGGGGCAGACCTCCTGGGCGGCCAGTGACATGACGTCGCGCGCCCGTTGCGCCGACATGCGACCGCGCAACACCATGAACGTGTACTCGGCGGGCGCGTAACCCTGCTGGGCGGCGCTCGGGTCGTCCATCAACTGGCAGGCCTGCTGCTCGTCGGCGTTGTCGGCGTGGGCCGCTTCCGCACCCCACAGCGCGGTGGCCAGCAGCCCAGCGGTGGCGACACAGCTGGTGACCCTCGTGGCCGTCCTCATCGGCACACCTCCTCCCCGCCGGTTGCGACCAGCATGCCCCACCTCACTGCGCCACGGCCAGCGCTTCGCGGCACACCTGGACGGGATCGGCGACGTCGGACGCGGTGGCGGCGGCTCGCCGCGCCGCTTGACGATAGCCCGGCGACGCCAGCACCTCGGCGACCGCGGCGACCAGCGCGTCGCCGCCCAGCGGCCGCACCAGCCGGGCGCTGCCCTGCCGCACCACCCGGTTGGCCAGCTCCCACTGATCGCCGCCGCCGGGCACCACCACCAGCGGCACCCCGGCCAGCAGCGTCTTGGCGAGCATGCCATGGCCACCACCGCAGATCACCAGGTCGGCGTGGGTCAGCAGCTCGGCCTGGCTGCCGAGCCCGACGACCGCCCAGGGCGGCACAGCCAGGTCCGCCCCGCCGAGACGCGAGACCACCAGCCGCGCGCCCCGCGGCAGCGTCTCGCCCGGCACCAACCGCTCCAGCGCGAGCTCGGCCATCCCGGCGGCGCCGGTCGCCGCGGTCGACGGCGCAACGACCAGCACGGGCCCGTCCCCCGGGGGGATCTCGAGCACCCGGTCGGTCGGCTCGAAGTGCAGCGGACCCACCACCACGGCCTCGGCCGGCCAGTCGGGCCGGGGCACTTCCAGCGCCGGCAACGTGGCGATCAGCCGCCGCAACGGCCCGGGGTCCGCGGCCGGCAGCCCGATCTCGACCCGGGCGGCCGCGCGCTGCCGCAGCCCGGCGCGCCAGGACCGGGCCGTCAGCGCGCGCATGGCGGCGTCGCGGATCCGGCCGCCGACACCGGTGCCGGGCGCCAGGCCGCTGCCGATCGGCGGCAGCCCCCGCGACGGCAGGTACAGCGGGTGCGGGTCCAGCTCGATCCACGGGATGCCCAGCAGCTCGGCGGCCATGCCGCCCGCCGCGGTGATGACGTCGGACACCACCAGGTCGGGGGCCAGCTCCGTCAGCGCCGGCGCGTTGAGCACCGCCATCCGCGCCGCGCGGCGGTGGATCCGTGCCCCGGCGTCCACGTCGTCGTCGATGGCCGCGAGCCCGTCGAGCGGGACGGCGGAGAACCCGGCGGCGCGGGCGGTGTCGAGCCATTCCTCGCCGGTGAACAGCGTCGGCTCGTCGCCGGCGGCGGCGAAGCGTTGGCACAGCGCGATCGCGGGGAAGGAATGCCCGGGATCCGGCCCGGCGACCACGGCGACGCGCACCGGCCTTACCCTGCCACAGCCGCGACGGGCCACGCAGGCCTACGCTGGCACCCATGACCGAGGTGACTGGAACGGGCACTGGAACTACCGACGCGAACACCCGCACGGTCGAGGGTTTCCTCACCGCGCTGCAGGACGCGGACTTCGACGCCGCGTCGACCGCGCTGGACGACAACCTCGTCTACCAGAACGTCGGGCTGCCGACCATCCACGGCCGGCACCGGGCGATGAAGCTGTTCCGCCAGATGGACGGGCGCGCCGCCTTCGAGGTGAAGATCCACCGCATCGCGGCCGACGGCGCGGCGGTCCTCACCGAGCGCACCGACGCCCTGATCTTCGGGCCGCTGCGGCTGCAGTTCTGGGTGTGCGGGGTGTTCGAGGTGCACGACGGCCGAATCACGTTGTGGCGCGACTATTTCGACTTCTTCGACATGTTCAAGGCCACGTTGCGGGGCCTGGCCGGGCTGGCCGTCCCGTCGCTCAAGGCGACGTTCTAGCTAGCTCGCGCCGCGCAGCTTGCCGAGTTCGTCGAAAGCCTGCGCCCACCCGACCAGGCGGTCGGTCGCCCCGGCGAGTTCGGTGCGGTAGCGCTGCGATTCCGTCAGGGCGCCGCCGTTGGCCGACGACACCAGCTGCGCGGCGGCGGTCACCATTTCGTTGTACTGGCGCACCCCGGCGCTGAGCTGGGCGGTGAAGGCGTTGATGGTGGGCACCAGGTGCGCGCGGGACGACTCGGAGTAGTGCGCCGCCCGTTCCAGCGACACCACCTCCGCGGCGGTGGCGGCCATCGCCGCCGAGGTCTTGTGGGCCGCCGCGTTGAGGTCGGCAATCTCCTCGGCCGGCAACATCGCGCCGCGCTCGATCACCCCGACCAGCGACACGAAGCCGCGCTCGGAGGCGCCCAGGGCGTACATCGCGGGCCGGGCCGCCGAGCCCGGCGGCGGCAGCCGGCGCACGTTCGCGGGCCGCGGGGACGGCAGCGGTTCCGCCCCCAGCCAGCGGTACCGGAACAGCAGCAGCGTCGCCGGGATCGCCATGAGGACCGCGACGGCGCCCGTGATCTCCAGCAGCAGGGCGAACCAGCCCCAGGCCGCAAGCAGCATCGTCACCAGCACCCAGAACACGCACCCGGCGCTGAAGATCAAACCCCACCGCAGCGCACGACGGCGGCGACGCAGCTGCCGGGCCCGCGGGTCGGTGGCGGCGCCGAGCCGGCGAAGCACCACGTCGGAGAGCTGGCCGGCGGCGTAGAAACCGCGTTGCAGCAGCGCGCGCCACGGGCCGCGCTCGCCAGCCTTCACCGCCATGTCAGGCCGTCGTTACTGGCCGAACGGCTGTTCGGTGACCGCGCCGCCGGACGTCTCGGCGGGGCGCGGGGCGGCGGCGGTGCTTCCCGCGGCGGATCCGCCGGCCGGAAGGGCCTCGCCGCGCATCGACGCGCGGATCTGCTCCAGGCGGGAGTGCCCGGCCATCTGCACGCCGGCCTGCTCGACCTCGAGCATCCGGCCCTGCACCGAGCCCTGCGCGAGCTCGGCGGCCCCGATGGCGTTGGCGTAGCGGCGCTCGATCTTGTCGCGCACCTCGTCGAGGTTGGGGACGTTGCCGGGGGCGGCGATCTCGCTCATCGAGCGCAGCGACGCGCTGACCTGCTCTTGCATCTTGGCCTGTTCGAGCTGACTGAGCAGCTTGGTGCGCTCGGCGATCTTCTGCTGCAGCACCATGGCGTTCTGTTCGACCGCCCTCTTGGCCTGCGCGGCCGCGCTGAGCGCCTGGTCGTGCAGGGTTTTAAGGTCCTCGACGCTTTGCTCGGCGGTCACCAGTTGGGCCGCGAACGCCTCGGCGGCGTTGTTGTATTCGGTGGCCTTGGCGGCGTCACCGGCGGCGTTGGCCTGATCGGCCAGGGTGAGCGCCTGGCGGGTGTTCACCTGGAGCTTCTCGACGTCGGCCAGCTGCCGGTTGAGCCGCATCTCGAGCTGACGCTGGTTGCCGATGACCTGCGCCGCCTGCTGGGTCAGCGCCTGGTGCGTGCGCTGCGCCTCCTCGATGGCCTGCTGGATCTGCACCTTGGGGTCGGCGTGCTCGTCGATCTTCGAGTTGAACAGCGCCATGAGGTACTTCCACCCCTTGACGAACGGATTGGCCATGAGTCAGCTCCACCTTCGCTTGTCGCGGGCCCCGGCGGTCCCGGGTTGGGTCCTGCGCTTCCCGCTCAATTTAATGGCTCGGCGCCGATCCACCCACCCCTGAGGGGCGGTCAGGCGATCGCCAGGGAGGACACCGGCGGAATGACGACCTTCGTCGAGGCGTCGATGCTGGTGCCGCTGGGCGCGGCGTAGGCCGCCCGCTCTTCGCTGGCCATTCGCTCGCCGGCGTCGGTCAGCACCGACGACAGCGGCACCTCCAGCGCGTCGCAGATGGCGTTGAGCAGCTCGCTCGACGGCTCCTTGCGCCCGCGCTCGACCTCCGAGAGGTAGCCGAGGCTCACCCGCGCCGTGTCGGACACTTCGCGCAGCGTGCGGCCCTGGGCCGTCCGGGCCTCCCGCAGCACGTCGCCGATGACCTCGCGCACCAATGGCGGCATCCCGCCCTCCTTCGTCCAGTCAGCCCCGCCGGCACGCACGTCAGTGCGGCAGGCGCTCACTAGGTCAACGCCGCTGAGGGTGGTCTGGTTCCCGGGGCGCGACGGTGTTTCAGGCGGTCGTCCGGCGCACCGCGCGCACGGTCGACACGACGTAGTCGATGCCGGTGATGACCGTCAGGACGATCGCCGCACCCAGTACCACCGCCGCCCCCACCCGGAACGGGCCCGGCGTTCCCGCCCACGGCAGCACGAACAGCCCGATCGCCACCACCTGCACCACGGTCTTGACCTTGCCTCCCCAGCTGGCCGGGATGACCCCGCGGCGGATGACGGCCAGCCGCAGCACGGTGACGCCGACTTCGCGGGCCAGGATCAGCACGGTCACCCACCACGGCAGCTCGCCCAGCATGGACAGCCCGATCAGGGCTGAACCGACCAACGTCTTGTCGGCGATCGGGTCCACGAACGCACCGAATTCGGTGGCCATTCCGTAGTTGCGGGCCAGCAGCCCGTCCAACCGATCTGTGATGCACGCCACCGCGAAGATCACGAAAGCCACGATCCGAAAGGCGCTTTGGTGCCCGTCACCGGCGAACAGCGCGAGCAGGAACACCGGGACCAGCACCAGCCGCAGCATGGTGAGGGTGTTGGCGAGGTTGGCGATGTGGGCGCGACCCGCGACCGGACCCGTTTGCGGCTGCCCCGACACGGCAACAGAATAGCGGTTGACCAGCAGCGCCGTTCCCGATGTCGATACTGTTACCCGTGACCGCAAGTTCGCATGGCCTCCCCGCGGTAGTCCGGCGCGCGCGCACGTCGGACGTTCCCGCGATCAAAGAGCTGGTCGACACGTACGCGGGCAAGATCCTGCTGGAGAAGAACCTCGTGACGCTCTACGAGGCCGTGCAGGAATTCTGGGTCGCCGAACACCCGGCCCGCCCGGGCACCGTCGTGGGTTGCGGGGCGCTGCACGTCATGTGGTCGGACCTCGGCGAAATCCGCACGGTGGCGGTCGATCCGGCGATGACGGGACACGGAATCGGGCACGCGATCGTGGAACGGTTGCTCGAGGTGGCGCGCGAGTTGCAGCTCAAGCGCCTGTTCGTGCTGACCTTTGAAACCGAGTTCTTCGGCAAGCATGGCTTCACCGAGATCGAGGGCACGCCCGTCACCGCCGAGGTGTTCGACGAGATGTGCCGCTCATATGACCTCGGTGTCGCCGAGTTTCTCGACCTGAGCTACGTCAAGCCGAACATCCTGGGCAATTCCCGGATGCTGCTGGTGCTGTGAGCGGGCGACCCGTCATTCTTCGCCGTCCCCGCCGGCGGCGTCGCTGCCGCCGCGGATCAGCGCCAGCGTGCCCGCCAGTTCGTCGGGCTTGACCATGACCTCGCGCGCCTTGGATCCCTCGGACGGCCCGACGATGCCGCGGGTCTCCATCAGGTCCATCAACCGGCCGGCCTTGGCAAAACCGACGCGCAGCTTGCGCTGCAGCATCGAGGTCGAGCCGAACTGGCTGGACACGACGAGCTCGACGGCCTGCAGGAAGACGTCCATGTCGTCGCCGATGTCGGGATCGACGTCGGTGCGCTCGCCGGTGGGCTTGGCCGTGGTGACGCCCTCGGTGTACTCGGGCTCGGCCTGGTCCTTGCAGGCGGCGACGACGGCCTGGATCTCCTCGTCGGTGATGAAGGCGCCCTGCAGACGGATCGGCTTGCCCGCGCCCATCGGGAGGAACAGGCCGTCGCCCATGCCGATCAGCTTCTCCGCGCCGGCCTGGTCCAGGATCACGCGGCTGTCGGTCAGCGACGACGTGGCGAATGCCAGCCGGGACGGCACGTTGGTCTTGATCAGTCCGGTGACGACGTCGACCGAGGGCCGCTGGGTGGCCAGGACCAGGTGGATGCCCGCGGCGCGGGCCTTCTGGGTGATCCGCACGATGGCGTCCTCGACGTCGCGCGGCGCGGTCATCATGAGGTCGGCCAGCTCGTCGACGATCGCCAGGATGTACGGGTAGGGCCGGTACTCGCGCTGGCTGCCCAGCGGCGCGGTGATGGCTCCGGACCGCACCTTGTCGTTGAAGTCGTCGATGTGGCGCACCCGCGACGCCTGCATGTCCTGGTAGCGCTGTTCCATCTCCTCGACCAGCCACGCCAGCGCGGCCGCGGCCTTCTTCGGCTGGGTGATGATCGGCGTGATCAGGTGCGGGATGCCCTCGTACGGCGTCAGCTCCACCATCTTCGGGTCGATCAGGATCATCCTGACCTCCTCGGGGGTGGCCCGGGTGAGCAGCGACACCAGCATGGAGTTGACGAAGCTCGACTTTCCGGACCCGGTCGAGCCCGCGACCAGCAAGTGCGGCATCTTGGCCAGGTTGGCCGAGATGAAGTCGCCCTCGATGTCCTTGCCCAATCCGATGATCAGCGGGTGGTGGTCGCGCCGGGTCGTCGGCGCGGTGAGCACGTCGGCCAGCCGGACCATCTCGCGGTCGGTGTTGGGCACCTCGATGCCCACGGCGGACTTGCCGGGGATCGGGGCCAGCATGCGCACGCTTTCGGTGGCCACCGCGTAGGCGATGTTCTTTTGCAGGGCGGTGATCTTCTCCACCTTCACGCCCGGCCCGAGCTCTACCTCGTAGCGGGTGACGGTGGGGCCGCGAGTGCAGCCGGTGACCGCGGCGTCGACCTTGAACTGGTTCAGCACCTCGCTGATGGCGTCGGCCATGGCCGTGTTGGCGGCGCTGCGCTTCTTGGGCGGGTCGCCCGCCACCAGCAGGCTCAGCGACGGCAGCGTGTACGGGCCCTCGACCACCCGGTCCAACACCTCGGTCAGCTGTTGCTTGTCGCGGCGACGGCCGCGCGCCTTCGCCGGCTCGACGGCCGGCTCCGGGACGGTGGGAGCCTCCTGGTCTCGTAGCGACTCCACCGCGGGCCATCCCAATGGCTCGGCGTCAGCCGGGCCTCGCCCGGCCAAGTCCTCGGTGGGCGCCTCGGAATCCACTGCATCGTCCGCAAACTCGCCGTCGTACTCGGCGTCGTCGTAGTCAGCGTCGTCGTAGTCGGCGTCCTCGTAGTCAGCGTCGTAGTCGTCGTCGCGATACCCCGAGCCACCGAACAGGCCGCGGACGACGTCGGGCACCTCCCGGATGGTGGTCCCCGTCAGCAGCAGCAACCCGAACATCAGGCCGATGAACAGCAGCGGCGCCGCAATCCACGGCGTCAACCCGTCGGAAAGCGGGCCGCCGATCGCGAAGCCGATGAATCCGCCGGCGCGGCGCCGCGCCTCGGGGTCCCCCGGCGAGCCCGACCACAGGTGGCGCAGGCCGAGCACCGACAGGCAGATCAGGCTGGCGCCCAGGATCAGGCGGGGGCGCGCCTCGGGGTGCGGTTCGGTGCGCATCAGCGTCACGGCCACCGCCGCGGTGAGGACCGGCAGCGCCAACACCCCCGAGCCAATGAAGGTGCGCAGCAAGGTGTCGACCCAGGCGCCGACGGGCCGGGCGGCGTCGAACCAGGAGCTCGCGGCGACCACCACGGACAACGCGAGCAGCGCCAGGGCGATGCCGTCGCGGCGGTGGCCGGGGTCGATGTCGTGGGCGCGCCCGATCGACCGCGCCGCGCCGCCGGTCCCCCGCGCCGCCATCAGCCAGGTGGCCCGCAGCGCGCGACCGCAGGTGACGCCGACGGCGACCAGCGGCGAGCGGGTACGCCGCTTGGCGGGCTTGCCGCCCTTGCGGCGCGGCGCGGGCCGGGCACCGCGTGACCCGCTGGACCGCGGTGTGGCCTTTGACCTGCTCGTTCGGGTTGCGGAGCGGGCAGCGGTCTTACTGGGCATGACGGCCAGGGTAGTCGCAACGGCATCATCTACACCACCCGCCACACTGGTAACGATCGGCTTGTGTGGCACGCGTCGGACCTGGCGTGGGCTCGCGTGAGTAGGGTGACATCCGGCGAAAGAAGTCATGTCCGTCACCCCAGGAGGCCCAAGCATGCCCGTCGTCGTCGTCGCCACCCTCACCGTCAAGCCCGAGTCCGTCGACACCGTCCGCGAAATCCTCACCCGCGCGGTCGAAGAGGTGCACGAGGAGCCGGGGTGCCAGCTGTACTCGCTGCACGAATCGGGCGAGACCTTCATCTTCGTCGAGCAGTGGGCCGACCCCGAGGCCCTCAAGACGCACAGCACCGCCCCCGCGGTCGGCAAGATGTTCGGCGCGGTCGGCGAGCACCTGGCGGGAGCGCCGGACATCAAGATGCTGCAGCCGGTCGTGGCGGGCGACCCGGACAAGGGCCAATTGCGGCCCTGATGACTCCCTCGTCCGCGGGGCCCCTGTCGGGCAAGGTCGCCTTCGTCACCGGCGCCGCCCGCGGCCAGGGCCGCGCGCACGCACTACGCCTGGCCGCCGACGGCGCCGACATCATCGCCGTCGACCTGTGCGAACAGATCGGCAGCGTGCCCTACCCGCTGGCCACCGAGGAGGACCTGGCGGCCACCGTCAAGCTCGTCGAGGATTCCGGCGCCCGCATCGTCGCGGCCCGCGGCGACGTGCGGGACCGCGACTCGCTGGCCACGGCGTTGCGGGCGGGCCTCGACGAGTTCGGCCGCCTCGACATTGTGGTGGCCAACGCCGGGATCGCCCCCATGCACTCCGGTGAGGACGGCTGGCGCGACGTCATCGATGTCAACCTCACCGGCGTCTACCACACGATCGAGGTGGCGATACCCACGCTGGTCGAGCAGGGCACCGGCGGGTCGATCGTCCTGATCAGTTCCAGCGCCGGGCTGGCCGGCGTCGGCAGCCCCGACGCCGGCTCCGTCGGCTACGCCGCCGCCAAGCACGGCGTGGTCGGGTTGATGCGGGTCTACGCCAATCTGCTTGCCCGACAGTATATTCGGGTCAACTCGGTTCACCCGTCCGGTGTCGACACCCCGATGATCAACAACGAGTTCACCCGGGACTGGCTGGCCAAGATGGCCGCCGAGACGGACACACCGGGGGCCATGGGCAACGCCATGCCCGTCGCGGTGCTGCAGGCCGAAGACATCGCGAACGCGGTGGCCTGGCTGGTCTCCGATCAAGCCCGCTACGTCACCGGTGTCGCGCTGCCGGTGGATGCCGGATTCTTGAACAAGTAGCGGCCATGGCACGAAACCCGGTAGCTCGCACCGCCTTTGGGCCCATGGTGTTGGCGGCCGTCGAGCAGAACGAGCCGGCGGGCCGGCGCCTGCTCGACGATGACCTCGCCGAGTTGTTCCTGCCGGCGCCGCTGCGCTGGCTGGTCGCCGCGGCGCGGTTCACCCCCGTGCGTCGCCTGATGATCCGCGGCTCGGAGTTCACCGGTCCCGGGCTGTGGGCGACGCTGGCGTGCCGCAAGCGCTTCATCTCCGACAAACTCACCGAGGCGCTCGAGGAGGGCGTCAACGCCGTGGTGATCCTGGGCGCCGGGTTGGATACCCGCGCCTACCTGCTGACCCGCCGCGTCCGGATCCCCGTGTTCGAGGTCGACCTGCCGGTCAACGTCGCCAGAAAGTTGCGGACGGTCCGGCGGGTGCTGGGCCAGCCGCCGCTGTCGGTGCGCCTGGTGGCGCTGAACCTCGAGCGCGACGACCTGCTGACCGCGCTCGCCGAGCACGGGTACCGCACCGATTACCGGGTGTTCTTCATCTGCGAGGGCGTCACGCAGTACCTGAGCGAGCAGACCGTTCGGCGGACGCTGGAGGGCTTGCGCGCGGCCGCGCCGGGGAGCCGCCTCGTATTCACCTACGTGCGGCGCGATTTCATCGACGGCACCAACCGCTACGGGACGCGGACGCTGTACCGCACCGTGCGGCAGCGACAACAGTTGTGGCGCTTCGGCTTACAGCCCGACGAGGTTGCTGCCTTCATCGGCGGCTACGGGTGGCGGCTGATCGAGCGGGCCGGCCCCGACGAACTCGCGGCGCGCTACCTCGCGCCCGCCGGCCGCACGCTCACGGCGTCGCAACTGGAGTGGTTGGCGTACGCGGAGAAGGTGTAGCCCGGCGCCTAGACCTCGATGACGGTCGGCACGATCATCGGCTGCCGCCGGTAGGTTTCACCGACCCACTTGCCGACGGTGCGCCGCACGGCCTGCGCGATCCGGGTGGGGTCGGTGATCTGTTCGGACAGCAGCGATTCCAGCTCCGCCTCGACGCGCCGCAGCGCGGGCTCCAGGGCCTTGGGGTCCTCGGAGAACCCCCGCGAATGCAGCTGCGGCGCGGTCACCGGGCGGCCGGTGCCGCGCTGGACCACCACCGTCACCGCGACGAAGCCCGACGACAGGATGAGCCGCTCCCCCAGCGTGATGTCGCCGACGTCGCCGTCGACCAAGCCGTCGACGAACATCTTCCCGACCGGCACGGCACCCGCGATGGACGCCACCCCAGCCCGCAAGTCGACGCTGACGCCGTTCTCCGCCAACAGGATCGACTCCTCCGGCACGCCGGTGCGCGCCGCGAGCTTGGCGTTGGCCCGCAGCATCCGCCAGGTTCCGTGCACCGGCATCACGTTGCGGGGCCGCACACCGTTGTAGAGGAACAACAGCTCGCCGGCGTAGGCGTGCCCCGAAACGTGCACGCGCGCTTGGGCGTTCGTGACGACGCGGGCACCGATCTTGGCGAGCTCGTCGATGACGCCGTAGACCGCCTCCTCGTTGCCCGGGATCAGCGACGAGGCCAGGACCACGAGGTCGCCGGAGGTCAGCGTGATGCTGCGGTGCTCACCGCGGGACATCCGCGACAGCGCCGACATCGGCTCGCCCTGGGTGCCGGTGGTGATCAGCACCACCCGTTCGGGTGGCATCATCTCGGCGGCGCCGATGTCGATGACGTCCGAATCCGCCACCCGCAGAAAACCCAGTTCACGGGCGATGCCCATGTTGCGCACCATCGACCGTCCGACGAACGACACCCGCCGGCCCAGGGCCACCGCCGCGTCGATGATCTGCTGCACGCGGTCGACGTTGGACGCAAAGCACGCCACGATGACGCGCCCGTCGGCGCCGCGGATCAGCCGGTGCAGCGTCGGGCCCACTTCGCTTTCCGACGGCCCGACCCCGGGAACCTCGGCGTTGGTGGAGTCACACAGGAACAGATCCACCCCGGCGTCGCCGAGGCGGGACATGCCCGGCAGGTCGGTGGGCCGGCCGTCGAGCGGCAGCTGATCGAGCTTGATGTCGCCGGTGTGCAGGAGGGTTCCCGCGCCGGTGTGTACGGCGATCGCCAACGCGTCGGGGATGGAGTGGTTGACGGCGAAGTACTGGCATTCGAAGACACCGTGCGTGCTTCGTTGCCCCTCGGCGACCTCGACGAACGCCGGCTTGAGGCGGTGTTCCCGGCACTTGGCGGCGACCAACGCCAGCGTGAACTTCGACCCGACGACCGGGATGTCCGGGCGCAGCTTGAGCAGGAAGGGGATGCCGCCGATGTGATCCTCGTGGGCGTGGGTGAGCACCAGCGCCTCGATGTCGTCGAGCCGGTGTTCGATGTGGCGGATGTCCGGGAGGATCAGATCGACACCCGGCTCGTCGTGGGTGGGGAACATCACCCCGCAGTCGATGATCAACAGACGGCCCAGGTGCTCCAGGACCGTCATGTTGCGGCCGATCTCGCTGATCCCGCCCAGCGCGGTGACCCGCAACCCACCGGCGGCCAACGGACCTGGTGGAGCGAGGTCTACATCCACTGGCGAGCCACCCTTTGGTTCGTTTCCCGGCTCATCCGAGTACCGAGGCCGCGCGCATGTCCGCGGCGAGCGCCTCGATCTGCTCGGTGGTCGCCGGCATCTGCGGCAGTCGGGGATCACCGACGTCGACGCCTTGCAGGCGCAGGCCGGCCTTCGACATCGTCACCCCGCCCAGCCGGGCCATCGCGTTGCACAGCGGGGCGACGGCGGCGTTGACCTTGCGGGCGGTGGCGACGTCACCGGAACCGAAGGCGGACAACAGTTGCCGAAGCTGGCCCGCGGCCACGTGGGAGATCACGCTGATGAAACCGGTGGCGCCCATGGCCAGCCAAGGCAGGTTCAGCGCGTCGTCTCCGGAGTAGTAGACCAACCCGGTCTCGGCGATGATCTGCCCGCCGCTGTGCAGGTCGGCCTTGGCGTCCTTGACGCCCACGATGTTCGGGTGCGCCGCCAGCGCCCGGATGGTGTCCGGCTCGATCGGAACGACGGACCGCCCGGGGATGTCGTAGAGCAGCACCGGCAGGTCCGTCGCGTCGGCGACGGCGGTGAAATGCGCGAACAGACCGGTCTGGGGCGGTTTCGAGTAGTACGGGGTGACCACCAGCAGGCCGTGGGCGCCCTCGGCCGCGGCCGCCGTGGCGAGCCGCACGCTGTGCGCGGTGTCGTAGCTGCCGGCGCCGGCGATGACCCGCGCGCGGTCGCCGACGGCCTCCAGCACGGCGCGGAGCAGTTCGCGCTTCTCGTCGTCGGTGGTGGTCGGGGACTCGCCGGTGGTGCCGGATACCACCAGGCCGTCGCAGCCCGCGTCCACCAGATGATTGGCCAGGTGCGCCGCCGCTGCGGTATCGACCGAGCCGTCGGGGCCGAATGGAGTCACCATCGCGGTCAAGACGGTTCCCAACCGCGCCGGGGCGTCAAATCCGACGGTGCTCACGGTGTTCAGGTTACCTGGCGGCGGCAAGGTGTTTAGCACCCACGCGGGCACCGCGCGGGAGTCAGGCTTCGGTGGCCAGTGGACTGGTCGCGACCTCGGTGCCGTCGGCCAGGGTCGAGATCTCGAAGTCCGCGAACACCGCCGGCGCGGCGCCGGTCAGCTGCCGCAGGCACTCGATGGCCAGCCGGCGGATCTCGAGGTCGGCGTGCTCGCTGGCCCGCATGGCGATGAAGTGCCGCCACGCGCGGTAGTTGCCCGTCACGACGATGCGGGTCTCGGTGGCGTTGGGCAGCACCGCGCGGGCGGCCTGGCGGGCCTGCTTGCGGCGCAGCACCGCGGTGGCCTGGTCGGCGAACTTGGCCTCCAGCTTGGCGAGCAGCGCGGCGTAGGTGGCGCGGCTGGCGTCGGCGGCCGCGGTGAGGATCTCGACGAGCTCGGGATCGTCCTCCATGCCGGGCGGGACGACGACGCGCGAGTCGTTCTCCGGCACGTAGCGCTGCGAGAGCTGGGAGTAGGAGAAGTGGCGGTGCCGGATGAGCTCGTGCGTGCACGACCGCGAGATGCCGGTGATGTAGAAGGAGACGCTGGCGTGTTCGAGCACCGAGAAGTGCCCGACGTCGATGATGTGTTTGATGTATCCGGCGTTGCTTGCGGTGCGCGGATTCGGCTTGGACCAGCTCTGGTAGCAGGCCCGGCCCGCGAACTCGACGAGCGCCGGGCCGCCGTCGGCGTCGGTGTCCCACGGCACGTCCGGCGGCGCCACGAACTCGGTTTTGGCGATCAGCTGCACCCGCAGCGGCGCGGTCTCGGCCACGGGCTCACCCTAGCCGGGCGGCCTCCGGGATCCCCAACTCAGCCGGACCCCCTCGCGTCCGCGGCGCCGACGCGCCGCGATCAGCCGGCGCGCTTGGCGGCGGCGCGAAGCTCCGCGGCGAGATCGCCGCGGTCGGCCACGCTGACCCCGCCCAACCCGAGCCATGACGCCATGGATTCCAGCTCGCCGGCCAGCGCCTCGGCGACGCGGGGCCGCGACACCTCGGGTTCGCCGAACGCACCCATGACGCGCAGCGAGTCGGCCGCCCGATCCGCCTTGAGGTCGACCCGGGCCACCAGCTGCCCGTCCATCAGCAGCGGCCAGACGTAGTAGCCGTATTGGCGCTTGGCGGCCGGGGTGTAGATCTCGATGCGGTAGTGGAAGTCGAACAGCCGCTCGACGCGGGGACGGAAGAAGATCAGCGGATCGAACGGGCACAACAGCGCGGTGCCCCGGTCGCGGCGGGGCACCGTCCGGCCGGCCCGCAGGTACGCCGGCGCGGGCCACCCGTCGACGCTGACCTGTTCGACCTCTCCGGCCGACACGAGGTCGGCGAGTGCGGGCTTGACCTGGCGGGCCGAGAGCCGGAAGTAGTCGCGGATGTCGGCCTCGGTGCCCACGCCGAGCGCGGTCGCGGCGCGCAGCACCAATTGGCGCACCGCCTCGTCGTCGTCGACCTGGCGGGCCAGCACGTCAGCGGGCAGCACACGCTCGGACAGGTCGTAGTGCCGCGCGAACCCGACCCGGGTGGCGGTGGTGAGCACGCCGGCCGCGAACAGCGCCTCGGCGACCCACTTGGTGTCGCTGCGGGTCCACCACGTGCCTTTCTTCCGGCGCGGCTCGGCGGCCAGGTGGGCTTCGATCTGCCCGGCGGTGCTGGGCCCCAATTCGGCGACGGCGGCCACCACATCGTCGACGAGCTGTGGATTCTCCTTGACGATGTGGGTGCCCCACCGGCCGTGCCGGTACTGGCGCATCCGCCAGCGCAGCAGCGGCCAGTCGTCGACGGTAACCAACGCGGCCTCGTGCACCCAGTATTCGGCCAGCAGCCGCGCCGAGCGCGGACCCCAGGCCGCGCGGTCCAGGACGTCGCGGTCGTAGGGGCCGAGCCGGCTGAACACCGGCGCGTAGTGCGCGCGAACGGCCACCGACACCGAATCCAGTTGCAGCACCTGGATGCGCGCCATCAACCGTTTCAAGTGCGCGCGCGTGACCGGACCGGTCGGCTTGGCATCGGTAAAGCCTTGCGCCGCAACGGCTATCCGCCGCGCCTGGGCGACGGACAGCCGCTGAGTCGACACGCCGCTGAGACTACCGTTGCTCAGGACGGGTTCAGCGACGCCGCGAGCGCACTCACCGCGCGCCGACCTTCTGCCCCGACGCGGCCGCGCCGTTCGCCGGCTCGCCCTGTCGTTCCTGGTACGCCGATTCCAGGGCGGCCGGCACCGGCTCCAGGTCGCGGTAGACGACCATCAGCTTTTCGAGCACCGCGATGCGCTGCGCAGTGGCCTCTTCGACCGCCCGCCGAGCCTCCTCGCGGTCCCGGTCGGCCTTCTGCTTCGCCTCGGCAAGAAGCTGTTCGCGGGCCTGCTGCGCGTCGTTGCGCAGGGCGGCCAATTCGGCCTCCAGCTGTTTGCGGGTCTCCTCGTATTCGGCCTCCAAGGCCTCGCGTTGCGCGGCCATGTCCGCCAGCACCTCGTCGCGCTTGCGTTCGGCCGCCTCGGCCTCGGCCTCGGCCGCCGCGATCAGCGCCTCCGCCTCGGCCCGCGCCTCGGCTTGCATCTCGGCGATTTCGTCGACCGCGCGCCGCAGCATCTTGGCCATCCGTTGCTGTACCGCGTGCGGCGAGGGCGAGGTGTCCGTCAGGACGGCGACCTCCTTGCGCAACGCGGCCGCTTCCTCGCCGGATTCCTGTAACCGGGCCCGCAGGCTTTCGACATCGTCGATCAACAGCCGTTGTTTGGCCGTCAGCGTCTCGACGTGCGCGTCGACCGCGGCTTGGTCGTAGCCCATGAACTTGCGAGAAAACGTCTTGGCAGGTTCGGATATCACTGATCGTTCTCCTTCCGGATAACGCCTGCTAGACGTGTTGGTGATCGACCCCCGTGTCCGAGTATGTCAGGTGTGGGCGGCCGGGTTCGCAGGCCGACGGTAGCTGTGGAAGCGATACCGCAGCCCGCAGCGGCTGGTGAGCCACTCCCCCGTCTCGCCCAGCCAGGAGTCGTCGAGCACGGGCGCCAGCGCGTCGTCGTCGTCGCGCGGCAGTTCGATGTCGACCTCGGTGACCTCGCACCGGCTGGCGTGCGGCAGGGCGAGCACGTAGACCTGCTCGCCGCCGATCACCCAGGTGTCGGTGCCACCGCCCTGGGCGGCCGCCAGCGCCGCGTCCAGCGAGTCGACCACTTGGGCCCCCGCTGCGGCGAAGTCATCCCGGCGCGACAACACGATGTTTTCGCGGCCGGGCAGCGGCCGCACCCTGGCCGGCAACGACTCCCAGGTGCGCCGGCCCATCACCACCGGGTGCCCCAGGGTCACCTCCTTGAAGCGGACGAGGTCCTCGGGCACGTCCCAGGGGATGCCGCCACCGCGACCGATGACGCCAGACGTCGACTGGGCCCACACCAGGCCCACCGAGGACGTCATACGGCGACGGGAGCTTTGATTGCCGGGTGCGGATCGTAGTTGGTGACGACGACGTCCTCGTAGGTGTAGTCGAAGATCGAATCTCGTTGCGCCAGAACTAGATTCGGGTACGGTCGCGGTTCGCGGGTGAGCTGCAACCGCACCTGCTCGACGTGGTTGTCGTAGATGTGGCAGTCACCGCCGGTCCACACGAATTCGCCGACGGCCAAGCCTGATTGGGCGGCCATCATGTGGGTGAGCAGCGCGTAGCTGGCGATGTTGAACGGCACGCCAAGGAAGAGGTCGGCGCTGCGCTGGTAGAGCTGGCAGCTCAACCGCCCGTCGGCGACGTAGAACTGGAAGAACGCGTGGCACGGCGGCAGCGCCATCTGCGGGATTTCGCCGACGTTCCACGCCGAGACGATGATGCGCCGTGAGTCGGGGTCGGTGCGCAGCAACTCGAGTGCCGCGCTGATCTGGTCGACGTGCTCGCCCGTCGGCGTCGGCCAAGACCGCCATTGCACGCCGTAGACGGGGCCGAGATCGCCTGTGGGGCTTGCCCATTCGTCCCAAATGGTGACGCCGTGGCGTTGCAGCCATTCGACGTTGGAATCACCGCGCAGAAACCACAGCAACTCGTAGACCACCGATTTGAGGTGCACCTTTTTGGTGGTGAGCAGCGGGAAGCCGGCCGACAGGTCGTAGCGCAGTTGCTGGCCGAACAGGCTGCGGGTGCCGGTGCCGGTGCGGTCGGATTTGGCCGTGCCCCGTTCGAGCACCAGGCGCAGCAGGTCCTCGTAGGGCGTAGGAATCGGCACGCGGTCAGCTTAGCGGCGATCGCAAGCGCGGCGAAGCCGGCGCGCGTGGGGGCACCTCCCGCTTGCGGGGGCGGGTCGACGCCCTCCAATTCCGCGGCGAAACGACGCGGTGCATTGGTCGGCGATCGTGCGGAGTAGAACGAGTGGATGCCCAACGTCATCGACACCATCACCACCCCCGACGGCATCTGCACGGTGCACCTGTTCACCCCGGGCGGCCCGGAATCGCAGGTCCCGTGGCCCGGCGTCATCATGTACCCGGACGCGGGCGGCGTGCGCGACACCTTCCAGCAGATGGCGGCCAAACTGGCCGACTACGGCTACACCGTGCTGCTCCCGGACGTGTACTACCGCGATCCCGACTGGGCCCCGTTCGACATGGCGACGGTATTTGCCGACGAGCAGGAGCGCAAGCGGCTTTTCCGCCTGATCGGCAGCGTCACCCCGGATCGGATGGCAAGCGACGCTTCGGTTTTCTTCGATTATCTTGCCGCCCGCCCGGAGGTGAGCGGTGAACGATTCGGCGTGTGCGGCTATTGCATGGGCGGGCGCACGTCGCTGGTGGTGGCGGGCCGGGTCCCGGATCGGGTCGCCGCGGCGGCGTCCTTCCACGGCGGCGGCCTGGTGACCGACACCGACGACAGCCCGCACCTGCTGGCGGACCGGATCAGCGCCACGATTTACGTGGGCGGTGCGCAGGACGACGCGTCGTTCACGCCCGATCACGCCGAGCAGCTGGACAAGGCGCTGACGGCGGCCGGCGTGCCGCACACCATTGAGTGGTACGCGGCGGGCCACGGCTTCGCGGTCCCCGACAACGGCCCCTACGACGCCGCCGCGGCCGAGCGGCATTGGCAGGCTATGACGGACGTCTTCGGCTCGGCGCTGCCTCGCTAGGCGGGTTCGACCGCGGGTCGGCGGTGTCGGTGGACGCGGATTTACGCCGGGTCACCTCGTCGACCAGCAGCGCCGCGGCCAGCGCCGCACCGTCGCTGCGCACGGCCGACGCCACGGCGCGCGCCCGTGCCCGCGCCTCGGGCGTCAGGACCGCCCGCAGCGGCACCGACAGGGACTCGACGCTGGGAATGGGGCCGTCGTGCGCGGCGCCGATTCCCAGGCGGGTCACCCGGCCGGCCCAGTAGGGCTGATCGGCGCCCTGCGGGATCAGCACCTGCGGCGCCCCGGCCCGCGCGGCCGTGGTGGTGGTGCCGGCACCGCCGTGGTGCACGACGGCCGCCACCCGCGCGAAGAGCGCCTGCTGGTTGACCTCGCCGACCGCGAAGCAGTCGTCTGAGTCGTCGACCGGGGCCAGGTCTGCCCACCCCTGGGCGAGTACCACACGGCGGCCCTGCGCGCGGACCGCCTCGATGGCCACCTGGGCGACGTCCCGCGAGGCGCGCATGGGCATGCTGCCGAATCCGACGTAGACGGGCGCTTCGCCGGCGTCGAGGAACGCCGTCAAGTCCGGGGCCAGCGGACGCCGGTCGGGCAACAACCACGCGCCGGTCTGCACCACCTCGATGTCGCTGGGCCGCTGCCACGGCCCCAGCGTCGGGTCGACCGCCAGCCACGGCCGGCCGGTGATCCCGTAGTCACGCACGTTGTCCACCGGCGGCAGCCCGATCGCCGCCCGGTGACCGTTGAGCACGGCGCCGAACAGCGTCTGCATGGACTGCGCGTCGACCTGCCAGAGCACCCGGTGGTCGATCAGCCCCACCGGGAACGCGCCGTTGGCGTAGGCGGGCGGCGGGAAGTGCGGCGACGGCAAGATGGTCGGCTGGTAGCTGGCGTAGACGTAGTCGGCGCCGATTGCCTCGGCCACCGACCGCACGGCCGCCGAGACGGGCGGAAAGCCGGTAGACACCAGCGCGTCGCATCCCGCGGCCGCGGTCGCCACCGTGTCGAATTGCACGGCGATCAGCCCGTCGAGGTGCCGGCGCAGGTCCTCCTCCGACGGCAACGGGCCCGTCTTCATCGCGCGCAGCGGCTCCCCGAAGGGTGCCAGCGGGACACCGACATCGCCCAGCAGGGTCGCGAACTCCTCGTCCGGCGGCGCGCAGACCAGCACCTCGACGCCGCGGGCCTGCAGCTGCAGCGCGAGTCCCGCCAGCGGCTCGACGCCCCCGCGGGAGTCGTAGGTCGAGAGCAGGACACGCAATTCGGCGACTCACTTCCGCAGGTTGATCGGCCGACCTTAGCGTCGGCGTCCCTGCGGGATTACCCCCGCGAGGCCGGGACTTCTCACCGAACGGCGAAACCAGAGGTCCGGCGCCGCGCAACCTAAGAATCATCGCGACCACAACGCTGGCCCGCGATCATGACCCCGCAGTCGTCAACGGGCGCTGCAGGCGATCGTCACTGCGAACCGCCGGGCCGCGCCTGGAATCCCTGCGCGGCGCCGAGCAGCAGGCCGCCGTCGATCACCATGGTTTCGCCGGTGATCCAGCTGGCCGCGTCCGACACCAGGAACGCCACCGCGGCGGCCACGTCCGCGGGCTCGCCGATGCGTCCCAGCGCGATCGACGACGCGAGCGGGTCCTCATTGTCCTTCCACAGCGCCTCGGCGAGCCGGGTGCGGACGACGCCCGGTGCGATGGCGTTGACCCGCACCCCCGGTGAAAGTTCCAGGGCCAGTTGCTTGGTGGCGTGGATCAGCGCCGCTTTGGTCGCGTTGTACATGCCCATTCCCGGCGACTGATGCAGCCCGCCGATGGAGGCCGTGTTGACGATGGCCCCGCCGTGCTCGCCCATCCACGCCTTCACGGCGAGCGAGGTCCACAACAGCGGCGCCCACAAGTTGACGTCGAAGATCTTGCTGAACCGGGCGTGGTCCTGGTCGATCAGGGCGCCGAACGCCGGGTTGGTGCCGGCGTTGTTGACCAGGATGTCCAGGCTGCCGAACCGCTCCAAGGCGATGTCGACGCAGCGGCGGGCGGCCTCCTCGTCGACGGCGTGCGCTCCGACGCCCAGGGCCTGCCCGTCCACCTGCGCCGCGGCCTCGTCGGCCGCTTCCTGCTTGCGGGCGGTGAGGACGACGCTGGCGCCCGCGGCGGCGAGTTGCTGAGCGATGGCGAGGCCGATTCCACGCGAGGCGCCCGTGATGATCGCGGTGCGGCCGGTCAAATCCAATGAGGTCATAGAGTGCGCCTTCTCTCGCGTAAATCGGTTAACTGACGATGTTTGTCCCGAAGTTTTAGTGGTATGCGACACGCATGTTAGCGAAATTAACCTTTGCGAAAACCCTTGCTGCCGCCGGGGCAGCCGCCGCCGCGATCGCCGCAGCTCCGGCCGCGACCGCTGACGTCATCGCGGCCGGCCCGGGGTCCGTGTCGGGCGCGCCGACCCACGTCGTGTTCAAGGACGACCCGGGCGGCGGCGGTTGCGACGGGAACGGCAACTGCGGTGGCGGCGGCCAATTCAACGGCCCGGGCGGCGGACCCGGCGGGCAGGGCTGCGTCCCCGGCGTCGGCTGCGGCGGTGGCGGCCAGAACGCCGGGCCGGGCGGAATCCCGGGCGGCAGCGGATGCCTTCCCGGTGTCGGCTGCGGCTCCGGCCACGCCTGAGCCCCTCACCTGCTCGCTGCGCCCGCGCCTCTCGGCAGCCTGGCGATCCAGGCCCGGGAGGCGGCGGGGTCGATGACGTCGTCCAGTTCGAACGTGGTGGCCGCGCGTAACGCCTTGCCGTGGTCGTAGGCGGCCGCTACCAGGCGCTCGAAGAGCTGCTGGCGTTCGCCCGGATCGGTGACGGCGGCGAGTTCCTTGCTGAAGCCGAGCCGCACGGCGCCCTCGAGGCCCATTCCCCCGATCTCGCCGGTCGGCCACGCGACGGTGAATCGCGGCGCCCGGAAGGACCCGCCGGCCATCGCCATCGCGCCGAGCCCGTAGGCCTTGCGCAAGATGATCATGCCCAACGGCACCGTCAGCTGCGCGCCGACCACGAACAGATGGCCGAACCGGCGCACCGCGGCCTCCTTCTCCGCCTCGGGCCCCACCATGAAGCCGGGCGTGTCGCACAGCGCGATGATCGGCAACCGGAACGACTCGCACAGCGCGAGGAAGTCGCCCGCCTTGTCGGCGGCCTCGGCGTCGATGGCGCCGCCCAGGTGGTGGGTGCTGTTGGCGATCAGCCCGTAGGCCACGCCTTCCACCCGGACCAGCGCGGTGACGATCCCGACGCCGTAGTCCGCCCGCAGCACCAGCGCGGAACCGACGTCGACGATCGACTCGATCGCGCGGTGCACGTCGTAGGCGCGTAATCTGTTCTCCGGCACAACGTTTCGCGCCAACCGCGGGTCCGGCGTCTCCCACTCGTCCAAACTGCCCTGAAAGTACGACAGGTACTGCTTGGCCAGCGCCACCGCGTGGCCTTCGTCGCGGGCGACGAGGCCGACCACGCCGTTGCGGCGCTGCACGGCGATCGGCCCGATCGCCTCCGGTGGGTACACGCCCAGCCCGCCGCCCTCGATCATCGCCGGCCCACCCATGCCGATGTTGGCATCCGGAGTCGCGATGATGACGTCGCAGACACCGGCCAGAGCGGCGTTACCGGCGAAGCACCGGCCGGAGACGACGGACACCAGCGGCACCCGGCCGCGCAGACCGGCGAGCATGCGGAAGGTCGGGACGTCCAGGCCGGCGGCGCCGCCGGCGTCGGTGTCGCCCGGGCGGCCCCCACCGCCCTCGGCGAAAAGCACCACTGAGCACCGCTCGCGGGCCGCCAGGTCGAAGACTCGGTCGGTTTTGGCGTGGTTGCGCATGCCCTGCGTGCCCGCCAGCACCGTGTAGTCGTACGACACGACCACGGCACGGGAGGCGTCCCGCCCGAACCGCTCAGCGCCGATCGTCGCGACACCCGCGACCAGCCCGTCGGCCGGGGTGTTGGCGATCAGGTCATCTTCGCTGCGGCGGCTGCGCTGGGCCGCGATCGCCAACGCGCCGTACTCGACGAAGCTTCCGGGGTCGACGAGGTCGTCGATGTTCTCCCGCGCGGTGCGACGGCCCCGCTCGTGCCGCTTCGCGACGGCGGCCGGGCGGCCCTGGTCGAGGGTGAGCAGGTGGCGGTGCGCCACCTCGTCGAGGTCCGCGCGCGGGCGGTCGAGATCCGCTGAGGCGGTTGCCGATTCATCTTGACCGCCGGTCTGCGCGGGGGTGAAGACGAGCAGCGGGTCACCGGTGCCGACGACCTGCCCGGCGGCCACCAGGTTACGTGCGGTGCGCAACGCCTCGGGCGCGGTGAGGACGTGCTGCATCTTCATCGCCTCGAGCACCACCAGCTGCCCGCCGGCCGGGCAGTCGAGGCCTTCGGGCACCACCTCCACCACGGTGCCCGCGAGTTGCGCCCGCAGCACGCGTTCACCCGGGTAGAGATCGACCGCCGCGGCGGGCGGATCGTGCCGCTGCGAGAGCGCCGCCGTCGCGAGCTCCGGGAGTGCATCTTCGAGGAAACCCGTGGTGACCCAACCGGCTTCGAGCCGCGCGTCGGCCAGCAGCGCGCGCAGCATTGCGATGTTGGTGGCAACGCCCTCGATCTCGAACTCGGTCAGCGCGGTGCGCGCCTTGCGCAGGGCCGCCGGCCACGACGGCTGCCGCACGTGGGTGACCACCTTGGCCAGTAACGAGTCGTAGCGGGGGCTGATCGCCAGACCCGCCTTGCCGTAGGTGTCGACGCGCACGCCGGGGCCGGCCGGCGGGGCGAACGCCGTGATGGTGCCCGCGGCGGGCGCCACCGTGAAGTCGGGGCGCAGGGTTTCCGCGTTGACCCTGGCCTGCACGGCGATGCCGCGCTGCGCGGCCGGCTCGCCCAGGACCTCGGTGCCGTCGGAGGCGATGCCGGCGGGCAAGCCGAGCCGGTAGTAGGAGGTGCCCTTGGCGATCGCCAGCTGGACGGCGACCAGGTCGAAGCCGGTGGTCTCCTCGGTGACCGTGTGCTCGACCTGGATGCGCGGATTGACTTCGAGGAACACGAATTCGTCGCCCGTGACCAGGAATTCGACGGTGGCGAGGCCGTGCAGACCCACCCGCGCACACAGCCGAGCCGCCGCTTGATGCAGCGCGCGCCGCACGTCATCCGAGAGGCCTTGTGCCGGCGCGATTTCGACCAGCTTCTGATAGCGGCGCTGCACGCTGCAATCGCGGTCACCCAGCGCCAGCGCGTGGGTCTGATGGCCGGCAGGGCCCGCCACGATCTGCACCTCGATGTGCCGCGCGTCGTCGAGCAGCGCCTCGGCGAACAGCGCCGAGTCCCCGAAGCCCGTCTCGGCCTCCGCGGCGCACAGGCGGTAGGCGTCGTCGACCTCGCCGACGTCGTCGACCCGGCGCATTCCCCGGCCGCCTCCTCCGGCGAGCGCCTTGATCATGATGGCGCCGGGCCGGGCGACGAGGAACTCCTTGATGTCGGCGACACTGCTGGGCCCGTCCGTGGCGGGCAGCGTGGGGACGCCGGCCGCGGCCGCGGCCCGGCGCGCGGTGGTCTTGTTGCCGAAGACGTCGAGCACCCGCGCGTCCGGTCCGACGAACGTGTGGCCCGCGGCGGCGCAGGCCGATGCGAATCTTGCGTTCTCGCTGAGGAATCCGTAACCGGGATGGATGAAGTCGGCGCGGCAGGACGTGGCGGCGCCGAGGACCGCGCTGTGGTCCAGGTATGCGCCGGGGCCGGCGCCGGCCAGCCCGATCGCCTCGTCGGCCGCGTGCACGTGCGGGCTCGCCGCGTCGTCCTCGGCGTAGACGGCCACCGTGTGCATCCCGAGTTCAGTCGCGGTCCGGATGATTCGCAGCGCAATCTCGCCGCGGTTGGCGACCAGCACGGTGGGGCTCATCGCAGCGGCTCGCCCCAGCGCACCTGCGCGCGCAGCGCCGCCTTGAGCACCTTGCCGCCGGCGTTGCGCGGCAGTGCGGCGTCGGCCAGGCAAACATATTGCGGCACTTTGTAATCGGCGAGCTGTCCGCGGCAGTGTTCGAGCACCGCGGGCACGTCGATCGGCGCGCCGCCGCCGAACAACACCGCGCCCACCTTCTCCCCCATGACGTCATCGGGCACGCCCAGCACGCACGCGTCGGCGACGCCGGGAGCGGACAGCAGTGCGGCCTCGACCTCGACGCTGGACACGTTCTCGCCGCCGCGGTTGATGATGTCCTTGAGCCGGTCCACCAGGTGCACCCTGCCTGCGTCGTCGACGCGGACCACGTCGCCGGTGTGCAGCCACCCGTCGACCAGGGTGGCCGCGGTGGCCTCCGGGCGGTTCCAATACCCGGTCATCACGTTGACGCCCTTCGCGAGCAACTCGCCGACGCGAGGGTCGTCGCCGAGCGGGGCGACCGCCAGGTCCACCGAGGGCACCGCGTATCCGACGGAGTCGGCGTGATCGACCGCGTCGGAGTCGGGCAGCACGGTCAGCAGCGAGGCCGTCTCGGTCATCCCGTAGCCGTTGAAGACTGTGGCGTCCGGGAACGCCGCCTGCACCGACCGCACCAGCGAGGGGGCGATTGGCGCTCCGCCGTAGCCCACCCACCGCACGCCGGACACGTCGGCGTCGGCAAAAGAGCTGTGTCGCAACATCAGCGAGTAGACGGCGGGCACGGTCACCAAGACCGAGATCCGCTCGGCAGCCAGCGCGGTGATCACCGCGTCCAGATCCAGGGTGGGCATGATGACCGCCGTACCGCCCAGGCGGGTCGCCACCAGAAGCTGCGTGTTGCAACCGGTCACGTGAAACAGCGGCACCGAGATCAGCGTGCGCATCGCCTCGCCGAGGTCCCTCGGCTGGTCCAGGCAGCGAATCGAATTCTCGGTGTTGGTCAAGAAGGCCGCGTGCGTGGTCGGCACCCCCTTGGGGTGACCGGTGGTGCCGGACGTATAGAACAGCGCCGCGATGTCGGTGGGCGCGAGCCCGTCGCTCACATAGGGGTTCCCGTCGGGCAGTGCGGAGTCCGGGCCCAGGTCGACCCGCGCGCCGCAATCGGACAGCACGAAGTCCACCTCCGGCCGCGCGGAGCGCGTATTGACCGCTACCGCAACGCCACCGGCCATCACCGTGCCCCAGAACGCCACCGCCCACCTGGTTCCCGCCGGGTAGCGCAGCGCCACCCGGTCGCCGGGGCCCACGCCGGCCGCGCGCAGCCCCCCGGCGACGCGGGCGGCGCGCTCCCACAGCTGCCGGTAGGTGAGCCGGTCGGCGCCGAGCTCCACCACCGCCTCGCTGTCGGGGCGGCGCTCGACCTGTCCGGCGAGCATCTCGAGCAACGTGGCGGGCAGCTCGTCGTAGCGCGGGACACCGTCGGCCACGCGAGACACTCCCGTCGTGGCGAACGGATTGTGCGTGCGCGGGATTTCGATTACTGCAGGCATGCCCGGTCCCTAATGATCCCGTGTCCTATCGTGTTAGCGGTGACGATCGAGGACTCCGCCATCATGCCCGAGGCGTTCTTCGCTGTCGACGGCGACTCCTACCTGCCGGGCCCGCTGACGCAAGGCCCGTGGGGACCCACGATGGGCGGGCAGATCGTCGGTGGCCTGCTGGGCTGGGGCATCGAACGGGTGGGCGCGGTTCCGGATTTCCAGCCCGCCCGCCTCACGGTGGACCTGCTGCGTCCGGCGTTGCTCGAGCCGGTTCGACTGCAGACGTCGGTGCAGCGGGAAGGCCGGCGCATCAAGCTGATCGACGGCGCGTTGCTGCAGCGGGGAACGGTCGTCGCGCGGGCCAGCGCGCTGTTTCTGCGGCGCGGTGAGCATCCCGACGGGCGCGTGTGGTCGACGCCCGCCACGATGCCGCCACCGCCGCTAGACACCGGCGACATGGAAACCGACACACCGTTTCTGATCTGGACGTACGGCGCCACCGCCGCGGGCCACCCCGGCATCGCCGCCGGCGAGTGGGAGCAGTCGCACGCGCAGAAGTTCGCCTGGGCACGCCTCTTTCGCCCGATGGTGCACGGCCACCCCTTGACCCCGTTCACGCGGCTGGCGTTCGCCGGTGACATCACCAGCTCGCTGACCCATTGGGGCACCGGAGGATTGCGCTACATCAACGCTGACTACACCGTCACCGCGAGCCGGCTGCCCGACGGCGAATACCTCGGCCTGGCGGCGAACAGCCACTACGGCACGGCCGGGGTGGCCACGGGCGCCGCGACGCTGTTCGATTGCCGCGGCCCGCTCGGGACCAGTTCCGCGTTGGCCTTGGCTCAGCCCGCCGAGGCGTTCCAGCCGACGCACAATTGAGCTCACTGCATGAGCTGCGCGGCAACGGTCGCGCCCAGATTCCAGCATGCCTCGACGTCGTCTTTGCCGGGCTTTCCCGAAACGATCACCGGCGCAACGGCTTTGACCCAGCCCAGGCCCGTGGTGATCTGGTCGACGGCCCGCTCGGCCCCCTCGGTGCCCTGGTTGCCGTGCAGGTACAACCCGAACGGCCGCCCCCTGGTCGCGTCGAGCAGCTGATAGTAGGACTCGTCGAACGCGTGCTTGAGCGCGCCGGAGATGTAGCCCAGGTTGGCCGGGGTGCCCAGCACGTAGCCGTCGGCGGCCAGCATCTCGACCGGGGAGACAGTCAGCGCCGGTCGCCGCACCACGTCGACACCTTCGATCTCGGGGTCCGTCGCGCCGGCCAGCACCGCCTCGAACATCTCCTGGCAGTGCGGCGACGGTGTGTGGTGGACGATCAACAGCGTTTTGCTCATCGGCCACCCTGCAAATGCACTGCCGTCCTCATGGCTTCCCGCGCCCGCCGGCGGTCCCCCGCGTAATCGTAGGCCCGCGCCAGCCGATACCAGCGGCGCCAGTCGTCGGGGTGATCTTCGACCTCGGTGCGGACGGTGGCGAACAGCGCGTCGGCCGCGTCGCGCTCGATGCGGCCCGACGGCCGCCGGGGCAGGGCACTGACATCCAATTCCATTCCCTCGCTGGCGATCTCGCGCGCCAATCGTTGATGGGCGAACCCTGAGCGCAGCGTTGCCAGCATCGCCCAGAGCCCCAGGAATGGCATGACCAACACGGCCAGGCCGAGCCCCACCGCCGCGCCCCGACCCGAGCCGATCAGGGCCAGGGCCATCCGGCCGAGCAGGACGAAATAGGCCAGCATCGCCGCGCACATCAGGGCGATGAGCACCTGGGTGCGGCGCAGGCGGGCGTTGTCGCTCATGTCATGTCGCGCCCAGGTCGAGCAGGGGCTCGAGTCCCACCGTCAGCCCGGGGCGCTCGGTGATGCGGCGCACCGCGAGCAGCACGCCGGGCACGAACGAGGTGCGGTCCAGGCTGTCGTGGCGGATGGTCAGCGTCTCCCCCTCGGTGCCGAACAGGATCTCCTGATGGGCGACCAGCCCCGCGAGGCGCACCGCGTGCACGGGCACGCCGTCGACGTCGGCGCCGCGGGCACCCGGCAGGCCGGTGCTGGTGGCGTCGGGGTTGGGCGGCAGTCCCTTCCGGGCCTCGGCGATCAGCTTGGCGGTGCGCGTCGCGGTGCCCGACGGGGCGTCGGCCTTCTGCGGGTGGTGTAGCTCGATGACCTCCACCGAGTCGAAGAAGCGGGCCGCCTGCTGGGCGAAGTGCATGGACAGCACCGCCCCGATCGCGAAGTTGGGCGCGATCAACACCGCGGTGTCGGGGCTGTCGGCCAGCCAGGACCGCACCTGGCCCAGCCGCTCCGCGGTGAACCCGGTGGTGCCGACCACCGCGTGAATATTGTTGTGAATCAAGAACTCCAGGTTCCCCATCACCACGTCGGGGTGGGTGAAGTCGATGACCGCCTCGGTGTCGCTTTCGGTCAGCAGATCCAGCGAATCGCCGGCATCCACCTCGGCCGAGAGGGTCAGGTCGTCGGCGGCCCGCACGCCCGCCACCATCGCCGATCCGACTTTGCCCTTCGCCCCCAGCACGCCTACTCGCATGACGTTCACCCTAGCTTTGTCCACAGTGCCGGTTTCATCCACAGGTTGCGCGCGGGCCGTGGCCGTGGACCGGCGCCGTCGATAGTCTTTCGAACATGTATTCGATGACAGGCGCGCCAAGTGTCGGCGGCGCGGGTGGGCCGGCCCAGGGGCGCGGCCCCCATGACCGGTTACCGGGTGAACCGCCCGGCGAACCCGCGCAACGGCAGGTCCGCACTGGTGAGGAGCCCGGGCGGCGCCGCCACCACCGACTTGATCGAGGCCAGCGCCGGCATCCCGGTCACCGTCATGCCGATGGAGGCGAAGTTGTCGGGGTTCGACAGATCGACGCCCGGCGCGGGGAAGATCATGTGTTTGTTGTAGATGCAGGGGTCGCCCTTGATCTGAGTGATGTAGCAGCCCTTGATATTCCAGCTGGGGTCGGTGTGGGGCGTCATCTGCCACTCGAGGTGGGTCTCCACGCGCGGCACCCCGTCCACGAGGCCCTGGTATTTGATGTAGTTGCCGCCGAGCGACCCCTTCGGCAGGGTGTACCAGCCCAGGTCGACGTCCTTGGTGCACGCGCCCAGCTCGTAGCTGAACTTGACCTCGTCGAGCGGCAGGTCGAAGCAGTCGGCCATCATCAACACGCTGTCGGCGAAGACGCGGGTGTACTTCTCCAGCTTCGACGGAATCTCCGGGTCGTCGACGGGCCGGCCGTAGCCCACCTCGATCCAGGTGTCCTTGGAGTGGTGACAGGAGACGTCGACGGACTCGATGGTGGTGATGTTTTCGATGTCGGCCACGTCGGCCGAGCAGACGACGCCGAGGATCTGGTTGAGACCCGGGTTCATGCCGGTGCCGTAAAACGTCGACCCGCCCCTGTGGCACGCGTCGGCCAACAGCTGGGTCACCGGCTTGCCCGACGGGTGCGGGTGGTTCTTGTCGCGGTGCCAGCCGGTGATCCAGTCGGCCGTGGTGACGATGTTGATCCCGGTCTCGAGAACGCTGACGTAAAGGTCCTCGTCGGGGAAGACGCCGTGGAAGGTCAGCACGTCCGGTTTGGCCGCGATGATCTCCTCGACGCTGCCCGTGGCCAGCACGCCGTTGGGCGCCGTACCGGCCAGCTCACCCGCGTCCTTGCCGATCTTCTCTGGCGAATAACAGTGCACGCCAACAAGTTCCAGGTCCGGTTGGGTGGCGATTCGCTTGATCATCTCCGATCCGACGTTTCCGGTGGCCACTTGGAAGACGCGGATGGGGCCGGCGGGTGCGGGCATCGGTGGGTCAGCCTCTCTGTAACGCTGCGTAGACATCGGCGGCGCTGCCGCCGATGCCGTCTGGATAGAACTGCTTGGCCCACTGGCGGATCGCCGTGAAGCCTTCGTATTCGCCGGTGGCCAGCGCGGGCGGGTCGGAATACCGTTGGTGCTGCCAGATTTCGATGTCCTGGGCGAACTGCCGAATCACCTCGTCGCCGAACTCGACGGCCTTGCGCTGCGCGCGCGCCGGATCCTTGCCCGGCGTGCGGCCGATGTACACCATGAACCGGACGTCGGAGGTGCGCTCGTCGACCGGGGTGATGGCCGAGATGGTGCGGTTGTCGATCATGCCCCAGCTTTTGGTCACCGCGATGCCCAAGCCGCCGTTGATCGCCTCCACGCCACTGTTGACGTCCTCGATCCGCTGCCCGTCGTCGCCCTCGAAGGTGATGGTGAAGTCGACGAAGGACACCGGCTCGGCGAAGTCGTGGCGGGTGAACACCGGCACGATCGGCGTGTTGTGGACGTATTTGAAGTGGGCGAAGTCCACCCCGTTCTCCAGGACGTACTGCGGGTGCATCTCCAGGCGTTCGCGGTAGAGCCGTTGCTGCGGGTAGTAGTCGGCCGCGCTGCTGCCGTCACCGAACGCGCCGAAGACGTCGGGCGCCTCGAAGAACGGGTCGCGGCGCTCGACGTCGTGCCAGATGTAGATCGACTGGTTGCGCTCGACCACCGGATAGGTGCGGATCCGGCGGCCGCGATTGGGGCGGTCCTGATAGGGGATGCACACGTTGCGGCCCTGCTGATTCCACTGCCAGCCGTGGAATGGGCACTGCAACACCTCGCCGACGACCTTGCCGCCATACCCAAGGTGCGCGCCGAGGTGTTCGCAATAGGCGTTCATGACCGTCAGCTGACCGGATTCGGCCCGCCAGGCGACCATTTCCTCGTCGAAGTACTTCATCCTGTGCACGTCGCCGACGCCGATCTCGTCGGACCAGGCGACCTGGAACCAGCCGGTCGGCTTCATCGACAGCGGCGGCTTGGCCATTACGCGCCTCCCTCCACGCGCTCACATCATAGGCCGCGCTCACCCAATATAAAAGTACCCTCTATGAAACTTGTTCGCCCGCGTGCGCTCAGCCGATAAGATCGCCCAATGACTCGGCAGGCAAGCGGAGCCGGTATCGCCGGCCGGCGCCCTAACCGGCGCGGCCACGCGACCCGCGAGAGCATGCTCGAGGCCGCGCTGCGCTCGTTGGCCTCGGGTGAGCCGGGCTCGGTGTCGGCGAACCGGATCGCCAAGGACATCGGCGCCACCTGGGGCGCGGTGCAATACCAATTCGGCGACACCGACGGCTTCTGGGCGGCCGTGCTGCACCGCACCGCCGAGCGGCGCGCCGCCACCTTCTCGACGCTGTCGACGCCGGTGTCGGCGGACGCGCCGCTGCGCGAACGGGTCGGCGCCATCGTCGAGACGCTGTATCGCGGCCTGGCGTCGGCGGATTCGCGCGCGATCGAGAACCTGCGCGCGGCGCTCCCACGCGACCCCAAGGAGCTCGAACGCCTCTACCCGCGCACGGCCGCCGAGCTGTTCTCGTGGGGCAAGAGTTGGCTGGAAACCTGCCAGCACGCGTTCGCCGGCCTGGACGTCGACCCGGACCGGGTGCGGGAGGTCGCCGCGCTCATCCCCGGCGCGATGCGCGGATTGGTGTCCGAACGCCAACTGGGCTCCTACGCCGACCTGGACATGGCACGCCGCGGGTTGACCAACGCGTTGGCGGCCTACCTGGAACGGTCGCGCCCGGCGTGACGCGGTCGGCCACACCGGATGGCATGGGCGACATCGTCATTCGCGAGGCGACACCCGCCGACTTCAGCGACGTGGCGGCGATGCACTATCCCGTGTGGCGGGACTCCTGGGCCGGTGTGCTGCCGGCGAACGTGCTCGATGTGCTCACCTCGCCGCAGCGCTGGGCCGTGCTGCTGTATCCGCGAGACCTGAACCGGCCGGGGTGGAGCATGTGGCTCGCCGAGGCAGGCGGCACGCCGCTGGGCATGACGATCTTCGGGCCCGACCCGGAGGACCCCGAGCGTGTCGAGCTCGACGCGCTATACATTGCGGCCACCCGCCAGCGCGACGGGCTGGGCACGCGGCTGCTCGAGCGGGTGCTGAGTTTCGCCGCGGGCCGCGACGTCGTGCTGTGGTGCGCTAAGACCAACGCCCGGGCGCGGCGGTTCTACGAAAAGAACGACTTCCGCCCCGACGGGCGCACCCTGGACTGGGAGCCGGTGCCCGGCCTGACGGTCCCCCACCTGGGCTATCGGCTCACGCGTCGATGACGACGCGACCGCCGTCGGCGCGCGACACGCACACCAGCATCCCGTCATCGGCGGGCGCCCGACCCCGGTGGTCAACTTGTCCCGCAAGCACTTTCACCTTGCAGGTACCGCAGAATCCCTGCCGGCAGGAGTACGGCGTCGTCGGGTCCCGGTCGAGCATTACGTCCAGCGCGGACCGGTCGGCCGGCACGGCAAGCACCTGCCGCGAACGCCCGAGTTCCACCTCGAATGGCACCCCGTCGACCACCGGCGGCGGGCTGAACCGCTCGTAATGCAAGGGAGCCGAAGCGTATTCGTCGCGAGCGGCGCGCACGGCGTCGAGCATCGCGCTCGGCCCGCACACATAGACGGCCGTCGCGGGCCCGGCGCCCGCCAGCAGCTCCTGCACGCCGGCGATGCGGCCGTGCTCGTCGTCGGCCCACACCGTGACCCGATCGGGCGCGATGGCCACTACCTCGTCGAGCAGCGGCATGTACTCGCGGCTGCGCCCGGCATAGACGGCGCGCCATTCGATGCCGCGCTGGGCGGCCACCCGCAGCATCGGCAGGATGGGGGTCACCCCGATGCCGCCGATGACGAACAGCACGTCACGTTCGGTCGAGCCGAGGTAGAAGGCGTTGCGCGGCCCCTCGAATTCGCACGTGTCCCCCACGGCGAAGTCGTGCATCTCGGCGGAGCCGCCGGCGCCGTCGGCGATCCGGCGGACGGCGACGCGGTAGTCGGTGCGCCGCCCGGGCGGCCCGCACAGCGAGTACTGCCGGCGCCGGCCGGACGGCAGCCGAATGTCGATGTGCCCGCCGGGCGTCCACGCCGGCAGCAACCCGCCGCTCGCGTCCGCCAAGGTCAACGCGACGACGTCGGGCGCGACCAGCTCGCGCCGGGTGATCACCGCGGTGTGCGTGCGCTGGACCGGTTGCACCCGCGACGGGTCCCAGCGCGACACGCTGGCGAAGCCCTCGAACAGCGCGCGAATGCCCCACAGGACGGTGCCGAGGCGATCGTGTTCGCGGCGGCCATACAGGTCCGGCGGCCTGCTGTCCCAAATGCTTTGCGTCACGGCGCGTCTCACTTCTGCCGGATATCGAGGCGCGCCAGCAAGCGGATGGACGTCGGGCTGACGCGCCGCATGATGTAGCCCAACCGCGACTCCGCGGCGATCGGCAAGACGGCCGGGCTGGTCCGGATGGCTTTCACGATCGCCTTGGCGGTCGCCTCGGGGGTGTAATTGCGGCGCCGGTACGCCTTGTCGGCCTTCTGCCGGGCCCGCTCCTGCTGCTCGTCGGTCAGCCCGGCGTAGACCGTGCTCTTGGCGATGTTGGTGTTGACGAAGCCCGGGCACACCGCCGTCACACCGATGCCCTCGTCGGCGAAGTCGGCGCGCAGCGATTCGCTGAGCGCCAAGACGGCCGCCTTAGTGGTGCCGTAGGCCACCATGGATTTCGACGGCAGGAACGCCGCCGCGGACGCGACGTTGATGATGGTTCCGCCCTGCCCCCGCTCCACCATCTGCGCCCCGAACGCCCGGGCACCGGAGATGACGCCGCGCAGGTTGACCCCGATGATGTCCTCCCAGTTGGCCGCGCTGGTCTCCAGGAACCGCCCGGCCATGCCGATCCCGGCGTTGTTGACCAGGATGTCGACCACACCGTGCTCGCGGAGCACCTGCGCGGCAAGCTCGTTCATCGCCGCGTCGTCGCGCACGTCGACGCCGTACACGGCGGCCTGCGCGCAGGCGGCGCGCACGGCGTCCGCGGTCTCTTCGGCGGCGGCCACGTCCCGGTCGGCGATGACGACCGTGTGTGCCCCGCGCCGCGCCAACTCCACCGCGGTGGCCCGGCCGATGCCCGCGCCGGCCCCGGTGACCAGGGCGAGCTTGCCGCGCACGTCGCGTCGCCCGCCCCGCACCTCGGTGGGCCGGGGGTGTGCCAATGCCGTTGCGCCGCCGGTGTTTTGCTCGACCCACTCAGCGGTCAGCCGGGCGATGACGTCCGGTCGCGACGTCACCACCCAGTGCCCGCCCTCGATCCCCAGCACCCGACCACCGCCGTTGACCGCGCCCGCGAACTGCTGCAACGCGGGCGTGACGAACAGGTCGCGGCGCGGCACCAGGGTCTGGACGGCGACGGTAGTCGCCGGGAGTGGCGCGTCGGCCGCCAGGAGGGATGCGGGCATGTTCTGGCGGTACAGGTTCAGACCATTGGTGTAATCGGCGATCTTGCGCAGCGTGTCGTGGCGCTGGCTGCGTGTGCTCGAGCGGCCGATGCGTTCCAGCGCGGCGACCACTAGGACGCCGAGGTGCGACCAGAACGCCAGCTCGGGCAGCAGCGGCATCAGGAAGAACCCGATGTAGCTCGACGCCAGCAGCTGCCGGGCCACCCGGGCCAGGCTCCGCGGCGTGCGCGCCGAACGCAGAAACGCCCGCGCGTACCGCAGGTGGGGCCCGGAGATGGAGGTGAACGACGCCACCTTGTCCATCACCGACTCGTCGGTCATCGCCGCCCAGGCCTGGATCGAGCCCCAGTCGTGGGCCAGCACGTGGACCGGCCCGACGGCGAGGCTGTCGATCACGGCGGCGAGGTCGGCGATCAGCTGCGGGAACGCGTACCCCGAACGCCTTGGCGGGCGGCCTGATTCGCCGGCCCCGCGCACGTCATAGGCGACAACGTTGTAGCGGCGGCCCAGCGCGTCGAGTTCGCGCGCCACGCCGTCCCAGACGTGGTGGTTGTCGGGCCAGCCGTGGATGGCCAGCACCGTGGGGCGGGCCGGGTCGAGGTCGGTATAGCGATGCACCGCGAGGGGGACGCTGTCGGCACCGGCGACGGTGGTGCTGGTGGTGGGGCTCGTCATCTCGGTCATGGTTCAGCGCGCCGCCCGCGCGGCGGGTGAGACGGCCAGGTAGTCGACGGCCGATTCCAGGCCGCCGAGCTGCGAGGGATGAAAACCCGGCCGGTAGTAGTCCGCGACCGCCCGGGCGAAGCGCGACGGCGCGGGCACCAGCCCGCGGCGGGCAGCCGAGAAATAGTCGCGCCAGCGGGGTTTGGCGCCGCGCGGCAGCAGGGGGTCCACCGCATACATGAATCGCACGCCGCGGATCCACAACAGCAGCATGGCGGGCGCCACCACCAATTGGGCGCGCACCTGGCGCCAGTACCCGGCGCGCAGGTGCTTCATGGTGTCGAAGGCCACCGCCTTATGCTCAACCTCTTCGGCGCCGTGCCAGCGCAGCATGTCCAGCATCACGGGGTCGGTGCCGATGGCGTCGTGCGCCGGCGAGTCCAGGATCCACTCCCCCAACACGGCGGTGTAGTGCTCGATCGCGGACACCAGCGCAATCTGCTCGAGCAGCCAGGCCTGCCGGCGCCGCTCGCTCGACCGCGGGCGTTGCCCCAGCAGCGTCTCGAACAGCCACCTGATCTGCCCGGTGTAGGGCGTGACGTCGACGCCGCGCGCCTCGAAGTGGGCCAGGACCTTGCCGTGCGCCTGCGAGTGCACCGATTCCTGACCGATGAAGCCCTGGACGTCGAGGCGCAACTGCTCGTCTTTGATCAGGGGCAGCGCCCGCTTGAACACCTCGACGAAGAACTCCTCGCCCGCCGGCAGCAGCAGGTGCAAGACGTTGAGGACGTGCGTGGCAAACGGCTCCCCCGGCACGTAGTGAAACGGCAGCGCCGCCCAGTCGAAGTCCACATCCCGCGCCTCGAGCACCAGGCGCTCGTGAGATGACGCGTCGTGCGGACCGGCGGCCCGGTCGTCGACGGTGAACATTGTGCCCCCTACCTCGGCACCTACCCCGAGCACGAAGCGGTACCGGTGACATCGCGCGTCGTCAGTATAGTGACGACCCCCCGATACACGAAACCGCCGGTACCGGGTTTTGCCGCCGACGTCACCCGCGGCGCAACCACGGATAACGGGGCCGCTCCCCGGCGTCCAGCAAAGGCGCTAGTGAGCCTCGGCGTGCTGCTTGAGGCGTTGCAGGGTGAGCCGGATGTGCTCGGTGTTGACGGCCGCGCGATCGGGGGTGCCGGTGGCGCGGCCCGCGATCGACCGGAACCAGGCGGGCCTGCGGTCCCAGGTGCTCTCGGTGACCAGGCAGCCGCCGTCGGCCGCGACGATGTCGTATTGCCAGCGCGCGACCGGGACCACCGTGTGCCGCACGTCGAACGCGAACAGCCGGCCGGGCTCGGCGTCGGTCACCGTGCAGGTCGTGCTCCAGCGCCGCCAGCCGTTCCTGTTGCGCCCGCTGAACACCGCCCCGGGCGTCACCGCGTCGCCCTTGCGCCACGTCATCGCCTCCGCCTCCTCGGCCAGCGAGGCCAGGGTCGGCAGGTCGGTGATGAGGCCGTACACCGCGTCGGGGCGGGCGTCGATGTGGACGGTGGCGCTCACGCACGGGTCGGTCATCGGCCGATCATAGGCAGCGGGCGCGGCCGAAGCGGGAAAAACCTGGCACCGGTTCGCGCCCGGGCTTCGATTGCGGCCCCCGCCGACTTTCTTCACACTTGAGGGGCCCGAAGGGCCTGAGGGGCAACGCGACGCAAGGGGCGCTCATGCGAGTCGGTGTGCCAACCGAGACCAAGACCAACGAGTTCAGGGTCGCCCTCACCCCGGCCGGTGTCGCCGAACTGACCCGCCACGGCCACGAGGTGCTCGTGCAGGCCGGCGCCGGCGAGGGCTCGGCCATCCCCGATCCCGAATACAAGGCGGCCGGCGCCGAACTGGCCGACACCGCCGAGCAGGTATGGGCCGAGGCGGACCTGCTGCTGAAGGTCAAGGAACCCGTGCCGGCCGAATACGGCCTGCTGCGGCGCGATCAGGTCCTGTTCACCTATCTGCACCTGGCCGCGTCGCGCGCGTGCACCGACGCGCTGTTGGCCTCGGGCACAACGGCGATCGCCTACGAGACGGTGCAGGCCGCCGACGGCACGCTGCCGCTGCTGGCCCCCATGAGCGAGGTCGCCGGACGGCTCGCCGCGCAGGTGGGCGCCTACCACCTGATGCGCACCCACGGCGGGCGCGGCGTCCTGATGGGCGGCGTCCCGGGCGTCAAGCCCGCCGACGTCGTGGTGATCGGGGCGGGGACCGCGGGCTACAACGCGGCCCGGGTGGCCGGTGGCATGGGCGGAGCCGTCACCGTGCTGGACGTCAACATCACCAGGCTTCGACAGCTCGACGCGGAATTCGGCGGGCAGGTGCGCACCCGGTACTCGTCGGCCTACGACCTGGAGGGCACCGTCAAGCGCGCCGACCTGGTGATCGGGGCCGTGTTGCTGCCCGGCCACAAAGCGCCCAACCTCGTCTCCAATGCGCTTGTCGCGCAAATGAAGCCGGGGGCCGTGCTGGTAGACATCTCCATCGACCAGGGCGGCTGCTTCGAGGACTCGCGCCCGACCACCCACGACGACCCGACGTTCGCCGTGCACGACACGCTGTTCTACTGCGTGGCCAACATGCCCAGCGCGGTCCCGAAGACCTCGACCGTGGCGCTGACCAACGCCACCATGCCCTACGTCATCGCCCTCGCCGACCGCGGCTGGCGGGCGGCCTGCCGCTCCGATCACGCGTTGGCGCAAGGGCTTTCGACGCACGACGGCGCCCTGCTGTCCGACCAGGTGGCCACCGACTTGGGGCTGCCCGCTGCCGATCCCGCCAGCGTGCTGGGCTGACCGTCAGGCGTTGGCCGCCAGCGCGGCGACGATGTCGGCCGCGGGGCCGGCGCTGGCGTGCTTGAACGCCGTACCCGCCCACAGGGGCATCCCGTTCGGGTCTTCCTGGGCCGCCGCCGCCTGCCGGATGGGCCAGGTCATCTGGTTCACCTCGGGATATCCCAACGGCGCCAGGTGGTCCAGCTGGCGGGTGAAGTCGTTCTCCAGGCCGCGCGCGTAGCGGCCCGAAAACGCCCGGGTCACAACGGTCGTCGCGAACAACGGGTTCTTCAGCGCGACGCGGTGCGCCGAATTGGTGCCGGCCTCGTCGCTGAGCAGCAGCGCGGTGCCGACCTGCGCCGCCACCGCACCGCGGCGCAGCACGGTCGCCACCTCCTCGGCGGTGCCGAGCCCGCCGGCGGCGATGATCGGGACGTCGTGCGCGTGCCGGATCCGGTCGATCAGCTGGTGCAGCGACTCGCTGCCCGGCTCCATGTCCGGCGCGAACGTACCGCGGTGCCCGCCGGCGCCGGGTCCCTGCACCACCAGGCTGTCCGCGCCGGCGGCCACCGCCACCCCGGCCTCGTAGGCCGACGTCACCGTGACCATCACGAGCAGGCCCAGCGCGCCGAGCCGGCGGATCACGTCGGGCGGCGGCACCCCGAAGGTGAACGACACCAGCTCGGGCCGCACGTCGGCCACCACCTCGAGTTTTTCCTCCCACCCGTCGTCGTCGCCGTATTGCGGATGCCCGACCTCGACGTGGTAGTGCTCGGCGATCTCCTCGAGCTCGGCGGCGTAATAGTCCAGCGCCACCCAGTCCGCGACGCTGGGCTGGGGCACGAACAGGTTCACGCCCAGCGGGCCGGTGGTGGCCTTGCGCGCCGCGGCGATGTCCTCGGCGAACTGGTCGGCATCCAGGTAGCCGCCGGCCACGAAGCCCAGGCCGCCCGCGTTGGACACCGCGGCCGCCAGCGCGGGGGTCCCGGGACCGCCGGCCATCGGCGCGCCGACGATGGGGACCATGATGTCCCAGAAACCCAGTACCATCCGGCTACTCCGCCGACGGCGAGCGCCGGCACGGCGCGAGTGTGGGGGCGGACATGTGGCGCTACTTTACCATCGCCCGAAGTTGTTGGGGCAGTGACCGTTTGGAGGTGAACGGGCCCAGCACCGCGGCCCCGTAGGGCTGGCTGAGCAGGCGCCGGGCGACCGCGTTGACCTCCTCGACCGTCACCTGGTCGATCTGCTGCAGCGTGTCCTCGATGCTGCGGTGTTTGCCGTAGTTCAGTTCGCTGCGCCCCAGCCGGCTCATCCGCGAGCTCGAGTCCTCCAGGCCCAGCACCAGCCCGCCCCGCAGGGAGCCCTTGGCGATGCGGCATTCGGCGTCGGTGATGCCGTCGCGCGCCACGGACTCCAACACCTCGCCGGTGACCTGCATGACCTCGGCGAAACGCTCGGGCTGGCAGGCGGCGTACACCGACAGCGCTCCGCTGTCGGCGAAGATGTCCACCGTCGAGTACACCGAGTAGGCCAGGCCGCGCAGCTCGCGCACCTCCTGGAACAGCCGCGAACTCAGGCCGCCGCCCAGCGCCGTGTGCAGCACCGACAACGCCCAGCGGTGTTCCCACCCGCGCCCGGGCGTGCGGACTCCCAGCGACACGTGCGCCTGCTCGGCGTCGCGCTTGCCGACCAGCAGACCCGGCCGGCCGGTCACCCGGCCCGCGCCCTTGCGCGGGGCGATCGGCTCCCGTCCGCGCACCAGGTGCGGCCCGAAGTGCCGACGCACCAACGACACCACCTCGGCGTGGTCGACGTTGCCGGCGACCGCCACCACCATCCGGTCAGGCGTGTACCGCCGGACGTGGAACGAGTGCAGCTGGGCGCGGGTCATCGCCGACACCGACTGCGCGGTGCCGATCACCGGGCGCCCTACCGGGTGGTCGCCGAACAGCGCGCCCAGGAACATGTCGCCGAGGGCGTCCTCGGGGTCGTCGTCGCGCATCGCGATCTCCTCGAGGACGACATCGCGTTCCAGCTCGACGTCGTCGGCGGCGCAGCGCCCGTTGAGCACCACGTCGGCCACCAGGTCGACGGCCAGCGCCAGGTCGCTGTCGAGCACGTGCGCGTAATAGCAGGTGTGCTCCTTGGCGGTGAAGGCGTTGAGCTCTCCCCCGACGGCGTCCATCGCCTGCGCGATGTCCACGGCGGTGCGGGTCGGCGTCGACTTGAACAGCAGGTGTTCCAGGAAGTGCGCCGCGCCGGCCACCGTGGCGCCCTCGTCGCGCGAGCCGACCCCGACCCACACCCCGACCGAGGCCGACCGCACCGACGGCAGGTATTCGGTGACCACCCGCAACCCACCCGGCAGGGTGGTGCGGCGCAGCACCGCCTGATGTCCGGGTTTGGCTGCGGCGACGCGGGCGCCCCGGCGCAGCGCGGGGTCGGCTGCCGGCTTCCTAGACTGAGCTGGCGGCATCGGCCGGTGCGGTCTCCGGGGCGGGGGCCTCGCCGCCGGCCGACTCCTCGTCGGCCACCAGGACCAGCGAGATCTTGCCGCGCTTGTCGATGTCGGCGATCTCCACGCGCAGCTTGTCCCCGACGTTCACCACGTCTTCGACCTTGGCGATGCGCTTGCCCTTGCCGAGCTTGGAGATGTGCACCAGCCCGTCGCGTCCCGGCAGCAGCGACACGAACGCGCCGAAATCGGTTGTCTTGACCACCGTTCCGAGGAACCGCTCGCCGACGGTCGGCAGCTGCGGGTTGGCGATGGCGTTGATCTTGTCGATCGCGGCCTGCGCCGACGGGCCGTCGGTGGCGCCGACGAACACGGTGCCGTCGTCCTCGATGGAGATCTGCGCGCCGGTCTCCTCGGTGATGGCGTTGATGACCTTGCCCTTGGGCCCGATGACCTCGCCGATCTTGTCGACCGGCACCTTGATGGTGGTCACCCGCGGCGCGTACGGGCTCATCTCGTCGGGGCCGTCGATGGCCTCGGCCATGACCTCGAGGATGGTCAACCGGGCGTCCTTGGCCTGCGCCAGCGCGCCCGCCAGCACCTGCGACGGGATCCCGTCGAGCTTGGTGTCGAGCTGCAACGCGGTGACGAAGTCCTTGGTGCCGGCGCACTTGAAGTCCATGTCGCCGAACGCGTCCTCGGCGCCCAGGATGTCGGTCAGCGTGACGAAGCGGCGCTCCGTCTTGCCGTCCACCTCGACGTCGTCGGAGACCAGGCCCATCGCGATGCCCGCCACCGGCGCCTTCAGCGGCACCCCGGCGTTGAGCAGCGCCAGCGTGGACGCGCAGACCGAGCCCATGGACGTCGAGCCGTTGGAGCCCAGCGCCTCGGACACCTGGCGGATGGCGTAGGGGAACTCCTCGACGCTCGGCAGCACGGGCACCAGGGCCCGCTCGGCCAGCGCGCCGTGCCCGATCTCGCGCCGCTTCGGCGAACCGACGCGGCCGGTCTCACCGGTGGAGAACGGCGGGAAGTTGTAGTGGTGCATGTAGCGCTTGGAGGTCTCGGGGCCCAGCGAGTCGATCTGCTGGGCCATCTTGACCATGTCGAGCGTGGTGACGCCCAGGATCTGGGTCTCGCCGCGCTCGAACAGGGCGCTGCCGTGCGCCCGCGGCACGACGGCCACCTCGGCGGACAGGGCGCGGATGTCGGTGATGCCGCGGCCGTCGATGCGGAAGTGGTCGGTGAGGATGCGCTGGCGGACCAGCTTCTTGGTCAGCGAGCGGAAGGCGGCGCTGACCTCCTTCTCCCGGCCCTCGTAGGTCTCGGCCAGGCGCGCCTGCACCTCGGCCTTGAGCTCGTCGGTGCGCGCGTCGCGCTCCGCCTTGCCGCCGATGGTCAGGGCCTTGGCCAGCTCGTCGGTCGCCACCGAGGCGACCGAGTAGTACACGTCCTCGGCGTAGTCGGGGAACACCGGGTAGTCGCTGGTGGGCTTCGCGGCCGCGTCGGCCAGCTCCTGCTGCGCGGCGCACAGCGCGGCGATGAACGGCTTGGCCGCCTCGAGGCCCTCGGCGACCACGGTTTCCGTCGGCGCCTGGGCGCCGCCCTCGACGAGCTCGATGACCTTTTCGGTGGCCTCGGCCTCGACCATCATGATGGCGACGTCGGGCTTGCCGTCGGAGTCGGTGCCGACGATGCGCCCGGCCACGACCATGTCGAACACGGCGCGCTCGAGTTGTTCGACGGTCGGGAACGCGACCCACTGGCCGTCGATCAGCGCCACCCGCACCCCGCCGACGGGACCCGCAAACGGCAGGCCGGCGAGCTGGGTGGACGCGGACGCGGCGTTAATCGCGACGACGTCGTAGAGGTCGTTGGGGTCCAGGCTCAGGATCGTCACGACGACCTGGATCTCGTTGCGCAGGCCCGAGACGAACGACGGGCGCAGCGGCCGGTCGATCAGGCGGCAGGTCAGGATCGCGTCGGTGGAGGGGCGGCCCTCCCGACGGAAGAACGAACCGGGGATGCGGCCCGCGGCGTACATCCGCTCCTCGACGTCGACGGTCAACGGGAAGAAGTCGAAGTGTTCCTTCGGGCTCTTGCTGGCGGTGGTCGCCGACAACAGCATGTTCTCGTCGTCGAGGTACGCGGCGACGGCGCCGGCGGCCTGCTGGGCCAGCCGGCCCGTCTCAAAACGGATGGTGCGGGTGCCGAAGCTCCCGTTGTCGATGGTGGCGGTCGCCTCGAACACGCCCTGGTCAATCTCAGCTACAGACATAGACGTCCGTACGGCCTCTCTTATCTTCGGCTGTTTCGCGTCGTCACGCGCAACCTGGAGAGAGACCGCAGAGGGTACTCACCGACCCCTGGCGGGGCCCGCGAGTCACCCTCGAAGCTTTCGTGAAGAGCCGGGTCTGTATGCGGCTACGGCCATCGATCGAAGCGGCCGACCTGCTCCAGATCCGGAGAGCCCGGCAGCCACTACCGAAGACCGTCCGATGCAGACCCAACCGCTCCCTCGGACTTGCGTAGTGACACGCTGGAACGGCACACGCGGATCTGCGTAGCCGCACCGTTTGCTCGGGCCGAACGGCCCAGAACGTCCTTACTCTACACCGGCGGCCTCGGCCCACGGCACGAGTGCGCGCATTGGGGCCAGGCCGCCCGCCTCAGCGGCGCAGGCCCAGGCGCTCGACGAGCGAGCGGTACCGCGCCACGTCGATCTGGGCGACGTACTTGAGCAGCCGGCGCCGGCGCCCGACCAGCAGCAGCAGCCCCCGCCGCGAGTGGTGGTCGTGCTTGTGCACCTTCAGGTGCTCCGTGAGGTCGGCGATCCGCTTGGTCAGCAGCGCGACCTGCGCCTCCGGCGAACCGGTGTCGGTGTCGTGCAGGCCGTAGGTGCCCAGGATCTCTTTTTTCTGCTCGGCTGTCAGCGCCACGAAACTCTCTCCATCAATGAAGTCCGCGATAAGAAGGTGTTCAGCGCGGCCACCGCGAACCGCAGCACGCGCCGATGTCGTCCGGGAGTTTAGCAGCCGGTGAGCACCGCCCCCGAATCGTCGCGCCGGGCGAGCAGCGCGATCAGTCGGTGAGCAGGCCGCGCGCCCGCTCGGTGTCCCCGCCCATCGCGACGACGAGCTCCTTGACGGAGTCGAACTTGAGTTGCCCGCGGATCCGCGCCACGAAATCCAGCGCCACGTGCTGGCCGTAGAGATCGGCGTCGGTGTCCAGCACGAACGCCTCCACCGTGCGGGTGCGACCCGAGAAGGTGGGGTTGGTGCCGACCGACACCGCGGCCTGGTAGCGCTCGCCCGGGATCACGCTTCCGGTCACCGGGCCGTGGCCCAGCACCGTGAACCAGGCGGCGTACACGCCGTCGGCGGGGATGGCCGAGTACATCGGCGGCGCCACGTTCGCCGTGGGGTAGCCGAGTTCGGCGCCGCGCCCGTGCCCCCGCACGACGACGCCCTCGACGCGGTGCGGGCGCCCCAGCGCCTCGGTGGCCGCGACGACATCGCCCGCGTCGACGCAGGAACGGATGTAGGTGGACGAGAACGTGACGGTCTCGTTGCTGTGGTGCTCGGTGAGCAACGACATCGACTCGACCGCGAATCCGAACCGGTCGCCGGCCCGGCGCAGGGTTTCGACGTTGCCGCCCGCCTTCTTGCCGAACGTGAAGTTCTCCCCGACGACCACCTCGACCACATGCAGGTTCTCGACCAGCAGCTCGTGGACGTAGCGCTCGGGCGTCAGCTTCATGAAATCGGTGGTGAACGGCATCACCAGGAAGACGTCGATGCCGAGTTCCTCGACCAGTTCGGCGCGGCGCGTCAGCGTCGTCAGTTGCGCCGGATGGCTGCCCGGATAGACAACTTCCATGGGATGCGGGTCGAAGGTCATCAACACCGCCGGCACGTTGCGGGCCCGTCCGGCCTTGACGGCGTGCGCGATCAACTCGGCGTGGCCGCGATGCACACCGTCGAAGACGCCGATGGTGAGCACGCACCTGCCCCAGTCCGTGGGTATCTCGTCTTGGCCGCGCCAGCGCTGCACGCCCGCAAGCCTACGGCGCCGGGTCGCCGTCCGGGAGACCGAAACGGCGTCGGGTGTCGTGGAGCACACCGATCGGGGTTGGGTTGCCTAAACTCTGTCGATGTGAGGGCTGACGAAGAGCATGGCGGTCTCACCGCTGTCGGCCAGGACTATCTCAAGGTGATCTGGAACGCCCAGGAGTGGTCGCACGCCAAGGTCAGCACCAAGATGCTGGCCGAGAAGATCGGGGTGTCGGCCAGCACCGCGTCGGAGTCGATCCGCAAGCTCGCGGAGCAGGGCCTCGTCGACCACGAGAAGTACGGCGCGGTGACGTTGACCGAGGCGGGCCGCCGCGCGGCGCTCGGCATGGTGCGCCGGCACCGGCTGCTGGAGACGTTCCTGGTCAACGAGCTCGGCTACGCCTGGGACGAGGTGCACGACGAGGCCGAGATCCTCGAGCACGCCGTCTCCGATCGCCTGGTGGCCCGCATCGACGCCAAGCTCGGTTTCCCGCAGCGCGACCCGCACGGCGACCCGATTCCCGCCTCGGATGGGCAGGTGCCCACCCCGACGGCGCGGCAGCTGTGGGCGTGCGACGACGGGGACGCCGGGACCGTGGCCCGCATCTCCGACGCCGATCCGCAGATGCTGCGTTACTTCGCCGACGTCGGCATCAACCTCGACTCGCGGCTGCGGGTGCTCGCCCGCCGCGAATTTGCCGGCATGATCACCGTGGCGATCGCCTCGGGCGGTGGCGCCGAGGAGACGGTGGACCTGGGCAGCCCCGCCGCCCGGGCGATCTGGGTGACGGACTGAACGTCCGACGCGCTGCCCGGCGGGCGGCTCAACGCTCGGCGCGCTGGTAGGCGGTCACCACGGCGGCGCCGCCCAGCCCGATGTTGTGTTGCAGCGCGGCGGTGACGTTGTCCACCTGGCGCTTGTCCGCGCGGCCGCGCAGCTGCCAGGTGAGTTCGGCGCACTGCGCCAGACCCGTGGCCCCCAGCGGGTGCCCCTTGGAGATCAGGCCGCCGGACGGGTTGACCACCCACCGCCCGCCGTAGGTGGTGTCGCCGTTGTCGATCAGCTTCGGCGCCTCACCCGGGGCGCACAGGCCCAGCGCCTCGTAGAGCAGCAACTCGTTGGCGGAGAAGCAGTCGTGCAGCTCGATCACCTGGAAATCGTCGGGGCCCAGCCCGGACTCGTCGTAAACCTGTTGCGCCGCTTGAACATTCATGTCATAGCCGATGAGGTTCTTGGCGCTGCCGTCGAACGTCGACGCGAAATCGGTGGTCATGGCCTGCCCGACGATCTCGACCGCCTGGGAAGCCAGGTCGTGGCTGTCGACGAACCCCTCCGAGGCCAGGATGGCCGCGCCGGAGCCGTCCGAGGTCGGCGAACACTGCAGCTTGGTCAGCGGGTCGGAGATCATCCGCGCGGCCAGAATGTCGTCGAGCGTGTAGGAATCTTGGAACTGCGCGAACGGGTTGTTCACCGAATGTTTGTGGTTCTTATAGCCGATCTTCGCGAAATGCTCTGCGGTGCTGCCGTATTGCTTCATGTGCTCACGCCCGGCGGCGCCGAACATCCACGGCGCGACGGGCATCGCGAACTCATCGATCGCGGCCATCGCCTTGACGTGCTTGCCCATCGGCGATTCGCGGTCCTGGGCGCCGCCGCCCAGCGAGCCGGGCTGCATCTTCTCGAAGCCCAGCGCGATGGCGCAGTCCACGATGCCGCCGCGGATCGCCTGGGCGGCCAGGAAGAGCGCCGTCGACCCGGTCGAGCAGTTGTTGTTGACGTTGACGACCGGGATGCCCGTCATGCCGAGCTCGTAGAGGGCCCGCTGCCCGGACGTGGAGTCACCGGCCACATAGCCGACGTAGCCCTGCTGCACCTCGCGGTAGTCGATGCCCGCGTCGCGCAGCGCGTTGGTTCCGGATTCGCGCGCCATGTCGGGATAGTCCCAGCCCTCGCGGCGGCCCGGTTTCTCAAACTTCGTCATGCCGACGCCGACCACGAACACCTTGTTGGGCATGACGCACCTCTTCGATCGTTTTTCTTGACACCTGTCTAGTCGGCAGCTTAGCCGCGCGGAGGCGCGCGCAGGAACCCCCAACCGGGCGTCACTTGCGTACGCTCAGACGAACACCGACGACGAAAGACTCATCACTATGCAGGCAGCGGTCACTCCCGAAGCCGCCAACGCCATCGCCGACATCGCGTCGCGCCACGGGCTGTCCCGCGAGGCCGTCCTGGCCATGCTGTTCGCCCTGCAGACCGGCGGCGGCACCATGGCGCAGTTCTCCATTCCCGAATTGGGCGGGTCCGGGCAGTGGATGCGCGGCGGGATGACGATGGTTGGCGACATGTTCGACAACGCGCTCAAGGCGCGGGTCGACGCCCTGTGCAACGACCTGGTGCAACTGCTCGCCACCACCACGGTGTTCCCCGCGCAGGCGCAGGCCGGCGCGGCGCAGGCGCAGGGCGGGTTCGCGCAGGCCGGCTGGTGGCCGGCCGACCTGGGCGTCCCCAGCGCCTCGGGTGCACAGAACAACGTGCGGTACGCGTTCTTCCCGGCCACCCGGCGGTTGGCGCTCCAGATCGACGGTGTGACAAGGGTTTTCGATACCGGTGAGCACCACATCGGCGGGGTGCAGCAACAGCAGGGCGGCGGGTACGGCTCGGTCAGCTTCACCAGCCAGCTCGGCACCTTCGGCGTGTCGGACCTGCGGGAGCTCGGCGCTCAGCAGGTCGCCGAGACGCCCGCGGCGGCGCCCGCCCCGACGGCGCAACCCGCCCCCGCGGCGGCGGCGGGGGATCCCGCGTCGGTCGTCGCGGCCATCGAGGCGCTGGCCGGCTTGCACGAGCGCGGCATCCTGTCCGACGACGAATTCGCGGCGAAGAAGGCCGAGCTGCTCGGCCGGTTGTGAGGGGTTAACTCGTCCCGTTCTGCATCGTCGCCGGGCGGAAGTAGGATCGCCCGACTCCTCCTCAGAACGTCCCGTTCTGCATCGTCGCCGGGCGGACCACCACCACCGATTTGGTTCCCCGGCCCTCATCCCGCAGCAACGCCATCACCCGGCCGTCGGCAGCGGTGGCGGCGTAGACGCCGGGGATGCCGGCGGGCTCGAGGGGACGGCCGTGCGCGGTCGCCTCGGCCTCCGCGGCGGACAGGTCGCGCCGCGGGAACACCAGCAGGCAGGCGTCGTCCAATGTGAGGCTCAGCCGCGGCTGCGCGGCGAGCGCCTCGAGCGGTTGCGCCCACTCCAGCGAGAACCGGCCGACGCGGGTACGGCGCAGCGAGGTGAGGTGCCCGCCCACGCCCAGCGTCGCGCCCAGGTCGCGGGCCAGCGCGCGGATGTAGGTGCCCGCCGAGCAGTCCACCTCGACGTCGAGATCGAGCAGCCCGTCCGCGCAGCGCCGAACGGCGAGCACCTCGAAGCGATCGATGCGCACCGGGCGCGCCGCGAGCTCGACGGCCTGGCCCTCGCGCGCCAGCCGATACGCGCGCTGGCCGTTGACTTTTACGGCGCTCACTGCCGACGGCACCTGCTCGATGTCGCCCCGCAATCCGGCCACGGCCGCGGCGATCGCGTCGTCGGTGACGTGCGCGGCCGAGGCCCCGCCGACCAGTTCGCCCTCGGCGTCGTCGGTGGTGGTGGCCTGGCCCAGCCGCACCGTGGCGGAATAAGACTTGGGGGCGGCGGTCAGCAGCCCGAGGATCTTGGTGGCGCGCTCGACGCCGAGCACCAGCACGCCGGTGGCCATCGGGTCCAGCGTCCCCGCGTGGCCCACTCTGCGGGTGCCGAAGATCCGCCGGCACCGGCCCACCACGTCGTGACTGGTCATCCCGGGCGGCTTGTCGACGACGACGATGCCCGGGTCACTCATAACGCGATGGCGGTCAGCACGAGGCCGCGCTCGACCGACCAGCGGCCGCGCAGCGCGGTCAGCGGCGGCCCGGACAGCGCCGCCGGGTCGATCAGGATCCGCGAGACGAAGCCGCCCGTCACCGCCTCGGGCCCGTCGGCCTCGAACGTGATGTGGGCGTCCTCGAAGCCCAGCCACCGCTTGGTCAACGGGAACCAGGCCTTGTACGTTGCCTCTTTGGCGCAGAACAGGATTCGGTCCCAGTGCAGCGTCGCCGGCAAGGCGCGGGGAATCTCGGCGCGCTCCTCGGGCAGGCTGATCGCGCCCAGCACGCCGTTGGGCAGTTCGTCGTGCGGTTCGGCGTCGATGCCCAGCGAACGCACCGCCGCCGAGCGGCCGACCACCGCCCCGCGAAAGCCCGTGCAGTGCGTCAGGCTACCCACCACACCGTCGGGCCAGCACGGTTCTCCCTTGTCGCCCTTCAGGATTGGCACCGGGGGCAGGCCCAGTTCGGCCAAAGCGAGGCGCGCGCAGTGCCGCACGGTGATGAACTCGTTGCGCCGCTTGGCCACCGACTTGGCGATCAGCGGCTCCTCTTCGGGCAACGGGACCAGGTCCGGTGGATCCGAATACAGCTCGGCGTAGGCCGGCCCGTCCGGCGTCGGCTCCGGCAACACCGACGCGAGCAGCGTCTCCCCCGTCACCGTGATTGCCGCTGCTGCAACCGGTCCCGGAATTGCGCGGCTTGCGCCTTCATCTCGGGAGTGATGGTGAAGTGGCCACCGAAGTCGTTGAGGTCCCCCGGCGCGTACTGCGGGTCGGGCAGCACCTGCCGCAGCCAGCGGGGCGGCTTGCGCCGGCGCCATTCCCGGGGGTAACCCACCGACACCTCCTCGAAGCGCACGTCGTCATACCAGGTGGTGCGCGGGATGTGCAGATGGCCGTAGACCGAGCACACGGCGTTGTAGCGGGTGTGCCAGTCGGCGGTCTTGGTGGTGCCGCACCACAGCGAGAACTCGGGGTAGAACAGCGCGTCGCACGGGTCGCGAACCAGCGGGAAGTGATTCACCAGCACCGTCGGCGTCATCCAGTCCAGTTGCTCCAGACGCGCCCGGGTGAGCTCAAGGCGCTCGCGGCACCAGGCCTCCCGCGTGGGATAGGGCTCCGAGGACAGCAGGAACTCGTCGGTGGCCACGATGTTGCGCTCCCGCGCGATCGTCAGGCCCTCGGCCTTGGTGGTCGCGCCGTCGGGCAAGAACGAATAGTCGTACAGCAGGAACATCGGGACGATGGTCGCGGGGCCGCCGCGCTCGGTCCACACCGGGAACGGATGCTCGGGCGTGATCACGCCCATCTCGTCGCAGACGTTGACCAGGTACTCGTAGCGGGCCTTGCCGAAGATCTGCACCGGGTCCCGGGTGGTGGTCCACAGCTCGTGGTTGCCCGGCACCCAGATCACCTTGGCGAACCGCTTGCGCAGCAGGTCCAGCGCCCAGCGAATCTCGTCGGTGCGCTCGGCGACGTCACCGGCGACGATCAGCCAGTCGTCTGGATGCGAGGGGTGCAGCGACTCGGTGACCGGCTTGTTGCCGAGGTGACCGGTGTGCAGGTCCGACACCGCCCACAGCGTCGGTTGTCCCCCATTGGTCGATTCCTGGCCTGCCACGACTATCCAGCCTAACGACTCGGCCGGCGGGCCCCGGCCGCACCGGGCCGCGGCGGGCCGACTCGCGGCGAAACTGGAACGAGTTCTCGTTCCCCTGTGGCGGCCCGCGGGCGACTTGTACACTCCCCGCAAAGGGCCGCCGAGGCGTGAGGGGGTGTGGTGTTCGCCAAAGTGCGTCTGCTCGGGGCGTTGAGTGCGCTGCTCACAGCGGCCGTGGGAGGGACGGTCGGCTGGCAGCAGTCTCCCCCGTCGCCCGGCGGCGACCGGCAGCCGGTCGAGCTGCGGTCGACGGCGCAGCCGCTGGAGACCACCATGAAGAGCCCCATCGTGGCGACCACGGATCCGCGCCCGTTCGACGCCTGCGAGGACATCCCGTTCGACGTGATCCAGCGGCTCGGGTTGAGCTTCACCCCGCCCGAGCACGAGGACGGCCTGCGCTGCCACTTCGACGCCGGCAACTACCAGATCGCCGTCGAGCCCATCATCTGGCGCACCTACGAGCAGTCGCTGCCCGCCGACGGCGTCGAAACGACGATCCAAGGCCACCGCGCGGCGCAGTACTGGGTGCTCAAGCCGACCTACCACAACAGCTACTGGTTCTTCTCCTGCATGATCGCGTTCAAGACCAGTTACGGCGTGCTGCAGCAGGCGTTGTACTACTCGACCGTGTACTCCAACCCCGACGTCGACTGCATGCAGACCAATCTGCAACGAGCCAACGACCTGATCCCGTACTACAAGTTCTAGGCCGTGAGTCTGACCTCGATTCGACCCGACCCGTCCGCGCTGCACACCGTGCGCCACCTCGGTGACAAGGCGCTGGGCCGCCTGCTGGGCCTGCCGCCGGTGAGCAGCGACTACTGCGTGCAGCGGGTGCGCGTGCCGATGCGCGACGGGGTCGAGCTCAGCGCCGACCACTACGCGCCGACGACCGCCACGCCCGCCGGTGTGGTGCTGGTGCGCGGACCCTACGGCCGCGCGTTTCCGTTCTCGCTGGTCTTCGGTGCGCTCTACGCGGCCCGCGGCTATCACGTGGTGCTGCAGAGCGTGCGGGGCACCTTCGGGTCGGGCGGGGACTTCGAACCGATGGCCAACGAGGCCGCCGACGGCACCGACACCGTGCAGTGGCTGCGTGAACAGCCATGGTTCCCAGGGCGATTCGCCACCATCGGGATGTCGTATCTGGGCTTCACCCAATGGGCGCTGCTGCGCGACCCGCCGCCGGAGCTGGCGGCGGCGGTCATCGCCGTGGGGCCGCACGACTTCAACGAATCGACCTGGGGCACGGGCACATTCGCGATCAACGACTTCCTGGGCTGGAGCGACATGGTGTCGCACCAGGAGGAGCCGGGGCGCATCCGGTCCGGCCTGCGCCAGCTGCGGGGCCGACGCCTGGTGGAGGAGGCGGCCGCGGCGGTGCCGGTGGGTGAGGCCGCCCGCGCGCTGCTGGGCACGGGCGCACCCTGGTTCGAAGCCTGGGTGGAACACTCCGACCCCAACGACCCCTTCTGGGACGCGTTGCGCTGCACCGAGGCGCTGGACCGCGTGCAGGCGCCCGTGCTGCTGATCGGTGGTTGGCAGGACATCTTCCTGCGCCAGACGCTGCAGCAGTACCGGCACCTGCGGGGCCGCGGCGTCGACGTCGCGCTGACCGTCGGGCCCTGGACGCACACCCAGCTCATCACCTCGGGCCTCGCCGGCTGCGTGCGCGACACCCTGGACTGGCTGGACACCCACCTGCGCGACGCCGCCCCGCGCCGGCCCAGCAGGGTCCGCGTGTGCGTGACCGGCGTGGACAAGGGTCAAGCGTGGCGCAACCTGGCCGACTGGCCACCGACCACCACCGAACGCGCGCTGTACCTGCGGCCCGGCGGGCACCTCGGTGAGACCGCGCCGGCCAATCCGAAGTCGTTGGCGGCGGCCACATTCCGCTACGATCCCGCTAACCCGACGCGCACCATCGGCGGCCCGCTGCTATCACCCAACGGCGGCTACCGCGACGACAGCTCGTTGGCGCGGCGTGACGACGTGCTGGCCTTCACCAGCGTCACCCTCACCGACGATCTGTACGTCTACGGCAATCCGGCCGTCGAGCTGGCCCACAGCTCGGACAACCCGCACGTCGACGTGTTCGTTCGGCTCAGCGAGGTCGACCCGAAGGGCCGCTCGCGCAACGTCACCGAGGGGTACCGGCGGCTGACGCCCGCCAAGAAGTCCAAGGCGACCGTCCGCATCGAACTGGACGGCGTCGCCCACCGCTTCCGCGCCGGCTCACGGGTGCGGGTGTTGATCGCGGGCAGCTGGTCGCCCCGCTACGCCCGCAACCTGGGCAGCGGGGAGCCGGTGCTGACCGGACGTGAGCTCATACCGGCCACTCATACGGTGGCCTACGGCCGTTCGCGGCTGCTGCTTCCCGTCGGCCGCGCCGACGCGTCAGCCGACGGCGTCGCGGACGCGGGCGGCCACCGCGGCTAGGGCGTCGTCGTCGAGAATCGGCGCGCCCAACGGGGCGTCGACCGTGAGGTCCACCCAACTCTTGCAGCCGCCGTGCTCGGGCGTGCGCAGGATCCGGACCGGGTCGGCGAGCGGCGTCACCGACACCACGAGCACCGCCAGCCTGTGCTTGGGGCGAAAATCCAGCCGGTCGGCACGCACCGACTCACGGGTCCAGATGTGCAGGTCCTCGATGGCGTCGAGGTTCTCGGGCTGGTTGACGGCAACCGCCGCAACAACTTTCGCGGCGGCCCGGATCACCAGGTGGTCCTCCGTGCTGTCCGCGGCGGCGGGCTGCAGCAGGTCCTGATGCTCGGGGCGGACGCGTTCGGCGTGGCTGTGCGCGACGGTCGGGAACAGCAGGAACTCGCTGGCGGCCAATTCGAAGCGCTTCTCGCCGATGCCGCCTTTGCGCAGCAGCACCCGCTGCCGGCCGTCGAGCAGGGCGTGCACGGCGGCGCTCCACTCCTTGAGGGCGGGCACCGTTGCGGTGAGGGTCATTTCGCGCCGGCCAATCGGGTCGCCCTGGCGACGACGTCTGGCCGGCGCAACGGCGGCACAGTCTTGGGTGGCTGACGGCGCGGCGGCAGCGCGCCGAGCAGGCGCGCGGTGGTGGCGCTGATCTCGGCGATCGCCGCCTCGAACGCATCGGCCTGGGCCGCCGAGGGATGCGTGATGCCGCTGACCTTGCGTACGTACTGCCGCGCCGCCGCGGAGGTGCCGGACTCCGCCACCTGGTCGGCCCCGCCATCCGGCGCGCGCCTTCGGCGAGGCGCACCTATCGTGTTAGGCATGTGCCGGAACATCACGGAACTGCGCGGTCTGCAGCCCGCGGCCACCGGGGCGGAGGTGGAGGCGGCGGCGCGGCAGTACGTACGCAAGGTCAGCGGCATCACGCATCCCTCGGCGGCCCAGGCCGATGCGTTCGAGGC
>NZ_LZJC01000136.1 GCF_001666755.1 Mycobacterium sp. E1214 | reverse complement strand
GCCGGCTGCGCCAGCGCCTGCAGGGTCTTGGTCGTGCTGGTCGCCGTGGAGTTGGCCGTCGCGTTGCTGGTCGCGGCGGCCTGGTTGGCCTGACCCGACGGGTTGACCACCTCCGGGGCGTTCTGGAAGGTACTCACCTTCGACGCCGTCGCCGACTGACCGGCATAGGAGTACATCGCGGCGGCGTCCTGGGCCCAGAACTCGCCGTACTGGGTCTCCAGCTGCGCGATCAGCGGGGTGTTCTGCCCCAGCACGTTGGTGGCCTGCAGCTGGGTCACCTGGGTGCGGTTGGCCGCGATCAGCGGCGGCGGCACCGACGAAGCCAGCGCGGTCTCGTACGCCGCCGCGGCGGCCTGGGCCTGGGTGGCCGCCTCCTCGGCCTGCGCGGCCGTCGTGGTCAGCCACGTCACATACGGCTGGGCTGCTTGCGCGGCCGCCGCCGACGCGGTGCCCAGCCAGTCTTCGCTGCTCAGCGCCGTGATCACGTTCTCGTAGTTCAGCGCGGCCGAGTTCAGCTCCGCGGCCAACGCATTCCACGA
>NZ_LZJC01000135.1 GCF_001666755.1 Mycobacterium sp. E1214 | reverse complement strand
ACTACGAGACGCCGCTGTACGTGCAGCGCGGCCTGATCCCCCCGACGCCGACGATGATGACCCAGACGTCCACCCAGCGTGAGCCGCTGATCTTCAGCCTGGGCATCTGGCACGGCGTGCAGCGCTATTTGGTGCTGCGCGACGTCGCGGGGGAGGACATGGAGTCGGGCAACCTGCATTCGGCACCGTTTCGGTTCTTCAGCAACGCCGAAGCCGTGTTCTTCATGTTCGATCCCCTTCGCGTGCAATCCATTCGGGACCAACTGCAAGACCTGCTGCCGCCGCAGACCGTCAGCGGCGGCGACCCGCGTGACGTGCTGAACAACGTGATGATGGCCATCGGTGGCGGCGAGCCACGCCTGGCCGTCATCTTGTCGAAGTTCGACGCCCTGCGCGCGTTGCGTGACGTCGACGGGTCCGAGTGGAGCATGGTCATGTCCAACGCGGGGGCCGCCTACCTGCGTGACCCGTCCGACTCGGTCCTCTACGACGACAACGACGGGCAGCTGCTGCACGAGGAGGTGCGCAGCCTGCTCACCCGGCTCAACGCCGGGTCCATCATCGCCGCGGTCGAAAACCCGTCGACGCCAAGGCGCTTGCGGCACCGGTTCTTCGTCGTGTCGGCGCTGGGGCAGCCGCCCAGCGGCCAGCGGCTGCACGCGCGGGGCATCGCACCGTTCCGGTGTGTCGACCCGGTCCGTTGGGTCACGTCCAGTTTCGGCGTCCTGTAGC
>NZ_LZJC01000134.1 GCF_001666755.1 Mycobacterium sp. E1214 | reverse complement strand
GGGTGATGGCGGATCGACAGCACCGCCAGGAACCGCGCGTCACCCCCCGGCTCCACGACCCGGCCGGCCCGCGCGGCGAAGACGGCGGTGGACAGCCGGTCGGCGATGCCGACCTGACACTCGGCGCCGGCACCCGAGCTGACGGCCACCGCGTCGGTCAGCCGTTCGGCGGCGTCGGCCTCGGATCCGAAATAGCGGGCCGCCCCGCGCACCGGCAACACCATCAGCCCGGGCCGCAGCACCTCGGCGCGCGGCACCAGGTCGTCGACGGCGGCGACGACCGATTCGAAGAAGCGGGCGTCACGGTCCGCGTCGGCGGTCACGACGTGCAACTGCGGGCACCGCGCCGCCGCCTCCCGGCGCCGCAACCCCCGCCGCACCCCGGCCGCGCGGGCCGGCCGGGTCGTGGAGCCGGGGGGTGACGCGCGGTTCCTGGCGGTGCTGTCGATCCGCCAACTGGCCACCGAGCCGAGCCTGTGCGGCCCGGGCCGCGAGGAACTCACGGACTTGTTGTGGCGCATGGGGATTCGCACTATCGGGCAGTTCGCGGCCCTGTCGCGCGGCGACGTGGCGTCCAGGTTCGGCGCCGACGGGGTGGCCGCGCATCGGTTGGCCCGCGGCGAACCCGAGCGCGGCCCCTCCGGGCGGGAGCCGCCGGAGGAGCTCGAGGCCGTGCTGGACTGCGACCCGCCGATCGACCGGGTGGACGCCGCGGCCTTCGCCGGGCGCTCGCTGGCCGCCACGCTGCATCAGGCGCTGATGGCGGCCGGTGTCGGGTGCACCCGGCTGGCCATTCACGCCGTCACCGCGAACGGCGAAGAGCTGCACCGGGTGTGGCGGTGCGCCGAGCCGCTCACCGAGGACGCCACCGCCGACCGGGTGCGTTGGCAGCTGGACGGGTGGCTGAGCAACCGCAAGGTTCAGGACCGCCCGTCGGCCCCGGTGACGCTGCTGCGGTTGCAGGCGGTGGAGGTGGTGTCGGCGGGGGCGCTGCAGTTGCCGCTGTGGGGCGGCCTGGGGGAGGAGGACCGGCTGCGGGCCCGCCGGGCCCTGGTGCGGGTGCAGGGCCTGCTGGGCCCGGAGGCCGTGCAGGTGCCGGTGCTGTCCGGCGGCCGCGGGCCGGCCGAGCGCATCACGTTGACACCGCTGGGCGACGAGCCGGTGCCGCGGGCCGACCCGGCGTTGCCGTGGCCCGGCCAGCTGCCCGATCCGTCGCCGGCCGTGCTGCTCGACGACCCGGTGGAATTGCTGGACGGCCAGGGGGATCCGGTACGGGTGACCAACCGGGGGCTGTTCTCCGCCGACCCGGTGCGGATGGTCGGCGGCGTCCCGGGCCGCGGCGAGCGGCTGCGGTGGTGGGCCGGGCCGTGGCCGGTCGACGAGCGCTGGTGGGACCCGGGCTCCGGCGCGGCGGGGCGTACCGCCCGCGCCCAGGTCTTGCTCGAGGACGAGCGCGCGTTCCTGCTGTGCTACCGCCAGCGGCGCTGGTATCTCGAGGGCGGTTACGAATGACGAAGTCCCTCAACGTAATCGACCCGACGCAACGCCTCGGGCGTCAGATCCTTCAACGAGGCGTACCCGTCGACGGCCATGATCAGGTCCGCCTCGGCCAGCAGCGAGCGCAACACGTGCACCACGCCGTCGACGCCGCCCAGGGCCAGGCCGTAGGCGTAGGGCCGGCCGATCCCCACTGCGGTGGCCCCCATCGCAAGGGCCTTGATGACGTCGGCGCCGCTGCGCACCCCCGAGTCGAACAACACCGGCAATCCGTCGGCCGCCTCGACCACCCCGGGCAGGCAGTCCAGCGTGGGCAGGCCGCCGTTGGCCTGCCGGCCGCCGTGGTTCGAACAGTAAATGCCGTCGGCGCCAAGGTCTTTCGCGCGGCGCGCGTCGTCGGGGTGGCAGATGCCCTTGACCATCAGCGGCAGGCTGGTCTGCCCGCGCAGCCACTCCAGGTCCGACCACCGGAACGGCCCGCCGAAGATCGGCAGCTTGCGCACCGCCGCCTCGGTGGCGTCCTCGCCCGGTTGCAGGCCGGCGCGAAAGACCGGATCGCTGGTGTAGTTGGCCAGGCAGCCGCTGGGGACCTGCGGGTAGTTCCCGCCGCTCAGGTCGCGGGGCCGCCAGCCGGTGACCCAGGTGTCCAGGGTGACGGCGATGCCCTTGAACCCGGCCGCCTCGGCCCGGTGCACCAGGCTGGCGGCCATCTCGCGGTCCGGCGGCGTGTACAGCTGGAAAAAGGCCGGCGTATCGCCCAATTCGGCGGCCAGCTCCTCCATCGGGTCGGCCGTCAGCGTCCCCACGAAGAACGGCACGCCGGTGCGCGTGGAGGCCCGCACGCACGCCAGGTCGCCGTGGCCGTCCTGGGCGCACACCCCGATGACGCCGATGGGCGCCAAGAAGATCGGCGAGGGCAGCCGCACGCCGAACAGCTCGATCGACAGGTCCCGCTCGTCGGGGGCGATGCCCATCCGCGGGTACAGGCCCCAGCGTTTGAAGGCCGCGCAGTTGGCGCGCTGGGTGTGCTCGTCACCGGCGCCGCCGGCCACATAACCCAGCACCTTGGGTGTCATGGCCGCCGCCGCCTTGGCCTCCAATTCCTCGAAGCGGATGGGGTAGGGCGGCTGGTTACCGTGCAGCGATTGGTCGTACAGCTCGGTCTGGTAATCGGCGAAGGTCGGCATGGCCCGCAGGTACCCGGCGGCCGGTCGGCCAAACTACCCGTCGGCCAGCCCGCGGGCGAAGGGCCCGACCCGCTCGATGAACCGGTCGAAGAAGGCGGCCGCATCGACGTCGACGCCGATCAGCGCGTTGGGTTCGCGCCGCCCCGACCAGTCGGTCACCGTCATGGCGCGGGTCAGGGTGCCGGTCAGCTCGATGCCCACGGTGGCCGGCCGCGTCACCACCAGCTCCGGATCCAGCGCGACGGCCGCGGCCAGCGGGTCGTGCAGGTGTGCCTGGTAGCCGTGGCCGATCTCGTGATAGGCCTCCAGGTAGAACCGCATCGCGTCCTCGATCACCCGGATCAGCGGATTGGAGGCCGTCGACCGGGTGCCGGGCGCGTCCCGCTCCGACAGCGGGGCAACCGCGGTGGACCCCGCGGCGGTCGCCAGCCGCGCCAGGTGGTCCGGGGTCATGGCCACCTTGCGGGTCAGGTCCAGCCCGCACAGAATCGGAAGCTCCTGCGGCCCAGCCCCTTCGGCCGGTGCGGTCCAGGCCGCCAGGACCTCGGCCGCCGCCTCGGGGTCGACGCTGATGTTCCACTCCGCCACCGCGGTCGTGTTGCCGCGGTGATCGTAGGAGCCGCCCATGATCGCCAACCGGCGCACCAGCCGGGGCAGCGCGGGCTCGGCACGCAACGCCAGCGCCAGGTTGGTCAACGGGCCGGTCGCCACCCCGATGAGCTCACCCGGGTGTGCGCGGGCGGCACGCACCCAGGCCGCCGCCGAGTCGTAGTCGGTGAGCGGGCGCGCGCCCGGCGGCAGATCGGCGTAGCCCAATCCCCTGGGGCCGTGGACTTTCGAGGGCAACCGCAGCGGCCCGGTCAGGGTTTCGCCGGACCCCTTGGACACCGGGATCTCGGTGGCCCGGCACAGCTCCAGAAGGCCCAGGTTGTTCTCGCAGACCTGGTCGACCCCCACGTTGCCGCCGGTCGAGGCGATGCCGACGACCTCGGCTTCGGGGCTGGCCAGCAGGTACATCAACGCCAGGGCGTCGTCCACGCCGGTGTCCACGTCGACGAACACGGGAGAGGTCATTGCGTCAAAGATACCGAGGGCGCTCTAGGCTGGCATGATGCCAACGACGTCAGAGCCCCCCGAGGGAACGGATCTCGCGCCGCACTTCGACGACGTGCAGGCCCACTACGACTTGTCGGACGACTTCTTTCGGCTCTTCCTCGACCCCACCCGGACGTACAGCTGCGCCTACTTCGAGCGCGAGGACATGACGCTGGAAGAGGCGCAGATCGCCAAGATCGACCTGGCGCTGGGAAAGCTCGGGCTGCGCCCGGGTATGACGTTGCTCGACGTCGGCTGCGGCTGGGGCGCCACCATGATGCGCGCGGTCGAGAAGTACGACGTGAACGTCGTCGGCCTCACCCTGAGCCGCAACCAGGCGAATCACGTCGAGGGGCTGATCGCGCAGTCGCAAAGCCCGCGCGACATCCGGATCCTGCTTCAGGGCTGGGAGCAGTTCGACGAGCCCGTCGACCGCATCGTCAGCATCGGCGCCTTCGAGCACTTCGGGCACGAACGCTACGACGCGTTCTTCGACCTGGCCTATCGCCTGCTGCCCGACGACGGCGTCATGCTGTTGCACACCATCACCGGCCTGCACCCCCTGGAGATGGCCGAACGCGGCATGCCGCTGTCGTTCACCTTCGCCCGGTTCATCAAATTCATTGTCACCGAAATCTTTCCGGGCGGGCGGCTGCCGTCGATACCGATGGTCAAAGAACACGCCACCGCGCACGGGTTCACCGTGAGCCGCGTCCAGTCGCTGCAGCCCCACTACGCCAAGACGCTCGACATCTGGGCCGCCGCACTGCAGGCCCACCGCGACGAGGCCATCGCGGTGCAGTCCGAGGAAGTCTACGAGCGCTACATGAAATACCTGACCGGTTGTGCCGACGCGTTCCGGATCGGCTACATCGACGTCGATCAGTTCACGCTGGCGAAGTAACTACCAGTGCACCCCGGGCACCAGCCGGGCCAGCCGTTTCACCGGCCGGGGCGCGCGGATGCCGCGCGTCACCGCCCGCACGGGCCGCCGCGGCCTGCGGCGCGGCTCGGGGCGTGGCGCCGCCGGGGCCTCGGGTTCGTCCGCCGGGTGCGGGGCGAGCCCGCGCGCGGCGGCGGAATCGGGATAACCGAGGTACAGCTGGTGCAGTACCCGCCGAGATGTCTTGGGCGCGAAGTAATTTCCCGCCTCGGCGAGGGTGCCGAGCGGGGTGTCGATGCGGGCCGGCTTCTCCACCAGCCCGCGCACCACCATGGCCGCGGCCCGTTCGGGGCTGATCGCGGGCACGGGGTTGAGCCGGTGTGACGGCGCGATCATCGGGGTCGCGACCAGGGGCATGTGGATGTTGGTGAACGTGATGTGGTCCGACAGCGTCTCGGAGGCCACCACGTCGGAGAACGCGTCCAGCGCCGCCTTGGTGGGCAGGTACGAGCTGTACTTGGGGTTGCGGGCCTGCACGCCGGCGCTGGACACGTTGACGACGTGGCCGAACCGGCGTTCGCGCCAGTGCGGCAACAGGGCCAGCACCATGCGGACCGCGCCGAAGTAGTTGACCGCCATCACGCGCTCGTAGTCGTGTAGCCGGTCGGTCGAGTTGACCACCGAGCGGCGGATCGACCGGCCCGCGTTGTTGACCAGGTAGTCGACGTGCTCGAAGCGGCCCAGGATGTCCTTGATGGTGTGCTCGACCGACGCCGAATCGGTGACGTCGCAGGTGATGGCGTGCGCGTCGCCACCCTTGGCGCGGATCTCGGCGACCAGCTGGTCCAGCGCCGCGCCGTTGCGCGCCAAGGCGAACACGGTGCCGCCGCGCTCGGCGATGGCGATCGCCGACGCCCGGCCGATGCCGCTCGAGGCGCCGGTGACGATGACGTGCCGGCCGCGCAGCGCCCCCGCCGGGTCGTCACGCCGGGCACGGTCGGGGTCGAGGTGCTCGGCCCAGTAGCGCCACAGCTTGGGCGCGTAGCCGGCGAACTCGGGCACCGCGATCCCGGTGCCGCGCAGCGCGTCTCGCGTGTGCTCGTTGACGAACGTGGGCGCCAGGTCCACGACGTCGAAGATCTCGGCGGGAATGCCCAGCTGGGTGGCGGCCATGTTGCGCAGCACCCGGGCGCGCCCTCGGACATTGAGGACCGGCGCGGCCACCGCGCGGGGCAGCGAACCGCGCAGCGGCGGCAACCCGGCCGCCCGGGCGACGCCCCGGTAAATGCCGCGCAGCCCGATCGTCTTTTCGGCCGTCAGGTGGAAGGCCTGCCCGTCGCGGCCCGGCGCGTGCAGCAGCGCGACCAGCGCATCCACCACGTAATCGACGGGCACGATGTTGGTGCGCCCGGTGTCCGGCAACAGGATCGGCGTCAGCGACGGCAGCGCCGCCAGCTTGGCCAGCACGCCGAAGAAGTAGTACGGCCCGTCGACCTTGTCCATCTCGCCGGTCACTGAGTCGCCGACGACCACGGCCGGGCGATACACGCGGTAGCGCAACCCCGGTGCCGAGCGCACCAGCAGTTCGGCCTCGAACTTGGTCTGGTGATACGGGGTCGGCAGCTCCTGGCCCACGTCGAAGTCGTCCTCGGTGTACTCGCCGGGGAAGTCACCGGCCACGGCGATCGACGACACGTGGTGCAGGGTGGCGTCCAGGCGCCGCGTCAGGGCGATCACCGCGCGGGTGCCCTCGACGTTGGCGGCACGCTGCTCGGCCTCCCCGGCGGTGATGTCGTAGATCGCCGCGCAGTGCACCACGTGGTCGACATCGCCGAGCTCGGCCAGGGCCTCGTCGCTCAGCTGCAACTCGGGCAGCTCCCCGATGAGCGGGCGGGCGCGCTCACCCCAGGCCGCGGCCAGCCGTTCGAAGCGGCCGAGCGACCGCCGCCGCACCAGCACCCACACCTCGGCGTCGGGCCGCGTTGCCAGCAACCGGGACACGACGCGGCGACCGATAAACCCGGTACCGCCGGTAACGACATACCGCATGCAGACATCGTGGCGGCTGCTGACCGCGCGCGTCAACCGCGAAATCGCCGAACCCGCGGATCAGTTGTGGAAGTCGCGGATGCCGTCCCAGTCCACCAGCGTCCAGCCGGTCATCGGGTTGCCGCTGAGCACGACGCGGCCCGTGTTCGGCAGCGGGTGGCTGGTCATCAGGCTGTCCCTGACGTTCTTGGCGTTGAGCAGCGTCCACACCTCGATGGCGTACAGGTGCGAGAACACCACCGGGTTGTTGTGGCCGCTGTAGTAGATCTTGTTGACCGCCGCGGTGAACCGGTCGTTGAATTCCTTGCCGGTGCTCGACCCGGGGATGCTGTCGCCGACGTCACCCTTGAGCCAATTCGCCGGCGCCACCATGTACGTCGACGCGGCCATCGATTCCGGCTTGCCGTTGAACCAGCCCGCGTTGATCTCCTGCAGGCCCTGCACCACCTCGACCTGCTTGCCGAGCTCGGCGGCCAGCGGGGCGGCGGTCTGCTGCGCCCGGGTCATCGGGGACGCGTAGACGCTGTCGAAGTCCTTGCGGCCGAATTGATGTGCGACCTGCTCGGCCTGGCCCTTGCCCTGCGCGGTGAGGCCGGGGCCCGGGATGTCGGTGTCGATGACGCCGCTGGCGTTGGCCTCGGACTGGCCGTGCCGGATGAACGTCAGCGTGATGCTGCGCGCCTGCGGCGCTCCCGAGCCGCAACCGGCGACGAGCACCGTCGCGGCGAGCGCCACGAGCGCGACCAGCGGCGTCGTGCAAGCTCCTGCGATCCTTCTGCGCGTGGGCATGCCGAATAGCCTGCCCTGCCGACGCCGTCGGTGGGAAGGGTTTGCAATGGTTGGGGGAGAAAATCCTCGAAAGGAGCCTGCAATGGCGATTGACCCGAGTGCCGTCGGCGCGGTGACCGAACCCGTCGTGTTCGAATGGACCGACCGGGACACGTTGCTCTACGCGCTCGGCGTCGGGGCCGGCCTGGACGACCTGGCGTTCACCACCGAGAACAGCCACGACATTCCCCAACAGGTGCTCCCGACGTATGCGGTGATCTGCTGCCCCGCCTTCGGCGCGGCCGGCCTGGTGGGTTCGTTCAACTGGGCGATGCTGTTGCACGGCTCGCAGAGCATCCGGCTGCACGCGCCGCTGCCGCCGGCGGGGAAGCTGTCGGTGGTCACCGAGGTCGCCGACATCCAGGACAAGGGCGAGGGCAAGAACGCGATCTTGGTGCTGCGCGGCCGCGGTACCGACCCGGGCTCCGAGCAGCTCATCGCCGAGACGCTGACCACGCTGGTCATCCGGGGCGAGGGCGGCTTCGGGGGGTCGCCGGGCCAGCGGCCGATCGCCCCGGAGTTCCCGGACCGCGAGCCCGACGCGCGGATCCCGCTGCCCACCCGCGAGGACCAGGCGCTGATCTACCGGCTCTCCGGTGACCGCAACCCGCTGCACAGCGACCCCTGGTTCGCCCGGGAGCTGGCCGGCTTCCCCAAGCCGATCCTGCACGGCCTGTGCAGCTACGGCGTCGCCGGCCGAGCGTTGGTCGCCGAGCTGGGTGGGGGCACCGCCGCCAACGTCACCTCGATCGCGTCGCGGTTCACCTCGCCGGTGTTCCCCGGGGAGACGCTGACGACGCTGATCTGGCGCACCGAGCCGGGCAAGGCCGTGTTCCGGACCGAGGCGTCCGGAGCCGACGGCGCCGACGCGCGGGTGGTGCTCGACGACGGCGCGGTGGAGTACGTCGGCGGCTGAGCCGGGGCCTCAGCCGTCGCGGGCCTCGAGTTCGGCCGCCAGCCGGTCGGTGAACTCCGCGGCCCGCGCCGGGCTGTCCAGGGCGTAGCGCGCGGCGGTGGGCCGGTCGCCATCGTCGTTGTGCCGCACCACGATCGGCACGCCATCCGTGCGCACCGCGTCGAACGCGTCCTCGTCGGTGATGTCGTCACCGAGGTAGACCGGCGTCAGCGCGCCGCTGTGTCGATGGCCGCGACCCGGTTGTGTCCGCTCCGCGGCGCTCGCGATCCCCGCGGAGCCGGCCGTACGCAGGTGCTCGATCACCCAGCGCAGCGTCTTGCCCTTGTCCCAGTCCAGGTCCGGGCGCAGCTCGATGACCTCGCGGCCGGTGGTGACCCGCAGCTCGTCGCGGCGGCCCGCCGCCCGCACCGCGGCCGCCACCTCACCGACCCGGTCGCGTGCGGCGTTGCGGTAGTGCACCGCGACCCCGAAGCGCTTGTGCTCCACCGCGATTCCCGGAATCTCGGCGAGCCGGTCCCGTAGGGCCGCCGCCGCCTGCGCCAGCACGTCGATCGCCGCCGCCGCGGCCTCGTTCTGGTGATGCGACCCGTCGGGCGCCGTCAGCTCGAAACCGTGGCTGCCCGCGTACCAGATCCCCGGCACGCCAACGCGTTTGGTCACGTCGGCGAGGTCGCGGCCGGACAGCACCGCGACCGGGCAGTGTGCGGCCAGCCGGGCCAGCGCCCGGGTGGCGCCCGGCACCGGGACCGCGGCGTCCGGATCGTCGACGATGTCGGACAGCGTGCCGTCGAAGTCGAAGAAGACCGCCGGCCGCCGGGTCGCGAGGCCGTCGAGGGCGTCCAGCGCGTCGGGCAGCTCGGACATGCGCCGGTCGTCGGTGCGCACCGTGACGTCGCCGGGCCCGGCCACCACCGCGTCGGCGCCGGCGTCGCGCAGCGCGTCACCGCGCCCGCCCCGGTCGACGCCGATCACCCACGCGAACCCGTCGGCGCGCGCGGCCGCGACGGTCGCGGGGTCGGCGGCGAGCACGACGGCGCGGCCCGGCCGCACGCCCAGCCGCTCGGCCGCCGCGCGCGGCGCCTGGCCCGCGGGGACGACCGCGGTCGCCAGCCCGGGCAGCGGCGGGGCGTCGCCGACGGCCGCGTCGAACAGCACGGCGTCGTGGCGGCGCGGGTCGATGACGAGCGGCTCGGAGGTGCCCACGACCAACCTTCTCACGGCCGCGGCGGGGGTCAGTGCCGGGCTTGCCCCGGCGGAAAGGGGTGCGGCCGTGGGGCGCCGGGCGCCGGGCGCTTGGGCCGCCGCCGCCGACGCTCCCCGAATAGCAGCACCGAGTCCGCGCTGAGCGCGACCAGCCGCGCCATGCCGAGTTCGATACCGGCGGCCAGCTGCGCGACGTCGAAGGCGGCGCCGCTGCGCTGGCCGCCCTCGGCGGTGACGCCGAAGACCAGCTCGTCGCCGTAGCTGAGCACCGCGACGCCGGTGCTCAGCGCCACGGCCGTCGGGGGGATCGGCAGCAGCCGCTCCAGCGTCTGGCCCAGCACGCGCAGCCGGCGCCGCGGCCCGGCCGCGCTGGTGGCCAGCGTGACGATGCCGCGCTGCGGCAACAAGGACAGCAGCTGCAGGACGCCGCCGCGCACCACGGGGGGCAGCGCGTTGATCGCCGACTCGACGGGGCCCGCGGCGGTGGGCTCGCCGGCCTGCCGGCGGGTGTGCACCGTGCGCAGCCGCTGCACCGGGTCGTCGTGCTCGACGGGCAGGTAGGACAGCAACGCCGAGCGGAGCGGCATCGGCGCCAGGGTGCGCAGCGAGTCGGCCCGCGGCTCCTCGCCGCGCCCGAGCAGCGCCGTCCGGAACCCGTCGGTGACGGCGGCCAGGGCGACGTCGTTGGCGGTGACGCCGAACTTGCGGCACACGCTGTCGACGTCGGCGATGGGCACCCGCACGGTGTCGTAGCGCCGCGGGGCGGCGGCGCCCGGAGCGACCGAGGCCGCCCGCGCGCCGGTGCGCATTCCCCGCGCGAAGCCGCCGAGAAAGCCCCCGAGGACGCCGTCGGTGACGGTGTTGGCCGCCGAGGTGGCGCGCCACAGCGCTCCTACCCAGCCGGACCGCTCGGGCGACGACGGCGAAGGTCGCTGTGGCGCAGCATCAGTGGCGAAGACGTCACCGTCGGTGTCGTCGCAGAGGCGGGTCAGCAACTGGGCCGCGGAGTTGCCGCCGAGCAGGCCATGATGGGTTTTCATCAGGATCGCCCACCGGTTGCCCCGCAGGCCCTCGATGATCCAGCACTCCCAGGGCGGGCGGTCGGGGTCGAGCGGCCGCTCGCAGGCACGGGCGATGGCGCCGGACAACTCGGCCTCGTCGCCGGGCCTGGGAATGGCCGCCCGATGCACGTGCCGGGCGAGGTCGAAGTCGGGGTCGGCGAGCCACTCCTGGCCCGCCACGCTGCACCGCAGCACCTGGGTGCAGCGCGGTGTTTGGCGAACCCGTTCGGCCAGAAGCCTTGTGAGCCGGCCGAATTCGGGCATAGCGCCGTTGACGATGGCGACCGCGCCGACCGTCAGGCTGGCGTGCTGCTCGGGGTCGTGCGCTCGCAGGAATGCCGTATCCACCGTTTGCGCCATGCTGTGTTCCCGCCGTCACCGTCTTCGCCCGCAGTACCAGTCTCTGGTACGGACCCGCGCGACCGTAAGCCTCGCCGCGTTAAAAGCGTGTTTAGGAGTTGAAGATCGGTTTAACAACCATTGTCGGCAGCGGTGGTTAAATCGAACATAGGTTCGATAGGCTGTGGGCGTGGATTGGTTCAACGGCGACTTCACCTGGTCCGAGATGGAGCGGGTGCTCGACGGCAAGCCGCGCCATGCCGGCGCGCCGGCGGATCGGCCCCTGACCCCCGAGGCGGAGGCGCCCCTGTCGCGGGGACGCGGCAGGTACCGGCCGCCGCCGGCCCGCCCGTCGGCCGCGCCGGCCCTGCCGTACGCCGAGCTGCACGCGCATTCGGCGTTCAGTTTCCTCGACGGGGCCAGCACGCCGGAGGAACTGGTCGAGGAGGCCGCCCGGCTGGGCCTGCGGGCCCTGGCGCTCACCGACCACGACGGGCTCTACGGCGCCGTGCGATTCGCCGAGGCGGCCGCGGAGCTGGCCCTGGACACCGTGTTCGGCGCCGAGTTGTCGTTGGGGGCGGGCGCCCGCACCGAGGTGCCCGATCCGCCCGGCCCGCACCTGCTGGTGCTGGCGCGGGGCCCGGAGGGGTATCGCCGGCTGTCGCGGCAGCTGGCCGCCGCGCACCTGGCCGGCGGCGAAAAGGGCAAGCCGCGCTACGACCTCGACGCGCTGACCGAGGCCGCCGGCGGCCACTGGCACATCCTGACGGGTTGCCGGAAAGGGCAGGTGCGCCAGGCGTTGTGCGACGGCGGCCCGGACGCGGCGGGGCGGGCGCTGGCCGACCTGGTGGACCGGTTCGGCGCCGATCGGGTCAGCGTCGAGTTGACCCGGCACGGCCACCCGCGCGACGACGAGCGCAACGCCGTGCTGGCCGGGCTGGCGCCGCGGTTCGGGGTCGGCGTTGTCGCCACCACCGGCGCGCACTTCGCGCACCCCTCGCGCGGTCGGTTGGCAATGGCGATGGGCGCCATCCGCGCCCGGGAGTCCCTGGATTCGGCGGCCGGGTGGCTGGCCCCGCTGGGCGGCGCGCACCTGCGCTCCGGCGCCGAGATGGCGCGGATGTTCGCCCGGCACCCGGCCGCGGTGACCGCGGCGGCCGAGCTGGGCGAGCAGTGCGCGTTCGGCCTGTCGCTCATCGCGCCACAGCTACCGCCCTTCGACGTGCCCGCCGGGCACACCGAGGACAGCTGGCTGCGGCACCTGACCATGACCGGGGCGCGCGGCCGCTACGGCACTCCCGACGACGCCCCGCGCGCGTACTCCCAGATCGAACACGAGCTGAAAGTCATTGCCCAGCTGAAGTTTCCGGGCTACTTCCTGGTGGTGCACGACATCGCCCGGTTCTGCCGGGACAACAACATCCTGTGCCAGGGCAGGGGCTCGGCGGCCAACTCCGCGGTCTGTTACGCCATGGGGGTCACCGCCGTCGACCCGGTGGCCAACGAGTTGTTGTTCGAGCGGTTCCTCTCGCCGGCCCGCGACGGGCCGCCCGACATCGACATGGACATCGAATCCGACCAGCGCGAAAAGGTCATCCAATACGTCTACGACAAATACGGTCGCGACTACGCCGCGCAGGTCGCCAACGTCATCACCTACCGCGGCAAGATCGCCGTCCGCGACATGGCCCGCGCGCTGGGGTTCTCGCAGGGCCAGCAGGACGCGTGGAGCAAGCACATCAACCACTGGAACGGGCGGCCCGAGTCGCCCGACGTCGAAGACATCCCCCCGCAGGTGATCGACCTGGCCAATCAGATCCGTAACCTGCCGCGACACATGGGCATTCACTCCGGGGGCATGGTGATCTGCGACCGGCCGATCGCCGACGTGTGCCCCGTGGAATGGGCGCGCATGGAGAACCGCAGCGTCCTGCAGTGGGACAAAGACGACTGCGCGGCAATAGGTTTGGTGAAGTTCGACCTGCTGGGGCTGGGCATGCTCTCGGCGTTGCACTACGCGATCGACCTGGTGGCCGAGCACAAGGGCATCAACGTGGACCTGGCCAAGCTCGACCTGTCCGAGCCGGCGGTGTACGAGATGTTGCAGCGCGCCGATTCCGTCGGCGTGTTCCAGGTGGAGTCGCGCGCGCAGATGGCCACGCTGCCAAGGCTGCGGCCGCGGATCTTCTACGACCTGGTGGTCGAGGTCGCGCTGATTCGCCCCGGCCCCATCCAGGGCGGCTCGGTGCACCCCTACATCCGGCGCCGCAACGGCCTCGACCCGATAGTCTACGACCACCCGTCCATGGAGCCCGCGTTGCGAAAGACGTTGGGAGTTCCGCTGTTTCAGGAACAGTTGATGCAGCTCGCCGTCGACTGCGCCGGGTTCTCCGCCGCCGAGGCCGACCAGCTGCGCCGCGCCATGGGGTCCAAGCGGTCCACCGAACGGATGCGGCGGCTGCGCAGCCGGTTCTACGACGGGATGCGCGCCCTGCACGGCGCCCCCGACGACGTGATCGACCGCACCTACGAGAAGCTGGAGGCCTTCGCCAACTTCGGGTTCCCGGAAAGCCACGCGCTGTCCTTTGCGTCGCTGGTGTTCTATTCGTCGTGGTTCAAGCTGCACCACCCGGCGGCGTTCTGCGCGGCGCTGCTGCGCGCGCAGCCGATGGGTTTCTACTCGCCGCAGACGCTGGTGGCCGACGCACGTCGGCACGGCGTGACGGTGCACGGACCGGACGTCAACGCCAGCCTGGCGCACGCCACCCTCGAGAACGCGGGGACGGAGGTCCGCATCGGGCTGGGCGCGGTGCGCCACATCGGTGACGACCTCGCCGAGCGGCTGGTCGAGGAGAGAAACATCAACGGCCCCTTCACCTGTCTGCTGGATCTGACCACCCGGCTGCAGCTGTCCGTGCCGCAAACCGAGGCTTTGGCGACGGCCGGGGCGTTCACCTGCTTCTCGATGTCGCGGCGCGAGGCGTTGTGGGCCGCCGGGGCGGCGGCCACCCAACGGCCGGACCGGTTGCCCGGCGTGGGCTCGTCGTCCCACGTCCCGGCGCTGCCCGGGATGAGCGAGCTGGAACTGGCCGCCGCCGACGTGTGGGCCACCGGCGTCTCCCCGGACAGCTATCCGACGCAGTTCCTGCGGGCCGACCTGGACGCGCTGGGGGTGGTGCCCGCCGGCGAGCTGGGCGCGGTGCCCGACGGCGACCGCGTGTTGATCGCCGGGGCGGTGACGCACCGGCAGCGGCCCGGTACCGCGCAGGGGGTGACGTTTCTCAACCTCGAGGACGAGACCGGGATGGTCAATGTGCTCTGCACGCCGGGGGTATGGGCGCGGCACCGCAAGCTGGCCAACACGGCGCCGGCGCTGCTGGTGCGCGGACAGCTGCAAAACGCCAGCGGCGCGATCACCGTCGTCGCCGAGCGGTTGGGCCGCGTCACCTTGTCGGTGGCGTCGAAGTCCCGCGACTTCCGGTAATTGCCGATCGTCGCCCGAACCAACAGCTGCTGCACGGCGTAGCACCGACATGAACTTCGCGTTGGCCCGCCATTGCGCTGCAATATTAGGATGTGCTGCGGCACTGATTTTTCCCACCGCGGCTGCCAACGCTGATTCGCCCGACCCGCATCAGCCGGACATGACCAAGGGCTTCTGCCCGGGCGATCGATGGGGGTACGGAACTTTGGCCGTGTGCGACGGCGAAAAGTACCCGGATGGGTCGTTTTGGCACCAGTGGCTTAAGAGCTCGATAGGTGGCCCGCAGTTCCACTACGACTGTGTCGGCGGCGACGAACCTCTCCCGGCGCCCCCACCGCCCGGCGGCTGTGCCGGGGCGATTCCGCCGGATCAGCCGGCCCCGCCCCCGAGCTGACCTTCTAGGCTCTCCTGTCATGACCCTCAACCTGTCCTTCGACGAAGTGCTCACCACCACCCGCTCGGTGCGCAAGCGCCTCGACTTCGACAAACCGGTGCCCCGCGAGGTTTTGATGGAGTGCCTCGAGCTGGCGCTGCAGGCCCCCACCGGATCCAACTCGCAGGGCTGGCAATGGGTGTTCGTCGAAGACGCGGAGAAGAAGAAGGCGATCGGCGATGTCTACCTCGCCAACGCCCGCGCCTATCTCAGCCTGCCCACCGCCAAGTACGCCGAGGGCGACACCCGCGCCGAGCGGATGGACAAGGTCAAGGACTCGGCGGTGTACCTCGCCGAGCACATGCACGAGGCGCCCGTGCTGCTGATCCCCTGCATCTACGGTCGCGAGGAGAAGCAGCCGCTGGGCGGGGTGTCGTTCTGGGCGTCGTTGTTCCCGGCGGTGTGGAGCTTCTGCCTGGCGCTGCGCTCGCGCGGGCTGGGCTCCTGCTGGACCACCCTGCACCTGGTCAACGACGGCGAAAAGCAGGTCGCCGACGTGCTGGGCATCCCGCACGACAAGTACAGCCAGGGCGGGCTGTTCCCCATCGCCTACACCAAGGGCACCGATTTCCGCCCGGCCAAGCGGGTGCCCGCCGAGCAGCTCACCCACTGGAATTCGTGGTGAGCTACCGCCCCGCCCCGTCGTAGCCGTGTTGGCGCCACGCCTCGTAGGCGGCGACCGCGGCCGCGTTGGACAGATTCAGTGAGCGCCGGCCCGGCAGCATCGGGATGCGCACCTGCGCGCTGATGTGCTCGTCGGCCAGCGTCGCGGCGTCCAGGCCGGTGGGTTCCGGGCCGAACATGAGCACGTCGCCCGGCCGGTAGGAGACGTCGGCGAAGGGCGTTGGCGCGTGCGAGGTGAACGCGAACACCCGCGCCGGCATCAGCGCCGCCCAGGCGGCCGGCAGCGAGGCGTGCACGGTGACCGAGGCCAGGTCGTGGTAGTCCAGCCCGGCCCGGCGCAACTTGGGCTCGGACAGATCGAATCCCAGCGGCTCCACCAGGTGCAGCTCGCTGCCGGTGGCCGCCGCCGTCCGGATGGCGTTGCCCGTGTTGGGCGGGATGCGCGGGGAGTAGAAGAGCAACCGGAACACAACTGGCCATCCTCACACGGCGATAATGGCCGCATGGTCGAGCAGAGCCTGTGGATGCGGAAGGTCGCTGCCGACCCCGGCCATTCGGACTGGTACATCGAGCGCTTCCGCGCGATGGCCCGGGCCGGCGCCGACCTCGACGGCGAGGCCCGCTTCGTCGACGCCATGGCGCCGCGCGGCGCGCGGATCCTCGACGCCGGCTGCGGCCCGGGCCGGTTGGGCGGCTACCTGGCCGCGGCCGGCCACCGGGTGGTCGGCGTCGACGTCGACCCGGCGCTGATTCGGGCCGCTGAGCAGGACCATCCCGGCCCGCGCTGGCTCGTCGGCGACCTCGCCGAGCTCGACCTGCCCGCCCGCGGCGACGCCGACCTGGCCGAACCGTTCGACGTCATCGTGTCGGCCGGCAACGTCATGACCTTCCTCGCCCCGAGCACCCGGGTGCGGGTCCTGGGCCGGCTGCGCGCCCACCTCGCCGGCGACGGCCGCGCGGCGATCGGCTTCGGCGCGGGCCGCGACTACCCGTTCGCGGCGTTTCTCGACGACGCCGCGGCCGCCGGGCTCACCCCCGAGTTGTTGCTCGCCACCTGGGACCTGCGGCCGTTCACCGACGACTCCGATTTCCTCGTCGCCGTGCTGCGGCCCGCCTGAGCCCGGGGCCGCCGAGACCGCATCGTTGCAGCTATCCGGGGTAACGATTCTGGTGGGCCGGGGCTTGGGCTGTCATACTCGTCGGATTGCCACGTCAACACGCACGCACCGATCTGGCGCGAGGCGGGGGAAATAACGCAGGAAGTTCCATGAGCCTCTCGTTTCTTGCAGCGCTCGGTGCCGGCGCAGCGGCCGGTCGTCCGGCGGCGATGCCATGACCATGTTCGCCCGCCCGGCCGCGGCCGAGGCGGCGCCGTCCGAGCCGGCGCCCCCGGCCGCCGCGGCGGCGCCCGCCAAACGCCCGCCCGCCTGGTCGCCGAGCAACTGGCCGGTGCGCTGGAAGGTGCTGGCGATCGTGCTGGTGCCGCTGGTGCTGGCGACGGTGTTCGGGGCGCTGCGGATCAAGGACGAGATGGCCGACTCCGCCGGCCTCAAGCTGGCCGCCGCCCGCGCCGACGTGGTCCCGGTGCTCACCAAATACATGTCCGCCCTGGACGTGGCGCTCCTGGCCAGCTCCACCGGCCGCGACGCCGACGGGGCCAAGCGGAACTACGAGGCGCGCAAGTCCGAGCTGCAGACCCGCCTCGACGACACCGACGTCAGCGCCGACGTCCGCACCGGCGTGACCAACCTGCTCGACGGCGGGCAGCTGCTGGTGAACAAGGCGGCCGACCCGGCCCTGGGCCTGCGCGAAAGGGTGACCCTGTACGCCCCGATCCTGCTGACGGCCGAGAACGTCATCAACGCGTCGGTCCGCGTCGACGACGAAAAGGTGCGCACCCAGGCGCAGGGTCTGAGCCGGGCGGTCGGGGCGCGCGGGCAGATGACGATGCAGAAGATCCTCGTCACCCGCGGCGGCGAGCTGCCCGAGCCGCAACTGCGGACCGCGATGATCACCCTGGCGGGCACCGAACCGTCGACCCTGTTCGGCATGACCGAGGTGCTCGGCGCCGGGTCGGCGGACGCCAAGACGCTGCAGCAGCAACTCGTGAGCCGGATGGCGATCATGTCCGACCCGGCCAGCGTGCTGGTCGACAACGCCGACCTGCTCCGTTCGCTGCAGACCACCGACGACATCGCTGCCCAGGTGATCCAGGACGCCAGCGCCGCGGTGACCAGGTCCGTGCACGCCCAGGCCGCCGAGCGGCGTGACGCGGCGGTCCTCGACGCCACCGTGGTGCTGGTCGCCATCGCGATCGCCGTCATCGTGGTGCTGCTGGTCGCCCGCGCGCTGGTGCGCCCGCTGCGGGTGCTGCGCGACGGCGCCCTGCGGGTCGCCCACACCGACTTGGAGGCCGAGATCGCGCGGGTCAAGGCCGGCGGCGCCGAACCGACGCCCGAGCCGCTGCCCGTCTACACCACCGAGGAGATCGGCCAGGTCGCCCACGCCGTCGACGAGCTGCACACCCAGGCGCTGCTGCTGGCCGGCGACGAGGCGCGGCTGCGGTTGCTGGTCAACGACATGTTCGAGACCATGTCGCGGCGCAGCCGCTCGTTGGTCGACCAGCAGCTGGCGCTCATCGACCGGCTGGAGCGCAACGAGGAGGACCCCGAGCGCCTGGACAACCTGTTCCGCCTCGACCACCTGGCGGCCCGGCTGCGCCGCAACAGCGCCAACCTGCTGGTCCTGGCCGGCGCGCAGCTCGCCCGCGACCAGCGCGACCCGGTGCCGCTGGCGACCGTGCTGAACGCCGCGGTGTCGGAGGTGGAGGACTACCGGCGCGTCGAGATCGCCGGGCTGCCGGACCGCGCCCTGCTCGGCGCGACGGCCGGTGGCGCCATCCACCTGTTCGCGGAGCTGATCGACAACGCGCTGCGCTATTCGCCGCCGGCGACGTCGGTGCGGGTCTCGGCGGCGCCCGGCGGCGACGGGGGCATCGTGGTGCGCGTCGCCGACGCCGGCCTGGGCATGAACGACGCCGACCGGCGCATCGCCAACATGCGCCTGCAGGCCGGCGGCGGCGCCAACCCTGACGGCACCCCCGAGCCCACTCCCGAGAACGCCCGCCACATGGGCCTGTTCGTGGTCGGCCGGATCGCCGCCCGGCACGGCATCCGGGTGGGGCTGCGCGGCCCCGCCGCGCACGAAGCGGGCACCGGCACCACCGCGGAGATCTACCTGCCGCCCGAGGTGCTCGAGGGCGCCGCGCAGGACGCCGGGCCCCGCCACATCCGGTCCGTCTCCTCGCCCAGCGCCAAGCTCGCCAGCGGCCGTCCCGACGCGCCGGCGCCGCAGCCGGACACGCCCGGCCGGCACGAGAGCCGGCCGCAGGAAGCCCCGCAGCCCGACGAGCCGGCCGCCCGCAACGGCGCCCGCCCCCCGATCACGCTGCTGCCGCGCCGCAACCCGGGGACCAGCGGCATCACCGAGGTACCGGAGCAACCGGCCGCGCCGCTGCCGCGCCTGCCCCGGCGCGAGGCGCCGCCCCGGAAGTTGCAGCCGTCGAACACCACCCGCTCGGTGCGCAGCCCCCGCAGCTCGTGGGTGAAGTCGCGG
>NZ_LZJC01000133.1 GCF_001666755.1 Mycobacterium sp. E1214 | reverse complement strand
CCGATGGCCCTGGTGGCCGGGGGCCGGCTCGCGGCGGCGGTGACGGCCGCCGGTGGCCTGGGCCTCATCGGTGGCGGCTACGGCGACCCCGACTGGATGCGGGAGCAGATCGGTCGCGCCGCCGGCGCCCGCGTCGGATACGGGTTCATCACCTGGAACCTGCGGCCCGACGTGCTCGACATCGCACTCGCGCAGCGCCCGCCGACGGTGCTGCTGTCCTTCGGTGACCTGCAACCGTTCGCCGAGCGGATTCGCGCGGCGGGGGCCGCGCTGATCGCCCAGGTGCAAAATCTCGAGCAGGCGCGCCAGGCCCTGGACGCCGGCGCAGACGTCTTGGTGGCCCAAGGCGGCGAAGCCGGCGGGCACGGCATGAGCGTCCGTTCCACCTTCACGCTGGTGCCCGAGGTCGCCGACCTGGTCGCCGCGCGTTCGCCCGCCACCCTGGTGGCGGCCGCCGGGGGCGTCACCGACGGGCGCGGCTTGGCGGCCGCCCTGGCCCTGGGCGCCGACGGGGCGGTCGTGGGCACCCGGTTCTGGGCGTCGCCGGAGGCCTTGGTGTCGCCGCGGGCGCACGAGCGGGCCGTCCGCGCCGGCGGTGACGACACCGTGCGGACCACCGTCTACGACCTGGTGCGTCGGCTCGACTGGCCGCCCATGTACACCGCGCGGGCCCTGACCAACGCCTTCCTCGACACCTGGCACGGCAAGGAAGCCGAGCTGACGGCGTCGCTGCCGGAGGCGGTCGCCGCCTTCCAGGCGGCGTTGGCGGCCGAGGATTTCGACACCGCGGGCATCCTCGTTGGCGAAGGCGTGGGCCGCATCCGCGACGTCCAGCCGGCCGCGAGCATCGTCGAGGACATGGTCGCCGACGCGGCCCGCATCCTGAACCGCGCGGGCGCGCCGGAGCCACCGCGGGGTTGACGACCCTTCGGTATCGCCGCTGGTCCGAATCCGCAGCTTTATGATTTCGCCTCGCGGCCCCGGTACGCTTTCTGCATATGGGTGCAGTTCCTTCCGCGGCGCGAGTGGCCGTCGCGAGTCTGATGGTCGCCGGCTGGGCCGCGTCGGCCGCGGTGGCGGCGGCCGACCCGGATTCCTCAGCGCCGCCCTCGCCGGCCCCCGTCGCAGGCCAGGGCAATGGGCCCGAGCAGGATCGGGTGCTCGATCCCGAAGAATTTCGTGAGTCGGGTGGTCAACGGCATGGCGGCACCTACTTC
>NZ_LZJC01000132.1 GCF_001666755.1 Mycobacterium sp. E1214 | reverse complement strand
TTATAAGAGACTGGCCTCTGCCGCCCCCCGGCGCGCCGGGGGGCGGCGGCGGCGCGTCGGGGGACGGCGGTGCCCCGCCCTCGTCCGGCGCCAGCGGCAAAAACATGTGGTGGGTGAATCCCGCCTGGTAGGCGCCCGGGCCGCCCAAGTGGACGCCGCCGCGTTCCCCGCTGGACACCGCTGTTCCGTCCGGCAACGTTGCGGCCGTGTGGCCGCCGTTCCAGCCGATCACCAACGCGTTGGGGGCGGTGCCGTATTGGAACCCGCGCGCCAGCAGGGCGGCCTCTTCGTTCCCGGTGTTGAACCTGTTTCCGAAAACCGGCCGGTCCGTCGCCGCGTTGGCGACCCACGATACCAGCCCCGAGCAATCGGTCCCCGCCGGGGAATCCCCGCCCACAATATAGGGCGTCCCCGAGACCTGATTGACAAGCGACATCAACGTTGCGAGCACTACCATGGCCGGGGACGCTAGCAAGGGTAATTAACGTCAACCAAATTCTGTGGTGCAGATCATTCGCCTCGACCGCAATGGACTTGACGACGAGAAGACATCGCCTTTACGCATCGAATATCAGTTTCTCAGCAAATTGATTTCGGCGCGGACACAACGCCCCCGACATTGCGGCGGCCGGCTGAGCGACCACGTCAGCCCAAGGCCACGCCCATCTCCTGGGCGAAGACCTTGATCATGTGCTGAACGCCGATTTCATTGCGGCCGATGATCATGTGGTCGTGCTGGCCATGCCGAACCCCTTCGCCGCATTGGGGCAGCATCGCGAAATCCTCGTCGCGAACGGCGGCGTGCACCCCGTCGAAGACCGCGTCGTAGGCCGCCCTCGTAGCTTCGTCGGTGGCGGGGATGCGGCTCATCCAACTGTGCCGGACCGTACAACGGGTCGGCTCGCCGTCGGGCAGCATGTCGATGATCTCCAGGCCGACGGGGCTGTTGGCAAGGATCAGGTTCGGATAGACCCAGTAGATCACCCCCATGTTCGCCAACGGCTCGTGCGGCGCCTCCGGATCGTCCTCGAGGTTGGTGATCCAGGTGAAGGGGAAGCAAATTCGATGGTGCTTGCCGAACTCGTCATAGACCATCGTGTTGGCAAGGGTGTTCTGCCCGATCAGGCTCTGTCCGTGGACAAACGGGAAGTGATACCCCTCCGCGAACGCTTCCAGCGCGCCCTTCCAGGACACCTCGGAGGAGAATTCACGGTCCCCGTGGTAGCCGTAGCTCCGGTAATCCCACAGGTCGAGCTCGGCGCCGAGCCCACCCAAGTGTGCGTCGAGGTCGATGGCGGCCCCGGCGGTCAGAGTCGCCCAGATGAAGCCGTGCCGTTCCTCGGACGGCAACTCGACCAACCCGTAGTCGCCGGTGCGCATCGAGTCGAAGCCGGCCCGACCAGGCACCATGAACAGTTCACCGGTGTTCTTGTACGTCCAGGCGTGGTACGGGCAGACGAAGCGCGACGCGTTTCCGGTCCCGCACGCGGGCATCGCGCCGCGGTGGCGGCAGTAGTTGAGGAAGACGTGACCGGCGCCCGAACGGTCTCGGGTGACCAACAACGAGTCGCCCAGCACCGAGCGCACCACGTAGTCGTTGCTGTTGGGCAGCAGCGCCGACGGCACGATCGCCAGCGGAACGCGGCGCAAGATCTGCGATTTCTCGAGTTCGGCGATCTTCGCGTCGCTGTAATAGTGCAGCGGCACCCTCAGCTCGCGCTCGGCCAGGTCCGTCGTGCCGTCCAAGGCATGACGCAGGCCGCGCCGCGTCAACGCCTCGGCGGTTCCGCTCACCGGATCGGTGTCAGTCAAGGCCATCGCCTCCCTTCGCACGATGACCATACATTTGCGCTTGCCTGTATTGTCAAGGACAAGGTTCGCTCTGTGCGACGATCACGGCATGCGACGGCACGGCTGGGCCGGGGACATCCCCGCCGACGACGAGGAGGCGGTCGCGCGGATCATCAGCGCCGCCCGCGCGGCCATCGACCAGCGCGGCACCGTCAGCGTGTCCGAGGTTGCGCAGTCGCTGGGCGTGACGCGACAGACCGTGTACCGCTACTTCCCCACCCAGGAGGCGCTACTGGGTGCCACCGCGCTGTCGTCGGTGGACGGGTTCCTCGATCGGCTCACCGCCCACCTGGGCTCGATCACCGACCCCACCGAGGCCGTCGTGGAGGGCATCGCCTACACCCTGGAACAGATCGCCCACGACTCCTATTTGAACCTGGTGTTGCAGCCCGGCAAGGCCAGCGCCCTGACGACCGGGGTCACCTCGGACCTCGCGGTCACCTTCGGCAGGTCCATTCTGCGACGGTTCGACGTCGATTGGGACGCAGCGGGTTTCACCGACGTGCGGCTCGACGAACTGATCGAGGTCATGCTGCGCATGCTGCAGTCGCTCATCGTCGATCCCGGGCGCCCGGCGCGCACCGGGGTCAAACTTCGTGCCTTCCTTGCGGATTGGGTCGCGCCGTCGGTGCGGGCCCATTCCGTCCAGCAGCGCTGAGGACGGCTAAGCCGGGGTCCAGATCCCGTTGTTCCAGAACCCCCAGCCGTTCAAGGGGTTCCACATCAGGTTGGCGCCGGGCGCCCACGTAGGCTGCGGGGGCCGCGGCGGCGCCCATACCGGCGCCGGGCCCCACTGTCCGGCACCCGCGGGTCCGAACGGGCCGCCCGGGCGCTGCCAGTCGTGGCACTGATGCCAATCCCAGTCGGAAACGCTGCCCCAACTCGGGTCCCACTGCTCTCCCGGGCACCAATGGCCGACGGGCGCACCCGGGACCGCCTGGGCCGGCGCGCCGGGACCGCCGAGCGCCGCCAGCGCCAGCCCCCCGGACACCAACGCGCTCGTTGCCCGCCGACCCCACCGTCGCGTTCGCTTCACCGTCGCCATCTGCCAAGGATTTCCCGTGCGACACGATCCGGCAAGCGTTTCGATGAACCGCCTCAAAGGTGCTGCGAGCGCGGCAGCTCCGCGACGCCGCGCGCCACATCGATCAGTTTGACGTTGCGGTCCTGGGAGAGGCGCTTGAGCAGTTCGAACGCCTGGACCGCGTCGACGCCGAAACGAGTCATGAGGATGCCCTTGGCCTGCCCGATGACGTCCCTACTCGCCAGCGCGCTCAGGAATTGGCCTCTGCGACGGGCCGCGTCCCAGGCGAGCGCGGCGTGGGTGGCCAGCACGTACCCGATGTCGGCGGCATCTTCGGCGAAAGCATGCGGCGCATCGGCGTAGACGTTGAGCGCGGCGCGGGTGCGGTCCGAGGTGAACAGGGGAAACGCCAGGACCGACCGGATGGGCGTGTAGCTGAGCGCGTCGCGCCGGTAGGACGGCCAGCGTTCCTCGGCGGCGAGATCGTCGACACGTACGGTGCGGTGACGCTGCTGCGCGGTCAGGCACGGGCCCTCGTGGTGCAGCTGTTGAATGGCATCCAGCATCGCCGGGTATCGATGCGTCGCCGCCGCGGTCTGCACGCCGGCCGTCGCGGTCACCAGCGTCACTCCCGCGTACTGGGCGCCTGGAACCTCCGCGACCGCGTACTCCGCGATGTGCTCGACCACGGAATCGGCGACACCGGGCGAAGTACCGTGCAGGTCCCGCGCGACATCGGCGATTCGGTGATAGACGTCGGCGTTCGAGTCAGTCTCGTGCATTCGGCACCCCCCGGTGCGGGTGAATGAGCAATGCGGCCCCGACCCAGTGGTCCCAAATTTACAGTCGCCGGCGTGCAAGTTCCTGGCCATCGAACGAAGAGGCGGCGGCGCACCCTTCGCCGCGCGGACAAGCCGACCGCGGCGCGGTCAGGTTCCCGCTTCGTCCGGAGGGTCGTCGTAATGGCGACGGGTCTCCGCGACCGCGCGACGGACCTCGGCGTTTTCGCGTTTCGCCGCGGCTCGCTGGCGCTGCGCGCTTTCGTCGAGGCGCTGCAGCCGCTCGCGCTCGCGTTGCGCCGTCGCTCCCTCGCGTTGGTCCGCGCGCTGCTCCCGGTCGTCCGCCGCCAGCTCGCGATCGTCGGCGATCCGGTCGCGTTCATCGGCGACGCGTTCGCGCTCGTCGGCGACCCGCTCGCGCCTGGAGATGTCGCGCGCACGCCGCGCGAGGGCCTGCTCACGCGTCTGCAGATCCGCGGCGCGCCGTCCGACCACGCCCTGCGTGTCGGCGTCTTCATCACCGGGCACGGCTCACTCTAACGCCGCGAGAGGCCCCGACGGGCCGCGATTTAGCTGACACCCGTCATTGACGGTCGTCAGCAACTTGCGATACCTTGCGGCGATGGTGTCAGCGCGCCTACCCGTGGCGGGCGCCGGAGCGCGGGAGGCTCGGCGGCTGCAGACGCGCGCGCGGTTGTACGAAGCGGCGCTGGCCGAGATATCCCGGCGCGGCCTGGCGGCCGCGGATGTGAGCGCCATCACGGCCGAGGCGGGAGTGGTGCGAGGCACCTTCTACTTTCACTTCCCCACCAAGGAACATGTCCTGGCCGAGTTGGAGCGCAACGAGGAAGCCCGAATCGTCAGTGAGCTCGGCACTGGCGCTGGTGATGTGACCGTGGTGCTCTGCGAACTGGTGCGACAGGTGCTTGATGCCGAAACGCGGTTAGGTGCAACGATATTCAGGGATATGCTGGGCTTGCATTTCGCATCGACACACCCGATCGACGTCGAGCTCGAGCAGCACCCCCTCCTCCGGTTCCTGGTGGGAGTCCTGCGGCGGGCACAGGCCGAGGGCCAGGTTGTCGCCGCGGCGGACGCGGAAGAACTAGCGACGTTCTTCCTCACCGGACTTTTCGCGCTGCTATCCACGGGGGCTCATGACTCGGCGCTGCTGCGTCGTTACGTCGCAACGGTTGTCAAGGGAATGGAGAAGCGATGAACCGGACCGGCATCGAGGGCTACCGGGATTTTCTGGCCGAGCGGGACGGCGCGGCCGACCTTCTCAATAGGCGACTTGAAAACCGCGAGAGGTTCTTCGACGAACTCGAACGCCACCCCATCCGCTCGGCGCACCCCGCCGACCGCGCGACGTTTCTGCGAAACCTGCGGCGCCGGCGGCCCGAGCCCGGCCTGGACCGCAAGATGCTGTTCCTCCTGGCGACCGCCAAACTCAACCAGGCCGAACGGTTCGGTGTCGGGCTCGGCGAAACCTACGGGCGCAACAGCGACGAGGAGTTGCCGCCCGAGAACGTCTACCTCGAACTCGAAGAGCACTATCACACCCGGCTGCTCGCCTACGCCCTGGACGCATTCGACCTGACGTTTCAGGTCGTGCCGCCGCCGTTCGTCATGCGGCAATTCGTCAAGACGGGCGTATTCCTACCGCAACGACTCGGCTTCCTGTTCGTCGGCGCCGCGGAGATGGCCGGTTGCCGCATGTTCGACGAACTGCGCCGCGCCGGTCGGCAGCTGTTTGCCGACGAACCCGCGGTCGCCGAGCGAATCGAATTGCTCTACAACGAAATACTGACCGACGAGATCGGCCATGTCGGCTATTGCGCCTCGCGGTGCACGGCCGCGGAGCGGGTGGTCATGCGCCGCATCTACCCGTTGATCGGCCGGCTGGTCGCGCGGCAGACCCCGGAGATCGGCCTACTGGTCGGCGCCAAGGCGCTGCATGCGCGGCTCGACCGCCCCTTCGACGTCGACGAGCTGACGGCGGACTTGGGCAACGAGACCTACCTCGTCACCCATCCCTGAGCCGGGCGTTCACACCGCAAACTTCGCCCGCGCCTGATCGGTGACGGGGGTGAACAGGTTGACGAGGTTGCCGTCGGGATCGCGGAACAATAGTGCGCGGTTGCCCCACGGCATCGTCGTCGGCTCCGTCACCACCTCTGCAACGCTCTCGCGCAACCGCTCGTACTCCGTGTCCACGTCGTCGACGATGAACTCCACGATGGCGCTGCGGTTGGCGGCCGGCTCCGCTGAACCGGCACCGAACAGCGGCACCGTCTTGTCGCTGCCGATCGCCAGGGTGCCCACCGGCGTGGGGATTTCAGCGAACAGCTCGTTGCCCCACACCGCCGGTGTCGCCGTGACCAGCTCATAGAACGCCACCAGCCGGTTGACGTCGCCGGTGATGATGCGTGTCGACACGAATTTCACGAAACCTCCTTCAGGTCGTTCCCTTCAGAGGCAACCTAGGGGCGGGCACCGACAAGTGTGCGCGGTCGGCCGCGTGGTGACTCGAAGCCGCAGGAACCGACTTGCGGACACCGCGTGCGGCATTAATCGGATATCGACGGTTCCGCGCTTGGGCTAAATGGCCGTCGATCGGTGAGGGGCGCGGTCACCGCACAGGTCGGCGATGATCCTTCTTTTTCGCATGGGTCGAACAGGCATGCGTCATTTCGCAGTGATAGCGGCTGCTGCATTCGTGCGAACAATAATTCGACGCGGACGGAAACCACGCCGGGTCGGAAAGATCGCGCCATCGGTCGTGCGGATCGAAAGTGTGGCCGCAGTGTACGCAGGTCTTCACCTTCGTAGCCATGCGATTAGGGTACGCGCGCCGGTCCCCATTCGCGGCGTTTTCGATCGATGCCAACAATCGAGGCGTACGCACCAAATCGCGCACCCCATTCGAGGAACGCACTCACCGGGCTAGCGAATTACTTTTTGCAACTAAGCCGCTTGTTATCGCCTTGCATAAACAGTGCGTCATTAAATAACCGGCGCGTCAATTTGAAGCGATGGCCCCGCATTTCCAGCCGACACGGCGGTGCCTGCCCGCTGCATGCCGAACTCCACCCGCCGGGCGGCACGCCGGCCGTGCGTGATGAGTCGACCGGCGTCATCGCCGAGCAAACGGATCGTGCGGCGCGCGAGCCGCTGCGCCGTCGCGGCCCTGGGACGCGGGGTGGGCCCAATGGCCGGAAATCGGCCGGGCGTGGCAGGAATTAACTCGGGCGTGCTGGCGTTCGCCTTGCCGTGGCGCACGCGACGAAATGTGTTGATAGATGAAATGTCTTAACATCAGCCCGTCGGGCAACGGTGATCGGGGAAAACGGTGTTGACAGTTCTCAAGCGGGCGTGGGTTGCCCTGGTGGTGCTCGTGGCAGTCATCGTCGGGGGCGTCGCCGTGGACCGCCTCAGCGGTGTCTTCCCAGGCCCAGGCCTACCGAAACCGGATCCGCGTGATGCGACCCCGCCCTACGCGGCGAAGACCGCCATTTACGAGATCCTGGGGCCGCCGGGGACCACCGGCGTCGTCAACTGGATGGATGCGGAGTCACTGCCGCAGAAGGCCAACTTCACCACGTTGCCGTGGTCGACGACGATCGTTGCCGCGATGCCCGGCATCTTCGCCTACGTCGTCGCCCAGGGCGACAGCCCCTCCATCGGCTGCCGGATCACGGTCGACGGCAAGTTGGTCGATCAGCGGCAAGCCGAAACGCGCAATGCGGCGGTCTCCTGCCTGGACAAGTCCGCATGACGGACAACACGAGCGACACGGACAGGATCCCCGTCTCCCAGCGCACCGAGGTCGAGCGCACACCGCGGATCGCGCGCGCCATCCGGGTGCTCAGCCTGCCCATCGTGGTGGTGTGGGTCCTGCTGGCCGTCGGCGTCAATATCTTTGTGCCGCAACTAGAAAAGGTCGCCGAGGAGATCTCCGTCCCGCTCTCGCCGGCCGATGCGCCGTCGGTGACCGGGATGAAGCACATCGGCGAGAAGTTCAAGGAGTACGACTCCGACAACCTCGTCCTGGTGACCCTGGTCGGCGACAAACCTCTCGACGCGGACGCGCACCGGTTCTACGACGACCTGGTCAAAAAGATCCAGGCCGACCACGAACACGTCGAGCATGCGCTGAACTTCTGGGGGCAGCGGTTCACCTCCTCAGGTGTGGAGAGCTACGACCACAAGGCCGCCTACGTCCAGGTCAACCTCAAAGGCGATCAGGGTGGGGCGGTCGGCGACGAATCCGTTGCCGCGGTGCGCAAGATCGTCGCGGACGCCAAGCCGCCGGCCGGCGTAAAGGCCTACGTCGCCGGCCAGGGGGCGCTGACCGCCGACGTGATCGTTGTCGGTGACAAAAGCCTGGCCAAGATCACGCTCATCACGGTCGTCATCATCGCGATCATGCTGATGTTCGTGTACCGATCCATCGGCACCGTATTGCTGACCATGTTCATCCTCTTCATTGGGCTGCTGTCTGGCCGCGGCGTGGTGTCGCTGCTGGGCGAAACCGGCGTCATGGGCCTGTCCACCTTCGCGGTGAACCTGCTCACCTCACTCGCGATCGCGGCGGGTACCGACTACGCGATTTTCATGGTCGGCCGCTACCAGGAGGGCCGTGAACGCGGTCTGGACCGGGAAGCCGCCTACTACGACACGTTCGCCGGTGTCAGCAAGGTGGTGCTGGGCTCCGGTCTGACCATCGTCGGGGCGCTGGCCTGCCTGAAGTTCACCCGGCTGCCCTACTTCAGTTCGTTGGCGTTCCCGTGCGCGGTAGGACTGCTGGTGGTGGTGGCCGCCGGGGTCACGCTGACGCCCGCAGTCATCGTCATCGCCAGTGCTTTCGGTCTTTTGGACCCCAAGCGCAAGTTCAACTACACGCGGTGGCGCCGCCTGGCGACGGCCATCGTGCGGTGGCCCGCGCCCATCCTCGCGACCTCCGTCATCCTGGCGATCGTTGGTGCCCTGGGTCTCGCGGGCTTCACCCCGCGCTACAACGACCTGTACTACCTGCCGAAGAGCGCGGCCTCGGTGCAGGCGTACGACGCGGCCGATCGACACTTCACCCAGGCCCGCCTGAACCCGGACCTGCTGATGATCGAATCGGACCACGACCTGCGCAATCCCCGAGACATGCTGGTTCTGGACAAGGTTGCCGGTGCCATCTTCCGGGTGCCGGGCATCGAACGGGTGCAGAGCATCACCAGACCGCTCGGCCCTCCGATCGAAGACGGGTCCATTCCGTTCCAGCTCAGCGTGCAGAGCGCGCCGATTCGCGACAACCTCAATTATCTGAGAGACCGTGTCGGCGACATCAAGAAGATCACCGGGTTCCTCGACACCCAGATCTCATTGCTGGAACGCCAGTACGCGATTACCCAGAAGCTCGCCAACGCGACGGACGACAGCGCAAAAACGACGGCGGAGACCGCCGCGATCACCGACGAAATCCGCGACCACATCGCCGATTTCGACGACTTCTGGCGACCGATCCGCAGCTACTTCTACTGGGAGAAGCACTGCTACGACATCCCGATCTGCTGGTCGCTGCGAAGCCTGTTCGACGCGCTGGATGGGTTTGATCAGCTCGCCGAGAAGTTCCACGCCCTCACCGGCGATCTCACCAACACGGCCGCGGCCACGCGTGAATTGTTGGCGATCATTCCGGAGAACATCGCCGTGTCGAAGGCGATCCGCGATACGACGCTGACCATTTACAGCTCGTTCGACAGTCTGATCGACCAGTTCGACAAGCTGACTGACACCAATGCCGTGATGGGCAAGTCGTTCAACGACGCTCGGGTGGAAAGCCTGTTCTACCTGCCGCCGGAGATCTTCCAGAACTCCGACTTCCAGTTCGGGTTGAGCCTGATGGTGTCGCCCGACGGGAAGGCCGCGCGCTTCATCATCACGCACGCCGTGGACCCGGCGACCGCGGAAGGCATCAAGTCCGTCGAGCAAGAGCGCAACGCGGCCAAGGAGGCGCTGAAGCTCACCTCGCTGGAGAACGCCGACATCTACCTCGGCGGCACCGCAGCGACATTCAACGACATCGCCACTGGCGCTTGGTATGACCTGCTGATCGCCGCGGTGGCATCGATCGTGCTGATCTTCATCATCATGGTGATCGTCACCCGCGCGCTGGTAGCAGCAGCCGTCATCGTCGGCACGATCGTGCTGTCACTGGGCGCGGCGTTCGGATTCTCGACTTTGATCTGGCAACACCTCGCTCACTTCCAGTTACACTGGGTGGCAACGGAATTCGCTTTGATCGTGCTCTTGGCGGTGGGGTCCGATTACAACCTGATGCTGGTGTCGCGAATCGAAGAGGAGATCGGGGCCGGCCTGAACACCGGGCTCATCCGCGGGGTCGGCGTGACGGGCCCGGTGGTGTCCGCCGCCGGTGTGGTTTTCGCCGTCACGATGGCCGCGATGCTGTCCAGCGATCTGCGGGCGATCGGTCAGTTCGGGTCCACGATCGGTATCGGTCTGATGTTCGACACATTCGTCGTTCGTACGCTCATCACGCCGTCGATCATGACGGTGATGGGACGCTGGTTCTGGTGGCCGAAGCGGGTCCGGGTCCGCCCGGCCAGCCAGATGCTGCGCTCCATCGGGCCGCGCCCGCTGGTTCGCGCGCTGCTGCACCAGCCACGACCCCCGGACGCGACGCCGGTCGCCTGAGCGCGGCCCCAACCTCACCCGGACGGGCAGCGCTGAGCGTTACCGACGCGCCGCTATGTCACGAGGTGGCCAACCTGGTGATGCCGCCCGCGACGAAGCGCAGCAGCGCACGGTGGCGCTGGTCGGTGTCGTGGGCGCGCAGGCGGCCCCGGCTGAGGCTGTCGAGGCGCAGGTTGTTGGAGTACGTGTGCAGCGTGGCGGCGACCATGTGCAGGTAGGCGTCGTGAATGGCGGCCTCGTCGGCGGCCGGGAACAACGCCTGGAGGGCGGCGATGAAGTCGGCGGCGATGGCATTGAACTCGTCGGCGATCAGCGCGCGGATTGGATGTCCGGAGTTGGCGAGTTGAGCGATCAGACGAAAGTAGTTGTCCCAGCACGGGTCACCGGCCCGCTGGCGCATCGGTTCGGTGAACGCGTCGATGACGGCGGCTAAGCGCCGATCCCGGCTGCCACGCGCGGGCAACGCCGCCAGGTGGTCGCGGCGCTCATGGTTGAGCGGTCGAATCCGGCGCAGGACGACGGCGCGGAACAAGCCTTCTTTTCCGCCGAACTGCTCACTGATTGCCGCCAATCGGGCGCCTGCATGGTCGGTGATCTCGCGGACGCTGACACCGAAATAGCCGCGGTCGGCGAACAGCTCTTCGGCACTGTCGAGCAATCGACGCCGGGTGTCGGGGCGACCAGTTTCACGCGCGGCGCCGGCGCCTCGCCCGACCGGCGCAGGTCCACTCACGGCTCGACGGCTCGGCGCCGGTGCTGCCGATATGAACGGGTCATCCCAGACGCCTCCTCACTGATGCGTGGAACGGTTGTTCCGAGAATCGCCTCGACGATGTTACTGTCGGAACGACTGTTCCGGCGGGCCGCATCGGCCAGGCGGCGCCGACGCGGCGCGGCGGGCACAGCACGACCGCCGCACGAAGAAAGGACGGCGCCAATGGCCGAGGCAACCTTGAGGCACAAGCTCTTCGTGACAGCCTGCGCGATCACCGGCACGACCAACCTGGCAGCCCGCTGGTGCGGGGCGGCGCCCTTCCTGCCCAAGCTGTTCGTGCTGCGGTACGCCAACATGGGCGGGCTGCACCCACCCGACTTCGCGCAAGAGCTCAGGGCGGCACGGTCATTCCGCGACGACCGCTGGTGCGCTCACTGGGATCGGATCGCCGAACAGCATGCCGAACGAGCCGTCGCGCTACTGCGCGACCTCGCCAAGACGGAGTCCTGCGCGGTCCCCGCCATTGGCGGGCCGGTCACGCTCACCGAAGAACAGGTCGCGGCGCTGACAGATTTGATCAGCCCGGGTGCGGTGCTGTTCGCCGACAACGGGCCCCAGCCCAGCGAGGCGGCGATCATCGAACTCGTCGATAGGTACGCCCAAGCCGACGACCGCCGGCGCACCGCACGGGCGTTTCGGGCGATCGATGCGTGGACGAAGGCCATCACCTACTACCAAGTCAGCGCCTTCCCCGGCCACAGCGCCCGTCGTATGCAGGCCTACTGGCGCTCGCGGCATCTCTTCGACGCTCTGGTCGCCGCGATCGCGCCCGCCATCGACCTTCGTGTCGAGCGTCTCGCAATCCCCACCCCCGACGGCGACACCGTGCGGGGCTGGCTCACCCTGGCGCCGGGGCACGGTCCACAACCGGTGGTCCTGACCACCAACGGCCTGGAGGGGACCGTCGCGGAGTTAGCCGTGGGGTTGCTGCGCTACCGGGGTGCCGGATTGGCCATGTTCATGATGGAGATGCCCGGCACCTACGCCTACGCCAAACCGATGGGCCCCCAATCGGAACGGACCTACCGCCGGGTCATCGACCACCTGGCCGCCGACCCACGTCTCGACCCCGACCGGATCGCCATGGTCGGCGTCAGCTTCGGCGGTTACTGGGCCGCGCGCATGGCCGCCAACGACGACCGGCTGGCCTGCGCAGTCGCCTGCGGGGCCCCGACTCACCACTCGTTCAACGGCGGCGCCTTGGGCATCCCTCACATCATCATCAGCGCGCTGGCGGACACCCTCGGAGCCACCACCCCGATCAAGCTGGCCCGCGCCTTGAGGGCGCTCTCGATCCGGGATCGACTGCCGCACATCAATATTCCGCTGCTCGCCATCAACGGCGAGCACGACACCCTGCTCAGCACTCAGGACACTGTCGACCTCGCCGACACAGCGCCTAACGCCACCCTGCTGCTTTACCCCGACGACGACCATTGCGCCATGGGCCACTACCGGCAATGGCTCGACCACTCCCAAGACTGGCTCCGGAAACACCTCGTGCCTGCCGACGGCGAGCATCGGAGGACCTCGACATCGGCCGGTGACAACGCCGAGTCACCGACTACACGTTGAACCGGAATTCGACCACGTCGCCGTCGGCCATCACGTAGTCCTTGCCCTCCATGCGCACCTTGCCGGCCGCCTTGGCGGCGGCCATCGATCCGGCGGCGATCAGGTCGTCATAGGACACGATCTCGGCCTTGATGAAACCCTTCTCGAAGTCGGTGTGGATGACGCCGGCCGCCTTGGGCGCGGTGTCACCCTGGTGAATCGTCCACGCGCGCGCCTCTTTCGGGCCCGCGGTGAGAAACGTTTGCAGTTTGAGGGTGTGGAAGCCGGCCCGGGCCAGCGCGTCGAGGCCACGCTCGGTCTGCCCGATCGACTCCAGCAGCTCGGCCGCGGACTCGTCGTCGAGCTCTTGCAGTTCCGCCTCGATCTTCGCGTCCAGGAACACCGCGTCGGCGGGAGCGACCATCGCGGAAAGCTCGGCCTTGCGCGCATCGTCGGTCAGCACCGCTTCGTCGGAGTTGAAGACGTAGAGGAAGGGTTTCGTCGTCATCAGGTTCAGCTCGCGCAGCGGGTCGGCGTCGACACCGGCCGCGAACAGCGTCTTGCCGGAGTTGAGCACGGCCTCGGCGGCGACGGCCGCCTCGTGCACGGGCTTGCGGTCCTTGTTGTTGCGGGCTTCCTTCTCCAGCCGCGGAACCGCCTTCTCCAGGGTCTGCAGGTCGGCGAGGATCAGCTCGGTCTCGATGACCTCGATGTCGGAACGCGGGTCGACCTTGCCGTCGACGTGCACCACGTCGTCGTCGGCGAACGCCCGCACCACCTGGCAGATGGCGTCACATTCGCGGATGTTGGCCAGGAACTTGTTGCCCAGCCCGGCGCCCTCGGAGGCGCCTTTCACGATCCCCGCGATGTCGACGAACGTGACCGGCGCCGGCACGATGCGGTCGGAATTGAAGAGCTCGGCCAGCTTGTCCAGCCGGGGGTCGGGCAGCGAGACCACGCCCTCGTTCGGCTCGATCGTCGCGAACGGGTAGTTGGCCGCCACCACGTTGTTACGGGTCAGGGCGTTGAAGAGCGTGGATTTGCCCACGTTGGGCAGGCCCACGATTCCCAGGTTCAGGCTCACAGGGACCCAAGTCTAGGGCTCGCGGCGGACCACGCGCGCCGGCCGGCGCCTGAAACGAGCGCGTGGCACGCCCGGCATCGCTACGAGGTATTTACGGGCCTTTGGGCCCATTCCCGGTACGGTCTAGATGTGTCAGTCCAGCGGGCCAGGTCGGCGGTTGAGGTAAGCCACCGCTCGATCCACCCAAACATCGCCGGTGTGCAGTCGTGGATCGCGCTGCTCATCGCCGTCACCGCCACCGCCATTGGCTACGGCATCGACGCCGGCATGGGTCACAAGGAGCTGACCCACGTCTTCGCCGGCTTCTATATCGCCGGCTGCCTCGCGGCGGTGCTGGCGGTGCGCCAGGACGGCATTTTCACGGCGATCATCCAGCCGCCGCTGATCCTGTTCGTGGCCGTGCCCGGCGCGTACTGGCTGTTTCACGACGGCAAGGTCGGCCGGCTCAAGGACTTGCTGATCAACTGCGGATACCCGCTGATCGAGCGCTTCCCGCTGATGCTGGGCACCGCGGGTGCCGTGCTGCTCATCGGGTTGGCCCGCTGGTACTTCGGGATGTCGGAGCGCACCTCGCCGTCCGGCGCGTCGAAGACCTCATCCGATGCGACGGCCGCGCCCGCCGAGGTGAAGTCCTTCTTCAGCGGGATCGGCGCGAAGCTGCAGTCGCTGGTGGGCGCGGAGTCCGAGGACGACGCCACCGACGCCGAGGAGGCCCCCGCCGCCCAGAAGCGGCGCGGCCGCACGGGGAGCACCTCCGCACGTGCGCGACGCAGCACCCGCGGGGACCGCTCCACCGCCCGCTCCAGCCGCACCCGCTCCAGGCATGCCCGGCCCTCGCTGGACGACGGAGCGGAACCGGACGGTCGGGAAGAGCGTCCGAGGCGGTCGAGCCGGCGCAGCGCGACCACCGGCCGCGACTACGGCACGGCGCGCGACGGGTCCGACGCGGCCCGCCGACCGCGGCGCCGTCCGCGCCCCGGTGACGACGCCGACGCGACCGGCCAGCCGCCCCGCGACCGCGACGGGCGCCGCGAGCCGCGGACCCGGCGCAGCCCGTACGAGCGGCCCTATGAGCAGTCCTACGAGCCGAGGTCGCGCAGCAGCCGCTTCGACGGCTACGCAGACGGCTACGGGGACAAATACGGCGACGGTTACGGTCAGCCCGAGCGCCCCAGCCGGTACGACGACCGCGACCGCCCGGAGTCGTCGTACGAGCCGCGGCGCCGGCGGCCGTCCACCAACGGCACCCACCACCCCGTCTCGCAGGTGCGTTACCGCGGGGCGGGCTCTTCGGACCCCGGCGCCGAGCGCCGCGGCCGGTCCCGCACGCCCGGCAGGTCGCAGGCGCGCCCGCCCGCCGAATCGTGGGAGTACGACGCCTGAGGCGTTAAGTTAGAGCAGCGACCTGATCTCGCGCGGCAACGCGAACACCAGCGTCTCCTGTGCGGTGGTGACAGGCTGGACCACGTCGAAGCCGGATTCGGCGAGCCGCTCGAGCACGCCGCGCACCAGCACCTCGGGCACCGAAGCGCCCGACGTGACGCCGACGGTCGTGACACCCTCCAGCCAGGCCGGGTCGATGTCGTCGGCCCAGTCGACGAGGTGCGCGGCCGCGGCGCCGCCGCCCAGCGCGACCTCCACCAGGCGCACCGAGTTCGACGAGTTGCGGGACCCGACGACGATCACCAGCTCGCATTCCGGGGCCATCGCCTTGACCGCGACCTGCCGGTTCTGCGTCGCGTAGCAGATGTCGTCGCTGGGCGGATCCTGCAGCTTGGGGAAGCGTTCCCGCAGCTTCGTGACGATCTCCATGGTCTCGTCGACCGACAGCGTGGTCTGGGACAACCACACCACCTTGTTCTCGTCGCGGACCGTCACGTTCGCCACCGACGCAACCCCATCGACGAGCTGGACGTGCTCGGGCGCCTCGCCGGACGTGCCGATGACCTCCTCGTGGCCCTCGTGGCCGATCAGGAGGATGTCGTAGTCGTTGCGGGCGAACCGGCGCGCCTCGTTGTGCACCTTGGTTACCAGCGGGCACGTGGCGTCGATGGTGTGCAGGTTGCGTTCCGCGGCGGCGGCGTGCACGGTCGGCGCGACGCCGTGGGCGGAGAAGACCACGATGGCGCCCTCGGGCACCTGGTCGGTCTCCTCGACGAAGACGGCGCCGGCCTTTTGCAGGGTGTCCACGACGTGGCGGTTGTGGACGATCTCGTGGCGCACGTAGATCGGCGCACCGTGCTTTTCCAGCGCCCGCTCCACGGTCTCGACGGCCCGATCCACACCCGCGCAGTACCCGCGCGGCTCCGCCAGGAGCACGCGCTTGCGGGTGGGTCCGACGGCTACCGAGCTGGATGCGCCGGGAATCCCCATGTCAACAGTCGGCGGCATGCCGTCCAGGGTACGTTCTGCCGACACGGGGTTGCCAGCTCGCGCGGGCGGGCTTGGACTTAGCCGCCGGTTAAGGCAATCTTGGACCCATGGCTGCTGCACCGTTTGGAGTTCGGCTTTTGGTCGGCGCGGCGACAGTCGCTGTCGAGGAGACCATGAAGCTGCCGAAAACCATCTTGATGTATCCGATGACGTTGGCCAGCCAGGCGGCGCACATCGTGATGCGGGTTCAGCAGAACATCGCCGAGCTGGTGAACAAGGGCGACAGCACCCTCGAGACCATCTTCCCGCCCAAGGACGAGAAGCCGGAATGGGCCACCTTCGACGAGGACCTGCCCGAGGGCGCCACCCCGGCGGCGCTGCCGGAGGGCGGTGAGGCAGAGCGCCGCGGCGAGGGCCGGTTCGCGCTGTACTCGGTGGCCGACGCGCACGAGGACGCCAGCGCGCTGGTCCGGCCCGCCCGGCAGCCGAAGAAGTCCGCGGCCGCCGACGTCCCGCAGCCCTCGGTAGTCAGCGAGCTCGACTATTCGACGCTGACGCTCGCCCAGCTGCGGGCCCGCCTGCAGTCGTTGAGCGTCGAGGAGCTCGAAGCCCTGCTGGCCTACGAGCAGGCCACCAAGGCCCGGGCGCCGTTCGAGACGCTGCTGGCCAACAGGATCACCCGCGCGAACGCGAAGTGACCCCAGCCGCAACCTCCGAACCGAACTCCGCCCAGAACCCGTTTCCGGTGCGCGCGGTGGCGGTCCGCGTCGCCGGCTGGATCGACCGGCTGGGCACCGTGTGGGTGGAGGGTCAGCTGGCCCAGATCAGCCTGCGGTCCGACGCCAAAACGGTGTTCATGGTGCTGCGCGACCCGGCCGCCGACATGTCGCTGACGGTGACGTGCCCGCGCGACCTGGTCCTCAACGCGCCGGTACAGCTGGCCGAGGGCACCCAGGTGGTGGTGTGCGGTAAGCCGTCCTTCTACACGGGCCGGGGCACCTTCTCGTTGCGCCTGTCCGAGATCCGGGCCGTCGGCATCGGTGAGCTGCTGGCGCGCATCGAGCGGTTGCGTCGGCTGCTGGACGCCGAAGGCCTGTTCGACAACCGCCTCAAACGACCGATCCCGTTCCTGCCCAACATGATCGGGCTGATCACCGGCCGGGCCAGCGCCGCCGAGCGTGACGTGCGGTCGGTGGCGACCGGCCGCTGGCCCGCGGCCCGGTTCGCGGTGCGCAACACCGCGGTCCAGGGCCCGAACGCCGTCGCGCAGATCGTCGAGGCGCTGGCCGCGCTCGACCGCGACGCCGACGTCGACGTGATCGTGATCGCCCGCGGCGGCGGTAGCGTCGAGGACCTGCTGCCGTTCTCCGACGAGACGCTGTGCCGCGCGATCGCGGCCTGCCGCACGCCGGTGATCAGCGCCGTCGGTCACGAACCCGACAACCCGCTGTGCGACCTGGTCGCCGACCTGCGCGCCGCCACCCCCACCGACGCCGCGAAGCGGGTGGTGCCCGACACCGCCGCCGAGCAGCTGTTGCTCGACGACCTGCGCCGCCGCAGCGCCCAAGCGCTGCGCGGCTGGGTGTCGCGCGAGCAGCAGGCGCTGACCCAGCTGCGCAGCCGCCCGGTGCTGGCCGAGCCGTTGCGGGCCCTGACCGCGCGCGCCGACGAGGTGCACCGCGCGCGGTCGGCCCTGCGCCGCGACATCTCCCGGCTGGCCGCCGCCGAGACCGAACGCGTCGGCCACCTGAGCGCCCGGCTGGCCACTCTGGGTCCGGCGGCCACGCTGGCCCGTGGGTACGCGGTGGTGCAGGCCGTCCCCGACGACGGCGCGCCCGTCGTGGTGCGGTCCGTCGCCGACGCCGCGGCCGGCACCCGCCTGCGGGTCCGCATGGCCGATGGCGCGGTCGCCGCCCTGAGTCAGGGGCCCACCGGTGGCGGTTGACGACGGCGAGGCGATTACGCCCATTAGTAGCCTCGGCTACGAGGCGTGCCGCGACGAGCTGATCGACGTGGTCCGCCAACTCGAGCAGGGCGGGCTCGACCTCGACGCGTCGCTGAAGCTGTGGGAACGAGGCGAACAGCTGGCCCGACGCTGCGAGGAGCACTTAGCTGGCGCCCGCAAGCGAATCGAGGACGCGCTGGCCGCCGGGGACGTCGACGACGCCTGACGCCGCCCGTACTACCCGCCCGGTTTTTCGCGAAATTGGAAAACTAGAACACGTTTCAGTTAGGATTCGGCCCATGGGTGATGCGACGCTGACCACCGAACTCGGCCGGGTCCTCGTCACCGGCGGCTCCGGGTTCGTCGGGGCCAACCTGGTGACCAGCCTGCTCGAGCGCGGCCACGCCGTGCGCTCGTTCGACCGGGCGCCGTCGGCGCTGCCGGCACACCCGCAGCTGGAGGTGCTGCAGGGCGACATCACCGACACCGCCGACTGCGCCCGGGCCGTCGAGGGCGTCGACACCGTCTTTCACACCGCGGCCATCATCGACCTGATGGGAGGCGCCTCGGTGACCGACGCCTACCGGCAGCGCAGCTTCGCGGTCAACGTCGGGGGCACCGAAAACCTCCTGCACGCCGCGCAGGCCGCCGGCGTGCAGCGGTTCGTCTACACCTCGTCGAACAGCGTGGTGATGGGCGGCCAGAACATCGCCGGCGGCGACGAGACGTTGCCCTACACCGACCGGTTCAACGACCTCTACACCGAGACCAAGGTGCTCGCCGAGCGGTTTGTGTTGCGGCAGAACGGCGTTGACGGCGTGCTGACGTGCGCGATCCGGCCCAGCGGCATCTGGGGACCCGGCGACCAGACGATGTTTCGCAAGCTCTTCGAGAGCGTGATCGCCGGTCACGTCAAGGTGCTGATCGGCCGCAAGTCGGCGCGGCTCGACAACTCCTACGTGCACAACCTGATTCACGGTTTCATCCTGGCCGCCCAGCACCTCGTCCCCGGCGGCACCGCGCCGGGGCAGGCCTATTTCATCAACGACGACGATCCGATCAACATGTTCGAATTCGCCCGGCCGGTCGTCGAGGCGTGCGGAGTCCGCTGGCCGCGGGTGCGGGTCAACGGTCCCCTCGTGCGCGCGGCCATGACGGGCTGGCAGCGGCTGCATTTCCGGTTCGGCATCCCGGCGCCGCTACTCGAACCGCTGGCCGTCGAGCGGCTGTACCTGGACAACTTCTTCTCCATCGCCAAGGCCACCCGCGACCTCGGGTACCGGCCGCTGTTCACCACCGAGCAGGCGCTCTCCGACTGCCTGCCCTACTACGTCGACATGTTCCGGCAGATGAAATCTCAAGCGGCGCAGGAGAAGACGGCCGCGCCGGCGTGAGACCCCCCGTTAACGGAAGCTCAGCATCTTGTTGCCCCAGGCGGCCCTGATCGGCGCGTCCAGGTCGTAGGCCAGCCGGTCGCGCTTGTCGATGATCAGGCAGGCGCGGTCGGCTTCCTGGTAGGGCGCCCACTCGGGCTCCCCCGGCAGGCCCACGGGTTTGCCGTGGGCGGCGAAATTGATCCACCGGGTGCGCATCCGCTTCGACACCGCCTTGGCGGTTCTCGCGCCGCCCAGCTTCAGCATGGGATCTTTGGGTCCCCCGAGAGTGCCCCACACGTAGGGCAATTCGGTGGCGTGCGCGGCGTTGACCAGCAGCACCCGCAGCATCGGCGTCGCGTAGTCGAACCGGTACAGGTACACCGGCGCCACCGCGCTGTGCCCCTCGGCCAGCCACACCGACGGCATCCGGAAGCCGACGTCGGTCGCGACGCTCAGGCTGCGCGCCCAGCGCCGGGTGCGCGCGTAGGCCAGGCCGATCTGTTCTTCGGTGGGCAGCTGCAGGTCCGGCTGCTCGGCCGCGATCTGGGCGAACATTGATTTGATGGCCTGCGGCGTGATCGGCACCAGCGGCGACCGGATCAGGCGGAACAGCGCCGCCTCGTGCTTGTTGGTCCCGATGATCAACGGCACCGGATTCAAGCGGCCCTCTTGGGCCAACCGCACCGGATAGTCGTGCAGCAGCTTGCCGTCCACGATGGGGACGAACGCCAACGTGCCCGGGTTGCGCGCGGGCACCTCGTCGAACACCGCTTGCGAGGCCGCCAGGAGCACCGTCATCGGCGCGCCGGACAGCCGGTGCGTCTCGTCGGCGGCGATGCCGAGCCGGTCCAGAAAGGACTCGGCCACGCGTGCGGCGCGGGCCCGGTCGTAAACCGAAGTGGCGGGCGAACTTTGAGCGATGGCACCGCCGAACAGGCCCTCGGCGGCGGGACAGGCCAGCAACGTGGTGACCATGCCGGCGCCCGCGGATTCCCCGAACAGCGTCACCCGGTGCGGGTCGCCGCCGAACGCCGCGATGTTGTCGCGCACCCAGCGCAGCGCCGCGATGGCGTCGTGCAGACCGACGTTCGAGTCGAAATGGCGCGCGTCGAACGACGACAGGTCGAGGAAGCCGAGCACCCCGAGCCGGTAGTTGACCGTCACCACGATGACGTCGCCGCCACCCACCAGTCGGTGGCCGTCGTAGAGCGCTTGGCTGCCGGCGCCCAGCACGTAGGCGCCGCCGTGCAGCCACACCAGCACGGGCCTGCCGGCGCCGGGATTGGTGTCCGACGACGCCCAGACGTTGAGCCGCAGGCAGTCCTCACCCTGCGGGGCGCCCAAGTCGAGCGGCATGTTGGCGAACGCCGTCTGCGGGCACGCCGGGCCGAACCGGGTCGCGTCGGCGACCTCGGTCCACCGGGCGGGCGGCACCGGCCTCCGGAACCGGAGGTCACCGACGGGCGCCGCCGCGTAGCGAATGCCCTTCCACGCCTTGGCTCCTCGCTCGGCGACTCCGCGCACCGGGCCGTACGCGGTCTCGACCACCAGATCGTCGATCGGCATGCGGGTGTCCTAGGTGAGCCGCTCGGTGAGGAACTCGACGACGCGCTTGCGGGCCTCGTAGGCGGGATGCCCGTCGACCTCGCGCAGCTCGTCGGTGAGGACGGAATGCGCGACCCGGCCGAAGCCGTGCGGATTGCCCGGCCGCGAATCGATCTCGATCACCTCGAACGCGTCGCCGAGCCGCTCCTTGAGGGCGGCGAAGCGTTCGGCGGGCACCACCGGGTCCTCGCTGAACCGCAACCCCAGGGCGCACAGGCCCTCGCCCGCGGCGCGGGCGGCGACGGCGTCGAGCTCGGACTCGCTGAGGCCCGGGTCGCGCCGGCGCGCCCGGCCCAGCGGCAACGGCACCGACGGCTGCGACAACACGGGGGCCAGCACGCTGTCGTCGACAGCCGCGGCCAATGCGAAGCCACCGGTGAAGCACTGGCCGATCACCCCGACCCCCTTGCCCGGCGTCGACGCGTTCAGGTCGCGCGCCAGCGCCCGCAGAAACGCCGACACCGGCCGCTGCTTGTTCGTCGCGAACGCCGCGAATTCCCTTGCCACGCAAGCACGGCTGATGGTCGCGGCCAGGTAGCCGGTCGTCTTTGCCCGCCCCGGCTCGCCGAACAGCGACGGGATGGCGACGGTGAACCCGCTGTCGACCAGGTGGTTGCCCAGACCGAGCACGCTGGGATGGATGCCGGGGATCTCCGGGATGAGCACCACCCCGGGGCCGGCGCCCTTGCGGTAGACGTCGTGGGTGTAGCCGCCGCCGGTGAACGGCGCCGGCGACCATCCGGTCAGGTCTGCGCGGGGTGCGCTCACGCGAGTCCCTTTCAGCGGCTGGGCAACGGCGACTGCGACTGCGTCGCCGAGGCCAGCGTACGGAACTGGTCGTCGGTTCCGGCACCGGTGATCGCGAGCTGCGTGGCCCCCGTCGGGGCGCTGAGCCGGGTGGTCCAGACGGGCTCGGCGTCCGCACCGCTTTGACCGGCCCCCTGATAGACCACCCACTTCACCCCGCCGATGTCGATCGCCCCCGTCGGGTAGGCGGACGGGTGGATCGAGCCGACGAGCTTGTCCTCGTCGGCGTTGCTCTGGGTCAGGCTCAGATACAGACCGGTCGGAGTGATGTAGCCGACGGTGGACGTCGTCGCGGTGAGCCGTTGCCCCGTCGAGGGGTCCACCCGGCCGCCTTGGATGCTGCCGCGACGGCCCGAATTCGCCTGCCAGCCGGCGGGCAGTTGCGGCAGCCGGACGGGGAACCCGAGCGTGGCCGCGTCCGCGCGCAGGGCGGCCGGCGCGTCGTAGGGCGGGATGGGGCCCTGGTGGCTGTGCAGCTGCAAGGAGCAGGTGCCGACCAGGCCGGCCAGCACGATGCAGCCAATCACCAGCGGAATCAGCGACCAGAACATGTCGCGGCCGTCCTGCAGCAGTCGCGGTTTGGCCGGTCGAGCGACGGGTCCCACCACGGGTCCGGGGCCGGGGGCCGCCTCGCCAGCGGTTCCGGCGTCGGGGTGCGCCTCGTCGGTCATCCCCCGAGTATCCCAGTTCCGGCGGACCGATCCGCTTCTGGGACAATCGGCAACCATGACTGTTCAGGGCGACCGCTCATCCGGACGGCCGCGGCGCGAGGCCCCGGACCGCAACCTGGCCCTGGAGCTGGTCCGGGTCACCGAGGCCGGGGCCATGGCGGCGGGCCGTTGGGTGGGCCGCGGCGACAAGGAGGGCGGCGACGGCGCGGCCGTCGACGCCATGCGCGAGCTGGTCAATTCCGTGTCTATGCGCGGCGTGGTGGTGATCGGCGAGGGCGAGAAGGACAACGCGCCGATGCTCTACAACGGCGAGGAGGTCGGCAACGGCGACGGCCCGGAATGCGACTTCGCCGTGGACCCGGTGGACGGCACGACGCTGATGAGCAAGGGCATGCCCAACGCGATCTCCGTGCTGGCGGTGGCCGACCGCGGCGCGATGTTCGACCCGTCGGCGGTGTTCTACATGAACAAGATCGCCGTCGGCCCGGAGGCCGCGCACGTGCTCGACATCACCGCCCCGATCGCCGAGAACATCCGCGCGGTGGCCAAGGTGAAGAACCTGTCGGTGCGCGACATGACGGTGTGCATCCTGGACCGCCCGCGGCACGCCCAGCTGATCTCCGACGTGCGCGACACCGGCGCCCGGATCCGGCTGATCACCGACGGCGACGTCGCCGGAGCGATCTCGGCGTGCCGGTACCTGTCGGGCACCGACATGCTGGCCGGCATCGGCGGCACCCCGGAGGGCATCATCGCCGCGGCCGCCATCCGCTGCATGGGCGGCGCCATCCAGGCGCAGCTGGCGCCCAAGGACGACGAGGAGCGCCAGAAGGCCCTCGACGCGGGCTACGACCTCGACCAGGTGCTGACCACCGAGGACCTGGTGTCCGGGGAGAACGTCTTCTTCTGCGCCACCGGCGTCACCAACGGTGACCTGCTCAAGGGCGTGCAGTACTACCCTGGCGGCTGCACCACCCAGTCGATCGTGATGCGGTCCAAGTCGGGGACCGTGCGCATGATCGAGGCCTACCACCGGCTTTCCAAGCTCAACGAGTATTCCGCCATCGATTTCACCGGCGACAGCACCGCCGCCTATCCCCTGCCCTGAACCACGAAGCGAGGAAGACGCAATCCATGGCCAGTCCCGCCGGTAACGACAGCGACACCGACTACCGCATCGAACACGACACCATGGGCGAGGTCCGGGTGCCCGCAAAAGCCTTGTGGCGTGCCCAGACTCAGCGCGCGGTGGAGAACTTCCCGATCTCGGGCCGCGGCCTGGAGCGCACGCAGATCCGCGCGCTGGGGCTGCTGAAAGGTGCCTGCGCCCAGGTGAACAAGGACCTCGGCCTGCTGGCGCCGGACAAGGCGGACGCGATCATCGCCGCGGCGGCCGAGATCGCCGACGGCCAGCACGACGACCAGTTCCCGATCGACGTGTTCCAGACCGGCTCGGGCACCAGCTCGAACATGAACACCAACGAGGTCATCGCGTCCATCGCGGCGCGCAACGGCGTCAAGGTGCACCCCAACGACGACGTGAACATGTCGCAGTCGTCCAACGACACCTTCCCCACCGCCACCCACATCGCAGCGACGGAAGCGGCTGTGCGGCATCTGATCCCGGCACTCGAGGTGCTGCACGAAGCCCTGGCCGGCAAGGCCCGCGAATGGCACACCGTCGTCAAGTCCGGCCGGACCCACCTGATGGACGCGGTCCCGGTGACGCTCGGTCAGGAGTTCAGCGGCTACGCCCGGCAGGTGGAGGCCGGCATCGAGCGGGTGCGCGCCACGCTGCCGCGGCTGGGTGAGCTGGCGATCGGCGGCACCGCCGTCGGCACCGGCCTCAACGCCCCCGACGGTTTCGGCGCCAAGGTGGTCGAGACGTTGATCGCATCGACCGGCCTCAGCGAATTGCGCACGGCCACCAACTCTTTCGAAGCTCAGGCCGCGCGCGACGGGCTGGTGGAGGCCTCGGGCGCGCTGCGCACCATCGCGGTGTCGCTGACCAAGATCGCCAACGATGTCCGCTGGATGGGGTCCGGCCCGCTGACCGGCTTGGCCGAAATCCAGCTGCCGGACCTGCAGCCGGGCAGCTCGATCATGCCGGGCAAGGTCAATCCCGTGCTGCCCGAGGCGGTCACCCAGGTCGCGGCCCAGGTGATCGGTAACGACGCGGCGGTGGCCGTCGGCGGCCTGTCCGGCGCCTTCGAGCTCAACGTCTACATCCCGATGATGGCCCGCAACATCCTGGAGTCCTTCAAGCTGCTGAGCAACGTCTCGCGGTTGTTCGCGGAGCGCTGCATCGTCGGGCTCAAGGCCAACGTCGAGCACCTGCGCGAGCTGGCCGAGTCCTCACCGTCGATCGTCACGCCGCTGAACTCGGCGATCGGCTACGAGGAGGCCGCCGCGGTGGCCAAGCAGGCGCTCAAGGAGCGCAAGACGATTCGGCAGACCGTGATCGACCGCGGCCTGATCGGCGACAAACTGTCCGAGGAAGAGCTGGACCGCCGGCTCGACGTGCTGGCGATGGCGCGGGTTCAGCCGCAGGACTAGCGCGGGACCACCCCGAGACGCACGGGGCGGCGACGTCAAGGCGAGAAGAGAGTAACGGTGATTCGGCGATGACGGCTCCTCCCGGCGGCCCCTCAGGCCAGGACCCCTACGGCCCCTATGGCCAGGGTCCCTACGGGCCCAATCCGCAAGGGCAACAACCGCAGTGGGGCCCGCCCCCGCAGGGCGGCGGCCCCGGTCCCTACCCGCAGGGCGGCCCCTACGGCTACCCGCAGGGCGGCTACCCCCCGCCCCCGGGGTACCCCCCGACGCAGGGCGTCCCCTACCCGGGACCACAGCCGGGCCCCTACGGACCGTATCCGGGGCAACAGTTCGCGCCCGGCGGGCCGACCGGCCCCTACCCGGTGGGGCCGCCACCCGGCGGCGGATCGGGCTCGAAGCTGCCGTGGCTGATCGTCGGTGGGCTGGTGCTGTTGGCCGTCATCGCGCTGGTGGCCACGCTGCTGGTGATGCGCGGCGGCAACGACAAGCCGTCGAGCGCGGCCCCGTCGTCGACCAGCACCAGCGTCTCGCAGCCGAGGAACTCCGCGCAGAACGCCACGGACTGCACGCCCAACGTGTCGGGCGGTGAGCTGCCCAAGGGCGACGCCGTGACCATCGCGGCCGGCAAGCTGTCGTTCCCGGTGAAGGCGGCGCCCGGGTGGACGGTGTTCTCCGACGACCAGAACCCCAACCTGATCGGTGGGCTGGGCGTCGCGCAGGAGGTGCCCGGAGCCAATCAGTGGATGATGACCGCCGAGGTCGCCGTCACGAATTTCGTTACCAGCATGGACATTTCGGCACAGGCCAGCAAGCTGATGCAGTGCACGTCCAGCGGCCCGGGCTACGCGAACGCCTCGCCGACGCTGGGGCCGGTCAAGACGTCGTCCATCACGGTCGACGGCACCAAGGCGACTCGCGCCGACGCGGACATCACCATCGCCGACCCCAGCCGCAACGTGAAGGGCGACTCGGTGACCGTCATCGCCGTCGACACCAAACCCGTCACCGTCTTCATGTGTTCGACGCCCATCGGCGACGCCGCGTCGGCGGCCGTGGTCGGCGGCATCATCGCCGCGCTCAAGGTCAGCAAGTCCTAGAGCCGCGCTAGGTGGTGGGCGCGCTGACGTGGGTGGTCTCGGAGCGCCCGCGCAGCACCGTGGAATAGCACTCGTCCCAGTGCGCGCGCTCGGCGTCGGAGGCGCGCTCGATGGCCGCCGCCGAGCACAGGATTCGCCGGTCGGCGGTCTTGGCCAGGTCGGCGAGCCGCGCGGCCTCGTTGACGGCGTCGCCGATGACGGTGTACTCGTAGCGATTCTCTGCGCCGATGTTGCCGGCGAATACCCGGCCGGCCGACACGCCGATACCGAAATCGACCGGCAGCGTTCGTAATTGAACGCCCAAGGCGCGGGCCGTCGCCAGGGCGGCGGCCGCAGGGTCGCTGGTGGGCAACGGCACCCCGAACACGGCCAGGGCGGCGTCGCCGGCGAACTTGTTGATCAGCCCGTGGTGCTCGTCGACGGCGTCGACGACGGTCCGGAAGAAGTCGTTGAGCACCTCGGCGACCTGTTGCGGCGGGCGGCTCTGGGCGAGCTGCGTCGAACCCACCAGGTCGATGAACAGGACCGCCGCCTCGACCACGTCTCCGGACAGCGACGCGCCCTCGTCGAGGGCCCGCTGCGCCACCCCGGCGCCGACGTGGCGCCCAAACAGGTCGCGCAGCCGGTCCCGCTCGGCCAGCCCGGCCACCATCCGGTTGAAACCGCTTTGCAGACGGCCGATCTGTGAGCGTTCGTAGACGCCGACGGAGGTGTCGATGCGGCCGTGTTCGACCTCCGCCATCGCGTCGACGACCTCGCCGATCGGATCCGAGATGGACCGTGACGTCAGGATCATCATCGGCAGCCCCAGCACCACCGCCGCCGACGACACCACCAGGATCGGCGCGTCGAGCGAGGCGGACTTCTCGATCAGCCAGCCGTAGGAGCGCAACACCACCAGGGTCGCGACGACGCCGACGGGAAACGCGCTGCACAGAAACCACATCAGGACCAGGCGCGCGTAGACGCCCGGGACCGCCAACCGCGGCTCACAATTCAGTGTCGCCGCCCGCATGATGGGCCGCAGCGTGCGCTGCGATAGCAGCATGCCCGTGCCGGCCGCGGCAAGGCCGCCGAACAGGACGCCGAGGCCGATGGGCAGCAACAACCGCGGCCCCCCGGACAGGTTGACCAGGATGAAGATGCCACCGCTGGCCGCCCAGGCCGTCACCAGGATCACCGACTGGTAGCCCGGCAGCCGCATCGCGACCTGGCGCTGCCGCTGCGTGGGCTCGGCGCCGGTGACGTACCAGCGGACCGTGGGCAGGATGCTCCACGCGCCGGCCGCCACGACGCCGACGACGGCGAACCCGATGAGCAGCAGCACCGCCGCGGTGTTCTGCTGCGCGAAGTCGGCGTTGGCGCGCCCGGCGGTGTGGCCGCGCAGCGGAATCAGGATGGCGGCCGCCTGGACGACGGCCACCACATACGACAGGGCGAGGTCCACGCCGTACTGAATGGACAAGCGGCGAACGGACTTTCGCTCCTCGCCGGCGCTAGGCACCGTTGTTGGGCCCGCCGGAGTTCTGCCCCGGGATGTCGGTGATGGGGAAGTTGGGCATCGGCTTGGGTGACGGCGTGTCGGGCAGCGTGGGGATCTCGGCGGCCGGAATGTCACGCAGCCCGTTGACCGGTGGCCCGTTCTCGCGGCCACCGTAGCTGCTGCCCGGCGCCCGCGGCCCGAGCAGTTCGCTGACCGTCACCATGCGGTAGCCGTTGGCCTTGAGGACCGGCATGAACTGATAGACCAGGTCCACGGTGCTCGAATAGGTGCTGTGCAGCAGCACCACCGACCCGGGCTTGATGTAGGTCATCAGCATGTACCGGGTGGCCGCCGTGTTCGAGTCGTTGGCCCAGTCGAAAGGAATGACGTCCCACAGTATTTCGGCCAAGCCGAACTGCGCGGCGGTCTGGCGCACCACGCCGTCGGACAGGCCGCCCGCGGGCCGGTAGAGGACCGGCGTGTGACCGGTCGCGGCGGTGATCGCGTCGTTGGCCTTCGAGAACTGCGCGGCGATGTCCTCGGTCGGGATGGTGGTCATGTTGGGGTGTTCCCAGGTGTGGCTGCCGATCTCCATTCCCGCGTCGGCGATCCGCTTGGCGCCGCCGGGGTTGGCCGCCACCTTGTTGCCGATCAGGAAGAAGGTGGCCTTGGCGTCGTTGTCCCTGAGCACCTGCAGGAGCCGGTCGTCGAACGGGCCCGGCCCGTCGTCGAACGTCAGCGCCACGCACTTGGCCACCGCGCAGCTCAGGTTGTCCGCGCGTGTCACATGGCCGGTGAGCCCGCCGATGACCAGCACCCCGACGGCCGCGACCACTCCGATCACGGTCCGCCAGTAGCGCCAGGCCTGGCTGTCGGGACGTTTCGGCACGCAAAGAGCCTACCGAAACGCCCGCTCACAAAGTGATGGCCAGCGCGGCGACGCCGGGCGCAGCCGGTCACGACCATCGGTCACTGTGGCCCGCGCGGCGACGCCGGGCGCAGCCGGTCACGACCATCGGTCACCAAAGTGATGGCCAGCGCGGCGACGCCGGGCGCAGCCGGTCACGACCATCGGTCACTGTGGCCCGGCGATCTCCTCGAGCATCTCGGTGACCAGGGCGGCGATCGGCGAACGCTCGCTGCGCAGCAAGGTGATGTGGGCGAACAGCGGGTGGCCCTTGAGCTTCTCGATCACCGCGGCGACGCCGTCGTGGCGGCCCACCCGCAGGTTGTCGCGCTGGGCGATGTCATGTGTGAGCACCACGCGCGAGCCGGTGCCCAGCCGCGACAACACCGTCAGCAAGACGTTGCGTTCCAGCGACTGCGCTTCGTCGACGATCACGAACGAGTCGTGCAGCGACCGGCCCCGAATGTGGGTGAGCGGCAGCACCTCGAGCATGCCGCGCGAGAGCACCTCCTCCAGCACGGCCGGGCTGGCCAGCCCCTCCAGCGTGTCGAAGACGGCCTGCGCCCACGGCCCCATCTTCTCGCTCTCGCTGCCGGGCAGGTAGCCCAGCTCCTGGCCGCCGACGGCATACAGCGGGCGGAACACCACCACCTTGCGCTGGGTGCGCCGTTCCAGGACGGCCTCGAGGCCCGCGCACAGCGCCAGCGCCGACTTGCCGGTGCCGGCCTTGCCGCCCAGCGACACGATGCCCACCGATTCGTCGAGCAGCAGGTCCAGCGCGACGCGCTGCTCGGCGGAGCGGCCGCGCAGCCCGAACACCTCGCGGTCGCCGCGCACCAGCTGGACCCGCTTGTCCGCGTTCACCCGGCCCAGCGCGTGCGAGCTGCCGCCCAGCAGCCGAATCCCGGTGTGGCAGGGCAAATCCCGCGCGTCGGCGAGATCGATCTCACCCTCGGTGAACAGCGCGTCGATGTCCTCGGCGGCGGTTTCGATCTCGCGCATCCCCGACCACCCGGAGGCCACCACGTCCTGCGCGTGGTATTCGTCGGCGGCCAGGCCCACCGCGGCGGCCTTGACCCGCAGCGGAATGTCCTTGCTCACCAACGTGACTCGCTTGCCCTCGGCGGCGAGGTTGGCGGCGCAGCTCAGGATCCGGGAGTCGTTGCTGTCGTTGCGGAAGCCGCTGGGCAGCACCGAGGGATCGGTGTGGTTGAGCTCGACATGCAGCGTACCGCCTTGCGCGCCAACGGGAATCGGCTGATCCAGGCGTCCGTGCTCGAGGCGCAGGTCGTCGAAGAGCCGCAACGCTTGACGGGCGAACCAGCCCAGCTCGTGGTGATGGCGTTTGGCCTCCAGTTCGCTGATCACCACCAGCGGAACCACCACCTCGTGCTCGGCGAACCGGCTGCACGCCCAGGGGTCGGACAGCAGCACGGACGTGTCGATCACGTAGGTCCGGATTTCGGTCACGTAGCGCTCCTCGAGCGGGGAAAGCCCGCGCGGACCCGCACGAGCATGTGGGCGGGAGCCGCAGCACCAGGACCGGGGCCGGTCCTACCGTAGTCGTGACGGAAGGTGCCGCCCTGGCAGCTGGAAGTGTCGCTGACCATCGACAGTGACGCTACTCTCGTGGCCGCATGCGCGCTGCGCAGGCGCGCCGACGGAAATGCCCGCCCCGCGGGCGGACCGGCTCAGCCGGTGACGAATTGCCGCAGCGACGGCTCGTCGGCGACACCCCACGCGGTGATGCGGGCGGAGATCGCCTGGCGCAGGTGCTCGGGGCCGAAGATGCCGGCGTCGGCGACGTTGCGCACCTTGTCCCGGTAGTCGTCGATGTCGGCGCCCGGGACCTGCAGTTCGGCGGCGCGCGCGGCGATCGCCGCGATCGTCTCGTCGCGCGTGTACTCCAGGCAGTGCGCGACGAGGTTCGCGAAGAACGTCTCGTGCCGTGCCTCGTCGCGGGCGATCCGGTCGATCAGGCCGGCCAGGATCGGCTCCTCGAGCTGAGCGGCCAGGTTCTGGCAGAACACCGCGTGGGTGCGCTCGGTGAGCGCCATGTACACCAGCGTCTCCACCTGGCTGTAGGTGTCGGCGCGGTAGCCCTTGATCACGTAGCGGACCCGGGCCTCCTCGTTGGCGGTCGGGTCGACCTCGCGGGTCACCACGAGGTACTCGCGCAGCACGATGGCGTGCAGGTGCTCCTCGGCGGTCCACCGGCCCAGCCAGCGACCCCAGTAGTCCTCGAGGATGAAGTGCTCGACGAGCTCGCGGTGGTGCCCGGCCAGGTTGTCCTTGAGCAGCAGCAGGATCTCGCACGCGTCGGTGAACTGCCGCGGCAGGGTCTCCGACGACGGGTCCCAGTCGCGCCCGCCCAGGAAGGCGAAGTTCTCGCCCCGGTCGAACGGCACGTAATCGTGCGCGAACCAGATCTCCTCGGTGTTGAGGTGACGGTCGATGTTGGCTTCGACGACCGGCTCAAGTTCCAGGGTCAGCGCGTTCGCGACGGGTCTTTGTGCCATGAAATAACTGTAACCCGCGGACACAGACGAGTGAAATCGCCCGGGCCGTGTCGGGCCAACTCGTGACTTAAGTCCTCCGGCCTACGCCGCGCGGTGGCTACCGGCCGACCAGCGCCCAGTCTTCCAGGCCGTCGTAGAGCGGGAACTCCCTGGCCAAGCGGGTCACCCGGTCCCGCAGCGCGGGGACGTCGGCGGAGGTGCCTGCCGCCAGCGCCGTCGCGATGATGTCGGCGACCTCGGCGAACTCGGTGTCCCCGAAGCCGCGGGTAGCCAGGGCCGGGGTGCCGACGCGCAGCCCGGACGTGACCATCGGCGGGCGCGGGTCGTTGGGCACCGCGTTGCGGTTGACGGTGATGCCGATCTCGTGCAGCAGGTCCTCACCGGCCTTGCCGTCCAGCGGCGAGTCCCGCAGGTCCACCAGGACCAGGTGCACGTCGGTGCCGCCGCTGACCACCGACACGCCCGCCTTGGCGACGTCGGACGCCAGCAGCCGGTCGGCCAGGATGCGGGCACCCGAGAGGGTGCGGCGCTGCCGGTCGGCGAACTCCGGCGTGCCCGCGATCTTCAGGGCGACGGCCTTGGCCGCGATGACGTGCATCAACGGGCCGCCCTGTTGGCCGGGGAACACGGCCGAGTTGATCGGCTTGGCGTATTCCTGCTTGCCCAGGATCAGGCCGGAGCGCGGACCGCCGAGCGTCTTGTGGACGGTCGTGGAGACGACGTCGGCGTGCGGCACCGGAGACGGGTGCAGGCCGACGGCGACCAGGCCCGCGAAGTGCGCCATGTCCACCCAAAGCTTCGCGTCGACCTCGTCGGCGATCGACCGGAAGGCCGCGAAGTCGAGGACCCGCGGGTAGGCCGACCAGCCGGCGATGATGACCTTGGGGCGGAACTCCCGCGCCTTGGCCCGCACCACGTCCATGTCCACCAGGTGGGTGGTGGGGTCCACGCCATAAAAGCCGTTCTCGTAGAGCTTGCCCGAGAAGTTCAGCTTCATGCCGTGCGTCAGGTGGCCGCCGTTGGCCAGGTCCAGGCCCAGCAGCCGCTCACCGGGCGTCATCAGCGCGTGCAGCACCGCGGCGTTCGCCTGGGCGCCGGAGTGCGGCTGCACGTTGGCGAAGTCGGCGCCGAACAGCGCCTTGGCCCGGTCCCGGGCGATGTTCTCCACGACGTCGACGTACTCGCAGCCGCCGTAGTAGCGCCGGCCCGGTAGGCCCTCGGCGTACTTGTTGGTCAGCACGCTGCCCTGGGCCTGCAGCACCGAGCGCGGCACGAAGTTCTCCGACGCGATCATCTCGAGGGTGTCGCGTTGGCGCCCCAGTTCCTGGCCCAGCAGGCCGGCGATGTCGGGATCGATCTCGGCGAGCGGGGTGGACATCACCGATGTCGAGGGGCGGGCGTCAGGTGCGGCAGTCACGGCCACCAGTCTATCGAGCGCGACCAATCGCCAGCCCAGCCGTCGGGCATACGGGCGCTCCTGCCACACTGGGCACTATGCCGCGGCTTAGCGAGCCGAGCCCGTATGTGGAGTTCGACCGAAAGCAATGGCGTGCGCTTCGTATGTCGACGCCGCTGGCCCTCACCGAGGAGGAGCTGCTCGGGCTGCGCGGGCTCGGCGAGCAGATTGACCTGCTGGAGGTCGAAGAGGTCTACCTGCCCCTGGCCCGGCTGATCCACCTACAGGTCGCGGCCCGGCAGCGATTGTTCGCCGCCACAGCGGAATTCCTCGGCGAACCCCAGCAGAACCCGGACCGGCCGGTGCCGTTCATCATCGGCGTCGCCGGCAGCGTGGCGGTCGGCAAGTCGACGACCGCCCGCGTGCTGCAGGCGCTGCTGGCGCGGTGGGATCCGCACCGCCGGGTGGACCTGGTGACCACCGACGGCTTCCTGTACCCGAACGCCGAACTGGACCGGCGAAACCTGATGCATCGCAAAGGTTTTCCGGAAAGTTACAACCGTCGGGCGCTGATGCGCTTCGTCACCTCGGTGAAGTCGGGGTCGGACTACGCGTGCGCGCCGGTCTACTCGCACCTCAAGTACGACGTGATCCAGGGCGCCAAACACGTGGTGCGGCACCCCGACATCCTGATCCTGGAGGGCCTCAACGTCCTGCAGACCGGCCCCACGCTGATGGTGTCGGACTTGTTCGACTTCTCGCTCTACGTCGACGCGCGCATCGAGGACATCGAGCAGTGGTACGTGTCGCGGTTCCTGGCGATGCGCAGCACGGCCTTCGCGGATCCGCAGTCACACTTCCACCACTACGCGGCCCTCAACGACACCAAGGCCGTCGCCGCGGCGCGCGAGATCTGGCGGTCGATCAACCGCCCCAACCTGGTCGAGAACATCCTGCCGACCCGTCCCCGCGCCACCCTGGTGCTGCGCAAGGACGCCGACCACTCCATCAACCGGCTGCGCCTGCGCAAGCTGTAGGCGCCGACGAGTTACGGCTCGAGCCGGCGCAGGCCCAGGTACTGCAGCCCGGCGAACGCCGCCGAGTAGACGCCGCCGGCCAGTGTCGCGGTGACGCCGCCCGCGCTCAGCGGCGCCGTCTCGGCCACCACCAGCGCCACCAGGGTCAGCACGACGTTGGCCACCACGATGGCGGTCCCGAGCCGGCGCAGATCGGGGAAGGCCGCGAGGCTGAACACCAGGAAACCGGCGAGCACGAAGGTGGCGCCGATCGCGTACTCCTGGAACGACGTCAGGCCGGTGAGCGACGCGAGCGGGTCGGCGAGGAACGCGACGGCCAGGCCGCAGGCCCCCGTCAACGTGCCGTCGGCGCGCATGGCAAACCGCAACAGCGAGTCGGTCGAGTCGTAGAGGGGTCGGGTGTGCAGGGCGGAGACGCCGGATACACCAGATACAGAGGTCATGTGCTTACTCCTCGCGATGCGGGTTGGTCGACGCGTTCGAGCGTGCCGTCGTTGCACTGCCACATCGACCCGTGGCGCTGCCAACTACTGCCACAGACACTTATTGCCACGGATAGATAGACCCGCGGGTTCACGGAGCTATTCCCTGACCCTCAGGATTGCAAAGCCGCGCAACGGATGTTTGACGTCCGGATTAATTTCCGAGATGCGTTTGCGCCGTTTCCGTCACTCGCTGGAAACAACCACGCCGCGGCGCAACTCACCGGCGATCAGCCGGGCCGCGGCGCTCTGCCAGTTGTGCAGTGACCGCTGCGGCACCTCGGTGGCGAACCACCGCCAGGCTTGCCGCGCAACGGGATCCAGCCCGGCGGCGGTGGCGTTCTGCGCGTAGGCCCGCACGCCGGCGACGTAAGGGAAATACAGCGAGTTGTAGTGCCGCCACTGCTCGGTGGTGCCGAAATCGCCGGCGTCGCGGGGCTTGAGCCGACCGATCGCGTCCGCCAGGACGGCCTTGAGTTCGTTGGCCCGCTCCAGCGGGTGATCCGGGGCGCCGCGGGCGGCCAGCCGCTCGTCGATGACGGGCAGCGCGGTCAACGGGCTGGCCACGAGCTTGGTCAGGTCGCCGTAGTGGCCGAGCGCCCGCCGGGTGAGTCTGGCGAAGGTGTCATCGTCGACGTCGAGGACGGGATCCACCTTGCGCAGCGGCAGCGCCGCGCCGGTGTGGCGCAGCGCGGCCCGGTCGGCACGCAGGGCGGGCGATCGCGAGAACGCCAGCCGGTCCAGCACCCCGGCCAGCGGGTCGGCCAACACCTGCACCGCGATCGCGACGGCCAGGCTGCTGAACAGCAGCACGGTCAGCACCGTGCGCGCGCCGGGCTCGCCGCGGGTGACGGCCAGGCCGATCAGCGCCTGACCGCCGAACAGCACCGCCACCGTCATCGAACCGGTGAAGGATCGCCGCATGTCGGCGCGCACCGCCTGACCCTCGTCGAAGGCGTCCCACGCCGCCACCGCCACGCCCAGCAGCAACACGTCGAAACCGGTGGACGCCAACGCCACCCAGCTGGGCACCAGCCCCAGCGGGATGACGAGGATGGCGTTGCCGAGGGCGAAGAACAGCGTCGCGACCGCGACCACGCCACCGGCGCGGACCGGCTGGGCGGGCCGCATCAGCGCGGCCGCCATCGCGCCGAGCGTGGACCCCGAGACGACGGCGAACATCAGCAGGTGGCCCGCCCGCAACGGCCCGTCGACGCCGCCGGCCAACGCCGCGCCCAGCACGGCCAGCGCGCCGACCCCGGCGATCAGCAGCGCCTCGCCCGTGCGGGCCCGCCAGTGGTCGCCGGACCGGGACAGCTCCAGCAGCACCGCGAACCACGCCACGCCGGGCACGGCGACCAGATAGATCTCCACCTGGCTCAGCAGCGCGCCGTGCACCGGGGTGCTCAGGCGCACCGCGTCCAGGGCCACCACCACCGCGAAGCCGCACAGCCCGAGCGCCGCGAGCGCGAGCACCGGCTTGCGGGGGTCGCGGGCCAGCAGGTACAGCCCGAGCCAGCCACTCAGCGAGAACACCACCGCCGACAGCGCAGCCATCCGGGCCTACTTGCCGTATCTGCGGTGCCGCTGGCTGTAGTCGCGCAGCGCGCGCAGGAAGTCGACCCGGCGGAAGGCGGGCCAGTGCGCCTCGGTGAACCACATCTCCGAATACGCGCTCTGCCACAGCAGGAAGCCGGACAGGCGTTGTTCGCCCGAGGTGCGGATCACCAGGTCCGGGTCGGGCTGGCCGGAGGTGTAGAGGTTTTGCGAGATGCCGTCGACGGTGACCGCGTCGATCAGCTCGTCGCCGCTGGCGCCGTTGGCCAGCTCCTTGCTCAACAGGGCGCGCACCGCGTCGACGATCTCGCGGCGCCCGCCGTAGCCGACCGCGACGTTGACGTGGAACGGCGCGACCGCCGGGGTGGAGTCCACCGCCCCGCGCACCCGCCGCGCCGGCTCCTCGCCGAGCAGCTCGAGATCGCCGACGGTGCGCACGCTCCACCGGTTGGCCGGGGCGCAGATCTCCTCGACGACGTCGGTGATGATCTCGATGAGGCCGGCCAGCTCGTCGGGGTCGCGCTGCAGGTTCTCGGTGGACAGCAGGTAGACGGTCGTCATCTCGATGCCGGCGTCGGCGCACCAGCGCAGCATCTCGGCGATCTTCACGGCGCCCATCCGGTAGCCGTAGCTCACGTCGTCGTAGCCGGCGTCGCGCGCCCAGCGCCGATTGCCGTCGCACAGGACGGCGATGTGGCGCGGCAGTTCGGATTTCGAGGCGGCCAGGCCCTGCCGCAGCCGCAACTCGTACACCCGATACAGCGGTTCTTTGAGCCGCGGTGGGATGATCTCCACGAAGACTCACCCTACTGCCAGCGGCGATGGTTTCGAGACGGCAATTTCTCGCCGGGTCGCGCCGCGGGCGCCGGCTCGGTCGGAGCGGCGTCCCGCGACGGGTGACTACTGTTTATCTTCAGCACCCCCGGGCAACTTTCCTACATTCCACGACGGGCGACACGACGAGGCGATGGGAAACATGAGCAGCCAGACCGACACCGCGGCCGATCGGGAGCCGGATTCGGAACCGATCGCGCCGGGCAACACCGTCGAGCAGCTTGTCGAGGGTGCGGCCACCGTCTTGACCAAGCCGCGGATGCGCGGCTGGATCCACTTCTATTCGGCGTGGCTGGCCATCGTCACCGGCGCCACCCTGGTGTCGGTGTCGTGGGCGGCCGCCTCGCCCCGCGCCGGCCACTCGACGCTGGTGTACGCCGCGTCGACCGTCGCGATGTTCGCGGTCAGCGCCACCTATCACCGCGTCAAGTGGAAGTCGCCGCTGAGCCGGACCCGGATGAAGCGGCTCGACCATTCGATGATCTTCGTGTTCATCGCAGGCAGCTACACGCCGTTCGCGCGGCTGGTGATGCCGCAGAACACCGGGATGGTCGTGCTGTGCATCGTCTGGGGCGGCGCTGCCGCCGGCATCCTGCTGAAGGTGTGCTGGCCGTCGTCGCCGCGCTGGCTGGGCGTGCCGCTGTACCTGCTGCTCGGCTGGGTGGCCGTCTGGTACGCGCCGACGATCCTGCACGAGGCGGGAGTGGCCGCGATGGTGCTGCTGGCGGTCGGCGGCGTGTTCTACAGCGTCGGCGGCGTCTTCTACGCGCTGCGCTGGCCAGACCCGTGGCCGCGGACCTTCGGTTATCACGAGGTGTTTCACGCCTGCACCGCGATCGCGGCGATCCTGCACTACATCGCGATGTGGTTCGCGGTCTTCTACGTCGGCCACGACGCGTGGCTCGCGGCGGTGTGAGGCGGCCGGTCAGCCCGTGACGCCCAGCGCGGCGGCCAGTTCGCCGGCGCCGGTCACCGGCAGGTCGCAGGTCTGGCCGCGGCACACGTAGGCGGCGTCGGCGCCGGCCACCCGGTCCCGGCCCGCCAGCAGCGGCGCGGAGTCCCGCGGGCCGCCCACCACGATGGCGCCGCCGGGCGCCAGCCGGCGCGCGTCGAGCAGCAGCGCGGACCGCGCCGGGTCGCAGGCGACCGCCACCTGCAGCGGCCCGCGGACCGCCGCCTCGGCGACGGCCAGCCAGTGCCCGGCCGAGCGGGGCGCCCGGTCGAGCAGCAGCGAATGCGCGTCGAGCGCCTCGGTGGCCGCCCGCAGGTAGGGCTGCGCGCGATCGCCGTCGGCGAGGTGCGCCGCGGTCAGCAGCGCCTCGGCGATCAGCGAGGCTCCCGACGGGGTCGCCCCGTCCAGGGGGTCGGCGGGGCGCAGCACGAGTCGCTCGGCGTCGTCGGCGGTGTCGAACCAGCGGCCGGGCCGTTGCGGGTCGACGAAATGCCGCAGCGCGGTGTCCAGCAGGCCGGTCGCCGCGGTCAGCCAGGCCGGCTCGGCGTCGAGCTGGTGCAGCGCGAGCAGGCCGGTGGCCAGCGCGGCGTAATCCTCGAGGATGGCGGCGCTCTCACCGACCACGCCGCCCAGGCTGGCCCGCCGCAACCGGCCGTCGACGACGTGCAACCGCAGCACCGCCCGCGCGCAGTCGGCCGCGGCGTCGGCGAGCCCGGGTTCGTCGAGGGCCACGCTGGCCTCGGCCAACGCGGTGATCGCCAGCCCGTTCCAAGAGGTGACGACCTTGTCGTCGCGCCCGGGTTGGATCCGGGCGCGGCGGGCGGCCAGCAGCGCGCGGCGCACCCGCTCGAAACGCTCGGCGGGGTCGGGGTCGGCGGGAAGCTGCAGCACCGAGGCGCCGTGTTCGAAGGTGCCCGCGTCGGTGACCGCGAAAACGTCTGCCGCCCAACGCCCGTCTTCTTCGCCGAGCACCTCGGCGAGCTGCGCGGGCGTCCAGACGTAGGTGGAGCCCTCGCGGCCGTCGGCGTCGGCGTCCAGCGACGAGGTGAACATGCCGTCCGCGCGCAGGTCGTCGAGCAGGAAGCGGGCGGTGTGGGCGGCGACCCGGCGCGCCAACGGGTCGCCGGTTCGCCGCGCCCGGTGCGCGTAGGCGCGCAGCAGCAGCGCGTTGTCGTACAGCATCTTCTCGAAATGCGGTACCACCCAAGCGTTGTCGACGCTGTAGCGGGCGAAGCCGCCGCCGAGTTGGTCGTAGATGCCGCCGCGGGCCATGGCGGCGCCGGTGCGCTGCACGGCGGTCAGCGCCGCGGCCGAGCCGGTGCGTTCGTAGTGCCGCAGCAGCGCCTCGAGCAGCGCCGAGGGCGGGAACTTGGGTGCGCCCCCGAAGCCGCCACGCAGCACGTCCTGCTCGGCCAGCACACCGGCCACCGCGTGGTCACACAGCGCCGGCTCGACGCCCGGTCCCCCGAGCGCACCGGCGGTATTGCGCAGCTCCGCCGCGATGTGGTCGGAGGCCTGCTCCACCTCGCCGCGGCGTTCCCGCCAGGTGGTCGCGACCGCGTCAAGGAGCTGCAGGAAGCCCTCTTTTGGATAGTAGGTGCCGCAGAAGAAGGGCCGCCCGTCGGGAGTCAGGAAGCACGTCATCGGCCAGCCGCCGTGGCCGGTCAGCGCCACCGTGGCGTTCATGTAGACCGCGTCGATGTCCGGGCGTTCCTCGCGGTCGACCTTGACGCAGACGAAGTCGGCGTTCATCGCGGCGGCGACCTCGTCGTCGGCAAACGATTCGTGCGCCATCACATGACACCAGTGGCAGGCGGCGTACCCGACGGACAGCAGGATCGGCACATCGCGCGCGGCGGCCTCGGCCAGCGCCTGCGGCGTCCACTGCTGCCAGTGCACCGGGTTGTCGGCGTGCTGGCGCAGGTACGGGCTGGTCGCCCGCCCGAGGGTGTTCGTCGCGGACCCCTCAGCCCGGTTCATCGCCGGGGCCCGCGGGTCGGGCCGGCCCGTCGGCGTGACGGGGCTCCTCGACCGCGTCGGTGCCCTCGTCGGCGGCCTGATCGGGTTCGGGGTGCACGGGATCGAACGACTCGGGCACCTTCTTGAGCTGCCGGTTCATCGAGCGCAGCAACAGCAGGGTGGCGATCAGCAGCACCACGACGACCACCAGGCCGACGGGGCTGGCCTTGCCGAAGTCCGGGCCGGTGTGCTGCGGGGCACCGTCGGCCTGCCAGCGGGCCACGGCGCTCGTCAGGGCCGCGTTCATGCGTCGCCCTCGATCCCGGCGAACAGGTCGTCTTCGGGCAGCCGGACCGGCACCCGCGAGCGCGCCAGCTCGAATTCCTCGGTGGGCCACAGCCGTTGCTGCCAGGCGATGGGGGCGGCGAAGAAGTCGTGGTACGGGTCGATCTGGGTGGCGTGGGCGCGCAGCGCGTCGTCGCGCTGGCTGAAGTATTCGGAGCACTCGACGCGGGTGGTGACCCGCGACTCGAACGGGTCGTGCGCGGCGTCCCAGTGCTCCAGCCACTTCTTGAACGGCGGTTCCTGCCCGTGCTTGATCGCCTCGTCGTGCAGCATCTGCATGCGGGCGCGCAAGAACCCGTGCACGTAGTACAGCTTGGCCACGTTCCACGGAGCGCCGGCGTCAGGGAACCGCCGGTAGTCGCCGGCGGCCTCGAACGCGCCGACCGAAACCTGGTGGCAGCGGATGTGATCGGGATGGGGGTAGCCGCCGGTTTCGTCGTAGGTCGTCATCACGTGCGGCCGGAACTCACGCACGACGCGCACCAGCGCCTCGACGGACTCCTCGAGCGGCACCAGCGCGAAGCAACCCTCGGGCAGCGGGGGTGGCGGGTCACCGGTGGGCAGGCCGGAGTCGACGAAACCCAGCCAGGTGTGCTCCACGCCGAGGATCTCGGCGGCCTTGGCCATCTCGTCGCGGCGGATCTCGGCGATATGCCCGTGCACCTCGGGCAGGTCCATCGCCGGGTTGAGGATGTCGCCACGCTCGCCGCCGGTCAGCGTCACCACCAGCACCCGATGACCCTCGTCGGCGTAACGGGCCATGGTCGCCGCACCCTTGCTCGACTCGTCGTCGGGGTGGGCGTGCACCGCCATCAACCGCAGTTCGCTCACGTCTCCCCTTGCTCGTTGGTACGCGACCCTATAATTCCAGTTTTCACTTACCGGCATGCTGTCGGCCGGTGTCCGGCAGCCCAGAGTCCAGGCTGACGCGCGTGACCGAAACTCCCCTGCCGCGGCCGGAGGCCCGCTATGGCCGGGCCCGACTGTCTCGGGTACCCCGGCGGTGGGTGGTGCTCACCTTAGGCGCGCTGGTCCTGGTGGCCGGCGTCGCCATCGCGGTGCTCGGCTATCAACGGATCGGCACCAGCGACGTCACCGGTTCGCTGGCCGGCTATCGGGTGATCGACGACCACACCGCGTCGGTAACGATCAGCGTGACGCGATCCGACCCGGCGCGGCCGGTGGACTGCATCGTGCGCGTGCGCGCCCGCGACGGCAGCGAGACGGGCCGCCGCGAGCTGCTGGTTCCGCCTGCGCAGACGCCGACCGTGCAGGTGACGACGACGGTGACCTCGTCGCAGCCGCCGATGGTCGCCGACATCTACGGCTGCGGCACCGACGTGCCCGCCTACCTGCGCCCGCAAGCCGGTTGAGAGCGGCCTCCAGGACGGGGCGAATGTGGACGAACAGCGAAAATGGAGTCATCGGTTGTTTCCGCGGTGGTAACATGGATGAATGCACGGTTCCGGTTGGGACCGTGTATTGCTGCATTAGAGGCCCGGGCACGGTGAGCGGCACGAGAACGCTCCCGGCGGGCGAATAGGGCTTACGCGGGCACGCGGAACGACAACACGAGGAGCACGACGCGATGACGGATACTTCGGTGACCTGGCTGACCCAGGAGTCACACGACCGGCTCAAGGCCGAGCTCGATCAGTTGATCGCGAACCGCCCGGTCATCGCCGCGGAGATCAATGACCGCCGCGAGGAGGGCGACCTGCGGGAGAACGGCGGCTACCACGCCGCCCGCGAGGAGCAGGGCCAGCAGGAGGCCCGCATCCGGCAGCTGCAGGACCTGCTCAACAACGCCAAGGTCGGCGAGGCGCCCAAGCAGTCCGGCATCGCGCTGCCGGGCTCGGTCGTCAAGGTCTACTACAACGGCGACAAGTCCGACACCGAGACCTTCCTGATCGCGACCCGCCAGGAGGGTGTCAAGGACGGCAAGCTCGAGGTGTACTCCCCGAACTCACCGCTCGGCGGTGCGCTGATCGACGCGAAAGAGGGCGAGACCCGCAGCTACACAGTGCCCAACGGCAGCACCGTCGAGGTCACGCTGGTCAGCGCCGAGCCCTACCACGACTGACGGTCGGCTGGCCTAGCCGAGGGCTTGGTCCAGGTCGGCCAGCAGGTCGGCCAGGTCTTCGATACCCACCGACAGCCGCACCAGGTCGTCGGGCACCTCCAACTGTGAGCCCGCCGTCGACGCGTGCGTCATGGCGCCGGGGTGCTCGATCAGCGACTCCACGCCGCCCAGCGATTCGGCGAGGATGAACACCCTGGTGTTGGCACACAGGGCGAGGGCCGCCTGGCGGCCGCCGCGCATGCGGACCGAGACCATCCCCCCGAAGCCCGTCATCTGGCGGGCGGCGACGTCGTGGCCGGGGTGCCCGGGCAGGCCCGGGTAGAGCACCGCACCGACCGCCGGGTGCCCGGCCAGGAATTCGGCGACGGCCTGGGCGTTCTCGCTGTGGCGCTGCATGCGCAGCACCAGCGTCTTGAGGCCGCGCATGGTCAGGTAGGCGTCGAACGGGCCCGGCACCGCGCCGGCGCCGTTCTGCAGGAACGCGAACGCGTCGTCCAGAGCTTTGTCATTGGTGATCAGCGCGCCGCCCACCACGTCGGAGTGACCGCCGATGTACTTGGTGGTCGAGTGCAGCACGATGTCGGCGCCGAACCGCAGCGGCTGCTGCAGCGCCGGCGAGGCGAAAGTGTTGTCCACCAACACCTTCGCCGAGTGTCGCTGACCGAGCTCGGCCAGCGCCGCGATGTCGGCGATGGACAGCAACGGGTTGGTCGGCGTCTCCACCCAGATCAGCCGGGTCCGCGGCGTGATCGCGGCGCCGACGGCGTCCAGGTCGTGCAGGGGCACCGGGGTGTGCTCGACACCCCACTGCGTGAAGACCTTGTCGATGAGCCGGAAGGTGCCGCCGTAGGCGTCGTTGGGGATCACCACGTGGTCGCCCGGGCGCAGCAGCGCGCGCAACGTGCAGTCCGACGCGGCCATCCCGGAGCCGAACGCGCGCGCGTAGGCGCCGTCTTCGACCGCGGCGAGCGCGGCTTCCAGCGCGGCGCGTGTCGGGTTACCGGTGCGCGCGTACTCGAACCCGCCGCGCAGCGCGCCGACACCGTCCTGGGCGAACGTGCTGCTGGCGTAGATCGGGGCGTTGACCGCCCCGGTCGCCGGGTCCGGCCGAAAGCCGGCGTGGATCGCCCTGGTCGCCAGGCCGGTGAAGTGGTGGCCCTCGGTGCGCTCGCTCATCGACGATCAGCCTAGGTGACCGTCCGCGGTCGGCGGCTAGCTCGGTCGCCCTTCGGGGGCCTCGACCGGCAGGCAGACGGTCGTCATGATCTTGTCGGCCAGCGTCTGCCGCTTGGAATCCCACAGCGGGAAAAGGAATCCGATGAAGCAGATGATCGCGTCGACGATGTGTGCCAGCGAGCGCACGACCGACAGCCCGAAGCCGACGGGCTGGCCGGTGACCTCGGAGACCACCTTGAATTTCAGCACCGATTTCCCGACGCTCGAGCCGGTGGTGCCCTGGCGGTAGCCGTAGTTCCAGATCAGATAGAACAGCCCCACGGCGGAGGCCAGCCACTGTGCGAGCAGGCCGATCGTGGAGTTCTGGGTGGCGCAGTACTGGTTGACCGCGTATTGCGTGACGTCGGTGACGCAGGCCGTCTGCTGGGTGGCGACGAGGATCGCGGTGCCGATGCCGTGCAGCACGACGTACGGGAGGATGTCGATCACGAACGCCAGCGCGCGGGTCAGCCACGGCGTGTAGTCGCCGGTCGGCAGCGTGCGGATGGCCGGTCCCGGCGGGGGCGGCGCGTACCCGCCCGCCGACGGCGGGGGTGGCGGGTATGGCCCACCGGGGGGCGGGGGCGGCGGCGGGTCGGAAATGCCGGGGGCCGGGGGCGCGGGCGGGCTGTCGTGCCCGCCGGCTGACGACTCGGGGCCGCCGGCGGGCGACGAGGGGGGCGGCGGATAGGCGCCGCCGGGCGGCGGTTGATCGGTCATGGGCAACCTTCCACTGCGGGTCGGGCGCGGGTCCGGCCGACCTTGGCCGCATTACAGTACCTGAGGCCCCGGGCCCCGGCGAGCGGCTGCGGGCTAGCGGCGCCCGGACAGCCCGCGGGGCCCCTCGGAGAGAAATCCCAGCAGGTCGTAGCGGGTGATGACGCCGACCGGCTTGCCCTTTTCGACCACCATGAGGGCGTCCCAGTCGCGCAGCGCCTTGCCGGCGGCGCCGACCAGTTCACCCGCGCCGATCATCGGCAACGGCGGGCTCATGTGCTCGGACACGGCGTCGGCCAGCTTGGCCCGGCCCTCGAAGACGGCGGACAGGAGCTCGCGTTCGGAGACGCTGCCGGCCACCTCGCCGGCCATCACCGGCGGCTCGGCGCCGACCACCGGCATCTGCGAGACGCCGTATTCGCGCAGGATGCCGATGGCGTCGCGGACCGTCTCCGACGGGTGGGTGTGCACCAGGTCCGGCAGCTCCCCCGATTTGCGGCGCAGCACGTCGCCGACGGTGGCCTGATCGGTGGACCCGTCGAGGCGGCTGCGCAGGAAACCGTAGGACGACATCCAGGCGTCGTTGAAGATCTTCGCCATGTAGCCGCGGCCGCCGTCGGGCAGCAGCACGACCACTAGCGCGTCGGGCCCGGCCTCCTCGGCGACGCGCAGCGCGGCCACCACCGCCATGCCGCAGGAGCCGCCGACCAGCATGGCCTCCTCGCGGGCCAGGCGCCGGGTCATGTTGAAAGAGTCGGAGTCCGAGACCGCGATGATCTGGTCGGGGACGCTCGCGTCGTAGGCCTTGGGCCAAAAGTCCTCGCCGACGCCCTCCACCAGGTAGGGCCGGCCGGTGCCGCCGGAGTACACCGAGCCTTCGGGGTCGGCGCCGACCACGCGAACGGCCCCGTTGGACACCTCCTTGAGGTAGCGACCCGCCCCGCTGATGGTGCCGCCGGTGCCGATGCCGGCGACGAAGTGCGTGACCTTGCCGTCGGTGTCGGCCCAGATCTCGGGCCCGGTGGTCTCGTAGTGGCTGGCGGGGCCCTGCGGGTTGGCGTACTGGTCGGGCTTCCAGGCGCCGTCGATCTCGGTGACCAGCCGATCGGAGACGCTGTAGTAGCTGTCCGGGTGGGCGGGCGGCACCGCCGTCGGGCAGACGACCACCTCGGCGCCGTAGGCCAGCAGGACGTTGCGCTTGTCTTCCCCCACCTTGTCGGGGCAAACGAAGACGCACTTGTAGCCGCGCTGCTGGGCCACCAGCGCCAGGCCGACGCCGGTGTTGCCGGAGGTGGGTTCGACGATGGTGCCGCCGGGCTTGAGCTGCCCGCTGGCCTCGGCGGCGTCGATCATCTTCGCCGCGATCCGGTCCTTGGCGCTGCCGCCGGGGTTGAGGTACTCGATCTTGGCTGCCACGGTGCCGGCACCCGCGGGGACGACGGAGTTCAGGCGAACCAGCGGCGTCCCGCCGATGAGCTCACTGATGTGCTGGGCGATCCGCATGCGCATATCGTGTCAGGCGGTTTCGCGGAACGCACCACCGCTGCCGGGAACGCGACGTTAGCCGGTGGCCTCGCGGATGTATTCGCCGATCTGGCGCAACGATCGGACGGCTTCCGGCACCACCGGCGCGGCCAGCTGGAAGTCGTGGACCTGCCCGGGCCATACCCGCACCTCGGCGGGGACGCCGACCGCCGCCAACTTGGCGGCCGCCAGCCGGGCGTCGTGCAGCAACACCTCGGAACCCGACACGTGGATCAGCGTGCGCGGCAGCCCGGGCGCGATGTGCTCGAGCGGTTCGTAGACCTCCTCGGGCTTGCCGTCGACGAGGTGTTTGGCCGCCGCGGCGGCGACCAGCTCACCGAGGGCGTCGAACGCCCGGGCGGAAAACATCGCGTCGGTCGCAATGTTGGGGTGCGACTGCTTGCACTCCTTCGCCAGCTGCAGCAGCGGCGAGATCGCCACCAAGGCCGCGGGCATGTCCGCCTCGCCGTGGGCCTCGGCCTGCAGGCGTTGGGCCAGCGCCAGCGCCAGGTAGCCGCCGGCGGAGTCGCCCGCCAGCACGATCTGCTCGGGCTGATACCCGCGGCGCCGCAACCACTGATAGGCGTCGTGGCAGTCGTCGAGGGCCATGCCGATCGAATGCTTGGGCAGCAGCCGGTAGTTGACCACCAGCACCGGGGAATCGGCGAACCTCGACAGCGCTTCGACCAGCCGGCCGTGCGAGTTGGCGCCGCAGGTCAAAAACGCGCCGCCGTGCAGGTAGAGCACCATGCGGCGGGTGCCGTCGGCGGGCAGCACGCCCGGGGCGCGCACCAGCTGCGCCGAGGCGTGCGGCAGCCTGATCGTCTCGCGGACGGTCGCCGACGCCGGCAGCACCACGCGGGCCGCCAGGTCGATGAGGCCCCACGGCCAGGGGAAGTTCGGCACGTGACTGCCGACCGATAGCACGGGCCGGATGGTCACCCGGGACGTCAGGCTGGCCACTCGCGCGGCGAGGCTGGGCCCCGATTCGAGGACCTCGACGGGCGCACCGTCGCTGATCGCGAACCGGCGCCGCCGATGCGCGTGGGCGGCTCTGCGGGCCGCGGCGGCGTCGTGGGGTCGAAGGGCGTTGCGGGGCGAACCCGGTACCTTGCTGGGTGCGGTCATGCTCAACACTTCCTACGCCTTTGTAGTGCGATACAGCATGTGACGGGGCAGCCAAGTGTCTGGTTCACCCGTTTGCCGAGGCGCTCAGCCGACCCCGTGTTCTCAGCTTGCCAGGCGTTGCTTAGTGCAACGTAGGAATTCGCTGATTCGATACCACATCTGAGTCGCACCGTGACCGGATTGTTGACGAGCCGCCCCCGCAGACATCCGAGCGCCTCTAAACTGATTCGGGTGACCATCCGGGTGCCACGTGGATCGGCGATCGCCCTGGCCACCGCCGGTGCGCTCGCGTCGACCGGGACGGCCTACCTGGGCGCGCGGAGCCTGCTGGTCGGCCAGGCCAGCCACGCGCGCACCATCATCCCCAAGTCCTGGGACATTCCGCCCCGCGCCGACGGCGTCTACGTGCGCGGCGGCGGCCCGGTCGAGCGGTGGCGGCGCGGCATGCCCGTCGACCTGACGTTGATGATCTTCGGCGACTCGACCGCCACCGGGTACGGCTGCGAGAGCGCCGAGCAGGTACCCGGCGTCCTCATCGCGCGGGGCCTTGCCGAGCAGACCGGCAAACGAATTCGGTTGAGCACCAAGGCAATCGTGGGCGCCACCTCGAAGGGCGTGTGCGGCCAGGTCGACGCGATGTTCGTGGCCGGGCCGCCGCCGGACGTGGCGGTGATCATGGTCGGGGCCAACGACGTGACCGCCCTCAACGGGGTCAGCCAGTCGGCGCAGCGGCTCGGCCTGACCGTCCGCAAGCTGCGCGCCCGCGGCGCGACCGTGGTCGTGGGCACCTGCCCCGACCTGGGCGTCATCAGCGCCATCCCCCAGCCCCTGCGGTCGCTGGCGCACGAGCGTTGCGCCCAGCTGGCCCGCGCGCAGGCCGCGGCCGTGCGGGTGGCCGGCGGGGTCGCGGTGCCGCTGGCGCAGCTGCTGGCCCCCCAGTTCCGGGCCACTCCCGACGCGATGTTCTCCGCCGACGGCTACCACCCCTCCCCGCCCGCGTACGCCCTGGCGGCCGACGCCCTGCTGATCGCCCTGTGCGACGCGCTGGGCGAGACGGTGCAGCGTCCCCCGCTGCGGCTGCCGCCGCAGGCGGCCACCCCGGTGCTCGGCCAGCGCCACACCCGCAGCAGCGTGATGTCGCGGTTGTGGCGGCGCCCCGCGGCGGGACCGGGCCCGTCCTCGTGCCCCGAAGCCGGCAGCGACTAGATTTGATCTGGCCCGTCGGCGTGGACCCCGCCCGACGGTGAAGCGAGCCAGCCCGTCTGTGGGATTCGAAGGGAACACTCATGCCTGAAGCCGTCATCGTCTCAACTGCTCGCTCGCCCATCGGCCGCGCGATGAAGGGGTCGCTGGTCAACATGCGCCCCGACGACCTGACCGTGCAGATCGTGCGCGCCGCTCTCGACAAGGTGCCCGAGCTGAACCCCCACCAGATCGACGACCTGATCCTGGGCTGCGGGCAGCCCGGCGGGGAATCCGGGTTCAACTTGGCCCGCGTGATCGCCGTCGAGCTGGGTTATGACTTCCTGCCCGGCACCACCGTCAACCGGTACTGCTCGTCGTCGCTGCAGACCTCGCGCATGGCGTTCCACGCGATCAAGGCCGGCGAGGGTGACGCGTTCATCTCGGCGGGCGTGGAGACGGTGTCCCGGTTCGCCAAGGGCAGCGCCGATTCGTGGCCGGACACCAAGAACGAGCTGTTCGACGAGGCGCAGGAGCGGTCGGCGGCCGCCGCCAACGGCGCCGACGAGTGGCACGACCCGCGCACCGACGGCAACCTGCCGGACGTCTACATCGCGATGGGCCAGACGGCGGAGAACGTCGCGCTGCTCACCGGCATCAGCCGCGAGGACCAGGACCACTGGGGCGTGCGCAGCCAGAACCGCGCCGAGGAGGCCATCAAGAGCGGCTTCTTCGAGCGGGAGATCACCCCGGTCTCGCTGCCCGACGGCACCACCGTGAGCACCGACGACGGCCCCCGCCCCGGCACCACGTACGAAAAGATCAGCGGCCTCAAGCCGGTGTTCCGGCCCAACGGCACCGTGACCGCCGGTAACGCCTGCCCGCTGAACGACGGTGCGGCCGCCCTGGTGATCACCAGCGACACCAAGGCCAAGGAACTCGGCCTGACGCCGCTCGCGCGGATCGTGTCGACCGGCGTGAGCGGCCTGTCGCCCGAGATCATGGGCTTGGGGCCGATCGAGGCGACGAAGAAGGCGCTGGCGCGCGCCGGCCTGTCGGTCAGCGACATCGACTTGTTCGAGATCAACGAGGCGTTCGCGGTGCAGGTGCTGGGCTCGGCACGCGAGCTGGGCATCGACGAGGACAAGCTGAACGTCTCCGGCGGCGCGATCGCGCTGGGTCACCCGTTCGGCATGACCGGCGCCCGGATCGCGACGACGCTGCTGAACAACCTGCAGACCCACGACAAGACGTTCGGCCTGGAGACCATGTGCGTCGGCGGTGGCCAGGGCATGGCGATGGTGTTCGAGCGGCTCAGCTAGGCGGCTTGGCCGGGCGTGCGCGTCGGGTAGTGCGTCGGCGTGCGGTGACGGCGGCGACACGCCGAGCACGCCCGCCGTCAGCGCACACCCGAAGCGCTACACCTCCAGCGCGTGAGCGCACAAACGACAAGACCGGCACGCCGCCTGGCGTGCCGGTCTTCTCGTCGGAGGAAAGAACTAGTCGTTCTGCAGGTAACTGAGCAGCCGCAGGATCTCGACGTACAGCCAGACCAGCGTCACGGTCAGGCCCAGGGCGATGCCCCACGCCGCCTTCTCCGGTGCGCCGGCGCGCACCATCTGGTCGGCGGCGTCGAAGTCGATCAGGAAGCTGAACGCCGCGATGGCGATGCAGACCAGCGAGAACAGGATGGCGACCGGGCCGCCGCTGCGCAGGCCCAGACCCGTTCCGCCGCCGACGCCGAACAGCGCCAGGACGAAGTTGCCGAGCATCAGGGCCAGCACGCCGAACATGGCGGCCACCATCATGCGGGTGAACTTGGGGGTGACCCGGATGGCGCCGGTCTTGTAGACGACCAGCATCCCGAAGAACACGCCGAAGGTGCCCATCACGGCTTCGCCGATCAGCACCCCGGCGTTCGCGTGGGACACCGAGAAGTTGGCGAAGACGAACGACAGCGCGCCGAGGAACAGGCCCTCGAGCACCGCGTAGCTCAGCACGATCGCCGGGCTGTCCTGCTTGCGGCCGAAGGTCGCCACCAGGACCAGGCCGAGGCCGCCGAGCGCGCCGATCATGGTCAGCGGCATCGCGAGGGCGAGGTTGGCCGTCACCAGGAAGTAGGAGACCACGGCGGAGGCCGCCAGCACGGCCAGCGTGATGCCGGTCTTGGTGACGACGTCGTCGATGGTCAGCGGACGGGAAGCCCTGGTCTCCTGGTACGGAGCGGCGTAGGGGTTGGTCTGATAGGCCTGGGCGGTCGCCGCGCCAGTGCCGAATTGCGCATATCCGCCCCGCTGCTTGGGCAGCGATCGGAATACCGGGTTGCTTGTCTCCCGCACCGTCGGATCCTCTCTTATTGGCTTCGAGCTGTGCGAACACCATGTCAACGATCAGCGGTCCGCTCCGGTTCCCGGCGCGGGCGGAGTTCTTTTTCGCCTGCTCAGCGAACCCCGCCGTGGTCGTCGCGTTAAAGATAACCCTTACCCAAGGGCGTCGTCTCGGTCCGGACGATCTAGATTCTGTCCTCGAAGCGAGGTGCGGACGGACGGGAGGCGGCGTGGCCGAGGAGTCGGACGAGGTCTTGTTGCGCGTCGAGAAGAACGTCGGGCTGATCACGCTCAACCGCCCGAAGGCGATCAACTCGCTCAACGAGCCGATGGTGGCGGCGTTGTCCGACGCGCTCGGCCGCTGGGCCGGTGACGACGCCGTCAGCGCGGTCGTGCTGTCCGGCGCGGGGGAACGCGGCCTGTGCGCCGGCGGTGACGTCGTGGCGATCTACCACAGCGCGCGTGGTGACGGGACCGAGGCGCGGCGGTTCTGGCGCGACGAGTACCTGCTCAACGCTTTGATCGCCGACTTCACCAAGCCCTACGTGGCGCTGATGGACGGCATCGTCATGGGCGGCGGGGTCGGTGTCAGTGCGCACGCCAACACCCGCGTGGTCACCGAGAGCTCCAAGATCGGGATGCCCGAGGTCGGCATCGGGTTCATCCCCGACGTCGGCGGGATCTACCTGCTGTCCCGCGCTCCGGGCGGGCTCGGGCTGCACGCCGCGCTCACCGGGGCTCCGTTCACCGGCGCGGACGCGATCGCCCTGGGTTTCGCCGACCACTTCGTGCCGCACGACGACCTCGGCGCGTTCAGCCGGGCGATCGTCGCCGACGGTGTCGACGCCGCGCTGGCCGCCCACGCGATCGAGCCGCCGGCCAGCGAGCTTGCGGCGCAACGAGATTGGATCGACGAGTGCTATGCGGGCAACAGCGTCGCCGACATCGTGGCGAAACTGGCGGCACACCCGGCCGAGGAAGCGCAGAAGGCGGCCAAGCTGATCGGGACCCGCTCCCCGATCGCGTTGTCGGTGACCTTCGCGGCCGTGCGCCGCGCGGCCGAGCTGAGCACCGTCAAAGACGTTCTGGTGCAGGATTATCGGGTGTCGTCGGCGTCGCTGCGTTCGCACGACCTGGTGGAGGGCATCCGGGCGCAGCTGATCGACAAGGATCGCAATCCGCAGTGGTCGCCGGCCACCCTCGCCTCCGTCACCGCGGCGGACGTCGAGGCGTACTTCGCCCCCGTCGACGACGACTTGAGCTTCTAGAAAGGCGGCTTTCGTGACGGACACCAATTACGAGACCATCCTCGTCGAGCGCGAGGAGCGGGTCGGCATCATCACGCTGAACCGGCCCAAGGCCCTCAACGCGCTCAACACCCAGGTGATGCACGAAGTGACCTCCGCCGCAGCCGATTTCGACGACGACCCCGGCATCGGCGCGATCATCATCACCGGGTCGGCCAGGGCGTTCGCGGCGGGCGCCGACATCAAGGAGATGTCGGCGTTGACGTTCGCCGACGCGTTCGGCGCCGACTTCTTCGCCCCGTGGGGCAGGCTCGCCGCGGTGCGCACCCCGACGATCGCGGCGGTGGCCGGGCACGCGCTGGGCGGCGGCTGCGAGCTGGCCATGATGTGCGACCTGCTGATCGCCGCGGACACCGCCAAATTCGGGCAACCGGAGATCAAGCTCGGCGTGCTGCCCGGCATGGGCGGCTCACAGCGGCTGACCCGGGCCATCGGCAAGGCCAAGGCCATGGATCTCATCCTCACCGGACGCACCATCGACGCCGCGGAAGCTGAACGCAGCGGCCTGGTTTCGCGCGTCGTCCCGGCCGACGACCTGCTGACCGAGGCCAAGGCCGTCGCCACCACCATCTCGCAGATGTCGCGGTCGGCGTCCCGGATGGCCAAGGAGGCCGTCAACCGCGCGTTCGAGTCCACCCTCAGCGAGGGCCTGCTATATGAGCGCCGGCTGTTCCACTCGGCGTTCGCCACCGAGGACCAGTCCGAGGGCATGGCGGCCTTCGTCGAGAAGCGCCCGCCCAACTTCACGCACCGCTAGGACGGCCGCGATGAGCGAACCGGGTGCCGCCGTGGACACCGACGCCGGCGCCGACCAGCGGCCCGGTGACCCGCGGCCCTCGAGGCCGGCCAGCCGCTCGGCGCCCACGCTGCCCTGGACCGACAGGCCCTGGTGGGTGCGGCATTACACCTTCACCGGCACCCTGGTCGGCCTGGTCTTCGTGTGGCTGTCGCTGACGCCGTCGCTGTTGCCGCGCGGCGCCCTGTTCCAGGGACTGGTCAGCGGCATCTCCGGGGCCATCGGCTACGGGCTGGGCGTGTTCGCCGTCTGGCTGGTCCGCTACATGGCCGGCTGGAAATCCAGCCCCCCGCCGCCGCGGTGGGCCTGGCTGGTGCTGGTCCCGGTCGGCGCGGTCGGCATGGTGCTGATGGCGATCTGGTTTCACATCTGGCAAGACGACGTCCGCGACCTGATGGGCGTCGAGCACCTCAAGTGGTACGACTACCCGCTGGCCGGGGTGCTGTCGCTGCTGGTGCTGTTCGCACTCGTCGAGTTGGGCCAGTTCACCCGCTGGCTGGTGAGTTTCCTTGTCGGACAGTTGGATCGGGTCGCACCGTTTCGGTTGTCGGCGACCATCGTGGTGATCCTCCTGGTGACGCTGACCGTGACCGTGCTCAACGGTGTGGTGCTCAAGTTCGCCATGCGCACCCTGAACAACACCTTCGCCTCGGCCAACGAGGAGATGAGCCCGGATACCGCGGCACCGAAGACGCCGCTGCGGTCGGGCGGCCCGCAGTCGTTGGTGTCGTGGGAATCGCTGGGCCGCGAGGGCCGCGTCTTCGTCGGCGGCGGCCCCAGCGTCGCGCAGCTAACCGCCTTCAACGGGGCGCCGGCGGTCGAACCCGTCCGGGCCTACGCCGGGCTGAACTCCGCCGACGGGCTCACCGCGACCGCCGAACTCGCGGCGCGGGAGTTGCAGCGCGAGGGCGGGTTACAGCGCGCCGTCGTCGCGGTGGGCACGACCACCGGCACCGGTTGGATCAACGAGGCCGAGGCCGACGCGCTGGAGTACATGTACAACGGCAACACCGCGATCGTCAGCATGCAGTATTCGTTCCTGCCCAGCTGGCTGTCGTTCCTGGTCGACAAGGAGAACGCCCGCCACGCCGGCCAGGCGCTCTTCGAGGCCGTCGACCGGCTGATCCGCCAGATGCCCGAGGCGCAACGCCCCAAGCTCGTGGTGTTCGGCGAGAGCCTGGGCTCGTTTGGGGGCGAGGCCCCGTTCATGAGCCTGAACAACGTGCTGGCGCGCACCGACGGCGCGTTGTTCAGCGGCCCGACGTTCAACAACACCATCTGGACCGACCTGACCTCGACGCGCGACGCCGGCTCGCCGCAGTGGTTGCCGATCTACCAGGACGGCAAATACGTCCGATTCGTCGCGCGCGCAGGCGATTTGGCCCGCCCCAACGCCGCCTGGGATCACCCGCGGGTGGTGTATCTGCAGCACGCCTCGGATCCGATCGCGTGGTGGACGCCGGACCTGTTGTTCAGCAAACCGGACTGGCTGCGCGAGCGCCGCGGCTACGACGTGCTACCGCAGACCCTCTGGATTCCGGTCGTCACGTTCCTGCAGGTCTCCGCGGACATGGCCGTCGCGGTCGACGTGCCCGAAGGGCACGGGCACCGCTACGTGGCCGACGTCGCCGACGGCTGGGCCGCGGTGCTCTCGCCGCCCGGGTGGACGCCGGACAAGACGAACCGGCTCCGGCCGATGCTGCACTCCGACGAGTGAGCTGACGGACGAGTGAGCTAAAGCCAACGGCGCTCGGGTGTGCCGGCCCCGGCCAGCACACCCGGGCCCGGGGTCAGCCGGCCACCGGCCAGCTGGTCGAGCACGCCGGCCCCGGCCAGCGCGTGGTAGCCCCCGATGACGTCGGTGGAGCGGTGCAGGCCGATGTCGAGCAGCGCGGCCGCGGCCAGGCTGGACGTGTAGCCCTCCGAGCACACGATCACCCATTCGACGTCGTCACCGACGGCCTCGGGCAGCTTGGCGTCGCTGGTGGGGTCGCAGCGCCACTCCAGCACGTTGCGCTCGACCACCAGGGCGCCGGGGATCTCTCCCTCGCGGAAGCGCTGGGCCTGCGGGCGGATGTCGACGAGCACCGCCCCCCGGCGCAGCGCCCGCGGCACCTCGGAGGCGGGCAGGCGCTGCAGCCGGCGCCGGGCCGATCGCAGGACGACGTCGATGCGGCTCATCAGGGTCCTTCCGGTTGATCGGTCAGTTCGGTGCGCTGGCGGCGCAGCCGGTTGCGGTCGGTCACCTCGTAGTAGGACATCGCGGTCAGCGGGGGCGAGTAGGCGTGCACGCTCAGCGTGGGCGCAACGGGCGGCCGGGTTGCGCCCCCGGCACCCGCGATCGGTCGCGTGACCGGCCGGGGCGCCCACACCACGTCGTGGACCCACCCCAGCGGGAAGCCCGCCTGGTCACCCGCATCGAGCCGGCGCCGGCGTAATCCTGTTCCGTCCCAACGGAACTCGTTGAGCGATCCGGACACAACGGTCAGCGCGCCCAGCGATCCGCCGTGGTCGTGCAGCTCGGTGGGATGGCCGGGCACCCAGCTGATCAGCCACACGTCGAGTTCCTCGTCGCCGTGGATGCGGGTGAACCACCGCCGCGCGTCGGGGACCCCGCCCTCGGGCAGCAGGTGGTCACAGCGCCCGCTGAGTACGTCGTCGGCGGCCCGGTCGGTGGCATAGAGCAGGTCGGGCACCCGCAGCCGCGTCGGCCCCGCCGACGGGGTGGACGGGGTGCGCGGAAGCAGGGCGACCGGGCTGGGGGCAGGAACGGGCCGGGCGAGCGGCAAAGACATCTGTCGAGCTCCAGGGCAGAACGGATCGGGCAGGCGGCGGCGGTTAGGGCCGACAACACTCCCGAAAGCCGAGGCGCTCGATCACGGCCGCCAGTGTTGCATAGATTTGTGGTCGTGCGATGGTGCAGTGAACAGTCCGCGCGGTGGTGGGTGGTGGCCGCCGCGACGGCGATGCTGGCGGTGTCCGGGTGCTCGCATCAGGCTTCCCGTCCGCCCGCGGGCTCCGCGCCCCCCTCGCCGCCGGGGGCGTCGGCGCGCCCGTCGGGCATCCCGAGCGGCCCCAGTTCGGCGCCGCCGGGCGGCATCGGGACGTCGCCCGCCGGTGTGACGACCCGGGTCGACGTCCCGGCGGATTCCACCGAAGAGGAGTACTACCAGGCCTGTCACGCCGCGAAGGAGTGGATGGACGGCCAGCCCAAGGCCGGCGGTTCGTTGTTCGAGCCGTACCTGGGGATGGTGCAGTCGGCCGCGGCGGGGACCCCGGGCAGTTGGAACACGCCGTGGCCGAAGCTGACGCTGGCCCGGCAGGCGGCCGTCATCGTGGCGGCCCGGGCGGCGGCGAACAACGAGTGCGGGTAGCGCCCGTCGCCTGGCGTCGCGCCATTGCGATCACAGGTGAAAAAAGTCGCCGCCGCGCAGAATGAAGGGGTGCCCGACGCACCCGCCCCGCGCCGCCCGCCCCCGACGCGGGTGGCGCTGGCGCTGGGCAGCGGCGGCGCGCGCGGCTACGCCCACATCGGGGTGATCGAGGCGCTGCGCGACCGGGGCTACGAGATCGCGGGGATTTCGGGGTCGTCGATGGGTGCGGTGGTCGGCGGGCTGCAGGCGGCCGGGCGCCTCGACGAGTTCGCCGAGTGGGCGAAGTCGCTCACGCAGCGCACCATCCTGCGGCTGCTGGATCCGTCGCTCACCGCGGCCGGGGTGCTGCGGGCCGAGAAGATCCTGGACGCGGTGCGCGACATCCTGGGGCCCGTGGCCATCGAGGACCTGCCCGTGCCGTACACGGCGGTCGCGACCGACCTGCTGGCCGGGAAGTCGGTGTGGTTCCAGCGCGGACCCGTCGACGAGGCGATCCGCGCGTCCATCGCCATTCCCGGGGTGATCGCCCCGCACGAGATCGACGGGCGGCTGCTCGCCGACGGCGGCATCCTGGATCCGCTTCCGATGGCGCCGCTTTCGGCGATCAACGCCGATCTGACGATCGCGGTGAGCCTGAGCGGCAGCGAGGCGATCGCCGAGCGCGAGGAGGAGCCCGGCGCCACCGTCGAGTGGTGGAGCCGCATGGTGCGCGGCACGTCGGCGCTATTTGACACCGCCGCCGCCCGTTCGCTGCTGGACCGGCCCACCGCACGCGCGGTGCTGAGCAGGTTCGGCGGGCCCGGCGCCGAGGCCCAGGACTGGCCGGACGACCCGGATGACGACGAGGCCCTCGCTGATTCCCTTGTGCCACACGATATCCCGAAGCTGGGCAGCTTCGAGGTGATGAACCGGACGATCGACATCGCCCAGGCCGCGCTAGCCCGCCACACCCTGGCGGTCTATCCGCCCGACCTGCTCATCGAGGTACCGCGCTCGACGTGCCGCTCCCTGGAGTTTCACCGCGCCGTCGAGGTGATCGAGGCCGGTCGGGCGCTGGCCGACGACGCGCTGGACGCGCTCGAGGGTCGCGGCGACAACCGGGCCGTAGCGCCGGCGGAATGACGCGCGAGCAAACCTTTCCGATCCGCAGAGCAAACACTTGACCGTCGCGCCCACCTGTGTGGTGCGGCGGGTCATGATCGAGGGCTGATCTCGGTCTAGGACGAGAAGTGGTCAGGCACAGAGATTTTCGCGACACACCGCTGAAAGCGTCCCGGCGCAACTTCGACCGGCATTGTTATCGGCAAATTGCTTCGCGATTCACGAGGCATTCAACACGTGCCCAGTAATCTGAGGCTCCGCGGTCGGGCCCGGACAGCACGAGATCGATCCCAAGGAGCGCACGTGACCCTCACTGCCGGCATCGCCCCTACCACTTCCGTTGCCGCACTGCCGGATCCGGCGGCGTTAACAGGAAGCATGCAAGACTTTCGACAGCTGGCCGGTGACGACCTCGTCGAGCGGCTGAACGAGTTCTATCAATGGCAAAGCGTGCGCCGCGAGCATTGCCTCTGGCCACTGGGCCGGGCCACCGAGGCCGGGCCCAGACGGCACGCCACCGTTCACGACGACAGCGGCCGGCGGATGGCCGGGGTCAACTTCGGGTCGCAGGACTACCTGTCGCTCTCCGGCCATCCCGCTATCAAGGCGGCGGCCCGGGCCGCGGTCGACGCATACGGCGTGCACAGCGCGGGATCGCCTGCGCTGGTTGGCAATACTTCGGTGTCGTTGGCGTTGGAACGGCGCATCGCGGGGTTCGTCGGTGCCGAGTTCGTCAGCCTGTTTCCGACGGGCTGGGCGGCCGGCTACGGGGTGGTCAAGGGCCTGGTGCGGCCCGAGGACCACATCGTGATGGACCGGCTGGCGCACGCCTGTTTGCAGGAGGGTGCGCATGCGGCGACGCGCAACGTCCACACCTTCGGCCACAACGACGTCACCGACGTGCGCGCGAAGCTCACGGCGATCCGCTCCCAGGACCGCACCAACGGCATCATGATCGTGACCGAGGCCCTCTTTTCGATGGACTCCGACACCCCCGCACTCGCCGAAATGCAAGCACTGGCAGACGAATTCGGCGCGACCCTGATGGTCGACGTCGCCCACGACCTGGGTTCGATGGGTCCTGACGGCCGAGGCCACCTCGGGCTGCAGGGCATGATCGGCAAGGTCGATCTGGTGATGGGCTCGTTCTCCAAGACGTTCGCCTCCAACGGCGGCTTCGTGGCGACCAAGCATCGCAAGGTCACCGAATACCTGCGTTACTACGCCTCGCCCAACACATTCTCCAACGCGCTCTCCCCGATCCAGGCCGCCGTAGTACTGCGGGCCTTCGACATCGTGGACAGCCCGGAGGGTGCCGAGTTGCGGAGGCGAACCATGGCCAACGTGGTGGCGCTGCGCACCAGCCTGCGCGACGCCGGCTTCGACGTGTACGGGGAACCGTCACCCATCGTCTGCGTCAAGATGGGTAACGAGGGGCTCGCGCGCCTGGTCAGCCGGCAGCTGCACGAACACGGGCTGGTCGCGAACCTGGTGGAATATCCCGCGGTGGCCAGGGGCCAGGCCCGCTTCCGGCTTCAGGTGATGGCGAACCACACCGACGGCGACATCGCCTGGGCCGTGGACCGGATCGCCGACGGTCACCGCCGGGCAACGATCGAGATGAAGGAACTGGACGCCGCACGCACCTGCTAACGGCCCGCGCCCGTCACACACCCAGGAATTGGGCGACGGCGCGGGCCTCGCGGCGGCCCTGCTCCCGGCCGGCGCGGGCCGAGCCGACGCGACAGCCCGGGTCCAAGGGATTGGGGCCGAAGGCCGCCAGGGACTCGGCGTCGGCGAAGATCGCCAGCGTCGGGCCGGGAAACCTTGCGACCTCCGCGGCCGGCCCGGGCCCGAACGGCGACGGGGTGTCGGCGCCAGCGGGCACCAGGACCACCGCGGTGGCGCAGTCGGCGGCCACGCCCAGGTGCACCGAGCTGGCCACGCCGCCGTCCATGTAGTGCCGGCCACCGATGGACACCGGCGGCCATGCCCCGGGCACGGCGCAGCTGGCCGCCACCGCGTCGATCAGGTCTACACCCGAATCCCGTTGAAAGACTTCGACTTCGCCCGTCCGCACGTCGATGGCCGTGATACGCAACTCCCGCGCGGGCCAGTCGTGTGTGGGCAGCCGCTGCTCGATCACCCGGCGGCGCACCGGCGCGGGCACGGTGTCGGTGCGCAGCGCCACGGCGCCGATCCGCTGCAGCTGCTGGCGGGTCCGGTCCCCCGTCGGCTCGAACGGCCCGGCCAGGGCTGCCAGGAAGCGGGCGGTGATGGTCTCGACGTCGACACCGGGGTCGATCTCGGCCGACGTTTCGGCGACCTGCCGGTCGAACAGCTCCGCCAGCGGGGTCCCGCTGCCCAGTTGGGCGGCGACCGCCGAGCCCGCCGAGGTGCCCACCAGGACCGCCGACTCCACCAACAGCCGCGCGGCCTCGGGCGCCTCGTCGGCGATACCGAGCAGTACGCCTGTCTCCCAAGCGATCCCGGCGATGCCCCCGCCTGCCAGCACCAAGGCACGTCGGGGCGTCGGGTCCGTCATCGCGCGCGTCAGGCCAGCTGCCGCGTGTTGGGCAGGGCGTGCTGCGAGTCCTCCACGGGTGCGCTCAGGTCCTCGCGGCGCAGCAGGTGTTTGGGCGGGTCGGGCAGGATCACGCTGCGGTGGATCCGCAAGTCGGCGTCGACGTGGAAGAGTTCCCCCGAGGGCAGCAGGCGCCAGCGCGGGTCGTCGTCCATCGGCTCGGTGGCGAACACCACCGACGGCCGCGCGCACAGGCTGTCCGCCACGGCGTGAATCCGCTTGGTGCGCAAGTCGAATCCGGAGTCACGCTCGGCCGTGTCGGCGCTGCGGTCCAGGATGCAGAGCTGATGGGTTTCGGGGTAGCGCAGCGCCCACATGTCGGTGGCCGTGCTCAGCAAGATGTTGACGGCATAGATCTGCGCGTTGCCGGCGAGCCACGTCATGGCGTCGGTGAGGCCGGCCGACACGTCACCGTCGTGGGTGCGGATCGCGGCGGTGATCAACGCAAAGACCCGCTCGGAATCGGTTTGCCCGAGCACCAGGTGGTCGGCGGCCAGCTCGCGCAGTCGTTCGTCGAGGATCTCCAGACCCTCCAGGACGCCGTTGTGCGCCATGATCCGGCCGTCCTGCAGGAAGGGATGGGTGTTGAGCACGCCGAGCGTGCCGGTGGTCGCGTACCGGACGTGGGCGATGAACGTCGTGCCCGTCATTTGGTGGGCGTCCGTGGCGAACTCGGCGTCGCGCCACGCCGCGATCGGCTCCTTGTCGAGCTGTGGCCGACCGTGCGTGTCGAACACGCCGATCCCCGAACCGTCGGGGTTGCGTCTGCTCTGCTCGGACAGGCTGTCCGGGGCGTCCACCAGCCAGAACGTCGCGGTGCAGGCGTGGGTCCCCGTGTGCAGGCCGAAGAGTCGACACATGGGTGTGACGCTACAGGGCCGTCAGTCGCGGGCCTCGAGGACCTGGTAGGCGTTCTCGGCGTAGCGGGAGCGGATGGTCTTCTTGTCGTACTTGCCGACGCTGGTGCGCGGAATCTCGTCGGCATACGCCCAGCGTTCCGGAAGCCACCAGCGAACTACCTTGTCGGCCAGGAACTTTCGCAGGTCGCTGGCGTCGACCGTGGCGTTCTCGCGCAGCACGACGACGGCCAGCGGCCGTTCCTGCCAGCGCTCGTCGGGCACGCCCACCACGGCGGCCTCGATCACGTCGGGGTGACCGATCAAGCAGTTCTCCAGCTCGACCGACGAGATCCATTCGCCACCGGACTTGATGACGTCCTTGGCCCGGTCGGTGAGGGTGACGAAGCCCCGCTCGTCGATGCGGCCGACATCGCCCGTGCGCAACCAGCCGGAGTCGAACTTGGCGTCGTCGTGCCCACGGTAGTAGGAAGCGGTGATCCACGGCCCGCGGACCTCGACCTCGCCCACCGCCTCGCCGTCGTGGGGCAGCGGCTGACCGCCGTCGTCGACGATGCGCATCTCCACCCCGCACACCGGCTGCCCCTGCGTGCCGCGGAAGGCCCAGTGCTCGTCGTCCGGCGTCCCCGGCGGCGGGTACGCCATGGTGGCCAGTGGCGAGGTTTCCGTCATGCCCCACAGCTGCCGGACGTGGACGCTGTGCTTGTCCTCGAAGTCGCGCATCAGCGACACGGGCACCGCCGACCCGCCGCAGACCACGAGCCGCAGCGACGACATGTCGTGGTCCGGATCCTTTTCCAGGTAATGCAGGACGTCGTTCCAGATGGTGGGCACGGCACCGGCGATGGTGGGCCGCAGCGTCTCCACCATGTCGATCAACGACCGGGCGTCGAGGCGGCAGTCCGGCAGCACCAGGTCGGCGCCGGCCATCAACGCCGCGTAGGGCAGCCCCCACCCGTTGGCGTGGAACATCGGCACGATCGGCAGCACGCTGTCGATCGTGCCGACGCCGATGGCGTTGGTGGTACACGCGCCCATGGTGTGCAGGAAGCTCGAACGGTGGCTGTACACAACCCCTTTCGGGTTGCCGGTGGTGCCGCTGGTGTAGCACATCGCGGCCGCGGACCGCTCGTCGATGTCGGGCCAGTCGAATTCGGTCGGTTGGCCGTCGAGCAGCTCGGCGTAGCGCAAAACGGTCTTGCCCGATTCCTGCAGCGGCGCGAGGTCGCCGTCCCCGACGGCGATCACGGTGTGCACGGTGGAGAGTTCGCCGAGCACCGGGGCGAGCAGCCGGGCCAGGGACAGGTCGACCAACACCACCTGGTCCTCGGCTTCGTTGGCCACGTAGGCGATCTGCTCGGGGAACAGCCGGATGTTCAGGGTGTGCAGCACGGCGCCCATCGACGGCACGGCCAGATAGGTGGCCAGGTGCTCGGCGTTGTTCCACATGAAGGTCGCGACCCGCTGGTCACCGCGCACGCCGAGGTCGCGCAGCCCGTGGGCCAGCTGGGCGGCCCGCTCGCCGACGTCGCGGTAGCTGCTGCGCCGGTAGCCGCTCGGGGTGGCGGTGGTGACCGTACGGCCGCCGTGAATGCCGCAGCCGTGCCGCATGATCGCGGCGATGGTCAACGGAAAGTCCTGCATGGTGCTGTCCATCGATGTCCCGCCTCGTTCGAACCTGTTTACGTGTGAGCCGCCCGGCCGTCTCCCACCCTAAGCCCGATCCGGCCCCGAGTGGGGCGCCTTGTCCGCGGGGCGCACCGCCACCCGTTCGGACGGAATTGCGCCGGGGATTATTCGCTGCCGGTGCGGCTAGGCGAGCGCCGGCTCGCGTGGGCCGAGCGGGGGCAGCCAGGCGGTCGACGACTCGCCGTGGTGCGGCTCGCTCGCGATCGCCGCGGGGGCCGGGGCGGCGATGCGGGCCGCCAGGACCGCGCCCGAGAAGTCGCCGACGTAGAGCCGGGTGCCGTCCGGGCTTTCCGCGATGCACGACGGGTGCTCGGCCTCCGTGATCTCCCCGACGACGTCGAGGGTGCGGGTGCTCAGCACGGTGACGCGGTCGTCGCTGATGGCGTAGGCGCGGCCGCCGTCGCGGCTGAGCGTGAGGCGGGTGAGCGGCCCGGTGATCTCGTCGATCTTGCGGGTGCGGATGATCTTGGCGGCGCGGGTGCCGACGCCGGTGTCGAGCCGGGTATCGACGCCGGTGTCGACGATGTCGACCACGGCGCCCACGACGGGTCCGCAGCTGGCGACGTAGGCGGTGCGGCCGTCGGCGCTCACCGCCACGTCGCGGATCGGCAGGCCGAGCTCGACGACAGCGGCGATGCGCGGAGGCCCGGCGGCGTCGAGGTCGACGACGTGCAGGACGCCGCCGGCCGGGCCGTTGGTGCCGACGCACAGGCGACGGCCGTCCTGGCTGATCCGCACGCATTCGGTGGTGACGGCGGCCGTGGCGGCCAGCTCGATGACGCCGCATTCACCCGCTTCGGTGTCGATGATCACGACGTCGGCGCCGCGCACGCCGTTGCGGGCGGCGTAGCTGCGCGTGCCGTCGGGGCTGACGGCGAGGTCGCTGATCCGGTGCGCCACCCGGTGCGACGCGAGCAGCCTGTCGGTGCAGACGTCGACGACGTCCACGGAGTCGCACGCGGCGCGAGCGGTGCTGACGTAGGCGCGGGCGTCCTCGGCGCCGCTGGTGGCGACCGCGAACGGCTCGGCCAAGCCGCTGATGGTGGCGGCGACCCGGCAGGTCGTGGTGTCGAGCACCGAGATCGCGTCGCTGCCGTAGTGCGCGAGGATCAGCCGGCCCGGGCTCACCGCGAGATCGCTGATCGCTCCTCGGCCGGCCTGGGTGCGGACGACGGAGCCGGGTTCAAACCGGAATGCCCGATCGCCCGGGGCGTTTCGCGCACCGTCGTCGCTGATTGGGAGGTTCACTGGCAGGTTCACTGGCACCGCCTTCACTGGTTGTCGGCGCAACCGGATGTTGCCGGTCGGCTGCGCCTCCGGCGTCCACCGGACTCAACGCCGAAAGGCGCTGAGGTGACTGCAAATTGCGAGTCTACCGACCCGGATTGGCGTCGCCGAAAGTTTTGCCGACGCCACGTAACGTGCATCACACTGGCCACACAGCTTGCGCTCAGCTTTGAATCTCGAAGTAATGCAGGCCCTTCCGTCAGCGAACCTCGATACCCGCGTTGGCGCGGCGTTTCGGCGAATGTCGCTACCCGAACGCGGCGACGCGCCGTTTAGGCAATTCTCAGCCGGACACGACAGAGAAAAATGTCACAATCCGCACACAGCGGATTAACTGAAGTGAGTACGCGGCCTGCCCGATGCCACACCGTCGACGACGATGTCAAGCTTCTCGTTGTAAAAGGCGACCAGTCCGGCGATTTGGGCGACCGCCGGCAACGGGTAGTGATAGGTCCAGGCAAGGTCGGGATGGACCACCGGCGAGCCGGGTTGCCCCGTCCGCACCGACCAGTAGCCCGAGGTCACCCCCTTGTAGGGACACAGGGTCTGGGTGGCGCTGGGCTCCAGCTGCGCGAAATTGATGTCGGTGGGATCGATGTAATACCTTGTGGGCAAGCCTGTCTCGAACAGCAGCACCGCAGAAGTGGTGTCCGCCAACACGATTCCGTCGAGTTCGACGCGCACGTGCCGGTGCGAGCGCAGGGCGTCCACCCGCGAATAGGGGTTGCGCGGGTGGCCGTAGATCGGTTCGTCCTCTTCGAACCAGCGCAACGGATTCCATTCGAAACGCACCAGGCCGGCCACCGGGCTGTCGGAGTCGGGGTCGAAGACGCGGGCGGCGGCTTCGTGGACCTGCCCCTCGCCCACCAGGGCATGCAGCCGCGACGGCCCGAATTGGACGCGCTGCGCGTGGTTTTCGTCGCGCAGGAACTCGGCGTTCACGTCGGCCAGCGGGATGTAGTACTGCGGGTAATAGGGAATCTCCCAGACGTAACGGGCCGCGGTGGTGTCGAAGACCAGCGCGTCACCCAGGTAGCCGCGGACTCGTCGCGGCGCCGGTTCCACGCGCCCGCGCGCGGCGGCCGCCTGCGGGTAGTCGATGTCGGCGCTCATCGCGTCCACCTACTGGTGCTTCGAGGCGAGGCCGGCCGGGGCGTGGCCGATCGCCGCGCGGATGGCGTCGGCCAGCGCCAGGGCGCTTTCCTCGGTCAGTTCCAGCGCGACCCGGGCCGCGGGGCCGAGCTGGGGGTTGATCACGTCGATGTTGACCGTGTGGGTGTAGGGCGCGTGGACGGCGTGGTCGACATAGACGGTCGCGCGGCTGGCGCCGAACCAGCCCGTTGGCCCCTTCCCGCTGCCGTCGATGTCGACGTGTTCGGTGAGGTGTGTGCACATGCGGCGGTCAGCCTTTCAGGTGGGTGGCGAAGAAGTCGTCGATGCGCCGCCAGCCGTCGACCGCCGCCTCGACGCGGTAGGCGGGGCGGTCGACGGAGAAGAACGCGTGGCCGGCGCCGTCGTAGGAGACGAACTCGTGGGGCTTGCCGAGCTTGGTCAGCTCGGCGTCCAGCGTCGCCACCGCCTCGGGGGACGGGAACTTGTCCTCGACCCCGAACAGGCCCAGCAGCGGGCAGCTCAACTTCGGCGCCAGGTGCAGGATCGGCCGCATGTTCCTGCCCTCCGGCGGCTCCTCCACGACGTAGCCGCCGTAACAGTCCACCGCGGCGTCGAACGGCAGCGAACATGCCGCCAGGTAGGCGTGCCGCCCGCCCGAGCAATGCCCGATGACGCCGATCTTGCCGTTGGCGCCCGGCAGCGAACGCAGGTGCTCGACGGCGCCCGCGACGTCGCCGACCAGGCGTTCGTCGGGCACGCCGCCCGCGGCGCGCGCGGCAGCGGCGGCGTCGTCGGGAGACGCGCCGGGCGCCTCGCGCGTGTAGAGGTTCGGGGCCACGGCGTTGAAGCCGGTGCTGGCCAGCCGGCGGACGAATTCCTTGGTCTCCCGGTCATATCCGGGCATGTGGTGGATCCACACGATGCCCCCGCGGGACCCCTGCGCCAGCGGCACCGCCTGGTAGGCCTCGATCTGATCGCCGCCGTGACCGGCGATGGTGATGGTTTCCGCCCGCAGGGCGTCCGGGCTGACCGCGTTCATCGCTGCTCCTTCTCGGCGCCCATGCCCGGGCACCTGCCTGGCCGCGAGCCGCGCGGAGCCCGTGCGGCCGGTCCGGGGTCGCCCCGCCGGACACCAACCTAGCGAAAAAGCTTGGGCGCGGTCAGCGCCGCTTGTCGCGCACCTTGTACGTCGAAGGCCACGACTTGCGAGACTCGTCGCCGGTGAGTGGCGTACCCATGCCGCCGACCTTGACGTTGTAGGCCTCCTTGCCGGGGCCGACCTCGCGGTTGGCGTGCTCCTGGGCCAGGAAGTAGAGCTCGTCGATGGTGGCCTCGTCGTAGGCGACGAACGAGGTTTCCCGGGCCACGTCGTCGATGCCGGCCAGCATCCGGACTGGCAGCAGCCGCGACGCCAGCGCCGCGAGCCCCAACAGCGCGAACGGGACGATCCAGTAACCGAGGAAGGACAGCGGCGTCTTCGTGTCCAGGATGAGCGGCGGCCCGCCCGCGGGGCCCCTCGGGTCACCGGGACCCTCGAGGATCGACGGGATCGCCGACGACACCGTCATGGCGGCGAACGTCGAGACCCACAGCCAGCTCAGCACCTTGACGGTGCGCCCGAACAACTCGGTCTTCACTACGTCGGCGGGCTGCTCGGCGGCCAGGTACTCCGCGACGAAGGGTTTGCCGGCCAGCACGCCGGCCAGCGCCACCGCGAAAATCGCCGCGTTGCTCAACGTCAGGATCCACCGCTGCAGGAACGCCTCGCTGAGCGCGAAGCTCAGCACGGCGAGAATGAAAAGCGCTGCGGCCGAGGCGAAATCGAAGGGCTGCCACGGGCGGTTGACCAACCCTCCCAGCGCCAGCGCGACGGCGGCGAGCGCCAGCGCGACCAGCGCGGCGGCGCCGAACGGAACGTTGCCTACCAGAACCCAGTACACGAGCCACGGCCCGAGCCCAAACAGCATGCCCACAAGGGGTCAGTGTATGGGCGGCGATTTGCTGGACGGCGGCGGCAGGCCGGGGTGTCGCAAGGCTTCTGCGCGCGGCCAGCTAAGCGGCGCGCTTAGCTGACGGAGGTTCAGGAGTGCCCCCAGTCGGACTCGAACCGACACTTGGCGGATTTTAAGTCCGCTGCCTCTGCCAATTGGGCTATGGGGGCTCCGCGGCGAATCTAGCCGATCCCGGGGGCGCTACCCGGCCGGGCTCGCGTCGAGCGCCATGGCCAAGAAGTCGAGGCGCCACAGCGCCCGAAACAGCGCTTTGGCGAAGTCTTGCAGCAGTGGGCGGTGCTCGTCGCCGACGTTGCCGGCCTGCGCGACCAGCTCGATGATGGCGCGGATCGGGCGGCGGCCGTCGACGTGCTGGACGAGCGGTAACTGCGCCGGGTTGAGCTTCTGTTTCGCACCGGGCCAATAGATTTCGTCGCCGACGAGCCGGCACGCGGTGCGCGGCTGCGGAACGTAGTCCAGCCACGCGCTCGTCGCGAAGTCGATGACGTAGTCCTCGCTGGGGCGCTCCGGGCGGCAGGCCAGGAAGAAGTGGGTGGCGTTCGCCGGCTGCAGGCGCTCCATCACCGACCACACCTGGCGGTCGGGCAACCGGTTGAGCATCGCCTGGAATTCGCTCGCGGGGGCGAGCATGTCGTGCGGGTAGTACGGGGACTTGTGGAACCAGTCCTGGAAGTGCAGCCCGGCCGCGGCGACCAGGTCCAGGCACTGCGCGACGGTGTAGTTGCGGGCACGGCTGTGCAGGAAGGTGTCGACCAGCGCACCGTCGGACGTCAGGTCGTGCGCCGCCTTGAGATAGGTGCGCACCGGGTGGTCGGCCGGCAGCACCGCGATCGCCTCCTTGACCAGACGCACCGACGCCTCGTCCTGGGACAGCCCGAGGTCGTGAAACACCGATTCCAGCATCTCGACGCCGAGGCGGCCGTACTTCGCGTACAGCATCACGGCGAGCACCCCGTCGCGGCGCAGGCACCCACCCAAGGCCGTCAGCCCGGCCAGGGGATCGGCCAGGTGATGCAGGACGCCGCTGGAGATGATCAGGTCGAAGTCGCGGCCCAGCGTCGCGACCTCTTCGATGGGCAGCAGGTGTAGCTCCAGGTTGTCCAGCCCGTGCTTACCCTTCAAAAATTCGTGATGCTGCAACGCTTTTCGGCTGACATCGATGCCCACCACGCGGGCGCCGCGGTTCTTGAACGCGATGAAGGCCGCCTGGAATGTGCCGCAACCGGCGATCAGGATGTCGAGGTCCGGCTTGTAGTTGCGGTTCGGCCACAGGACCCGATGCGCCCAGAACGGGTCGAACCAATCCCAGTGCGTTGTGCTCCACGCCTCGAGGTCGGCGACCGGGGGTGGATACTCCCACCGGTCGTATTGGCGGGACACGCCGTCAGCGCGCGGATCCTCGGTCACTTGGGCGCTGGCTCCTTCGGCGACGGCGTGCCGGGCCGGCACGTCGGAACGGTCGCGACCAACTTACAAGCCGGTGCCGATCGCGGGCGAGATTAAAACCGCTGGTCGACTCGTCGAGACAGATGCCACGGACGCCGTTAAGATTCGGTTCCTGCGCCCGCAGGCAAAGCCGACGGAAGGGTCGACGAGTGAAGAACACGGCACGGTTGAGTGGTCGGGTCACTGTCGTTGTGGCCGGTCTCCTCAGCGCCGGTGCCGTCGCCTTCGCCGTCGCACCGCTCGCCCAGGCCGACCCGGCGGACGATCAGTACCTGCAAACGCTGCAGCGCCACGGGATCGGCTGGCCGAGCGGTTCAGACGGGATGATGATCAACGTCGGGCACGCGGTGTGCCAGGACTGGTCCGCCGGTGACACCTTGGCCCAAACCGTGGGCGACGTTCAGAAGACGCTCGGGCTGAGCAACAACGGCAGCGGCACCATCATCGGTGCGGCGACGGCCGCGTACTGCCCGGAATTCCGCAGCAAGCTTCCCTAGTCCGGCAAACTTTCCCGCGGCCGCTCGCCACCGCGAACGCCGGCCGACTGTGCTGTCTTTCGGTGCGCATCCGCCGCGCGCGGCGCACCGTCACACCGGCGTCAACTTCGCCGATCGCTCGGCATGCAGGGCGGCCGGCCATCCACTAAGATCCGCGCGCCGCGCGCGTTGGCGTCGTTTGCCCGGCGTTCACAAATGACATCACCGTGTCGGCCGGCAGGGTCGTGTTAAAACTGCCGCCCTCATCGTTAAAACGCCGTAAACGGCTTTAACGCGGGCCCTTTCGGTCAGGACCGTGGAGGCAGGGGTCGCTAGCCTTACCGCCAGCGCACAGGGGCCGTTACGTGAACACTCAGGGTCGATCCACCGCAAGGGGGTCGGCCCGTTCCGAACACTAGGGAGCAATCAATGTCGTTTTTGACAACACAGACCGAGGAAATGCTGGCGGCGCAGTCGCTGCTGTCGGGGATCAACACCAACCTGGCGGCGCAAAACGCCGGCATCGCGTCGGCGACCACCGTGCTCGCTCCCGCGGCGGCCGACCCGGTTTCGGCCCAGCAAGCGGCCATCTTCTCCGCCTACGGCACCACCTACCAGACGATCGCCGCCCAGGCGCAGGCCCAGCTCGAGCAGTACGCCAGCACCCTGGGGATCAGCTCCAACGCCTACGGCGACACCGAGTCGGTCAACGCGGCGCAGGCCGCGCTCGCGAACGCGACCAACGCGCCGCTCGCCGCCGCGGCGGACACACCGTCCAACACTCCTCTGGACTGGCTGGCCTACCTCCTGGGCAGCACCGGCAACGGCACCAACCCGAACATGCTCGGCGGCATCTTCGGCCTGTCGAGCAACGGCGCCAACATCCTCAACATCGGTGGCGGCAACTGGGCTTCGGCCGCTTCCGACCTGTTGGGTCTGGCCGGTGGTGGTCTGCTCGACACCTCGGGTGACGCCGCCGGCGCGGGCCTGGCCGCTGACATCGCCGCCTCGCCGGAGCTGGGCGCCACCGGCGCCGCGGCCGGCGGCATGGTCGGCATGGGCGGGGCCCCGGTGGCCTCGATGGGTTCGGCGACCATGGTCAGCAGCCTGGCGGTGCCGCCGGCCTGGGCCGGCACGGCTCCCGTCACCGCCACCCCGGTCAGCGCCATCCAGACCGCGGGCTGGACCGCCGCCGCGCCGCAGGCCGGCGCCGGGACCATCATCCCGGGCATGCCGGGCATGGGCGCGGCCGGGCGGAGCAGCGCCGGGTTCGGCGCCCCGCGCTACGGCGTCAAGCCCATCGTCATGCCGAAGCCGACGGCCGTCTAGCGCGCCCCGGTCACCCAGACACGTGAATTTTCCAACAGACAAATAGGAGCGGGATAAAAAATGGTTCTTAGCTTTGCGGCAATTCCCCCGGAGATCACCTCCTCGCTCATCTACAGCGGCGCGGGCGCCGCGCCCCTGATGGCCGCCGCCACGGCGTACGCCAACCTCGCCGCCGAGGTCAGCGCCACGGCCAGCCAGTGGGAGTCGATCATCTCGCTGCTGACCAGCCAGCAGTGGACGGGCGGCGGGTCGGCCGCGGCCGCGACGGCGGCGCAGCCGATCATCACCTACCTGACCGAAACGGCGACGACGCTCGAGCAGGCCAGCGCACAGGCCACGGCGTCGGCCGCGGCCTACGAGGCGGTGTTCGCCGCGGTGGTGCCGCCACCGGTGATCCTGACGAACCGGACCACCCAGGCGGCGCTGGTCGCGAGCAACATCCTCGGCCAGAACACCCCCGCGATCGTCGCGCTGGACACGCTCTACGGCGAGTACTGGGCGCAGGACGCCGCGGCCATGGCCGCATACCAGGCGGCCTCGGCGGCGGCCGGCGTGCTGACCCCGGTGACGCCGCTGACGTCCACCACCGACCCGGCGGCCGCGACGGCGGTCGACAACGCCGCCCTGGCCGGCGACGCGAGCGGTGGCACCGCTCAGGCGCTCGCCGCGCCGCTGGCGCAGGCCGTGACATTGCCGTTTACCACCGACGGTCTGCTGGGGTCGATCGACAACTTCCTCGGCACCCCGGCCGTGCTGAACGGCATCAACGGCGCCGTTAACACCGCGGCATGGTTCGTCATGAACACCATCCCGACCGCGGTGTCGCTGGGCCACACGCTGGGCGCCGTGCCCGCCATCGCCGTCAGCGACGTGGTGCCCGCGGGCGCCGCCGGCATCACCGAAGGCACCATGGTCGGCGCCGTGGCGCCGGCGGGCCTGGGTGGCGTGTCGTCGGCGGCCCTCGGCGAGGCGTCCGCGGTCGGCGGCCTGTCGGTCCCGGCCGGCTGGGGCTCGGCCGCCCCGGCCACCCTGGCGTCGACCACCGCCCCGCTGGAGGGCTCGGGCTGGACCGTCGCCTCCGAGGCCGCGGCGGCCGAGCCGGTGACCGCGATGCCCGGCATGCCGGGGATGGCGGCGGCCGCCAAGGGTGCGGGCGCCTACGGTGCCGGGCCGCGCTACGGCGTCAAGCCGATCGTCATGCCCAAGCAAGTTGTCGTCTGATATGGGTCCGCTCATGTGGGAGAAGAAGGGGGTACATGTCACCCGTTTGAGGCGATCAGTTAACCGATAAGCCGTAATCTGTCCACAAAGCGGCTACGACACAGTAACTACATCTGTTAAGACTTCGACGACTGAAGGCTTGAAAGACAACTAAGGAGAAACACCATGGCTACACGTTTTATGACCGACCCGCACGAGATGCGTGCGATGGCGGGCCGTTTCGAGGTTCACGCTCAGACGGT
>NZ_LZJC01000131.1 GCF_001666755.1 Mycobacterium sp. E1214 | reverse complement strand
GCTGCCGCCGCGCATCGTCGCGGACCTGGGCGCCGCCGTGCGGCTGGCCCGTCGCCGCTACTCCTCCTACACCCCCAACCCGGCCGACGGCGGCCGGTCGGGCCTGCTGATCGAGGCGGGGGGCGCCAACCTCGCCGAAGCGTTCGCCGCTGTGGGCGCTCCTGGAGACGCCCGGGGCTTCGCCGACTTCTACCGGCGCTGCGAACTGGTGACGCGACGCCTCTGGCCGACGCTGCTCGAGCCGCTGCCCACCCGCGCGCAGGCCCGCCGCCGCGTGGTCGAGGGCGGTGACCCGCAGGCCGCGGCCGCGTGGCGGGCGTTGGTCGAACGGCCGATCGGGCACGCCATCGCCGAGGCGGTCGGCGACGACCTGGCCCGCGGTGTCGTCGCGACCGACGCGCTCATCGGCACCTTCGCCCGCCTCGACGAGCCGTCGCTGATCCAGAACGTCTGTCTGCTGTATCACCTGATCGGCGGCGACTGGGACGTCCCCGTCGGCGGGATGGGCGCGCTCAGCGCGGCGCTGGCCGCCGCGGCCACCGGCCACGGCGCCGACATCGTCACGGGCGCGCAGGTGTGCGCGGTCGACCCCGGCGGCGACGTGCGGTACCGGATCGGCGACGACGAGCACCGGGTGACGACGCGGTTCGTGCTGGCCGGCGTCACCCCGACGGTCCTGGCGGGCCTGCTGGGCGAGCAACCCGCGCCGCGCGCCGACGGGGCGCAGGTCAAGGTCAACATGGTGCTGCGCCGACTGCCGCGGTTGCGCGACGGCGCGGTCACGCCCGAACAGGCCTTCGCCGGAACGTTCCACGTCAACGAGACCTACACGCAGCTGGACGCGGCGTACTCGCGGGCCGCCGCGGGCCTGGTGCCCGAACCCGTCCCGTGCGACGCCTATTGCCACTCGCTGAGTGACCCGAGCATCCTCTCGGCACAGCTGCGGGCCGCCGGCGCGCACACGATGACCGTGTTCGGCCTGCACACCCCGCACGCGTTGTTCGGCGCCGCCGACCCCGAGGCGCTGCGCGACCGCTTGACCGGCTCGGTGCTGGCGTCGCTGAATTCGGTTCTGGCCGAACCGATTCAGCCGTTGCTGCTGCCCGACGCGCAGGGCCGGCCGTGCATCGAGACCACCACCACCCACGACCTGGAGCGGACGCTGCGGATGAGCGGTGGCCACATCTTCCACGGCGGCCTGGCCTGGCCGTTCGCCGACGCGGACGAACCGTTGGATACGCCGGCCCGGCGGTGGGGCGTGGCCACCGCGCACGACCGGGTGCTGCTGTGCGGGTCAGGCGCCCGCCGCGGCGGGGCGGTCTCGGGCGTCGGCGGACACAACGCCGCGATGGCGGTGCTGGCCTCGCTGTGACGGCCCGCTGGTGTCAGCGGGATTCGATGCCGTTGTAGTCGCGCTCGGTGTAGCCGGTGTAGATCTGGCGTGGGCGGCCGATCTTGCTGTCGCCCTCGTCGTGCATCTCGCGCCAGTGCGCGATCCAGCCCGGCAGCCGGCCCAACGCGAACAGCACCGTGAACATCCGGGTGGGGAACCCGAGGGCCCGGTAGATCAGCCCGGTGTAGAAGTCGACGTTCGGGTAGAGCTTGCGCTCGACGAAGTAGTCGTCGGTCAGCGCCTTCTCCTCCAGCTCCTTGGCGATGTTGAGCAGGTCGTCGTCGCCGCCGAGCTTGGCCAGGATCTTGTCGGCCTGCTCCTTGACGATCCGGGCGCGCGGGTCGTAGTTCTTGTAGACCCGGTGACCGAAGCCCATCAGCTTGACGCCGGCCTCGCGGTTCTTGACCTTGCGGACGAACTCGCCGACGTCGTCGCCGCTCTCGCGGATCTGCTCGAGCATCTCCAACACGGCCTGGTTGGCGCCGCCGTGCAGCGGACCCCACAGCGCGTTGATGCCGCCGGAGATCGAGGTGAACAGGTTGGCCCGCGACGAGCCCACCAGCCGCACGGTCGACGTCGAACAGTTTTGCTCGTGGTCGGCGTGCAGGATGAACAGCATGTCCAGGGCCCGCACGATCTCCGGGTCGGCCTCGTAGGGCTCGGCGGGCAGGCCGAACGTCATCCGCATGAAGTTCTCGACGAGGCTCAGGGAGTTGTCCGGGTAGAGGAACGGCTGCCCGATCGACTTCTTGTAGGCGTAGGCCGCGATGGTGGGCAACTTGGCCAGCAGCCGCGTGGTCGACAACTCGACCTGGCCGTGGTCCATCGGGTCGAGTGCGTCCGGGTAGTAGGAGCTCAGCGCGTTCACCACGCTGGACAGCACGGGCATCGGGTGGCAGTTGGGCGGGAAGCCGTCGAAGAACCGCTTGAGGTCCTCGTGCAGCATCGTGTGCCGCTCGATGCGGTGGGTGAACTGCTCCAGTTCCTGCTTGTTCGGCAGCTCGCCGTAGATCAGCAGGTAGCTGACCTCGATGAACGTCGACTTCTCGGCCAGCTGCTCGATCGGGTAGCCCCGGTACCGCAGGATCCCGGCGTCGCCGTCGATGTAGGTGATGGCGCTCTTGGTGGAAGCCGTGTTGACGAAGCCGTTGTCGAACGTGGTGTAGCCGGTCTTGGACAACAGCGAGCCCAGCGCGATGCCGTCAGCTCCCTCGGTGGCTTTGACGATCTCCAGATCGATCTCACCGCCCGGGTACTTCAAAGTGGCGGTGTCATCGGTGTCGGCCACGAGAACCCCTTTGCGCTTCATCGCTGATATGGCTGCCTGACTTGGTGCTTACTGCAAAAGGTAGTCGTTCTGGCGGCGGGCCGCCCGCGCGGGGTCGGGTCTGCGAATTTCCTTAATCAATCATCAGGTGACCCGGTCGGGATCCTGGGAGTTCGCGACTTTCGGCACCCGATATCGGACGAACGCCGGGGCCGCCGCGGCGGCCGCCCCCAGCCCCAGGACCACCAACGCACCGCCCCCGGCGGCGGCGGCCGACGTCCCCACCACGGCGGCCGCGGCGCCGTGCACCGCGTCGGCCACCCGCGGGCCGCCCGCGACGACCACCGTGAACACGCCCTGCAGCCGCCCGACCAGGTCGTCGGAGGCCGCCTGCTGCAGGATCGTCTGCCGAAACGCCGCCGACACCATGTCCGCCGCGCCGCCGACGGCCAGGAACGCCAACGCCCCCCACAGCGCCGGTCCGGGCCGCCCGTGGGCCGTGCCGCTGACCGCGCCGAAGCCGACCATCGCCAGGCCCCACACCACGACGGAGGCCATGACCGCCAGCCCCTGGCGTCGGATCCGCGGCAGCCAGCCGGAGAACACCCCGCCGGCCACCGCCCCGACCGACATGGCAGCGGCCAGCAGCGCCATCGCCGAGCCGCCCTCGACGGGCCCGCCGAAGCTTTGGTGCGCCAGCTGGGGGAACAGCGCCCGCGGCATGCCGAAGATCATGGCGATCAGGTCCACCACGAACGACATCAGCACGACGGTGTTGCCGGCCAGATAGCGGAACCCCTCGATGACGGCGGCCACGCCCCACCGCGACGCGCCGCGGTCCTGCTCCGGTTCGGTCGGCGGCATCGGCGCGAGCCGGAACGTCGCCCAGATCGGGGCGAGGCAGGTCACCGTGTCGATCAGGTACAGCGCCGACAGGTCGACCCAGCTGAGCAGCAGGCCGGCCAGCAGCGGGCCCGCGATCGCCCCGAACTGGGTGACGGTCATGTTCAGCGCGTTGGCCGCCGGCAGCTGCTCGCCGGGCAGCATCCGCGGGATGGCCGCCGAGCGGGTCGGCGAGTTCACGCTGAAGAACGCCTGTTGAAAGGACAGCAGCCCCAGCACCGCCCACACGTTGTTCAGCGCGAGGGCGGCCTGCAGCCAGAGCAGCAGCGAGGCCAGCGCCAGCCCGCACGACGTGACGATGAGCAGCCGGCGCCGATCCATGGCGTCGGCCCAGGCGCCGCCCAAAAGGCCGAACACCACCAGCGGCACCAGCGCGAACAGCCCGGCGAGCCCGACGTAGGCCGAGTTCTCGGTGAGGGCGTAGATCTGGACCGGGACCGCGAAGATGGTCAGGTTGCCGCCGATGACGGTCGGGACGCCCGCCAACCACAACCGGCGAAACTCCGGGGCCCGCAGCGGTGTGGTGTCCGCGAAAAGCCGCACCACGCCCGAGCCCCCCGTTCCCGCCCCGCGTGCGGGGCGCTCATCAGTGGGCCGCCGCGGGCCCCCGCCCAGTGTGACTGACCCCGCGGCGCGCCCGCGCGGCGGCGCTCAGCCGTCCAGCTCGAACAGCTGCGCGGCGTTGTCGTGCAACACCTTTCGCAGCCACGCGTCGTCGATGCCGGGCAGCCGCGTCAACACCAGCATCGCGTCGAGGAACCCGTGCGGGATGTTAGGGAAGTCGCTGCCGAACAGGATGCGGTCGGCGTGCGCCCGCAGCCGCCCGTACTCCGACGCGGGGAACGGCATGGTCTCCTCCATGAACGGGGTGAACGCCATGGTGGTGTCCAGCCGGACCTCGTCGTGCCGGTCGGCGAGGTCGAGGAAGTCGGCGTATTCGGGCATGCCCAGGTGGGCGATGACCAGCCGCAGGCGGGGATGGCGGGTCAGCAGCGCCGCGACGGGCTCCGCGCCGGTGTACTCGCCGGGCACCGGGCCCGAGCCGCAGTGGATGACGACCGGCAGGCCGGCGTCCTCGATGACACCCCAGGCGCCGTCGAGCAGCGGGTCGGTGGGGCTGTACCGCCCGACCTGGATGTGCGCCTTGACGACGCGCGCGCCGGACTCGACGGCCTCGCGGACGTAGTCCTCGGCGCCGGGCTCGGGGTACAGCGTGGCGGTGTGCAGGCAGTCGGGGGTGGCGTCGGCGAAGGCCTTGGCCCATTGGTTCAGCCACGCCGCCATCTGCGGTTTGTGCGGGTAGACCAGCGACGTGAAGGCGCGGACCCCGAAGGCCCGCAGCGTGCCGAGGCGCTGCTGTTCGTCGGTGCGGTAGGCGATCGGCCACGGCCGCCCGACCAGCGGGCCGGCGTCGTCGAAGTATTTCCACACCTTGTCCATGACCGGCTTGGGCATGAAGTGGGTGTGCACGTCGACGACGCCGGGCAGCCCGAGTGACTGCCAAAGCGCGCGCACCTGTTGCGTCTCGTCCATCACGGCTCAAGCTAGCCGAGGCGGGTCCGCTAGGGCTGCAGCCGCTCGACCCGCCCGCCGACGACCCGGATGCGGTTGTGCAACCGGTTCTCCCGCCCCTGCCAGAACTCCACCGACTCGGGGGCGATGAGGTAGCCGCCCCAGCCGGGCGGCACCGGAACAGCGTCGGTGCCGACGAAGCGGGCGGTGACCTGCGCCAGCTGGTCGAGCAGGGCCTCGCGGGACGCGATCGGCTGGGATTGGTGCGACGCCCACGCGCCCAGCTGCGATCCGCGGGGCCGCTTGGACCAGTAATCCTCGGTCTGTTGGGCGCTGACCTTGGTCACCGGCCCGCGGACGTGCACCTGCCGGCCGAGCAGGTACCACGGAAACGTCGCCGACGCGTACGGGGTCGACGCCAGGTCCGCCCCCTTCGCCGAGTCGTAGTTGGAGAAGAACGTGATCCCGGACTCGTCGACGCTCTTGCACAGCACGGTGCGGCTGGCGGGCCTGCCGTCGGACACGGTGGCGAGCACCATCGCGTTGGGCTCGGCGACCCCGGCCTGCTCGGCGTCGCGAATCCAGCTGCGCAGCAACGCGACCCAGCCGCCGTCGAGCCAATCCGCGTCGAGGTCCGGACTGCCGTCCTTTTCCACCGATCCGTATTCCACACGCATTCTCTGCAGGTGATCGCTGCCCGTTTCGGGGTCCGGTCCGGCCATCGCGCCAACGCTACCGGTGCTTGCTACCGGCCGGTAGCATCGCCCCGAGCAGGGGGTGCAAGAATTTTCCCATGACCGTAGTACCCGAAAACTTCGTCGCCGGCCTCGAAGGCGTGGTGGCGTTCACCACCGAGATCGCCGAGCCCGACAAGGACGGCGGCGCCCTGCGCTACCGCGGTGTCGATATCGAGGACCTGGTGGGCCAGCAGGTCACGTTCGGCGACGTCTGGGCACTGCTGGTCGACGGCAAATTCGGTCGCGGGCTGCCCCCCGCCGAGCCGTTCCCGCTGCCCATTCACACCGGCGACGTGCGCGTCGACGTGCAGGCGGGCCTGGCGATGCTCGCCCCGATCTGGGGCTACAAGCCCCTCCTCGACACCGACGACGGCACCGCGCGCGACCAGTTGGCCCGCGCCTCGGTGATGGCGTTGTCCTACGTCGCCCAGTCCGCCCGCGGCATCTATCAGCCGGCCGTTCCGCAGCGGGTGATCGACGAATGTGCCACGGTGACAGCGCGTTTCATGACGCGCTGGCAGGGTGAACCCGACCCCAGGCACGTCGAGGCCATCGACGCCTACTGGGTGTCCGCCGCCGAGCACGGGATGAACGCCTCGACCTTCACCGCGCGGGTGATCGCCTCGACCGGCGCCGACGTGGCCGCGTCGCTGTCCGGGGCGATCGGCGCGATGAGCGGCCCGCTGCACGGCGGGGCGCCGGCGCGGGTGCTGCCGATGATCGAAGAGGTGGAGCGCACCGGCGACGCGCGCGCCCTGGTCAAGAAGATCCTGGACAGCGGCGACAAGCTGATGGGCTTCGGGCACCGCGTGTACCGCGCCGAGGACCCGCGGGCGCGGGTGCTGCGCGCGACCGCCGAGCGGCTCGGTGCGCCGCGCCACGAGGTAGCGGTCGCGCTGGAGCAGGCCGCCCTCGCCGAGCTGCGCGAGCGCCGCCCGGATCGGGCCATCGAGACCAACGTCGAGTTCTGGGCCGCGGTGATCCTGGACTTCGCCCAGGTGCCGGCCACCATGATGCCGGCGATGTTCACCTGCGGGCGCACCGCCGGGTGGTGCGCCCACATCCTGGAGCAGAAGCGGCTCGGCAAGCTGGTCCGCCCGTCGGCCATCTACGTCGGACCGGGCCCGCGCAAGCCCGAAGAGGTCGAGGGCTGGGAGCGCGACCTCGCCCACGTCTGAGGCGCGCGGCCGGCCGGTCAGCCGATCAGCCGGGACAGCAGCCCGCGCCGCGGCGGCGGTGTCGGCTCGGCGGTGGCCGCGACCGCCAGCATGTCGGCGATATCGGTGAATTTGTTGCGGGGCCGGCCGTCGCCGCGCGCGATCTCGGCGGCGTCGATGGCGCGCCACCCGGCCGCGTCGACGACCTCGGGCCGGCGCGCCCGCACCAGCGCCTCCAGGGCGCCGGGGTCGGGCGCCGGGTCGGCCAGCTTGCCGTCGTTGAAATCGGCCACCAACCGTTGCACCGTCTGCAGTGAGCAGGATTTGTTCGTGCCGATGAACCCGCTCGGCCCGCGCTTGATCCAGCCCGCGACGTAGGCGCCCGGCACCGCGGCCCCGGTGGCCGGGTCGATCACGCGGCCCCCCTCGTTGGGCACCACGGCCGCGGCGTCGTCGAATGGCAGGTCACGAATTGGCTTGCCGCGGTAGCCGATTGACGTCAGCACCAGGCCCGCCTCGATTCGGCGGGTCTCCGCGGTGCCGGTGCGCGTGAACTCCACACCGGTGGCTCGGTCGGCGCCCAGGATGCGGTGCGGGGTCAGCTGATAGGCCAGGATGAGCCGCGGCCGCGACGGCGGCGCCGAGTCGTCGCCGAGCGTGCTCAAGATTTGCAGCTTGCGCGTGACCAGCGGGTCGGTCGCCGCCGCGAGGTCGGCCGCCACCAGCGCATGGTCGGCCGCGCTCAGCACCACCTCGGCCGTGCCCGTGAGGCCGATCAGCTCGGGCAGCGTGAACGCCGAGTGCGCGGGCCCGCGCCGGGCGGCGACCACCACCTCGCGCACCGCCGAACCGCGCAGCGCCGCCAGGGCGTGGTCGGCGATGTCGGTGCCGGCCAGGGCGTCCGGATCGGCGGTGAGGACCCGCGCCACGTCCAGGGCGACGTTGCCGTTGCCGACCACCACCACCCGCTCGTGGCCGAGATCGACTGGTAGCTGGGCGAATTCGGGGTGCCCGTTGATCCAGGCGACCAGCTCCGTGGCGGTCCCGGTGCCCGGCAAACCCATGCCCTGGATGCTCAGCCTGCGGTCGTCGGGCGCCCCGACGGCATACAGCACGGCGTGGTGGTGGGCCAGCAGGTCCGCGTGGGTCAGGTGGTTGCCGACCTCGACGTTGAGGAAGAAGCGGAACCCGCGGTGCTCGGCGACCCGGTCGAACAACCGGGTGACGCGCTTGGTGTTCGGGTGATCCGGTGCAACCCCCGCGCGAACCAGTCCGTAGGGCGTGGGGAGTTTCTCGAAGACGTTGACCCGCACGCCTTTCTGCGTGAGCAGCTCGTCGGCGGCGTACATGGCCGCGGGTCCGGAACCCACCACGGCCACGGTCAGCGGCCCCCGCCGGGGCCGCACCTCGGCGGCCGGGAGCACCGCGGCCAGCTTGGAGGTGGGCGGCAGCTTCACGCCCTCGGGACGCTTCGGGTAGAAGGAGGCGTTGATCTCGACGAACGGCAGCTGCTTGGCATCCAATCGGCTGTCGGGCGCGATGGCCCCCACCGGGCAGGCGCTCACGCAGGCACCACAGTCCACGCAGGCGACCGGGTCGATGTAGAGCATCTCCGAGGTGGCGAACCCCGGCTCGTCCGGCGTCGGGTGGATGCAGTTGACCGGGCACGCGAAGACACAGGACCCGTCGTTACAGCACGACTGGGTGATCACATGCGGCATAGCCGATTTCCCGTGCGCCCTAAGCGGCCGGCGCGGCGGCCAGGTGCTGGCGTTGCGGCTCGCTGCGGTACCGCGACGGCTTGCCGTCGATCTTGCACAGCTTCCACATCAACCGCGCCGAGCGAGTCTCCATCAGGCCGGTGTCGTAGGCCAGCATCCGCACGTCACCGAACATGTCGCTCAACCACTTCCGCGACTCCGGCGACCGGAAGAACAGTTCCTTCTTGACCTCGCGCGGGATGTCGAACTCCTGCCAGAACTGCTTGGGCGGCACCACGATCGCGCGGCACAGCACCTTCATGGTCAGCGGCAGGTACAGCGCGGTCCAGAACCGCTGCCGCTTGGTCAGGTGCGGCAACCGCCTGCGCAGGAACTCGTGGGCGAACGAGATGTGCCGCGCCTCTTCGGCGACGTGGATCGCCATCACCCGCTCCATGATCGGGTGCAGCGACTTGCCTTCGCGCAGAATGTTTTTCTGCGTGTGGTCGATCGGCTCCTCGCCGGCCAGCACACCGATGAAGAAGGCCACCGGCAGCGGCCCGGCCACCAGGGGCACCAGCGGCGAGAGCCACTTCAGGCGCCGGGGCATGCCCGGCACGTCGGCGCCGATGCGGTTGACCATCTCCTGGAACATCAGCGTGTGGTTGCACTCTTCGACGGATTCGTGCAGGCAGTAACGGTATTCGGGGGAGCCGTTGGGCACCCAGAACGTGTAGTTCATCAGGCCGCGGATCAGGATGGACTCGAAGTGCAACCCCACCTTGGCGACGTTCGCCTGCCGCCACATGCCGATCTTGATCTTGCGCTCGTCGGGCTGCGCGAGGTACCAGGGGTGCCTTCCCAGCGGGTCGGTCTGCGGCAGGATCCACCGCGGATCGTTCTCGGTGACGGCGAATTCGGGGGAATCCCAGTGAATGTCGGTGTAGGGGTTGAAGTTACGGCGCACCGACCCCTCGGACAGGGTGGCGAGAGTGTTCACGTATTCCGTGTCGTCGCGCACCTCCATGTTGCGGCGCCAGCGTCGAACGAGTCGCGTCCTAGCCATCTTCAGTCCTCCCCAACGAGGTTTACATTTGGCCTTGCTATGTCCAGACAGTACCGCAGGTACCGGATATGTTCCAGGGCCCTCTTCGCCATGTGACCTGACCGGCGGTCACGAAATTTCTATGCCCTGGATCACACCGGACGAAACTTTCGGCGTCCGCGACGGACCGGCGAGACGGGCCGCCACACCGCCCGTTCAGGTCGGCTCACTACCCTGGGGAGCATGGCTGACCAGCTCGAGATCCCCGCAGACATCAAACCCCGCGACGGCCGCTTCGGGTGTGGCCCGTCGAAGGTGCGGCCCGAACAGTTGCAGGCGCTGACCAGCACCGCCGCCCCGCTGTTCGGCACCTCGCACCGGCAGGCCCCGGTGAAGAACCTGGTGGGCCGCGTGCGCAAGGGCCTCGCCGAGCTGTTCGCCGTGCCCGACGGGTACGAGGTGATCCTCGGCAACGGCGGCGCGACGGCCTTCTGGGACGCCGCGGCGTTCGGGTTGATCGACAAGCGCTCGCTGCACCTGTCCTTCGGCGAGTTCAGCTCGAAGTTCGCCGCCGCCGTCGCTGGCAACCCGTTCGTCGGTGACCCGGTCGTCATCAAGGCCGACGCGGGCAGCGCGCCCGCGCCGCAGGGCGACCCGTCGGTCGACGCCATCGCCTGGGCGCACAACGAGACGTCGACCGGCGTCGCGGTGCCGGTCCGCCGTCCCGCCGATGCCGGCGACGCCCTGGTCCTCATCGACGCCACCTCCGGGGCGGGCGGGCTGCCCGTGCAGATCGCGGAGACCGACGCCTACTACTTTTCTCCGCAGAAGAACTTCGCCAGCGACGGTGGCCTGTGGCTGGCCATCCTCAGCCCCGCGGCGCTGGACCGGGTCCGCGCGATCGCCGAGTCGGGCCGGTGGGTGCCCGACTTCCTCTCCCTGCCCATCGCGGTCGAGAACAGCCTCAAGGACCAGACCTACAACACCCCGGCGGTCGGCACCCTGGCGCTGATGGCCGAGCAGGTCGACTGGCTGCTGGGCAACGGCGGCCTGGACTGGGCGGTCAAGCGCACGGCCGACTCCTCGCAGCGGTTGTACTCCTGGGCACAGGACCGGTCCTTCACCACGCCGTTCGTCGCCGACCCCGCCCTGCGATCGCAGGTGGTGGGCACCGTCGACTTCGTCGACGACGTCGACGCGGCGGCCGTCGCCAAGACGCTGCGGGCCAACGGCATCGTCGACACCGAGCCGTACCGCAAACTCGGCCGCAACCAATTGCGGGTGGGCATGTTCCCCGCCGTCGACCCCGACGACGTCAGCGCCCTGACGCAGTGCATCGACTGGGTCGTCGAGCGGCTCCACTAGCCAGCAACCGTCCCTTGACCGCCCAGCGTGTCAGGACCGGCGAACGGCCGGGGCTGGGCTAAAGTGCGGACCTGACGGGTCCGTCGCCGACCTGCACGGAGCCTGCGAGGAGAAACCATGCGGGAACTCAAAGTGGTGGGGCTCGACGCCGACAGCAAATACCTGATCTGCGAGGGCGACGGCCCCGAGGAGCGGTTCAGGCTGAAGGCCGACGACGAACTGCGGACCGTCCTGCGCGGCGAGAAAAAGTACCCCGAGCAACCGCAGCTCGAGATAGAAGTCACCAACATGCTCAGCCCCAAAGAGATTCAGGCGAAGATTCGTGCCGGCGCGTCCGTCGAACAGGTCGCCGCGGCGTCGGGCTCGGAGCTTTCCCGGGTGCGCCGCTTCGCGCACCCGGTGCTGCTGGAACGGTTCCGCGCCGCGGAGCTGGCAACGGCCGCGCATCCCATGCTGGCCGACGGCCCCTCGGTGCTGACCCTGCTCGAGACCGTCAGCGCCGCCTTCGTGACCCGCGGGCTCGATCACGACAAGCTCAGCTGGGACGCCTGGCGCAACGAGGACAATCGCTGGACCGTTCAACTCGCCTGGAAGGTGGGCCGGTCGGACAACCTGGCGCACTTCTCGTTCAGCCCCGGCGCCCATGGCGGGACCGTCACGGCGATCGACGACGCCGCCAGCGCGCTGATCGACCCGGACTTCGAGCAGCCCCTGCGGCCGGTGGCGCGGGTCGCCCACGTCGATTTCCAGGAACCGGCGGTCGCGCCGGCGCCGGCGGCGGCCGCGCCGGACGAGAAGCCCGTGCACTCGCGTCGCGGCAAGCCCGTCATCCCGGCGTGGGAGGACGTGCTGCTCGGCGTGCGCTCCGGCGGGCAGCGCTAGCCGCGGCTGGCGGCGGCCAGGGCGAACAGCGCGAGCCAGGCGCCCGCCACACCCACGCCGGCGCCCAGCACGAACCAGCGCAGCACCGGCGTGCGGCGCCATCCCCACAACGTCGGCGCCAATCCCCCGGCGGCCACGACGTTGAGCCCGACGGCCAGCAGCGGGTGCACCCGGATCAGCCCGAGGCTGAGCACGACGACCGCGGCGCCGGTGACGGCCGCGACGAAGGCCGCCACCGTCAAACCCGTTGCCCAGGGAACGGACTCGGTCTTCATCCGCGGAAGCCTAACCCGACGCGACGTCGGTCACGCGGGCCCGTTCGTAGAACGCCAGCGCCGCCGCTGTCGCGACGTTGAGCGAGTCGGTGCCGCGCGCCATCGGGATGCGCACCAGCACGTCGCTGGATCGCAGCGTGGCCGGCGTCAGGCCCGGCCCCTCGGCGCCCACCAACACGGCCACCCGCCCATCGCGCGCCGCCGTCATCGCCTCCGCCAACGCGCAGGCGGTGGGCCGCGGGGTCATCGCCAGCAGCCGAAACCCGTTGTCGCGCAGCGTTTCCAAGGCTTCGGGCCACCGCGTCGCCCGGGCGTAGGGCACCAGCAGCGCGTGACCCATCGACACTCGCACGGCGCGCCGGTACAGCGGGTCGGCGCAGCCGCTGCCGAAGACCACCGCGTCGACGCCCAGCCCGGCGGCGTTGCGGAAGATCGAGCCGAGGTTCTCGTGGTCGTTGACGCCTTCGAGGACCGCGACGGTGCGGGCGCCGTCGAGGACCTCATCGACGCCGAGCTCGGGCGGTCGCCGCGCGGCCGCCAGCACGCCCCGGTTGAGGTGGAACCCGATCGCCCGCGCCATCACGTCGGCCGACGCCCGGTAGTACGGAATTCCGGTGCCCGCCAAGTCGTCCCGCAGTTCGGCGAGCCGCCGGTCGGTGCCCAGCAGGGCGTGCGGGTCGAACCGCGAGGCCAGCATCCGCTGGACCACGAGCACGCCCTCGGCGATCACCAGGCCCTTGCCCGAGGGGAGATCGGGTCGGCGGTCGACGCTGTTGAGGTCGCGGAAGTCGTCGAGCCTGGGGTCGTCGGGGTCGTCGACGTCCGCCACGTTCAGGCCGTCGGTCCCGTCGCTCACGGGCCTTCGTCGACCAACGCCAGCATCAGGTCGGCCGCGCTGCGCAGGACGTCGCGCTGATCGCTGTCCAGCGTCGCCAGCCGCTTGGCCAGCCACTCCTGACGGGCCCGCCGGGTGGCCTTGACCAGCTCGGCGCCGGATTCGGAGACCGAGACCAGCACCTGCCGGCCGTCGACCGGGTGCGGCGCGCGGTCCACCAGCCCCATGTCGGCCAGCGAGGCGATGACCCGCGTCATCGACGGCGGCCGCACCCGTTCACGGATCGCTAGGGCACCGGGCGTCATCGGGCCCTCGTTGGTCAGCATCGCCAGCGCGGACAGCTGGGACAACGACACCGGCGACGAGGGATTGCGGAACCGCAGTTGGCGCGCCAACCGCATGACAGCCAGTGACAGGTCGCTGGCCAGCCGCGCATCGCTGTCAGGCATGGCGCGAGGGTACACGCAAGCCTGCGGGATCGTGATACGAAACGGTGAACGACGGGCTTCGCGCCGCGCCGGTGTGCCACGGCTGTGCGCCGCGGCGACAATCACCGAAACGCTCAGCAGCCGCACCGATCCCGCGCGGCGGCGGCGGGCGCGGCGGGCTATGTTGGTCGCGATGCCCGCAGATTCCGATCGCCCGCGCGAGGCGCCGCCCCTGCCCGCGGCGCTGCTCAACGTGTGGCCGTTCATCGGCCTCGGCGCGGTGGGCTGGCTGGTCGCCACGGCGGCCGCGTTCCTGGTGCCGAGCCTGCAGAGCTGGCGGCCGCTGACGCTGGCGGGGCTGGGCGTCGGGGTGCTCGGCACCAGCATCTTCCTGTGGCAGCTGGCCGCGGCCCGCCGCGGCGCGCGCGGTGCGCAGGCCGGCCTGGAGAACTACCTCAGGCGCGAGTAGCCCGCGGGCGTCAGCCCTGGGGGTCGGGCGGCTGCGGCGCGTCCGGCGTCGGCTCGCCGTGGGGCTGCTCCGGCTCGGGCGCTGCGGGCGTTTCCTGCGCCGCCGGCTCGGCCGGCTCGGGCGCTGCGGGCATTTCCGGCGCGGCGGCCTCACCCGGCTCGGGCGCTGCGGGCGTTTCCGGCGCGGCGGCCTCACCCGGCTCGGGCGCTGCGGGCGTTTCCTGCGCGGCGGCATCCCCGGGCTCGGCCGGCGGCGGGCCGGCCGTCACCTCGAGGACTCCGTCGTCGTAGGGCTCGTACGCCGGCGAACCGGTGCCCGCGGGCGCCGGCGTGTCCGAGTGCGCGCCGCAGCCGTACTGCTTGTCGACGATGTGCCCGTCGGCCGACAGCTCGTTGCCGCACACCCCGAACATCGCGCCGAGCGAGCCCGACAGCGGCAGGAAGAAGCCGCAGTCGCGGCACACCCGCTTCGTGGACCGGGCCATCGGCGAGTCGGGGCCGTATTCGCCGGTGTGCCAGCGCTCGGCGGCCTCCGACCGGCCCCAGCTGCTCATCACCCAGCGCCGGCCCAGCCCCACCTCGGCGGCGGTCTCGTCGACCTGCGGGTCGCCGCTGGCGGTGTAGCCGGGAACCAGGCGGGGGTCGTCGGCGGCCGGGGCGAGCAGGTCGCCGGGGCTCAGGTCGCCGGGACGGACCCGCTGGTCCCAGGGCACCCACTCCGGCGCCAGCAGCGCCGTCGGGCCAGGGATCAGCACCACTTCGCTGATGGTGGCGTGGTCGGCGCCGGGGTAGGCGGCCACCACCACGGCCCACTGCCAGCCCTGGTAGCCCGGCAGGTGCGCCAGGAACCGGTGGGTCGCGGTGGTCGGGTCCTCGTAGTCGACGCCCAGGTAATCGCCGACCGTCTCGCCGCCGCTGTACTCCTCGATGGCGGCCCGGGCCTGTTCTTCCGCACCCCTGAGCACCGCGGCCAACCCCTCGGGCCACTCGGCCACGGTCGCCACGGCGGATTCCTCGTCGGGTCCGGTCACGCTCTCCCCTTCCTGCAGTGCGGTTCCAATACTAGGTTGGCGTGCCACACCCGGTTGCCTGCAGACGCCAGGAGCCCGCATGGGGGAGAATCGGGGCGTGTCTGGACGGCGGCAACACGATCCCGGCCGGGTGGCCTCCAACCCGGGCCGCCGGTCCCCCGACGGGGCCGCCAACCGTCATCCGGGAACGGCCAATTACCCCGCCGACGAGGACGCCCACCGGCGGCCGCGGCGGTCCGCTCCGACGCCGAGCGCCAACCGCTACCTGCCGCCGCTCGGGCAGCAGCCGGCGCCCGAGCGCGGCAGCGCGCCCCCGCGGGAAGCGGCCGCGAGCGAACGGATCACGGTCACCCGGGCGGCGGCGCAGCGCAGCCGCGAAATGGGTTCGCGGATGTACTGGATGGTGCAGCGGGCCGCGACCGCCGACGGCGCCGACAAATCCGGGCTCACCGCGCTCACCTGGCCGGTGGTGGCGAACTTCGCGGTCGACGCCGCCATGGCCGTCGCGCTGGCCAACACGTTGTTCTTCGCCGCGGCGACCGGCGAAAGCAAGGGCCGGGTCGCCCTGTACCTGCTGATCACCATCGCCCCGTTCGCGGTGATCGCCCCCCTGATCGGTCCGGCGCTGGACCGGCTGCAGCACGGGCGCCGGGTGGCGCTCGCCGCGTCGTTCGCGCTGCGCACCGCCCTGGCGCTGGTGCTGATCCTCAACTACGACGGCGCCAGCGGCAGCTACCCGTCGATGGTGCTGTACCCCTGCGCGCTGGCGATGATGGTGTTCTCTAAGTCGTTCAGCGTGCTGCGCAGCGCGGTGACGCCCCGGGTGATGCCACCGACCATCGACCTGGTCCGGGTCAACGCCCGGCTGACCATGTTCGGCCTGCTCGGCGGCACCATCGCGGGCGGGGCCATCGCGGGCGGGGTGGAATTCGCCGGCACCCACCTGTTCAAGCTGCCGGGCGCGCTGTTCGTCGTGGTCGCGGTGACGGTGGCCGGCGCCCTGCTGTCCATGCGGATCCCGCGGTGGGTCGAGGTGACCGCCGGTGAGGTGCCGGCCACCCTGAGCTACCGCCAGGACGACGAGCCGCGCCGCAGCGGGTGGCAGGAGGTCAAGAAGGTCAGCGGCACGCTGCGACAACCGTTGGGCCGCAACATCATCACCTCACTGTGGGGTAACTGCACCATCAAGGTCATGGTCGGCTTTCTGTTCCTGTATCCGGCGTTCGTCGCCAAGGCGCACCAGTCCAGCGGCTGGGCCCAGGTCGCGATGCTCGGCATGATCGGCGCCGCGGCCGGCATCGGCAACTTCGCCGGCAACTTCACCAGCGCGCGCCTCAAGCTGGGCCGCCCGGCCGCACTGGTGGTGCGCTGCACGGTGGCCGTCAGTGCCGTCGCGCTGGCGGCGTCGGTCGCCGGTAATCTCACGGTGGCCGTGATCGCCACGCTCGTCACCTCCGGCTCCAGCGCGATCGCCAAGGCCTCGCTGGACGCCTCGTTGCAGAACGACCTGCCCGAGGAGTCGCGGGCGTCGGGGTTCGGGCGCTCGGAGTCGACCTTGCAGTTGGCCTGGGTGTTGGGTGGCGCGCTGGGTGTGATGGTCTACACGGAACTGTGGGTCGGGTTCACCGCGGTCACCGCGTTGCTGATTCTCGGCCTGGCGCAGACGCTGGTCAGCTTTCGCGGCAACTCGCTGATCCCGGGACTGGGAGGTAACAGGCCGGTGATGGTCGAGCAGGAGGGTGTGCGCCGCGGCGCCAAAGGCGCGGCGGCGGTTGCGGAGTGAGGCGCGGCCTGGCCGTGCTGCTCGCCGGCCTGTTGATCCTGTCGTGCGTCGCCGCCGGCGTGGGCACCTGGCTGCTGGTGCGCGACCGTGGTCCGGATCGCCCTGAGATCAGCGCGTATTCGCACGGGCACCTGACCCGGGTGGGGCCCTACCTCTATTGCAACGTGCTCAACCTCGACGACTGCCAGACGCCGCAGGCGCAGGGCGAGCTGAGGGTCACCGAGCGGTATCCGGTGCAGCTGTCGGTGCCCGACGCGATCTACCGGGCGCCGTGGCGGCTGCTGCAGGTGTACGAGGATCCCGCCAACACCACCAGCACGATCTTCCGGCCGAACACCCGGTTCGCGGTGACCATCCCCTCGGTGGACCCGCACGGCGGCCGGCTGACGGGCATCGTCGTGCAGTTGCTGACGCTGGTGGTGGACCCCGCCGGCGAGCTGCGCGAGGCCCCGCACGCGGAATGGTCGGTGCGGGTTAGCTTCTGACGGCCCGGCTCAGGCGCCGTGGCCGGGCTCGACCCGCTCCCCCGGCACCGGTGGGCCGGGCGGCGTGCCGTCACCGAAAGGCCTGCCGCCCAACGCCTCTCGTCCGTGTTCGGTCAACCAGCCGCCCAGCTCCGGGCCCTTCGGGACGATGCCGGTCGGGTTGATGTCGGCATGCACGATGTAGTAGTGCTGCTTGATCTGGACGAAGTCGACGGTGTCGCCGAAGCCCGGCGTCTGGAACAGGTCGCGCGCGTACGCCCACAGCACCGGCATCTCGGTCAATGTGGTTCTGTTGCACTTGAAGTGGCCGTGATACACCGGGTCGAAGCGCACCAGCGTGGTGAACAGCCGCACGTCGGCCTCGGTAATGGTGTCGCCCACCAGGTAGCGCTGGCCGGCGAGGCGCTCGCTCACCCAGTCCAGCGCCGTGAACAGACGGTCGTAGGCCGCCTCGTAGGCGTCCTGCGACCCGGCGAAGCCGCAGCGGTACACGCCGTTGTTGATCTCGGTGTAGACCCGCTGGTTCACCTCGTCAATCTCGGCGCGCAGCGGTTCGGGATACAGCGCGGGCGCGCCGTCGCGGTGATACCGGCTCCACTCGGTGGACAGGTCGATGGTCAGCTGCGCGAAGTCGTTGGTCGCCACCGCCCCGCTCGGCACGTCGACGAGCGCCGGAACGGTGATGCCCTTGGCGTAGTCGGGAAAGCGCTTGAAGTAGGCGTCCTGCAGCCGCGGGATCTGCAGAACCGGGTCGACACCGCCCGGATCGAGGTCGAACGTCCAACTCCGCTCGTCGTGGGTGGGTCCGCAAAACCCAATGGAGAGAACGTCTTCCAGGCCGAGCAGCCGACGGACGATGATGGCGCGGTTGGCCCACGGGCACGCGCGGGCGACGATCAGCCGGTACCGGCCGGGCTCGACCGGGTACCCGTCGCGCCCGTCGGCGGTGACGCGGCTGGCGATGTAGTTGGTGTCGCGGGTGAACTCACCCGTCCCGGCTACGTAGGCGGCCATGGTGACGATTGTGCCCCACCGCCGCGCCGGGCTAGGCGTCCAGCTCCCGGGCGACCGCCCGCACCACCTCGGAAACCCGGCGCGCCGTCTTGCGGTCGGGGTAGCGCCCCTTGCGCAGCTCGGGCTGCACGGTGCTCTCCAACAGGGTGATCATGTCCTCGACCATGCCGTGCAGCTCGTCGGGGCTGTGCTTGTGCTCGGCGGGAGCCTCGCGCCGCGTCTTGGTCAGGCTGGGCGGCGGTTCAATCAGCTTGAGGCTCAACGCCTGCGGCCCGCGTCGCCCGGAAGCGATGCCGAATTCCACGCGCTGGCCCGCCTTGAGCCCCTCGACGCCGGCCGGCAACGCCGAAGAACGGACGTAGACGTCTTCGCCGTCCTCTTGCGACAGGAAGCCAAACCCCTTGTCGGCGTCGTACCACTTAACCTTGCCGGTCGGCACTGGTCTCACCTGCTTGTCTGACGGATCACTAGAATGGGCAACACAATAAGCGTCCCGCCTGCGCAGGACGCCGTGATGAAGTTTGATCCTACTCGGCGGCTCGCTCCAGGAGCACCCCCGTGGTGCGTCACTCGGTAGGCTGGGCAGTACCCGTGGAGGTGACATGCGCCTGATCCTGAACATCATCTGGCTGGTATTCGGCGGCCTCTGGATGGCGCTCGGATACCTGGTCGCGGCGCTGATCAGTTTCTTGCTGATCGTCACCATCCCGTTCGGCTTCGCGTCGCTGCGCATCGCCGCCTACGCCCTGTGGCCGTTCGGGCGCACGATCGTGGACAAGCCGACCGCGGGCACCGGCACCCTGATCGGCAACGTCGTCTGGGTGGTGCTGTTCGGGGCGTGGCTGGCGATCGGCCATCTGCTCAGTGCGGCCGCGATGGCGGTGACCATCGTCGGGATTCCGTTGGCGCTGGCCAACCTGAAACTGATCCCGGTCTCGTTGATGCCGTTGGGCAAACAGATCGTCGCCGTCGACCCGCCCCACTACGCGTCGGTGGCCGCATGACGCTGACGACGCTGGGCGTCCCCGTGGTGCCGAGCCGCCTCGGCGGCTCGCCGGGCCCGGGCGCGGCGCCGGCGAGCGGGCCGCTGCTGGACAGCTACGGGCGGGTCGCCACCGACCTGCGCATCTCGCTCACCGACCGCTGCAATCTGCGGTGCAGCTACTGCATGCCGGCCGAAGGGCTGGACTGGTTGCCCGGCGAGCACCTGCTCCGCTCCGACGAGCTGGCCCGGCTCATCACGATCGCGGTGACCCGCCTGGGCGTCACCGGTGTGCGGTTCACCGGTGGCGAGCCGTTGCTGGCCCGCCATCTCGAGACGGTGGTGGCGGCGGCGGCCGCACTGCGGCCGCGCCCGGAGATCTCGTTGACCACCAACGGCGTGGGCTTGGCGCGTCGGGCGGCCGGACTCGCCCGAGCGGGCCTGAACCGCGTGAACGTCTCACTCGACAGCGTGAACCGGCGCCACTTCGCCGCCATCACCCGCCGCGACCGGCTGGCCGACGTGCTGGCGGGCCTGGCGGCCGCCCGGGAGGCGGGGCTCACGCCGGTCAAGGTCAACGCGGTGCTGGACCCGGTCACCGGCCGCGACGACGTCGTCGAGCTGCTGCGGTTCTGCCTGGACCACGGCTACCAGCTGCGGGTCATCGAACAGATGCCGTTAGACGCCGGCCATCACTGGCGACGGGACGCCGCGCTCACCGCCGACGACGTGCTGGCGGCGCTGCGCCCGCACTTCCGGTTGCGGCCCGATCCGGCTCCGCGCGGATCGGCCCCCGCCGAGCTGTGGCTCGCCGACACGGGCCCGGGCACGCCGGGCGGGAAGTTCGGCGTCATCGCGTCGGTCTCGCACGCCTTCTGCTCGACCTGCGACCGCACCCGGCTCACAGCCGACGGACAGATCCGCAGCTGCCTGTTCTCGGCGCAGGAGACCGATCTGCGGGGAATGCTGCGCGACGGGAGCCCCGACGAGGCGATCGAGGCGGCCTGGCGCGCGACGATGTGGCGTAAGCCCGCCGGCCACGGCATCAACGACCCGGGCTTCGTCCAGCCGGACCGGCCGATGAGCGCGATCGGTGGCTAGCCCGGCCGACGCCGGCCCGGAGGGCATCGCGGTGACCGTGCGCTACTTCGCGGCGGCGTGCGCGGCCGCGGGGTCGGAGAGCGAGACGCTGACGCTGCGGCCCGGCACCACGGTGGCAGAACTCGTGGAGCGCTTGGCCGCCCGCGGCTCGCGGCTGGCCGCCGTCTTGAGCCGATGCTCGTATCTGTGCGACGGCATCGCGGTCCGTGACGAGACCGCCCCGTTGCGCGGCGGTAACACGATCGACGTCTTACCCCCCTTCGCGGGTGGGTAATCCTGTGACATATCTCACGTAACGGAAGGATAACGGCGCGATCACGCCTCGGTCTCGCGTGCGATGACCTGCGCAAAGTCCGTGCCCTCCTGCGGTTTTCGCAGATGGCCGAGAGGGAAACGCCGGGTTTCCCAAGACGTGACGAGACCAACGGAAACCGTTACCGTCTCCCAAGGCTCGCCAAGCCAACCGATTTGGCGGCCTCCCCGCCTGTCGCGCCGAGCTCCATCCAATAGGCGGGGGACACCGACCCACATGGATGGAGACGGGGGACCCACCGGTCCACCGTGACCGGACCGGGGCCGCTCGCGGCCCCTTGGGGTGAAGCCCGCACCGTCTCGCGACGGCGCAGGCCGGGTGGCCTCTCCGACCCGAACCCGACAGCTGACCTCGCAGGCGCGTGACGAGAGAGGAACATATCGGCGCCTATGAGTGGACGTCACCGTAAACCCAGCAGTTCAAACATCAGCGTCGCCAAGATCGCCGTCACCGGCGCGGTTCTCGGTGGCGGCAGCGTCGCCATGGCGGGTCAGGCCTTCGCGGCCACCGATGGCGAATGGGATCAGGTTGCCCGTTGTGAGTCCGGCGGAAACTGGGGAATCAACACCGGCAACGGTTATCACGGAGGCGTGCAGTTCAGCGCCAGCACTTGGGCCGCCCACGGCGGCGGCCAATTCGCGCCGTCGGCCGAGCTGGCCAGCAAGGAACAGCAGATCGCCGTCGCCGAGCGGGTCCTGGCGACGCAGGGCCGCGGCGCGTGGCCCGTCTGCGGTGGGCCCCTGTCCGGCCCCACCCCGCGCGAGGTCCCGGCCCCGGCGGGCCTGGACGCGCCGCTCGACGCGCCCGGCATGAACGGGCTGCCCGCGCCGTTGGCGCCGCCGCCCTCGTTGTTGTAGTAGCCGGGCGTGCATTCGCGATCGAACGCGCTGTTGTCGATCGCGT
>NZ_LZJC01000130.1 GCF_001666755.1 Mycobacterium sp. E1214 | reverse complement strand
CGGTGTCCACTCGCTGTAGCGCACCTCCCCCACCAGCACCGGCTCGACGTACGTGACGCCGCGGGCTTCGGCGCGGGGCAGCGGCGGGTTGAACGGTGAGGACTCCGTGCGCAGCGGCGCGAGGGTCTTCTTCAGGTTGGCCAGCTCGTGTTCAGTGAAGCCGGTGCCGACCCGGCCGGCGAACTGCAGACCGCCGTCACCCGGAATGCCCAGCACCAGCGAGCCGATTCCGCTGCTGCGGCCGCCCTCACCGGCCCGCCATCCGCCGATCACCACTTCCTGTGTGTTCCAATGCTTGTCCTTGATCCACGACGACGAACGCCGGCCCGGCTGGTAGGTCGAGTCGCGCCGCTTGGCGATGACGCCCTCCCAGCCGCGCTCGGCCGAGTACTCGAGCGCCTGACCGCCGTCGCCGGGCAGCAGCTCGGGAACGATGAGGCTGCTGTCGGTGGCCAACATTTCCAACACTTTCCGCCGGTCGGAGTAGCGGGCGCGTAGCAGGGACCGGCCGTCCAGGTACAGCACGTCGTAGGCCCAGAACTGCACACGGGTACCGCGGCCCCGGTTCTGCATGGCGTGGAAGCTGGGCACGCCGTTGGCGTCGAGGACGACGGCCTCCCCGTCGAGCACCACCTGGTGATCGGCGAGATCGGCTGCCAGCGAGCGCAATTGGGCGTATTCGCCGGTGACCTCGCGGCCTCGTCGGGAGCGTACCCGCAAGTCGCCGTGGTCGGCTTCGATCAGCAGCCGGTAGCCGTCCCACTTCCCTTCGAAGGCCCACTGCCCCGCCTTCAGCTTGGCGACCGAGCCATGGGTGGCGAGCATCGGCGCGATGGAGTCGAACTCGAAGGTGTTCTGGTCCTTCATGCGGTGCGCCAGCCACTGGTCCCCGTTGGTCTGGATCAGCGCGTAGCGACCCGAGACCTTGCTGCCGTGCAGGTTGACGATGACCTCGCCCTTCTCGGCGGGGTCGTTGAACTTCTCGGCCTCGTAGGTGCCCGAGTCCCAGATCACCACCTTGCCGGCGCCGTACTCGCCCTTGGGAATGTTGCCTTCAAAGCCGCCGTATTCCAGGGGATGATCCTCGGTGTGCACCGCGAGATGGTTCACCGCGGTGGTCTCGGGCAGGTTCTTCGGAATGGCCCACGAGACCAGCACGCCGTCGCGCTCGAGCCGGAAGTCGTAGTGCAGGCGCCGCGCGTGGTGCTCCTGAATGACGAAGGTATTGCCCTGCCCGATGGGGGGTTTCTTCGCCGGCACCGGCTCCGGGGTCTTCGCCGCGTCGCGCATGCTGCGGTACTTGCTCAGCCGGTCCGGGACGGGTGCGTCCTCATCCAACGGTGACAGCAGGTCGCCGTCACGCGAAACACGTTGCACGACTTCGTCGTAACGCAATTGACGCAGCGTGGGCTCGTCGAGTTCGGCCCACGTGCGCGGGGCGGCGACGGTGGGCTGGTCGCGGCCGCGCAACGAGTACGGCGCGATGGTGGTCTTCGATCCGTTGTTCTGGCTCCAGTCGAGGAACACCTTGCCGGCCCGCAGGCTCTTCGTCATCGTCGACGTGACGAGCGTGGGCATGGTCTTTTCCAGTTGCTGTGCCACCCGTTTGGCCAGGACGGTCGCGCCGGTGCTGCTCACCGGCTCGGCCAGCGGCGCGTAGAGGTGCAGGCCTTTGCTGCCGCTGGTCAGCGGGTAGGTGGTCAGGCCGATGTCGGCGATCAACTCCCGGACGGCGTGGGCGACCAAGGCCAATTGGGCCATGGTGACGCCCTCGCCCGGGTCGAGGTCGAACACCAGTCGGGTCGCCGGGCCGGGCACAAGTTCCTCAGCCTTGCTGCGCGTCCACTGCGCGACGAATCGCCACTGCGGAACGTGCACCTCCAGCGCGGCCTGTTGGGCGATCCAGGCCAGTCCCTCGGCGCTGTCGATGATCGGGTAGGTGGTGGTCCCGGAGCGGTGCGTGACGCTGGCGCGGGGCAACCAGTCAGGTGCCGATGCGGCCAGCTGCTTTTCGAAGAACGAGTCCTGTTCGACGCCGTTGGGCCAGCGTTTGCGCGTCACGGCCCGCCCGGCGATGTGCGGGATCATCACCTCCGCAATGCGCGTGTAGTAGTCGAAGATGTCCTGCTTGGTGGTTCCGGTGGCGGGGTACAACACCTTGTCGGCGTTGGTCAGCTTCACCCTCGGTGCCATAGTGCCAACCTACTTGTTTCGAGGCTGTTAACCGCTGTGACCACCGCTTATTGCGAAGTCCGTCAACCTATTCTGTGACATGACCCACGGGCGCGTATACAGGCGATCAATGAGGGGCACAGAAAAATATGTTTGACGTGATCCCCTCCCCCTGGCGTCCAAGCAACAGTGTCCCGCTAAGCGATGCGACGCTGCGGCTGCACTCGCAGCGCGTCGACGTCCCGACGTACGACCGCTCGGCCCTCGGCCGAGGCGTCGTGCACATCGGCGCCGGCAACTTCCACCGTGCCCACCAGGCTGTTTACTTCGACGACCTGGCCCGCAAGGGCATCTCGGACGACTGGGGTCTGACCGGCGTCAGCCTGCACTCCCCCGACGTCAAGAATCTGCTGACGGCTCAGGACGGCCTGTACACCGTGGTGCAGCGCGGCCATGACCGCCAGAACGCCCGCGTGGTGGGGTCCATCGGGTCCGTGCACTACGCGCCCAACGACGGTGCCGCGGTGCGCGCCGCGCTGGCCGACCCCCAAACTCGCATCGTGAGCCTGACCATCACCAACAACGGCTACTTCCTGAACCCGGTCACCGACGAGTTCGACGCCGACCACCCCGACGTGCGCGCCGACGTCGTCGCCAGCGATGGTTACGCCACCGCGTGGGGATACCTCGCCGAAGCGCTGGACCGGCGTCGCCGCGCGGGCATCGCGCCGTTTACGGTGCTGTGCTGCGACAACATCCCCGGCGACACCCATCCGGCGCGGACCGCCCTGGTGTCGTTCGCCGCGTTGAAGGACCCCGCGCTGGCGCGCTGGATCGACACCTACGTCGCGTTCCCGTCGACCATGGTCGACCGCATCACGCCGCAGACGTCGACGTCAGAGCGCAAATTCGTCGAGCAGACCTTCGGCGTGGCCGACAAGTGGCCGGTGGTGACCGAACCGTTCTGCCAGTGGGTGATCGAGGACTCCTTCAGCAACGGGCGGCCCCCGCTTGACGAGGTGGGCGCCGAGTTCGTCGCCGACGTCAGCGACCACAAGCTGATCAAGACCCGGCTTCTCAACGGGACCCACATCGCGCTTGCCTGCCTGGCCATTCTGGCCGGATATCAGCGCACCGATGAGGCCATGCGCGACGGTGTCATCTTCGACTACGTGGAGCGGCTGTTGCGCGACGAGATCCAGCCGCTGCTGCCCGCCGTCCCCGGCATGAACACCCCGGAATACCGGCGCATCCTGCTGGATCGGCTCAGCAATCCGCGGATGAGCGACCAGCTGCCCCGGCTGGCTCGTCGCGGCACCAGCAAGATCGCGCAGTTCGTGATGCCGTCGCTGGAGCAGGCGATCGCCCAGGGCAGGCCGCACACGCTGCTGATGCTGGCGGTGGCCGGCTGGGCCCGCTACATGCGCGGCCACGACCTGAAGGGGCGCAAGTTCAGCCTCGAGGATTCGCAAGCCATTCCGGTCGTCAAGTTGGCCACCGTGGCCGGCAGCGACCCGGACCCGTTGCTGGGCCATGAGATGTTCGCCGGGGTGCGGGCGGTTCCAGGCTTCGCGGAGCGCCTGCGCGCCATGATCTCCGACATCGACGAGCGCGGTGTCGTGCCCACGCTGTGCGCAGCGATGCGCAACGACGAGCGGGAGTTGATTGCCCGATGACCGAGGGGCTGACCTTTGTGCGGGCGTTTGCCCCGGCGCCGATCACGACTCTGCTGTGCGACGCCGACGACAACCTGTTTCCTTCGGAGAGACCGGCTTTCGACGCCTCGACGGAGGTGACGAACCGTTTCCTGGCGCGCTTCGGCGTGACCGCTCCGCTGAGCGCGGAGGAGTTGCGCAAGCGGGCGGTGGGGAAGAATTTCCGCAACACCGCGCTCGACCTGGCCGTGCAATGCGAGGTGCCGCTGCAGGAAACCCTGGCGCAGGGCCGCCCGGCGGCCACCATCGCCTCGGCCGAGGACCTGGCGAACGGTACGGCGCTGTCCGCCGACGAACTCGAGCGCTGGGTGCTCGAGGAACGCGAACGGGTCACCGCCCACCTGGCCGTTACCTTGAAACCGGATCCCGAGGTGCTCGAGCCGCTGCGCGCCCTCGCGGCGCGCTTCGCCCTGGCGGCCGTCAGCTCCAGCGCCACCAAGCGCCTGCGCGCCTGTTTCGCCGCCACCGGCATCGACTCGTTGATCTCCGGCGAGGTCACGTTCAGCGCCGAGGACTCGCTGGCGGTGCCGACCAGCAAGCCCAACCCCGCCGTGTACCTGCACGCCGGCCAGGTGCTCGGCGTCGCGGCCGAACAAGGCCTGGCCATCGAGGATTCTGTGGCCGGCGTGTCGTCCGCAGTTGCCGCCGGCTACGCCACGGTCGGTAACGTGATGTTCGTGCTGCCCGAGGAACGGGATTCGCGCCGTTCGGAATTGATCGATGCGGGTGCCGTCGCGATCACCGATTCGTGGCGTGCCCTGGCCGATGTCCTGTTGTCGTCGGGCGTACCGGCGGGCGGTTCCTCGCTGGCGTAGGGCACCCGCTCGTCCACGCCGGTGGGCACTGCCCCGCCGTCGTACCGTCGAGGTGCTGGCGGCCCGCCACGAGCCGGGCCGCGGCGCCGGGAGGAGTTGGCCGATGGAGCCTGATGGAATCACCCTGAACAACGCCGCGCTGGCGCACCTGCCGATCGACGCGCCGACCTACGATCGCGACGGCGTGACCGTCGGCATCGCGCACATCGGTGCCGGCCACTTTCACCGCGCGCACCAGGCCGCGTACCTGAATCTGCTGTTGCAGCAGGGCCTGGCCCGCGAGTGGGGCATCTGTGGCGTGGGAGTGATGCCCGCCGACTGGACGATGCGCGACGTGCTCGACGGTCAGGACGGGCTCTACACGCTGATCCTGGAGAACCCCGACGGCACCCGCGACGCCCATGTGATCGGGTCGATAGTCGATTACCGGTATGCGCCCGACGACGAAGAAGCCGCGCTGGACGTGCTTGCCGCGCCGAGCACCCGGATCATCTCGCTGACCATCACCGAGGGCGGCTACCGCGACCCGGCCGGGCCGGCCTTCGCGTTGATCGTCGAGGCGCTGGCGCGACGCCGCAGCCGCGGCATCGCCGCACCGACGATCGTGTCGTGCGACAACATCGAAAACAACGGCGAGATCGCCCGGCGCGCCGTCCTCGCCAACGCCGAGAACCGCGATCCGCAGCTGGCCGAGTGGATCGCCGCGCGGGTGCGGTTCCCCAGCTCGATGGTCGACCGGATCACCCCGGCCACCACCTTGCAGATGGCAGCGGAGGTACGGCGCGACTTCGGCATCGACGATCGCTGGCCGGTGGTGGCCGAACCGTTCACCGCTTGGGTGCTCGAGGACGACTTCGCCGACGGCAGGCCACCATTGGAGAAGGCGGGCGTGTTGCTGGTCGACGATGTCGCCCCGTACGAGTTGATGAAGCTGCGGTTGCTCAACGCGGGTCATCAGTGCCTGGCGTACTTCGGGCGGCTGTGCGGTTACAAGTACGTGCACGACGCGGCGCGCGACCCGTTGTTCGCCGAATTGCTGCTCGCCTACTTCGACACCGAGGCGATCCCGACGCTGCCGCCGGTGCCGGGCATCGACCTGCACGACTACACCCGCACCCTGATCGAGCGGTTCTCCAATCCGGGAGTGCGCGACACCATCGAGCGGTTGTGCGCGTACTCCTCGGACCGCATCCCGAAATGGTTGCTCCCGGTGATCTGCGACAACCTCGCCAGCGACGGCTCGGTCCGGGTGGCGGCCGCCGTGGTGGCCAGTTGGGCCCGCTACGCGGAGGGCACCGACGAGTGGGGGCAACCCTACGAAGTGGTCGATCAGCTCGCCGATTCCCTGATCCCGATCGCACGGTCACAGTACGAGAATCCGACCGCGTTCATCGAGCTCGCCGCGGTCTTCGGCGACCTGGCTCATCAGCCGCGTTTCGTCCAGGCGTACTGCTGGGCGCTGGAGTCGTTGCACCACAAGGGCGCTCGAGCGACGCTGGAGGCGTTGGTGCGATGACCCGCGGACTGGTGATCGGCGAGTCGCTGATCGACATCGTCGGCGGCGACGAGCACGTGGGCGGCAGCCCGCTGAACGTCGCCGTCGGCCTGGGCCGGCTGGGCCGCGAGGTCGACTTCTTGACCTCGATCGGCGACGACGCGTATGGCCGACGCATCGTCGACTATGTCGAAGGCGCAGGGGTGCAACTCATTTCGGAAGGCCGAGGCGCCGAGCGCACAGCGACCGCGCGGTCGACGCTCGCCGCCGATGGGTCCGCCGACTACGCCTTCGACCTGGACTGGCGACTGTCGGGCACCCCGCCGGTCGAGCCGCCGCTGTTCGTGCACACCGGATCGATTGCCGCCGTACAGGATCCGGGCTGTCTGGCGGTCGCAGCCCTCATCGACACCTACCGGGTCTCGGCCACCATCAGCTTCGACCCCAACGTCCGGCCGTCGCTGACGGAAGACCGCGAACTGGCCGTCGCGCGCATCGAGCACCTCGTCGAGCGCAGCGACATCGTGAAGGTCAGCGAGGAGGACCTGCGCTGGATCGACCCCGACCACGAGCCGGAACGCACGGCCCGCACCTGGTTGGCGCTCGGGCCGGCCGTCGTCGCCGTGACCCTGGGCGAGCGGGGTTCGCTGGCCTTTTGCGCGGCCGGCGAGGCACGCGCCGATGCGGTGCCGACCAGGGTGGTCGACACCATCGGGGCCGGGGACGCGTTCATGGCCGGCCTGCTCGACGCGCTGTGGGAATCGGACCTGTTGGGCGGTGACCGGCGCGCCGCGCTCGCCCGCATCCAGCCCGACCAGTTGACCGCCGCGTTACGGGCGGCGGGGTTGGTGTCGGCGCTGACCGTCGGCCGCGCCGGCGCTGATTTGCCCGACCGGGCCACCGTCCGCGCTCAATCGACCTCGGCCCCGCAACATTTCGCCTAGGACACGCGCCGCTAGTCCGACCGGCCGCGGCGCCGCTCGCGGTGGCACCGCTAGATTGACTGCCCAGGCGGTGACGGGGTTTGTCGGGAGGTAGGGGCCGGTGGTCAAGCAGGCAGACCAGTTCGACTGGGTCAGCGCCTACCTGGATACGCACGGACTGCTGACCCCGTGGCGCAGGATCTCCGCGGTGTTCATCGCCGCGTTCGCGGCCGACCCGCTCATCATGTTGTGGAGCCCGGTGGGGCCGCAGCACCCGGTGACCCGGGCGGTGACCATGGTGGCGTCCGGGTTGGGAATCCTGGGCGCCGCCCTGCGATTCAAGCGCTGGCCGACCCGGCGCCAGTCGAACGCCTGGCTGCTGATTGCGATCGGGGCCATCGCGGCGGCCCTGCTGTCGCTCTCGGACCCCTACGTCGGGCTGATGGGCTGCACCACCTTCGCGATCCTGGGCGGGTACATCGCCTATTTCCACCCCGCCGGGTACGTGCGCGCCAACCTGGCCGTGGCCGCGGCCTGCGTGGCGGTGCTGTCCTACCGGCTCGTCGCGGCCACCGGTGACGTCGCCCTGACCGCCGGCTCCCTCATCGTCGTGGTGGGCCTCAACATCGGGGTGCCGTTCGGCATGCAGTCGCTGGTGCAGACGCTGCGCACGGATCTGCAGACATCCGACCGCGATCCCCTGACCGGCCTGCACAACCGCCGCTCCTTCAACAACTCGGCCTACGAACTGGTCCGGGTGCACCGCGGCACGCCGGGGGCGCACCTGGTGGTTCTGGTCATCGACCTCGACGAGTTCAAGCGGCTCAACGACACGCAGGGCCACGCCGCCGGAGACCAGGCGTTGGTGGCCGTCGCCGCGGCGCTGCGGCACAGTTGCCGCGCCACCGCCGTGATCGGCCGGGCCGGCGGGGAGGAATTCGTCGTCGCCGACGTCGACACCGCGCCCGAGCCCACCGCCATGGCCGACCGGATCTGCCACGCGATCGCCGAGATACCCCTGGCCATCACCGCGAGCATCGGCGCCTCGAGCGCCCCGCTGAGCGACGCGGCCGCCCCATCCACGGACGTCATCGACGATCTGATCAGGACGTCGGATGCCGCCATGTACGAGGCCAAACGCGCCGGGGGCAACCAGGTTCGCCACTATCGCGAATAGCGTCGGAAAGCCGCACTGTGTGACGCTTGTAGCCCCGTCGTGCTGTTTTGCCACCGGCGCTGCGGGCATACTGACAACCATGCGCTCCATCTGGAAGGGTTCCATCGCCTTCGGGCTGGTCAACGTCCCGGTCAAGGTGTACAGCGCCACCCAAGACCACGACATCAAGTTCCACCAGGTGCACGCCAAGGACAACGGCCGCATTCGCTACCAGCGCATCTGCGAGGTGGACGGTGAAGTCGTCGAATACCGGGACATCGCCAGGGCTTACGAATCCGACGACGGCCAGATGGTCATCATCACCGACGACGACATCGCCACCTTGCCCGAGGAACGCAGCCGCGAGATCGAGGTGCTGGAATTCGTTCCCGCCGAACAGGTCGACCCGATGCTGTTCGACCGCAGCTATTTCCTGGAGCCGGACTCTAAGTCGTCGAAATCCTATGTCTTGCTTGCCAAGACGCTGGCCGAGACCGATCGCATGGCGATCGTGCACTTCACATTGCGCAACAAGACCCGGCTGGCGGCGTTGCGGGTCAAGGACTTCGGCAAGCGCGACGTGATGATGGTGCACACGCTGCTGTGGCCCGACGAGATCCGTGATCCCGACTTCCCGGTCCTGGACAAGGAAGTCGACATCAAGCCCGCTGAACTGAAGATGGCGGGGCAGGTGGTCGAGTCGATGGCCGAGGAGTTCAACCCCGACCGCTACCACGACACGTATCAGGAGCAGCTCCAAGAGCTGGTCGACGCCAAACTCGAAGGCGGGGAGGCGTTCACCACCGAGGAGCAGCCGAAGGAGCTCGACGAGACCGAGGACGTCTCGGACCTGTTGGCCAAGTTGGAGGCCAGCGTGCGGGCCCGGTCCGGAGGCGGTTCGACGGACGGCTCGGGTGGGACGTCGGCGAAGAAGGCGCCCGCCAAGAAAGCCGCCGCGAAGAAGGCGCCGGCGAAGAAGGCGGCCGCCGCCAAGAAGGCACCGGCCAAGAAGGCGCCCGCGAAGAAGGCCGCGGCGAAGTCCTAGACCGGTTCCCTCAGCGCCGGCGGGTCGCGAGGAAGCGCGTCGCCCCCGCGACGGCGTTGATCACGCCGACGATGATGATCAGGCTCAGCGCGGCACCCCAGATTCGCAGGAATCCCGCGTGTTCGGGATTGGTGAGCTCGGTGTAGATCAGCAGGGGCAGCGACGCCATGTTGCCGTGGAAGATGTCGGGGTTGATCGATCGGCTGTAGCCGACCAGGACCAGCACCGGCGCGGTCTCGCCGATCACCCGCGCGACGGCGAGCAGGACACCCGAGACGATGCCGGGCATCGCGATCGGGAAGACGATGCGCAGCACGGTCTTCCACTTCGGCACGCCGAGCGCGTAGCTGGCCTCGCGCAGGTCGTCGGGCACCAGGCGCAGCATCTCCTCGGCGCTGCGCACCACCACCGGCAGCATCAGCAGGACCAGCGCCAGCGATACCGCGAACGCGCTCTGCTGGAATCCCAGGGTGGCGATCCACAGGCTGAACACGAACAGCGCGGCCACGATCGAGGGCACCCCGGCCAGCACGTCGACCATGAACGTCGTCACGCGCACCAGCCGCCCGGTCCCGTACTCCACCAGGAACACCGCCGTCATCAGGCCCAGCGGAACCGCCAGGGCGGCGGCCACCCCGGCCTGCACCACCGTGCCGTACAGCGCGTGGTACACCCCACCGGCGAACTGCTCGGGCAACACCCCGTGCAGCGAGTGGGTCCACCAACCCGACCGGGTGACGGCGTACCAGCCGCGGCCCACGACGATGGACAGCACCCAGACCAGCGGGACCAGCGCGGCGATGAAAGACCCGAAGAAAAACACGGTCGCGACGGCGTTGGTGAGCCGTCGCCGCAGGCCGAGGGGCCGGAACACCGGCACCTTGACCGGCCGGTCGAACGCGTCGACGGTCACGGCCGCCGCTCCTGACGGGTCATGCGTTGACCTTGCCGCCGGCGATCGCCCGCGCCAGCGCGTTGACGACGAAGGTGAGCACGAACAGCGCGAACCCCGCGGAGATGTAGGCGCCGGTGGGCAGCGGCGCGCTGAACTCGGCGGCGGCTGAGGCGATCTTGGAGGCGAAGGTGTAGCCGCCGTCGAACAGTGACCAGTTCCCCGGGCGGGCCGACGACCTCAAGATGATCAGCACCGCCACGGTTTCGCCCAGTGCGCGCCCCAGCCCCAGCATCGACGCCGCGATCACCCCGCTGCGGCCGAAGGGCAGCACGGTCATCCGCACCACCTCCCATTTGGTGGCGCCCAGCGCCTGCGCGGCCTCCATCTGGATGCGTGGGGTCTGGCGGAACACCTCGCGCGACACCGAGGTGACGATCGGCAGGATCATGACCGACAGCACCACACTGGCGGTGAAGATGGTGCCGCCGCCCGCCAGCGAGACGTTGCCCTCCTTGAACAGGAACAGCCAGCCCAGGTGGCGGTTGAGGAAGGCCGCGATCGGCTCGATCTTGGGCGCCAGGACGAAGATCCCCCACAGGCCGAAGATGATCGACGGCACCGCGGCCAGCAGGTCCACGATCGCGCCGAACGGGCGGGCCAGGCGCGGCGGCGCGTACTGCGTGAGGAACACCGCGATCCCGACGGCGACCGGCACGGCCAGGATCAGCGCGGTCAACGAGCTGAGCACCGTCACCATGGCCAGGTCGCGGATGCCGAACGCCAGCCTGCCCGGGTCCGTGGTGTCGAACTGCGCGCTGGTGAAGAAGTTGGCGTGGTTGACGCGCAGCGACGGCACCGCGCGGACCAGCAGGAACACCGCGATCAGCCCGATCGCGGTCACGATGGTCATCCCGGCGGCCGAGGCGACCAGCTTGAACACCCGGTCACCCCGACGCGCCGCGCCGGCGTTGAGCGCCGGCAGTTGGGGCCGCTGCGCGGTCGACGGGCTGGTTACCGTTCCGTGTGCCACGACCACCTCAGATCATGTGATGGCGTTGATCGAAGCCGCCAGTCTCGACTTGAACGAGTCCGGGATAGGAATATATCCGTTGTCGGCCAGCCCGTTTTGCCCAGCGCCGACGGTGCTCTGCAGGAACGCCTTGACCGCCGTCCCCACCTGCGGGTCCGGGTATTTCGAGCAGACGATCTCGTAGGTCGCCAGCACGATCGGATACGAGCCGGGCTGGGTGGGCTTGTAGAAGGAAAGCGTGTCGAGCACCAGGTCGTTGCCCTGCCCGGCGATGGTCGCGCCGGCGATCGTCTTGCCGACCGAGTCGGCGCTGATCGACACCGCGTCCGGGCCGGCCGAGGTCACGATCTTCGCCATGTTGAGCTTCTGCGCCTGGGCGAAGGACCATTCGTTGTAGGTGATCGAGCCCTCGGTGGCCTTGATCGCCGCGGAGGTGCCGTCGTTGCCCTTGGCGCCCTCGCCGACGCCGCCCTTGAACGCCTTGCCGGCGCCCTTGCCCCACGCGCCGTTGGAGGCGGCGTCGAGGTACTTCTGGAAGTTGTCGGTGGTGCCGGACTCGTCGTTGCGGAACACGACGTGGATCGGCTCGGCGGGCAGGGTGACCCCCGGGTTCAGCGCCTGGATCGCCGGGTCGTTCCAGGCGGTGATCGCGCCGTTGAAGATCTTGGCCGCGGTGGCACCGTCGAGGCTCAACGAGTTCACGCCGGCGACGTTGTAGGTGACGGCGATCGGCCCGAACACCACGGGCAGGTTCCATGCCGGTGCGCCGCAGCGCTGTTGGGCCGCCGCGTATTCCTTTGCCGCCAGGGGCGAGTCGGAACCGCCGAAATCCGTTTGATTGCCGGTGAATTCGTTGATTCCGGCGCCTGAGCCGTTGGCCGTGTAGTTCAAAGTCTGTCCGGGGCAGGCCTGCTCGAAGGCGTTGACGAAGCGGGTCATCGCGTTGGCCTGGGCGGTGGAGCCGCTGGCCTTCAGGCTCTTCTTGCCGCCGCAGCTGACCTTGGCCGCCGGCGCGCCGCTGCTCGCACTACCGCCGCCGGCGTTGTTGTCGCTGCCACACCCCGACAAGATCAGCGCGCCGGCGGTCAACGCACTCAGCGCAGCGCCAGATCGGTTCATTCTCAAGTCATTTCCTTACGGTAGGGATGAACGGGACCGTCGCCGTTTCGTCTCACCGCCACGCGCCGATCCACCGTCTCGCAGAGACGAAGCTAACCGTAACAAGGTGAACATGGGGCAAATTTGCGCCGTCCACTGTGCCGCACCTGACGCCCCGATCGGGGCGTCAGGAGATGGCGTTGATCGCCGTGGACAGCCGCGGCTTGAAGGGCGCCGGCACGGGGATATAGCCGTTGTCGGTCAGGCCGCTCTGCCCGGCACCGATGGTGCTTTGCAGGAACGCTTTCACCGCGGCTCCGACCTGCGCGTCGGGGTAGTGCGAGCACACGATCTCGTAGGTGGCCAGAACGATGGGGTACGAGCCGGGGCGGGTCGGCTTGTAGAAGGAGTAGGTGTCCACCACCAGGTCGTTGCCCTGGCCCGAGATCGTGGCTCCCGCAATGGCTTCGCCAACCGATTCCACGCTCAGCGCCACCGGATCCGGGCCAGCCGACGTGACGATCTTGGCGATGCCCAATTTCTGCGCCTGGGCGAACGACCACTCGGTGTAGGTGATCGAGCCGTCGGTGGTCTTCACGGCGGCCGCCGCGCCGGCGTTGCCGTCGGCCCCCTCGCCCACGCCGCCGTTGAAGGTCTTGCCGATGCCCTTGTCCCACACACCGTCGGACGCGGAATCGAGATACTTCTGGAAGTTGTCGGTGGTGCCGGATTGGTCGCTGCGGAAGATGACCCGGATCGGCTCGGCGGGCAGCGCGATCCCGGGGTTGAGGCCCTTGATCGCCGCGTCGTCCCACGTCGTGATCGCGCCCTTGAAGATTCGCGCGGCGGTGCGACCGTCCAGGGTCAGCGAGGCGACGCCCCGCACGTTGTAGCTGATGGCGATCGGGCCGAACACCACCGGCAGGTTCCAGGCCGGCGAGCCGCATCGCTGCCGCGCCGCGAAATACTCGATCGGCGCCAGCGGTGAATCCGAGCCGGCGAAATCGGTTTGGCCGCCGGTGAATTCGCCGATACCGGCGCCGGATCCGTTGGGGGTGTAGTTCAGCGTCTGCCCCCCGCAGGCCTTCTCGAACGCGTTGACGAAGCGGGTCATCGCGTTCGCCTGCGCCGTCGAGCCGCTCGCCTTCAGCGTCTTGGTGCCGCCGCAGGCAACGGAGGCGTCCCCACCCTGCCCCTGCGCGCTGGCGTTGTCCCGGCCGGCGCACCCCGACAACGCCAGCGCGACGACGGCCAGCACGCTCAACGTCAGGCGGTGCAATCTGGTGGCCGCGGCTGGACGCGACGGCGCCCACGAAGCGGTCACAGTGCTCAAAATATCTGCGATCGGCGCTGCGCGCGCGTCGACCCTGGCGCTACCGCGGCCGGCCACCGCGAGAACCGAACTAGAACCTGTTCCAGAAACGCCTCGTTCGGGCCGCGCCGACTTGCTACGGTGTCGGCTGACAATCGAGGCGAGGAGAGGCCGTCATGATCCTGGACAGATTCCGGTTGGACGATCAGGTCGCCGTCATCACCGGCGCGGGCCGCGGCCTTGGGGCCGCCATCGCGCTCGCGTTCGCCGAGGCCGGTGCCGACGTTGTGATCGCGTCGCGCACCCAGAGCCAGCTCGAAGAGGTCGCCGAACAGGTCCGCGCCGCGGGGCGGCGGGCGCACGTCGTCGCCGCCGACCTGGCCCACCCCGACACGACCGCGCAGCTGGCGGGTCAGGCCGTCGAGGCGTTCGGCAAACTAGACATCGTCGTCAACAACGTCGGCGGGACCATGCCGAACACGTTGCTGACCACGTCTACCAAGGACCTCAAGGACGCGTTCACCTTCAACGTCGCCACTGCCCACGCGCTGACCGTCGCGGCGGTGCCGTTGATGCTGGAGCACTCCGGCGGCGGCAGCATCATCAACATCACCTCGACGATGGGCCGCCTGGCCGGGCGCGGCTTCGCCGCGTATGCCACCGCCAAGGCTGCGCTGGCCCACTACACCCGGTCGGCCGCGCTGGACCTGTGCCCGCGCATCCGGGTCAACGCCATCGCGCCGGGGTCCATCCTCACCTCCGCGCTGGACGTGGTCGCCTCCAACGACGACTTGCGCGCGCCGATGGAGAAGGCGACCCCGATGCGCCGCCTCGGCGATCCCGTCGACATCGCCGCCGCGGCCGTCTATCTGGCGTCCCCGGCCGGCAACTTCCTCACCGGCAAGACCCTGGAGGTCGACGGTGGCCTGACCTACCCCAATCTGGACATCCCGGTTCCGGACCTGTGAGCAACGACCGCTAGGAGCGCGACATGGCTATCCCCGTCGTCCAACTGGGCACCGGCAACGTCGGCATCCACGCCTTGCGGGCGCTCATCACCAACCCGGATTTCGAGCTGACCGGGGTGTGGGTGTCGTCGGACGCCAAGGCCGGCAAGGATGCGGCCGAGCTCGCCGGGCTGCCGGAGCCGACCGGCATCCTCGCCAGCACGGATCTGGACGCCGTCCTGGCCACCGGACCGCAGTGCGCGGTCTACAACGCGCTGGCCGACAACCGGCTGCCGGAGGCGCTGGAGGACTATCGGCGCGTCTTGGCCGCCGGCATCAACGTCGTGGGCAGCGGTCCGGTCTTCCTGCAATACCCCTGGCAGGTCATCCCGGAAGAGCTCATCAAGCCACTGGAAGACGCGGCGCGCGAAGGTAATTCGAGTCTGTACGTCAACGGCATCGATCCCGGATTCGCCAACGACCTGCTGCCGTTGGCCCTGGCCGGCACCTGCCAGTCCATCCAGCAGATCCGCTGCATGGAGATCGTCGACTACGCCACCTACGACAGCGCCGCGGTCATGTTCGACGTCATGGGGTTCGGCAAGCCGATGGACGACATCCCGATGTTGCTGCAGCCCGGCGTGTTGAGCCTGGCGTGGGGCTCGGTCATCCGGCAACTTGCTGCCGGCCTGGGCGTCTGCCTCGACGAGGTCACCCAGGAGTACGTGCGGGTGCCGGCGCCGGAGGACTTCGACATCGCGTCGGGACACATCGCGAAGGGCACCGCGGCGGCGCTGCGCTTCGAGGTGTTCGGCATGGTCGACGGCGAGCCCGCCGTGGTCCTCGAGCACGTCACCCGGCTGCGCGAGGACCTGTGCCCCGAATGGCCGCAGCCCGCCCAGGACGGCGGTTCGTATCGCATCGAGGTCACCGGCGAGCCGTCCTACGCCGTCGACGTGTGCTTGGGCAGCCCGAACGGCGACCACAACCACGCCGGGCTGGTCGCCACCGCGATGCGGGTGGTGAACGCCATTCCCGCGGTGGTCGCGGCCGCGCCGGGCATCGTGACGACGCTGGACCTGCCGTTGATCACCGGCAAGGGGCTCTACCGGCTGTGACCGGGCCGCGTCCCCGAGCGCGGTGCATGCTCAAACCGGCGCGGTCCACCACGCCGAGCGCTCGGTGCGCTGGATCAGCAGCCGACGGGGCCGCCGCCCGCGGGGCAGCTGGGAATGCTGACGATCGGCAAACAGCTCACCGACGTCGTCGACACCCCGACCGCGAGCACCAACGCAAGCAGGATTTTCTTCCCCCTGGTCATGCCTGGGAAGTCTACGATCGTCCGGGGCCGCCAGTGGCCGCTTTTGCGCCAGAGGCGGGACAGTGCCCGCGCGCCCGCAACGCCGCCGGTGACCGCCCGCATGACCGGCGACTGTCCGGGTAATAACAAGTGACGGCCGGGTTCCGGCCGGCTCCTTCGACCCTGCACTCGATGCGGGTTGCGGCGAGATGTTCGGATAACCTCACTTCTCTATTCGGTGATGGGAAAACAAGGGGCGGCAGGGTGGCGCAGAGCACGCAGGGCTCGCTGAGGGGCAACTGGTACCTGCTCGGTCCGGCCTTCGTCGCGGCGATCGCGTACGTCGACCCGGGGAACGTCGCGGCCAACGTCAGCGCCGGCGCGAAGCTGGGCTACCTGCTGTTATGGGTCATCGTGGTGGCCAACGTCCTGGCCGGGCTGGTGCAGTACCTGTCGGCCAAGCTCGGGCTGGTGACCGGGCGCTCGCTGCCCGCCGCGATCGGCAAGCGGATGAGCCGCCCCGCCCGGCTGGTCTACTGGGCGCAGGCCGAGCTGGTGGCGATCGCCACCGATGCGGCCGAGATCGTGGGCGGCGCGATCGGCCTGCACATCTTGTTCGGGCTGCCACTGCTGCTGGGCGGCCTGATCACCGGCGTGGTGGCGCTGCTGCTGCTCGCGATTCAGGACCGCCGCGGCCAGATCATCTTCGAGCGCGTCATCACCGGCTTACTGCTGGTGATCGCCATCGGGTTCGCCGCCAGCTTCTTCGTCAAGACCCCCCCGTCGGACGCGGTGCTCGGCGGGCTGCTGCCCCGGTTCCGCGGCACCGAGAGCGTGCTGTTGGCCGCCGCCATCCTGGGCGCCACCGTGATGCCCCACGCCGTCTACATGCATTCCGGGCTGGTCCTCGACCGGCACGGGCATCCGCAGGAGGGCGCTCAGCGGCGGATGCTGCTGCGCATCACGCGCTGGGATGTGGTGCTGGCCATGGCGGTTGCGGGCACGGTGAACGCCGCCATGCTGCTCATCGCGGCGATCAACCTGCAGCATCACAGCGTCGACGCGACCATCGAGGGCGCCTACTCGGCGATTCACGGCACGCTCGGGCCGACGATCGCGGTGCTGTTCGCGGTCGGCTTGCTGGCCTCGGGCCTGGCCTCGTCGTCGGTGGGCGCCTACGCCGGCGCCATGATCATGCAGGGATTGCTGCACCGGTCGATTCCGATGCTGTTGCGCCGCGTCGTCACCCTGTGCCCGGCCCTGGTGATTCTCGCGGTCGGCTTCGACCCGACGCGCGCCCTGGTGCTGTCCCAGGTGGTGTTGTCCTTCGGGATTCCGTTCGCGGTGCTCCCGCTGGTCAAGCTGACCAGCGACCGCGAGCTGATGGGCAACGACACCAACCACCGCGTCACGACGATTATTGGCTGGGCCGTGGGCGTCATGATTAGTCTGCTTAACGTGGTACTGATCTGGCTGACGGTGACTGGCTGAATGCCGGGCCGGCGGCACCCCTACTTCGCCTACGGGTCGAACCTCTGCGTGCGCCAGATGACGCAGCGCTGCCCGGGTGCCGCGGATCCACGACCGGCAATCCTGGCCGACCATGAGTGGCTGATCAATCAGCGCGGCGTGGCGACGGTGGAGCCGTTCGCCGGCACCCAGGTGCACGGGGTGCTCTGGCACATCTCCGACGACGACCTGGCGACCCTGGACAGCGCCGAGGGCGTGCCGGTGCGCTACCGGCGGGACCGGCTGACCGTGCTCACCGCCACTGGTCCCGAGCCGGCGTGGGTCTACATCGACCACCGCGTGGAGCCCGGGCCGCCCCGCCCGGATTACCTGCCGAAGATCATCGACGGCGCCCGGCACCACGGACTCCCACAACGCTGGATCGACTTTCTGCACCGCTGGGATCCGGCGCGATGGCCACGCCCAACGGTGGCGAATGGGCCTGCGCCACAGTCGTTTTCCGAGCTGCTACGCGAGCCCGGGATCATCGAGCAGAGCCGATTGCGTTCGCGTTTCGGCTTTCTCGCCATCCACGGCGGCGGGCTGGAGGAGATGACCGACGTGATCGCCGAGCGCGCCGCCGACGCCGCCGGCGCCTCGCTGTACGTGCTGCGCCACCCCGCCCGCTATCCGCACCACCTGCCGTCGGCGTCGTTCGATCCGGCCGCCTCCCCGCAACTCGCCAAGTTTCTCGCCCATGTCGACCTCGGGGTGTCCCTGCACGGTTACGGACGCATCGGCCGCAGCACGCACCTGCTGGCGGGCGGCCGCAACCGGGCGTTGGCCGAGCACCTGGCCACACACGTGGAGATCCCCGGGTATCACGTCGTCACCGACCTCGACGCCATTCCGCCGGAATTGCGGGGTCTGCATCCACGCAACCCGGTGAACCTGATGCGCGACGGCGGCGCCCAGCTGGAGCTGTCGGCGCGGGTTCGGGGCATCAGCCCGCGTAGCCCGCTGCCGGGCGACGACGGTCTGTCGCCGGTCACCAACGCACTGATCCGGGGATTGGCGAAAGCGGCACTGTGCTGGTAGTTGTCCTCATCTATTGAACGGAGTTGTTTGGTGGTTAAGGGTTTTCGTTTCGGGCTGAGCATGAGATTCGTCAAATCCCGTGCGGCGCTTGAGGATAAGGTTAAGCGCGCCGAGGACCTCGGCTTCGATGTGCTTTGTGTGCCCGACCATCTGGGTGCGGCCGCGCCATTTCCGACGCTGACCGCGGTCGCCATGGTCACCACCCGGCTGCGGTTGAGCATGTACGTGCTCAACGCCGCCTTCTACAAGCCGGCCCTGCTGAGCCGGGACCTCCTCGACCTGGAGAAGCTGAGCGACGGCCGGGTCGAGATCGGCCTGGGCACCGGCTACGTGCGCGAGGAATTCGACGCCGCCGAGTTGCCGTACCCGAGCGCGGGGGCCCGCGTGGACTACCTCGAGCACATGACGAAATACCTCAAGGAGCATCACCCGTCGTCGCCGATCATGATCGCCGGCAACGGTGATCGGGTGCTGACGCTGGCTGCGCGGCACGCCGACATCGTCGGGCTGACCGGCGCGAACGTCCGTGGCGCCGATGACCCGCTGACCGAACGCGTCGACTTCGTCCGCGCGGCGGCCGGTGATCGCTTCGACACGCTCGAGCTGAATTTGGCCATCACCGCGGTGCCGCCCGCGGGCGAGACCCAGCCGGACCTGACGATGACCCGCCGGTACGCGGCGGGGATGAGCGACGAGGAGATCTTGGCCATGCACTCGGTGTTGAGCGGATCGCCCCGCGACATCGCCGACACCCTCATCGAATACCGCGAGAAGTACGGGGTTTCGTTCTTCACCGTGCAGGACAACCACATGGACAACTTCTCGAAGGTGATCGCCGAGCTCCGTTGAGCAGCGTGGCCGGCGCGGGGCCGCACTGCCGGTAAGCTCAGGCCGGTCCGCCCCCGTAGCTCAGGGGATAGAGCACGGCTCTCCTAAAGCCGGTGTCGCAGGTTCGAATCCTGCCGGGGGCACGACGGGTAGGACGCTCCGCGCGGCACCGTCCGCCGCGGCGCCGCGGGAGAGGGTTCCGATGAGCGGCATGATCGCACTGCGGGCGCATCGGCGCGGTGGACCGGAGGTCCTGGTCGTGGAGCGAGCCCCCATGCCGGTGCCCGCGCCCGGCGAGGTTCTCGTCGAGGTGCACGCCGCCGCCATCACCTTCGACGAGTTGACCTGGGACGAGACGTGGGAACGAGGCGGGGTGGACCGCACCCCGACCATCCCGTCACACGAGGTGTCCGGCGTGGTCGCCGCCGTGGCGGACGGGGTCACCGAGGTGGCGTGCGGCGACGAGGTCTACGGGTTGATTCGGTTCGACCGTGACGGCGCGGCCGCCGAGTACGTCACCGTGCCGGCGGCCGACCTGGCGGGCCGACCCACGACGGTGTCGCACGTGACCGCGGCCGCACTCCCGCTCGCGGGCCTGACCGCGTGGCAGGCGCTCGTCGAGCACGCCGATGTCCGGCCCGGGGAGCGTGTCCTCGTCCACGGCGGCGCCGGCGGGGTCGGCGCGTTGACCGTTCAGCTCGCCACCGGCCTGGGCGCCGAGGTGAGCGCCACCGTGCGCAGCGACGCGCGCGACCTGCTCGTCGGGTTCGGCGCGGCACGGGTCATCGACACGCGCCGCGACCGTTTCGACGCGGCCGGACGGGCCTACGACGTCGTGATCGACACGATCGGCGGCCAGACCCTGCGGCGCAGTTTCGACGTCGTGCGGGGCGGCGGCCGGATTGTCACCCTGTCCGCCCCGCCACCGGCCGGCCTGGCCGATACCTACGGCGTGGTCGCGGACTTCTTCGTCGTCACCCCCGACCGAGAACAGCTGCGCCGCCTGACCGAACTGGTCGACGGCGGCCGGCTGCGCGTACCCATCGCCGCCACGTTCCCGTTGCGCGAGGGCCGCTCGGCCTACGCGAGCCGCGGCCAACACCGGCCCGGCAAGACCGTGCTCGTCGTCCGCGACTAGGCCGGCGAACCCCCGATGTATGACCTGGAAGACACCATCCGCGGGCGCCGATCTGCCCGCCTGTTCCTTCGCGACAAACCCGTGCCGGCACAGCTGGTCACCGAGTCGCTGCAACTGGCCGTCCGGGCGCCGTCGAATTCCAACATCCAGCCCTGGCACGTCACCTTCGTCTCCGGCGCCGCCCGCGATCGTGTCGCCAAAGCCCTGCTGGCCCAGGCTAATACGGCCGCGCCCAAGGTTCCGTCGCTGCCCGCCGAGTTCGCGCCGGCGCGCCAGAACCTCGGCGCTCTGGTCTACGGCGCGATGGGTGTCGCGCGGCACGATACCGAGGCCAGGCGACGGGCTGTGCTGCGAAATTGGGACTTCTTCGGCGCCCCCATGGCCGGCGTCGTCTGCATGCACCGCGACCTCGACTATGTCGACGCCGTGGGCGTCGGTGCGTTCCTGCAGACCTTCCTGCTCGCGCTGACCGCCCGCGGCGTGGGCAGCTGCGTGCAGGTATCGATCGCCGGCTACCCGGAAGTGCTGCGCGCCCAGCTCGGCATCGGCGAGCAGTACCGCATCCTGTGCGGCGTGTCGATCGGTTACTCCGACCCGGAGTTCGCGGCGAACCACCTCGACGTGCCGCGCAACCCGCTGGGCGACAACGTCACCTTCCTCGACCATTGAGTCGCTCGTCGCCCCGTAGAACCGTTGCGCAGTCGAATCCCGCGCACCGGTTCCCGCGCGTGCGCTAACCTTCGTGGCACACATCACAGGAGGCCGGGGTCATGCTGCATTCGCTCGTCTTGGCCGCGCAGGACAATCCGCAAGCGGCGGGTCTGATCCTGCGGGGCATCAAGGGCATCTTCGTCGCGATCGGCAGCCTCATCGCCGCCGTCATCTGCGCGGTCATCGCCGGGTTCAAGGGCCGCAACCCGTTGGGCTGGGGCATCCTCGGACTCTTCTTCAGCATCCTGACGCTGATCGTCATCTCGGTGATCCCGAGCAAAAAAAGCTAGCCAACGCCCCTGCGCCGCGGCGGGCGCGACCGCTGATGGTGGGTCCCTTGCGGCCCGCGCCGGCTCGCGAGGTATATCGCGCGAGGGACTCGGGTACTCGTTGGCCACCATGTCCTTACACGCCGCCACCAATGACGACGCCCGCCCGACGCTGACGAGATCCGCCCGCGCCGATCCGCGTGCGGTGACCGCTTTCCGGCGCGACCTGCGACGCTGGTTGGACGACGTCATCGAGTTGGACACGGACCGTAAAGCCGACGTCGTTTTAGCCACCGACGAGGCTTTGGCCAACTGCGCCGACCACGCGTACCGCGGGCGGGACACGCCGGGACTGATGACGCTGCAGGTCAGCTACGACCCTAAGCAGTTCACCTTGTCGGTGTGCGTGACTGACCACGGCGTCTGGGTGGAGCCCGACTTCGCGGCGAATCCCCTGCGGGGTCGGGGAATTTTGCTGATGCGGGCCATTGCCGACGATGTCACGGTCCGGGGCACGGGCCGCGGCACGACCGTGTGCCTCGAGTTCCGCTTCACCGGTCAGTCCCAGGATTGGCCGGTCGCCTTTTCCGGGGCCAAGCGCCAGTCGGCGTGACTGCCCGTCGCGCCCCGAGTTGTTTCGATGCGCTGAAACGGCGCCCGCAACTCGCAATCCGCCGCGCTGATCGTCAAAGCGCCGCCGTGTCCTGCGGCGCGACGTAACATACGACCGTTCGCCCGCGCTGCTGGCAAACACCACGCGTGAACAGACCAGGGGGCGTCGGAGTGCACTGGATCGGCGTGTGGTGGCGGCAACCCGACCACTACGAGTGGCTGTCGGACTACTTGGCGGCGCGCCGACTCAAGCCCTGCGTCCGCTACCTGCTGGTCACGATTCTTCTCACCCTGGCCGCGGCCACGTCGTTGATGCTGACCAGCCCGTCGGGTCCGTCGACCAGGGTGGACCACGCGGTCGCTATCGGCTTCGCCGTCGGCATGTCCGGCCTCGCGGCGGTGTGGTTGCTCCGCTGGCCGACACGAACGCAGTCGCGGGCGTTCTCGGTGGTGGGATCGCTGGGCATCGCGGCGGTGTGCCTGGTCGAGCATGATCCGCGCAGCGGCATGCTGGGCTGCGCGGCGTTCGGCGGGCTCGCGGGTTACGTCGCGTTCTTCCATTCGGCCCGGCTGCTGGTGTTCACCCTGGGCACCGCTTTGGGCACCGCCGCGGCGTGCGCCGTGCGGATCGCCGCCGCCGGCGACGCGTCGATGGCGGCGGCCAAGCTGATGTTGCTCAGCGCGGGCATCCTGGCCGTGCCGTTTTGCGGGCAGATACTCGTCCACTGGCTGTCCGTCGACGCCCTGAAGTCGTCGACGGATCCGTTGACCGGATTGCGCAACCGCCGCGGGTTCTATCGCTCGGCCTGCAAGTTGTTGGCCGTCGAACATCGCGTGCGGTGCCTGAGCGTCTTGATGCTCGACCTGGACGGCTTCAAGGGCATCAACGACACCTACGGCCACGCGACCGGCGACCGCATCTTGGTGGCCGTGGCAGACCAGCTCCGCAGCACCAGCGACGGTGGCATGGTGCTCGCCCGCGTCGGCGGTGAGGAGTTTCTGGTCGCCGCCGCGGTCGACACCCCGAAGGCCCTCGAGACCGCCGAGGCGATGCGCCGGGCGATCGCCGCCACACCGTGGGCCGTGACGGCCAGCTTCGGGGTCAGCAGCGGGCGGGTGCCGCCGGAGGCGGACGGCGCGGAGCGCACCATCGTCGAGCAGCTCGTCGAAGCGGCTGACGGGGCGATGTACGAGGCGAAGCGGGCCGGCGGCAACCGCGTCCGGCATGCGGGCAGCGCGCTCCCGCCGCGCCGCTGACCGGCGGCGCGCAGCGACGGCCTCACCCAGCGGGCACCGGCTGCCAGCGGCCTTCATACACCGTTCCCAGCACTTCAATGTCCTTGAGCTGCAACGGATTCACCGCGTACGGATCGTCGGCCAGCACGGTGAAGTTGGCCAGCTTGCCCGGCGTGATGCTGCCCAGCTCCGACTCGAGCCGCCAGGAATAGGCGGCTTCGATAGCGGCGGTGCGCAGCGCGTCGTGCACCGAGATGCATTGCACCGGAACGGCAATGCGGCCGCTGCGGACACCGTTTGCCCGGCAGCGACGAGTCCTCGATGGCGATGACCTCGGTCGTCAGGGTCGTGGCGCCCGGCACCAGCTGCAGGTGCTGATCGATCAGCCCCGCGCAGAGCACTGTGCCCGCGAAGGTGTCGTCGACCGTCCCTGGGCTGCGCAGCCGCTCGGAGGCGCCGACGGCGACCACCCGGCCGCCCGACACGGCAACGGCCGTGCCGTCGGGGACATCCGGATCGATGGTGATCACCCGGCGCGCGGTGAAAACCGTGGTGGGTTCTGGGCCATGAGGCGATCCTGACCGCCGCGAGCCGCCCACGGGGGCAACTCGACCGATCACGGGTGCTTAGCCACACGCGGCCACGGCGCCCGGCGAGAAGGCCTGCGAATAGGATCGCGTGCGCAAACGTCTACTCGAAAGTGACCGACGAGCACGGCGGGCCAAGGGGGCGAGGGTGATTCCCTTGGTCACCGCCGCGGCGAGCGTCGTCGTCGGCGTCGCGCTGCTGGTTTCGGCCGCGCAGGCGTCGGCGACGCCGTCGCGCGAGATCCACGCGGTCGAGTTGAACCACAGATCGCTCGCCGACCACGACTACGTGATCCGGGAGATCACCATCGCCCCGGGCGGCAGCACGGGCTGGCATTGGCACGACGGTGAACTGATCGGCGTGGTGGAGCAGGGCACGCTGACCCACAACGCAGCGGATTGCGCGGTCGACGGCGTCTACGGCAGCGGCGACTCGGTCGTGGAGCCCGCGGGCGCGGACCACGTCCATATCGGCCGCAATCTGGGTTCCGTCCCGACGGTTCTCGAAGTCATCTACGTCCAACCACCGGGAAAACCGGCCGCCGAGGATGCGCCCAACCCGGGGTGTGACTTCGACTGACGCGCTCAGCGGCTCGGGCGTGGCAGTCCGAGATGATCCCGCAGCGTCTCGCCTGCGTAGCCGTCGCGGAAACGATTGCGCCGCTGCAGAATCGGCACCACGTGGTCGACGAACGCCGCCAGCTCGTAGGGCAGCGTAGAACCCATGAGCGTAAAGCCGTCGACGGCGCCCGCATCCTGCCAAGCGATGACATGGTCGGCCAGTTGCTCCGGGGTGCCGACGAAGTGGGCTCCGCCGGCGCCCGGAGCCGAGGCTCGGGTCAGCTCCCGCAGGGAAGCCTCCGGCCGCGCACGCGCGGCCGCAAAGAGTTGTTCGGCCCGGCTGGATGGCGCCGACGGGCCGGCCCACAGCTCGGCGGGCAGTGGCGCGTCCGGGTCGAACCCGTCCGGGTCCAATCCGGCGATGTAAAGGGTGTTCTGCCAATGGAATTCGGGGCTGGCCAGCTCGTCGAGACGGTCGGCACGCCGCCGGGCTTCGGCCTCCGTGCCGCCCAGCGTGACCATCAGCGCGGGCAGCACCAGGACCTGGTCGGGCTTGCGTCCGACGGCGGCCGCTTGGGCGTGCAGATCGGTCCGAAAGGTGACCGCGGCCTGCAGGGAGGGCGGCCCGGAGAACACCACCTCGGCGTAGCGCGCCGCCAGCGCGACGCCGGCTGCCGACTGACCCGCTTGCACGAGAACCGGATGTCCTTGCGGCGAGCGGGGAAACGGCAACACGCCCTCGACGTCGTAGTATTCACCGTGGAACCGCGGGGCGTGCAGCTTGGCGCGGTCCGCCCACACCCCGTTGGCGCGGTCGCCCACCACCGCGTCGTCCTCCCAGCTGTCCCAGGATCGGGTGACGGCGTCCACGAATTCGTGCGCCCGCGCGTAGCGGTCGTCTCGCTCGGGGTGCGCCTGTTCTCCCAAGTTCGCGGCCGCCAACGGCGTGACGGTGGTGACGATGTTCCAGCCGGCCCGACCGGCGCTCAGGTGATCCAGGGTCGCGAACCGGCGTGCCAGCTCCCACGGCTTGTTGTAAGTCGTTGACGCCGTGCCGATCAGGCCGATACGGCTGGTGACGGCCGCCAGCGCCGACAGAACGGAGATCGGGTCGAATTGCGTCTGGGGCAGGTAGGTCGCCCGATAGTCCGCGATGGCGATGTTGTCGGCCAGAAAGATGGAGTCGAGCAAGCCGCGTTCGGCGGTGCGGGCCACCTCGGCGTAGTAGGGCAGGCCGAGGACATCGCGGACGTCACCGTCGGTGAGACGCCAGGCCGCCTCGTGATACCCGTTGGGCCAGACGAAGGCGTTGAAATGCAGTTGCGGCGTCGCGTCGGCCATGCGCAGCACCAACGCGGTGCCGGCGCGAATTAGTCCCAGGCCGGCGTCGGCGTCAGCGTCACTTGACCAACGTGAACTGGCACACGTTCGTGTAGCCGTCCCGGAACAGGTCGGAGCAGCCGCGCAGATACTTCATGTAAATGTCGTAGGTGTCCTGCCCTTTGAGGGCAATCGCCTCGTCCTTGCGCGCCTCGAGGGCGTCCGCCCAGGCGTTGAGCGTCGGCACATAATTCTCGCCGATCAAGTGGTGGCGTTCGATCTCGAAGCCGGCCTCGGTTGCGTAGCGGTCGATCTGCTTGATCTGCGGCAACTTACCGCCCGGGAAGATCTCCTTGAGGATGAAGCTGATGAAACGCAGCAAGGTCATCGTGGTCTTGAGGCCCAGCGCGTTCACTTCCTCAGTGGTGGGCACCACGATGGTGTGCAGCAACATGCGGCCGCCGTCGGGCAGCACGTTGTAGTACTTCTTGAAAAAGACGCCATAGCGTTGATATCCGGCGTCTCCGGCGCCGTCGGCGAAATGCTCGAAGGCGCCCAACGAGACGATCCGGTCGATCGGCTCGTCGGGGTATTGCTCCCAACCCTGGATGCGCACCTCTTTGCGGCGCGGACTGTCCATCTTGTCGAACTCGGCCACGCAGTGGGCGTACTGGTTTTCGCTCAACGTCAGGCCGATCACGTTGACGTCGTATTCCGCGACCGCCTGGCGCATCGTCGCGCCCCAGCCGCTGCCGATGTCGAGCAGTGTCATGCCGGGTTCGAGGTTCAACTTGTCCAGGGACAGTTTCCGCTTGGCGTACTGCGCCTCTTCCAGCGTCTTGGTCAGGTGATGGGGGTCGGGGTTCTCGTCGAAGTAGGCGCAGCTGTACGTCATCGACGGGTCGAGCCACAACTTGAAGAACTCGTTGGACTTGTCATAGTGCGACCGAACCGCTTCCACCGGCGGCTTCAGCTGCGCGCTTCCCGTCTCCCCCTGTGCAGACATGGCTAAGCTCCTCCACTTCCCGCGATATCGATCGACTGCCGCGCGGCGGCATCACTCGCCCAATAGTGCGACGCTACCCGCGACGGCCGCTAGTGCGGGGCGACGATCCTTTCGCCGTCGATTTCGCGGCCAGGGTTGCCGACGGAACCGCGCACCGCGGCAACCTCGGCGATAACCGCCTCCGGCGGGCAGCGCAGGAATAGGGTGGCGCATGCCGGCGTGAGGCTGGCGCGTTGCCTCGAGCGGGGGGCTGGCTACCAGATCGCTTGGCTGGGCGCCGATCGACAGGGAGCCAGGGCCGTGGAAGACGAATCAAGTTCTTTGGACGTGATTCGAACCCTGTTGGGACTGTTGCGGCGACGCCTGGGCCTCGACGCGGCATGGTTATCGTCTTTCAGCGACGGAATGCAGACCTTCGAGGTGCTCGACGGGGACGCCGACGCGGTGGGACTGTCCCCCGGTGATCAGCTGAGCCTGTCCGGTTCCTACGGTGTCCGGGTCGTCGACGGTCGGCTACCGGCCGTCATTCCCGACACGTCGGCCAACAAGTCGGCCACCGTCCTTCCCATGACGCGCCAACTGGGGGTCGGCGCCTACGTGGGCGTGCCGGTGGTCGGCGCGGACGGTGTCACGGTGGGCATGGTGTCAGCGGTGAGCCAAGAGGCCAAGCCCCATCTCGCGGACGTCGACCTGCGGATCGCACACAAGGTCGCCGACCTCATCGGCGCCTTGATGGAGTCGCCGGTCGACCCGGTGCCGGTTCGGGTGAACCAGCACGAGATCCGGCGGATGGTGGCCGAGCAGGACTTCGAAGTCGTCTTCCAGCCGATCCACGACGTCACGACGACCAAGGTCATGGGTGTCGAAGCGCTGGCCCGGTTTCCGTGTGAACCGTATCGACCCGACCTGGTCTTCGGCCGGGCCGCGTTGCTGGGCTTGGAGATCGAGCTCGAAACCTTGGTGATAGCCCGCACCCTGTCGTTGGTGCCGCAGCTGCCCGACGACGCGTTCGTCGCCGTCAACATCTCCCCGGCAGCGGTGCTGCAGACTCGCTGGGGCGAGCTGCTCACCGATGTCGACCCGACGCGACTCGTGTTGGAGATCACCGAGCACGACGCCGTCGAAAACTACGCCGCCCTCGACGAAGCGCTGGAAACGTGTCGGGCGCACGGCATCCGGGTGGCGGTCGACGACGTCGGCGCCGGTTTCTCCTCGTTCTCTCACGTGCTGGAGCTGGCACCGGATTTCGTCAAGGTCGACCAATCCATCACCCGCAGAATCGACATCGACGACGCCCGACGCCGGTTGGCCCAATCCATCGCCGAGCTGGCCGCGCAGATCGGCGCGACCGTCATCGCGGAAGGGGTGGAGACGCAAGGGGAACTCGACGCCGTGTGCGCGGCGGGCGTTCCGTGGGCGCAGGGCTTCTACCTCGGCCGGCCCCGCTCACATACCGAGGGATTCGCGGACTCCGGCGTCGTCGCCGACCCGGTCGATCAGTCCTTCGCCGCGCTCGACCCGCGCGGGGAGCGCCCCTTCGAGCTGGCGCTGGCCCATTCACCCATTGGCATGGCCGTCGTGGGCCTCGACGGAGCGTTTCAGCGCACCAACAGGGCGCTGCGCAACATGCTCGGCTATGGCCGACGAGAGTTGGCGGATCTCACCTTTCAGGAGATCACCCACCCCGACGACCTCGGCTCCGACCTGGCCTTGTTCGCCGAGTGCCTCGCCGGTCGCCGCCGCACTTACCGCATCGACAAGCGCTTCATCGCCGCCGACGGGCGCGTGGTCTGGTGTGACCTGACGGCCGTGGTCATCCAGGGCCCGCACAACCGGCCGCGGTGCTTCGTCTCGCAGATCATGGACGTGACCGTCGAGCGAAGCCGCGAAGCCGACTTGGCCCGCCAGGTCAACACCGACAGGCTCACCGCGATAGCCAACCGCTCCGCGGCGGGGCGGGTGTTGGAACAACTGGACGCCGCCGACGCCGGCTATGGCGTGTTGTTCTGTGACGTCGCGCAATTCAAGTCGGTCAACGACCGGTTCGGCCATCGAGCCGGCGACGAGTTGCTCGTGCAGGTCGCGGATCGGCTACGCACCGCCGCCACGGGCGACGACTTCGTCGCCCGCTGGGGTGGGGACGAGTTCCTGGTCGTCACCGACACCGTGGTGGACCATGAGCTAGCCCAGCTCGCCGAGCGGATCGCGGACCACGTGCACAGGCCGCCGATCGTGTTGGCCAGTGGCGTACAGGTCGATGTCGTCTTGACGATCGGCACTGCCGTGCGCCTGCCCGGTGACGATCAAACCCACGAAGCCGTCCTCGACCGCGCCGATAAAGCCATGTACCGCAAACGGCGCGGCCGGTGGTGAGTGCGCCGCCTCTTTCCGAACGCGTTCTCCTCTATTGCATTCGGGACGGCGCACCCACCGACCTACCCGCGGACGGCGAGCTCCAGGCCCTTGTCGAGAGGCAGGGCAGTGCTGATGTAGCCGTTCTCCGGCGCGTGAATGTAGTTGAGATACGCCCGTTCCGGGTCCAGGTTGACGTTGTCGCCGAGGATGAGCGCGCCGGGCGCCAGCACGGGCTCGAGGATCTTGATCACCTCGAGGTCCAGATCCGGCCAGCCGTCGAGATGCACGAATTGCACTGGGCCCGAGACCGTCTTGAGGGTAGTGCGGGCGTCGCCTTCCAGGATCGTGATCAGGTCCGCGACTCCGGCTTCGGCGAAGGTCGCGCGGGCCGCCGCCAACTTGTGGGAGCTCATCTCGGTGGTGATGATGCGCCCGGTGCCGTTGTCGCGGACGGCCGCGGCGAGGTGCAGCGTGGAGATTCCGTAGGACATGCCGTATTCCACGATGACCTCCGGCTTGACCGCGCGAACCAGGCTGTACAACAGCCGGCCGGATTCGGGCGCCACGGACAGGTAGTAGTCCTGGCAGGCGTCCGCGCGCTCCTCGACCGCGAAGTCCCGCGGTGAGATGCCCTGTCGCCGTTCGTCGTCCAGCTGCGCATCGGCGAACAGGCGGTCGATGATCGCGGCGTACTGGGGAGTGTTCAGGGTTGCAGTCATGACTTCTAGAGTAGACGTGTCGTTGCGTCTAGTCTAGGGCGGGATGGTGTTAAGTAGAGCCGTGGCCAATTTCTCACCGCATCGCGGCAACCGGCATGGTCGCAGTGACGCCGCGCGACTGGCCGTCTTACGCGCCGCCGACGACTTGCTCGTCGAGAAGGGTTTCGCCGGGGTCACCATCGAGGGCATCGCCAAGGCCGCAGGAGTGGCGAAACAAACGGTCTACCGCTGGTGGAACTCCAAGACCGACGTCCTGATGGACGCCTTCCTCGAAGATGCGGCCGCGGACCTGGAACCACCCGACACCGGTGACCTGGACACCGATCTGCGTGCGCACCTGCGCTCGACGGCCCGGTTCCTCACCGTCGACGACGCCGGGGCCGTGTTCCGCGCGCTCGTCGGACAGGCGCAACACGATCCGGAACTCGCCAACACCTTTCGGGCCCGCTACCTCGAGGCTCAACGCGCCAGGGACCGAAAAGCCTTTGAGCGCGCTATTTCTCGTGGCGAACTGGCACCCGACGCCGACGTCGCCGCGCTGGCCGAAGGGCTGATCGGGCCGGTTCACTACCGGGTGATCGTGACGGGGGAACCCGTCGACGACGGCTTCCTCGACGCCGTCGTCGACGCCGTCCTGTCCCGCTGCGATATGCGGCCGGGACGGGCGGCCTCGCCACCGCCGAAGCGGCGCCGCGGTTCGCCCGCGCGTTGAGGGAGCCGCCTGTTCGCCACGCCGAACGTGTCGGACCCCGCTGGCATCATCTGGCTATGACCCCGACCCCGCCCGCGTCGTGCGCCTCCGAGGCCACACCTGCCGGTGCGCGGCTGGACGGACTATTCGACGAGTTGGCCGAGTTGGCCGGTCAACGCAACGCCATTGACTCGCGCATCGTGGACATCGTCGCGGAGTTGGAACGCGACGAACTCTGCGGGTCCACCGGAGCACGGTCGGTCGCGGCGCTGGTGGCCTGGAAGCTGGGCCTGTCCTCGACGAACGCCCACACGATCACCACCGTCGCCCGCCGGCTCGACGCGTTCCCGAGGTGCGCGCAGGCCATGCGGGAGGGTCAGCTGTCGCTGGATCAGGTCGGCGTCATCGCCGCGCGCGCCGCGGAGGGATCCGACGACCACTACGCGGAGTTGGCGCGCTACGCCACGGTCAACCAGTTGCGGACCGCGGTCAGCCTGGAACCGCGACCCGAACCCGAACCCTCGCCTGACCGACCGGCCTCGATCACCAAGACCTCCGGCGAGGCCTACACGTCCTGGCGGATCAAACTTCCCCACGCGGACGCGGCCAGGTTCGACGCGGCGCTGGCGTCTCATCACGATGCGCTGGTCGCCGAGTGGAAGCGCGACAGGGATGCCGTGGAACATCCGTCACCCACCGCGCCACCGTTGCCGGACACCGTCGAGGCGTTTATGCGCTTGGTCGACGCCGGGTGGGATGCCGAAGCGACCCGCCGACCACACGGACAACGCACCACTGTGGTGGTACACGTCGACGTCGAGCGGCGCGCTGGCACACTGCATCTCGGCCCCCTACTCACCAAGGCTGAACGCCAATACCTCACGTGTGATGCCACTTACGAGGTCTGGTTCGAGCGCGACGGCGAGGTGATCGGCGCCGGCCGAGCGACTCGCCAGATCAGCCGGCGCCTTCGACGCGCGCTCGAGCATCGCCATCCGACGTGCGCCGTCCCCGGCTGCGCCGCCACCCGCGGTCTGCACGCCCACCACATCCGGCACTGGGACGACGGCGGCCCCACGGACTTGGCCAACCTGGTGCTCGTCTGCCCGTACCACCACCGCCTGCACCATCGCGGCGTCATCACCATCACCGGACCCGCAACGGAGTTGGTCGTCTCCGACAGCTCCGAGCGGACGCTCAGCGCGGCCTCCCTGGCGCGGCCGCCCACCACCCGCCCGCCGGCCGTCGCACCCTGTAACGGACCCACCGGCGAACGCGCCGACTGGTGGTGGTACGAGCCGTTCCAGCCGCAGCCACCCCCCGCCCCGAACTAGACGCTCTCGCGGCAGAACGAAATACGCTGCCGCACAGAGCTTCTCGTGCGGTCGCCCCGATACGCCGTCAACCCAAGAAGAGCCGCTTTTGCTCCGTGACCTGTTCGGCGCTGAGCGCGCGGGCCTCGGCCAGCTTGGTCAGCAGAGACTGCGCCCGAACGGCGAGTTCCTGCAGTTCGGTGGCGATCGAGGCCACCGCCTCGGTCGGCGGCTGCGGCGGCTGCGCGGGAGCCGACCGCGGCGCGATCCGCACGCGCTCGTTGCCGCGCCCGACGGACGCGGTGGTGCCGACCGCGCCGCCCGCCGCCCCGGCCAGACCCATGCTGCTGAACAGATTGCCGAGGCCGCCGACCTCCGGCGCCGCCGCGGCGTCGGAGAGGGGCAGCGCGAACGCGGACAGGCGAATCCCGGGTGCGGCGGCGGACCATCCCGACGGGACCGATAGCCGCCCGACCTTGCTCGCCTGGCCCAGTCGAGCCGACCCTTCGACGTCGGGTACCGCGTCCGACGGTGCGCCGACGCCGCCCACACCGTTGAGGATCCACTGCGGCAACATGGTCCCGCCGGGGCCGTTGCCGGTGAACGGCCCCTTCCCGTTGTCGTAGTCGCGGTCGGCGTTGATCAGCAAGCCCCGGTACGTGGTGCCGAACGACGTGAACGACGACGAGATGCCGACCGTTCCGACGGCGACGGCGGCGGTGGTCAACGGCACCGTCACCAGGGGCAGCAACGCCGTCGGATCGATGGCGGCCGGATCGACAGCGGCGGCCTGCAGCGCCTGGGGGATGAGGCTCATCGATCGAGAGCCGTTCGACACCAGCGACTGCGCGACCGCGGCCTGCTGATCACCGGCGGTGGGGTTGGTCGTCGACGGCGGCTCCGCGAACGGCGTGAGCACCGATGCCGACGCGGCGGCACCGGCGTAGCTGTACATCGCCGCGGCGTCCTGGGCCCACATCTCCCCGTATTCGACTTCGGTGGCCGCGATCGCGGCGGCATTCTGGCCGACGACGTTGGTGGCGATCAGGGCCGCCAGCAGAGCCCGGTTGGCCGCCACCACCGCCGGGGGCACCGTCAGCGCGAACGCGGCCTCGTAGGCCGCGACGGCCGCCCGGGCCTGGGTCGCGGCCTGCTCGGCCTGCCCGGCCGACATGGTCAGCCAGTCCACATAGGGCGTGATCGCGGCGGTCATCTCCGCCGCCGACGCACCCAACCACGGGCCTGCGGTCAACTCCGCGGTCACGAATCGGTACGCCGTGGCTGCGGACAGCAATTCGGCGGCCAACGTTTCCCAGCCTGCGGCCGCGGCCAACATCGGGCCCGCTCCGGGACCAGCATACATCCGCGCCGAATTGACCTCGGGCGGTAGCGTCATGAATTCCATTGCGGCACCGCGGCTTAACGACTGCCGACGGTACACGATAGCGCGTGGTGGCCGAGGGCGTTCACCGACCGCGGGTGAACACCGACGCTCGCGGCCGGGGGCTCAGTGGCGAAGTGCAACATCGGACTTCCTTTCGGTAGGCGGCGGGCGCGAATGAGCAGACGCCTATCCCGCGCGATATCGGGTGAGTTCGGCGGCAAGACCGCGACAGGGCGAAACGTCGGCTCGTCGATACCACCCCGCTTCTCACCACCCTCGGCAAGAAGCCCCAGCCCCGAGGAAGCTCAAGGCGAGCTTTCATCGCCTGAACGCGATGTTAACCCCGGATGAACGCCGAACCAATGGATTGGGCGCGCGGGGGACCACCATGGAGCCTGCCCGCGCCCGGGGCCGTTTCGCCGAGCGGACCGACGCGCTCCGTTTGAGGATGCTTCGCCCAACGCCCGGCCTGACCGGCTGCGACAGCTTCGCCGCAGAACCCTGCCATTGACCAATGTCACCATTTGGTGTTGACTGCGTGGCATGACGGACGGTGTTCCGGCGCGCGGGTCATTGCGGTCCCGCGGCGCGGCGACGGTCAGTGCCTACACCCTGCGGCCCATCGCCACCGTAATCCCGCCCGAGCGGGCCTGGGGCCTATGGGCGTCGCGGCGGATCATCGCCGGCATCATGGGCACCTTCGGCCCCTCGCTCGCCGGCACCCGCGTCGAAATCGTCGACACCAGGCTCGCCGACGGTCGTCGCGTCAAGGGCGAGTGGGTCTACGGGCCCCGCACACCCACCAGCGAAACCCATTGCCCAGCGACGCATCTCGGCGCGATCTACTACGTGCACGGCAGCGGCTACGCGGTCTGCTCACCCAAGACCCACCGCCGCCTGACCTCCTGGTTGTCCGCGCTCACCGGCCTCCCGGTGTTCTGCGTCGATTACCGCCTGGCGCCACGTCACCGCTTTCCGACGGCGGCCGACGACGTGCGGGCAGGCTGGGACTATCTCCAGACGTCCTGCGCCGTCCCGATGAATCAGCTTGTCGTCGCGGGCGATTCGGCGGGCGGTCACCTCTCGGTCGACCTGCTGCTGCAACCCGAGGTCGCGCCGCCCGCCGCGCTGGTATTGTTCTCCCCCTTGTACGACCTCACCTTCGCGCTGTCGCGGGCCCGCGAGCGGATCCGCCGCGATCCCGCGACCCGCGCGACCAGTGCGGCGCGCCTGGTCGGCCTGTATCACTGCGGGGTCGACGCCGACCATCGTCGCCTCAGACTCGACGTGGCCGGCGGCTCCGCGTTGCCGCCCACCCTGATTCAGGCCGGTGGGGCCGAAATGCTGCAGGATGACGCCCGGCAACTGGCCGCCGACATCCGGACCGCCGGTGGCAGATGCGAACTGCAGATCTGGCCGCACCAAGTCCACGTCTTCCAGGCGCTGCCCCGCATGACGCCCGAGGCCGCGAAGGCCATGGCGTACGTCGCGCGGTTCGTTGCCCATGCCCTGCAGGACACCCGAAGCCTCACCGAGGAGGTGCACTGACATGCTGGACAGGCTGTTAGGCGGCAAGCCGAAGGCCAGCCGTGACGCGGCGGCGGTCGTGACCGGCGCCGGTAGCGGGATCGGGGCCGCCTTCGCGGTCGAACTCGGCCGCCGTGGCGGTGCCGTCGTGTGCAGCGACATCGACCTCCTCGCCGCCCAGCGCACCGCCGAGGCGATCGTCGAGCGCGGCGCGAAGGCGGTGGCCATCCGTTGCGACGTCTCGCAATTCGACGACGTGCGCGACCTGGCGGAGCAATCGCAGGACTGGTTCGGCGCCCCACCCACCCTGGTGATCAACAACGCCGGTGTCGGGGCGGGCGGCGCCGCCGTCGGCGACGCACCCCTGGACGACTGGCTCTGGACGCTGGGCATCAACCTGTGGGGTCCGATTCACGGCTGCCACGTCTTCGCCCCCATCCTGCGCGACGCCGCCGCGGCGCACGCCCCGCGCGGCATCATCAACGTCGCGTCGGCCGCCGCGTTCGGGGCGGCACCCGGCATGGCGGCCTACAACGTCAGCAAGGCCGGCGTGCTGTCGCTGTCGGAGACGCTGGCCGCCGAATTGTCCGGCTCCGGCGTCAAGGTCACGGTCTTGTGCCCCACCTTCGTCAAGACCAACATCGTCGAATCGGGCCGCATCAGCGAGCAATCGAGCGAACTGGCCAACAGGCTCATGCGCTGGACCGGGTTCTCCCCCGAAAAGGTGGCCCGCATCTGCCTGGACGCACACGACCGCGGGGAGCTGTACTGCATGCCGCAGCTCGACGCCAAGATCGGCTGGAACGTCAAACGCCTGGCGCCGCAAGCGTATACCCGTGCGGTCGGCCTGGTGTCCCGGATCAATCTGCCCTGAACCCCCCGAATGGAAGGACGCACCTGATGGCCATCGACATGGAAGTGATGCTCGCCAAGATCAAGGATCGGCAGTGGGCCCTGGCCGATATCGACTGGGACGCACCGGGAGCCGAGACCATTCGGCCCGAATTCCGCCCCAAGCTCAAGGCCTTCATGGCCGACCTGTGCTGGATCGAGAACATCGGAGCGCGAGGTTTCGCGGCGCTGGCCAAGAAGGCGCCCACGCCGACGATCGCCGAGATCTACCGGTACTTCCACGCCGAGGAGCAACGCCACGCCAACGCCGAGCTGGCACTGATGAAGCGGTGGGGCATGCTCGCCGACGGCGAGGTACCCGAACCCAACGTCAACATCAAACTGGCCATCGAGTGGCTGGACACCTTCGCCGACGACATGCCGCTTTCGGTGCTGGGCACGGTGATCCCGATGCTGGAAGTCGCGCTCGACGGCGCGCTGTTGAAGTTCCTGCTGGAGTCCGTGGAAGACCCCGTCTGCCACCAGGTCTTCGAGAAGATCAACAACGACGAATCCCGGCACATCGCGGTCGATTTCGAGGTCCTCGACATGATCGGGCATGCCACCGCCCGGCGGTTGGTCATCGACTTCGTCGGCCGCTTCGCCTCACCCGGCCTGGTCTTGGGAATGATCATGTACATCCCCCTGCTCAACCGGGTCCGCAACGAGATGGCCGCGATGGGCATGGACACCGAGCGACTGTTCAACGCGGTCAACCGCTTCAAGCAACTCGGCGACCGCGGCGAGCACACCCGCCGCGTGCCCACCTACAAGTTGCTCAAGCGGCACGGCATGTGGGTGGTCAACCCGCGTCACCCCTACCAACTGCTGGCCAACTCCATGGTGTGGTTGTCGGACTTCTATCCCAAGCCGCTGCTGCGGTCGATGCCGACGTGGTCCCGAGAACTCACCCACGAGCCGGCGGCATGACCGTGGCGAACAATCGCGCCCACGCGGCGCTCATCATCGGCGCCGGCTTCACCGGACTCGGGGCGGCGATCCGGCTGGCCGAGGCCGGGGTCGACGACATCGTGATCCTGGAGCGCTCCGACCGAGTCGGCGGGACGTGGCGCGACACCACCTATCCCGGTGCCAGCTGCGACGTTCCGTCGCTGCTGTATTCCTACTCGTTCGTCAAGAACCCCACTTGGTCGCGCACCTACTCTCCCGCCCCGGAGATCTATCGTCACCTCGAGGAGATGGCGAACCGGTTCGACATCCGCAAGCGCATCAAGTTCGGCCATCGGGTCACCGACCTCACCTTCGACCAGGCCCAGGGGGTGTGGACCGCAAACACCGCCAACCGCAAGCGGTTTCGTGCCCGCACCGTCGTTCTCGCCTCCGGCCCACTGTCCGACGTCAGCTTCCCCGACATCCGGGGGCTGGACAGTTACCGCGGACACAAGATCCACTCGGCCCGCTGGGACCATGATTACGACTTCACCGGCAAACGGGTCGCCGTCATCGGCACGGGCGCCAGCGCGATCCAGATCGTTCCCGAACTGGTCAAGCAGGCCGGGTTCGTCAAGGTGTTCCAACGCACCCCGTGCTGGGTGTTGCCGCGCCTGGACACCGCGACCCCGCCCGCCGTGCAGGCGCTGTTCTCCAAAGTCCCTGCGACCCAACAACTCGCGCGCCAAGCGTTGTTCTGGGGGCACGAAGCCAGCGCCACGGCCCTGGTGTGGGACACGCCGCTGACGTCGCTGGTGTCCAGGCTGGGCCGGGCACACCTGCGCGCCCAGGTGAAGGACCCGTGGCTGCGCCGGCAGCTCACGCCAGACTTCCGGCCCGGCTGCAAGCGCATGCTCGTCTCCAGCGACTACTACCCGGCGCTGCAACGCGACAACTGCAAGCTCATCGACTGGCCGATCGCCACGTTGAGCCCCGCGGGCATCCGGACCAGCGACGGCGTCGAACACCACCTGGACTGCATCGTGTTCGCCACCGGCTACGACGTGCACCTGACCGGCCCGCCGTTCCCGGTCACCGGGCTCGACGGCAGATCGCTGGCCGGTGAATGGGCCTGCGGGGCACAGGCTTACAAGAGCATCAACGTGCACGGCTACCCCAACCTGTTCGTGATGACCGGACCCAACTCGGGTCCGGGGCACAACTCGCTGCTGGTCTACATCGAGGGCCAGCTGGACTACGCCGTGCGCGGCATCACCGCCATCCTGGACAACGACCTGCGGTATCTCGACGTCCGCGAGGAGGTTCAGCGCCGCCACAACGAGCTGATCCAGCGTCGACTCACTAGAACCACCTGGATGTCGGGGTGCCGCAGCTGGTACCTCACCAAGGACGGATTCAACGGGTCGATGTATCCGGGTTTCGCGACGCAGTATCTTCGCCAGATGAGGGATTTCCGGTACGAGGACTACCAGGCGGTGGCGCGTCACGCCGTAGCGCGCGCCACCTCGTCGGCCTGACGCCGCGCTGACATGGCGCCGGACCGACCGCCCCGTCCCGAACCGGGCACCATCGCCAGCGTGCTGCACAACGTGCGGCGCGCACCTCAGCGGGTCCGGCGCCAGTCGCGAGACTTCCTCGAGACCGCGGTATCCCAGCTGTTCGACGCCGCCGTGCGCCACCCACACGGCGGCGTCGGCTCGGGCGAATACCGCATCGACGACCTGGCCCGGCTGGCCGGCACCACCACGCGCAACATCCGCGTCTACCGCGACCGCGGCCTGTTGCCGCCGCCGCTGCGGGTCGGGCGGATCGCGTTGTTCAACGATACCCACCTGACCCGGCTGCGGCTGATCACGTCGATGCTCGACCGCGGGTACAACATCGCACACGTGCGGGAGATGCTCAGCGCGTGGGAGCAGGGCAAGAACCTCGGTGACGTGCTCGGCCTGGAGACGGCCATCGTGGGCACCTGGACCACCGAGAAGCCCGAGACCATGCCGCTGGCCGACGCCCACCGGCTCGTGGACGACGCGCGCGCGTTCGAGCGGCTGGTGGGTCTGCAGGTGATCCGGGTCGACGGCGAGCAGGCCACCGTCACGCGGCCGAAGCTCATCGAGGCGTTCAACGAGATGCGCGGCTACGGCGTCGATTACGACAAGCTCGTCGACCTGCACGAGCAGATCGTGCCCGAGATCGACAAGATCAGCGACATGCTGGTGCGGGCCGGCGCCGAACACGTGTTGGACCACATCAAGCCCGGCGAGCCGCTTCCGGCCGACGCCGAGATTGCCGAACTGATCACCATGCTGGTGCGCTTTCGCACCCAGGCGGTGGCGACGGTGACGGCGACCCTCGCGTCGTCCATCGAATCCAACATCGAGTCGCTCGTCAGCCGCATCCTGGCCGACTATCTCGAGTCGAGCCCCGCCAACTGAACGTCCGTCCGACACCGATCGGACAGCGGATATTCAAGGTTCACACAGAGCAAAATCAGGGTCGCCGCGGGCCATCGGGTCTAGCATTGACGGGCGAGGGCAACGGCTGACAATCAGCGACCGCCGGTCGCTCAGCTCGCTGAATCCGCGATGAGGAAGACAGCAGCGATACTCCTGGCCGCCGGAGCTATGATGCTCAGCAGCGTTGCGGCACAAGCCGATCCAGCACCGCCGAGCCCGGCACCACCGCCCGGGGCGCCGCGGTGCCTGACCTATGAGGGCCAGCCGCCGCAGCTGAACTACCTCCCCTGCGGCTGGACCACCGACGGCCGGCGGTGGACACCGCCGCCGGCGCCCCCGCCCGACTAGCGCCGTCGGGCGCTCAGCGGGCGTGCGCGCGCCGGCAGTCCACCCCGTTGAAGGTGATGCCGAGGCTGACCGCGCCTCCGCGGCGCCGGACACCCTCGATGGACACCTCGAGTTCGGGTCGCCCGGCCCGGCCGACGGCCGGGAACGCCATCCGGTGGCCGTTGAACAACCGGCGGCCGCCCGGGCGGTCGGCGCTGTGGCCCTCGACGAGGTCTTGCCACATCGCGTGGTTCTCCAAGGTGATCATCGCCGATCTCCTCTCCTCGGTTCACTCATCATCACTCGTGTAAGGCTTGCGACCTACGGCAACACGGTGTGCATCAGCATCACGTCGTACGCCGACCACAGGGACAGGTTGAAATACAGGTCGCGACCCGACGACCACGGGTGGATCATCGGCGCGTAGATGCCGCCGGGCATCTGGAACGAGGACACCAGGGGCTGCTCCGGGCTCCACGGGCCCTGCGGCGTGGGAGCGGTCCGCGCCACCACGTCGTTGCTGCCGCCGTCGGTGTAGAGGACCAGGTACTGCTTGAGGTACTGGTTGTACTGCGCCGACATCTCCCCCACCGGGCCGGGGAAGATCGGCGTCGCCGCACCCGGGTTGTTGGGGACCCAACGGCCC
>NZ_LZJC01000129.1 GCF_001666755.1 Mycobacterium sp. E1214 | reverse complement strand
GCCGCGCCCATCTCCAGCGGGGCGAAGACCGCACCGCCGACGCTGCTCTGGTACTGCCCGATGTCGATGGTGCGCGCGGGGTCGATGCGCTGGCTGAAAAAGCCGCTGACCATGTCGGTGAACACCACGCCCGCCGTCACGAGCACCGGCGCGTCCTCGATGGCCGCCCGCACCCATTCGGCGCTCGCCGCCCCCGCGTAGATGCCCAGGAAATTGGGGGAGCTCTCGTCGAGCAGGCTCTTCCCCCACATCAGCGTCGCGTGCGGCACCACGTCGGCCGCCAGCAGCGCTTCGAGTTCCTTGACCGCCTGCAACCGGTGCACCAGCAGGTCGGCCAGCACGGTCACGCGGTGCGCGCCGATCAGCTGGGTGGCCGCCTCGACGAACAGCGACAGCGCGCGGGGGCTGGTGCCGCCGGAGTAGCTGGGCAACGGCTCCGACGGCGGCTCGGTGGGGAACCGGGCCACGTCGGTGGACAGCAGCAGGTATCCGGGGCGCTTCTGCTCGCGCACCTCCGAGAGCACCCGGTCGATCTCCCGGCACGCCGTCGCCGGCATCAGATTTGCTTGCGCGCAGGTGATTTCGCGGCTCACCCGGAAGAAGTGCTCGAAGTCACCGTCACCCAGCGAGTGGTGCAGTGCCCGCCTGGTGCCCTGCGCGTCCTTGGAGGGGCCGCCAACGATGTGGACGACGGGCACGTGCTCGGCGTAGCTGCCGGCGATGGCGTTCGCCGCGGACAGCTCGCCGACGCCGAAAGTGGTTACCACGGCGGCCAATCCGCGCAACCGCCCGTACCCGTCGGCCGCGTACCCGGCGTTGAGCTCGTTGGCGCTGCCCACCCACCGGATGCTCGGGTGGGCGACGATGTGGTCCAGGAAGGCCAGGTTGTAGTCGCCGGGGACGCCGAAGATCTCCGAGACGCCCAGCTCGGCCAGGCGGTCCAGGAGGTAGTCGCCGACGGTGTAGAAGGATTCTTCGGAGTCGTCGATGCGCAGGGAAGTCACGGTGACGACGGTACGCCCGCTCGGCCCAAATCACCCCTCGGTGGCAGCCGGTTGGCCTATCGTGCGGCCATGGCAATCAACGAAACCCGGGAAATAGTCGTCGAGGCGACGCCCGAGGAAATTCTGGACGTCATCGCCGATCTGGAGTCGATGACCGAGTGGTCCGACCCCCATCAAAGCGTGGAAGTTCTCGAGCGGCACGCCGACGGCCGGCCCGCCACGGTGAAGATGAGGGTCAAGGCGGCCGGGATCACCGACGAACAGGTGATCGCCTACACCTGGGCAAAGAACAAGGTGAGCTGGACGCTGATCAGCTCGGGCCAGCAGCGGTCGCAGGACGCGTCGTACACGCTGACCCCCCACTCCGACCAGACTGCCGACAAGACCAAGGTCACGTTCGAGATCAGCGTCGACCCGATGGTGCCGCTGCCCGGGTTCGTCCTCAAGCGCGCGATCAAGGGCACCATCGACGCCGGCACCAAGGGACTGCGCGACCGGGTGCTGCAGGTGAAGAAGGTCCGCTAGCCGCCGGGCGCGCGGCATCGCCCGAACATGGCGCGGTAGAACGGCTTTGAAGGATTCGGTCCGCCCTCGCCGCGATGTTGCTAGGTTCATGGCAGTGGCCGTAAAAGCATCGCGAGAGTTCATCGTCGACGCGCCGCCGGAAAAGGTCATGGGCGCGCTCGCCGACGTCGGTGTGCTTGCGTCGTGGTCGCCGCTGCACAAGCACATGGAGATCATCGACCGGTATCCCGACGGCCGGCCGCACCACGTCAGGGCGAAGGTGAAGATCCTGGGGCTCGTCGACAAGGAAATCCTGGAATACCACTGGGGCCCGGACTGGATGGTGTGGGACGCCAAGGGAACGTCGCAGCAGCATGGCCAGCACGTCGAATACACGATCAAACCCGAGGGACTCGACAAGAGCCGCGTGCGGTTCGACCTCACCGTCGAGCCGGGCCGCCCCGTGCCGGCGTTCGTCGTCCGGCGCGCCAGCGAGCACATCATGGACGCCGCGGTGCGGGGGCTGACGAACCTGGTCGCCCGCGGCGGCGACGCGGGGGCGTAACGGTGGCCATCCAAGCGTCGTCGGAGATCGTCATCGACGCGCCCCCGGACGTCATCATCGAGGCGCTGGCCGACATGGACGCGGTGCCGACGTGGTCAGCGGTGCACAAGCGGGTCGAGGTCGTCGACAAGCATCCCGACGGCCGCCCGCACCACGTCAGGGTCTCCATTGCGGTGACGGGCATCCACGACACCGAGTTGCTGGAATACCACTGGGGCCCGGACTGGATGGTGTGGGACGCGCGCCGCACCGCGCAGCAGCACGGCCAGCACGGCGAGTACAACCTGAACCCGGTCGGCGACGGGCGGACCCGCGTGCGGTTCACCATCACGGTCGAGCCGGCGGCGCCGCTGCCCGAGTTCTGGGTCAGCCGGGCCCGCAAGAAGATCCTGCGCGCCGCGCTCGACGGGCTGCGCCAGCGGGTGATGCAGGGCTACGGCCCGGCTAGCTGACCGCCCCGTCGCGCAGCCCGCCCAGCCGGCTGATCGCCTCGTCCAACACCTCCTGGCGTTTGCAGAACGCGAAGCGCACCATGTGGTTCCAGACCTGCGCCTGCGAGGCGGACTGGGCGTCGGCGGGCAGGCAGAACGCGGACATCGGGATGGCCGCCACCCCGAGCTTTTCGGGCAGGGCGGCGCAGAACGCGGTGCTGTCGGTGTAGCCCAGGGGGCGCGGATCGGCGCACAGGAAATAGGTGCCGGCGCTGGCGTGCACCTCGAAGCCGATGTCGAGAAGTCCCGCGGCCAGCCGATCCCGCCGGGCCTGCAACGAGCTGCGCAGGTCCGCCACCCAAGCGTCCTCGGTGTCGAGCGCGAGCGCCACGGCCGGCTGGAAGGGCGCACCGCCCACATAGGTGAGGTACTGCTTGGCCGCCCGCAGCCCGGCGATGAGAGGCGCGGGGCCGCAGGCCCACCCGATTTTCCACCCGGTGCAGTTGAACATCTTGGCCGCACTCGACACGGTGACGGTGCGCTCGGCCATCCCGTCGAACCCGGCCAGCGGCAGATGCTCGCGGCCGTCGAAGATCAGCTGCTCGTACACCTCGTCGGTGATCACCAGCAGGTCGGCCGCCACGGCGACCTCGGCGATGGTGGCCAGCTCGGCGGCGCTGAGCACCGTCCCGGTCGGGTTGTGCGGCGAGTTGACGATGACCGCTCGGGTGCGCGGCGTCACCGCGCGGCGCAGTGCGTCGGCGTCGAGGGCGAAGCCGCGGCCGTGCGGGACCAGCGGGACGGTCACCCGGTGGGCGCCCGCCATCGCGACCACCGGCGAATAGGAGTCGTAGAACGGCTCGATCAGCAGGACCTCCGAGCCGGGTTCGACCAGCCCGAGGACCGCGGCGGCGATCGCCTCGGTCGCCCCGACCGTCACCAGCACCTCGGTGTCGGGGTCGTAGTCGATGCCGTAGTTGCGCTTGCGCTGCGCGGCGATGGCCTGGCGCAGCGGCGCGATGCCCGGGCCCGGCGGGTACTGGTTGACGCCCTCGGCGATGGCGTCCTGCGCGGCCTTGAGCATCGCCGGCGGGCCGTCCTCGTCGGGGAATCCCTGACCGAGGTTCACCGCGCCGATGCGCGCGGCGAGCGCGGACATCTCGGCGAAGATGGTGGTCGCGTAGGGACGCAGCCCCGACACCGTCATGCTGGTTGAGCTTAGGGCGCCCGGCGGCGACCGTGGGGCGCGAACGTCGATTCGGGTACGCGCGGCGGCGGAGTCGGGTGAGGCGACCCTGGCCAACCAACAGGTTGGCCGGGCCCCCTGTTAGGGTGGATCGGGCCCTACTCTGTAGACGGACCCACACCCTTAGATTGCGAACAGGAACTTCACATGTCCGAAGAAGCTTTCATCTATGAGGCCATCCGCACCCCGCGCGGCAAGCAGCGCAACGGGTCGCTCAACGAGGTCAAGCCGGTCAACTTGGTCGTCGGGCTGGTCGACGAGCTGCGCCGGCGCAACCCCGACCTCGACGAAAACCTGATCAGCGACCTGATCCTCGGCGTGGTCTCGCCCGTGGGCGACCAGGGCGGCGACATCGCCCGCACCGCGGCACTGGTCGCCGGGCTGCCGGAGACCACCGGCGGCGTGCAGCTGAACCGGTTCTGCGCGTCGGGCCTCGAGGCCGTCAACACGGCCGCGCAGAAGGTGCGGTCCGGCTGGGACGACCTGGTGCTGGCCGGCGGCGTCGAGTCGATGAGCCGCGTCCCGATGGGCTCCGACGGCGGCGCCTGGGCGACCGATCCTGAGACCAACTACCGCCTCGGCTTCGTCCCGCAGGGCATCGGCGCCGACCTGATCGCCACCCTCGAGGGCTTCTCCCGCGAGGACGTCGACCGCTACGCGCTGCGCTCGCAGGAGAAGGCGGCTGCCGCGTGGTCGGGCGGCTACTTCGCCAAGTCGGTCGTGCCGGTGCGCGACCAGAACGGCCTGGTCATCCTCGACCACGACGAGCACATGCGGCCGGACTCCACGCTGGAGGGCCTGGGCAAGCTCAAGACCGCGTTCGACGGCGTCGGTGAGATGGGCGGCTTCGACGACGTGGCGCTGCAGAAGTACCACTGGGTGGAAAAGATCAACCACGTCCACACCGGCGGCAACAGCTCCGGCATCGTCGACGGCGCCGCGCTGGTGCTGGTCGGCTCGGAGGCCGCGGGCAAGTCGCAGGGACTGACCCCGCGGGCGCGGATCGTGGCGACCGCCACCAGCGGCTCCGACCCGGTCATCATGCTGACCGGCCCCACCCCGGCCAGCCGCAAGGTGCTGGACCGCGCCGGCCTGACGGTCGACGACATCGACCTGTTCGAGCTCAACGAGGCCTTCGCGTCGGTGGTGCTGAAGTTCCAGAAGGACCTCAACATCCCGGACGAGAAGCTCAACGTCAACGGCGGCGCGATCGCGATGGGCCACCCGCTGGGCGCCACCGGCGCCATGATCACCGGGACCATGGTCGACGAGCTCGAGCGCCGCAACGCGCGTCGCGCGCTGATCACGCTGTGCATCGGCGGCGGCATGGGTGTCGCCACCATTATCGAGAGGGTTTAAGGCTATGGCGGAGAACACTATTGCGTGGGACAAGGACGACGACGGCATCGTCACCCTGACGCTGGACGACCCCACCGGGTCGGCCAACGTGATGAACGAGCACTACAGCGAGTCCATGCACAACGCCGTGGAACGCCTTGCCGCGGAGAAGGATTCGATCACCGGCGTCGTCATCACCAGCGCGAAGAAGACCTTCTTCGCCGGCGGTGACCTCAAGGGCATGATCAACCTCGGACCGGAGAACGCCGGCGAGGCGTTCGACACCGTCGAGTCGGTCAAGCGTGACCTGCGGGCCCTGGAGACCCTCGGCAAGCCGGTGGTGGCCGCCATCAACGGCGCCGCGCTGGGCGGCGGCCTGGAGATCGCGCTGGCGTGTCATCACCGCATCGCGGCCGACGTCAAGGGCAGCCAGCTGGGCCTGCCCGAGGTGACGCTGGGCCTGCTGCCCGGCGGCGGCGGGGTGACCCGCACCGTGCGGATGTTCGGCATCCAGAACGCCTTCATGAACATCTTGTCCCAGGGCACCCGCTTCAAGCCCGCGAAGGCCAAGGAGATCGGCCTGGTCGACGAGCTGGTCGGCTCGGTCGAGGAGCTGGTTCCCGCCGCCAAGGCGTGGATCAAGGCCAACCCCGACTCGCACACCCAGCCGTGGGACGTCAAGGGCTACAAGATGCCCGGCGGCACCCCGTCCAGCCCCGGGCTGGCCGCGATCCTGCCGTCGTTCCCGGCGCTGCTGAAAAAGCAGCTCAAGGGTGCGCCGATGCCGGCACCGCGGGCCATCCTGGACGCGGCCGTCGAGGGCGCGCAGGTGGACTTCGACACGGCCAGCCGCATCGAGAGCCGGTACTTCACCCAGTTGGTCACCGGCCAGACCGCCAAGAACATGATCCAGGCGTTCTTCTTCGACCTGCAGCACATCAACGGCGGCGGCTCGCGGCCCGACGGCATCGCCAAGACCCCGATCAACAAGATCGGCGTGCTGGGCGCGGGCATGATGGGCGCCGGCATCGCCTACGTGTCGGCCAAGGCCGGCTACGAGGTGGTGCTCAAGGACGTCAGCCTGGAGGCCGCCGAAAAGGGCAAGGGCTACTCGGAGAAGCTCGAGGCCAAGGCGCTGCAGCGCGGCAAGACCACCGAGGAGAAGAGCAAGGCGCTGTTGGGCCGCATCACGCCGGCCGCCGACCCCGAGGCGTTCAAGGGCGTCGACTTCGTCATCGAGGCCGTGTTCGAGAACCAGGACCTCAAGCACAAGGTGTTCCAGGAGATCGAGGACATCGTCGAACCCAACGCGCTGCTCGGGTCGAACACCTCGACGCTGCCGATCACCGGTCTGGCGACCGGCGTCAAGCGGCAGGAGGACTTCATCGGGATCCACTTCTTCTCCCCGGTCGACAAGATGCCGCTGGTCGAAATCATCAGGGGCGAGAAGACTTCCGACGAGGCGCTGGCCCGGGTGTTCGACTACACGCTGGCCATCGGCAAGACCCCGATCGTCGTCAACGACAGCCGCGGCTTTTTCACCAGCCGGGTCATCGGGACCTTCGTCAACGAGGCGCTGGCGATGCTGGGTGAGGGCGTCGAGCCCGCCAGCATCGAGCACGCCGGGTCGCAGGCCGGCTACCCGGCCCCGCCGCTGCAGCTGTCCGACGAGCTCAACCTGGAGCTGATGCACAAGATCGCGACCGCGAGCCGCAAGGGCGTCGAGGACGCGGGTGGCACCTACGAGCCGCACCCGGCCGAGGCCGTCGTCGAGAAGATGATCGAGCTCGGCCGCCCGTCGCGGCTCAAGGGCGCGGGCTTCTACGAGTACGTCGACGGCAAGCGGACGCGGCTGTGGCCGGGCCTGCGCGAGGAGTTCAAGTCCGGTTCCACCGAGCTGCCGCTGCAGGACATGATCGACCGCATGCTGTTCGCCGAGGCCCTCGAGACCCAGAAGTGCCTCGACGAGGGCGTGCTGACGTCGACCGCCGACGCCAACATCGGGTCCATCATGGGCATCGGCTTCCCGCCCTACACCGGCGGTAGCGCGCAGTTCATCGTGGGTTACCAGGGTGCGGGCGGCGTCGGCAAGGAGGCGTTCGTGGCCCGGGCCAAGGAGCTGGCCGCCCGCTACGGCGACCGCTTCACGCCGCCGGCGTCGCTGACCTAAGCCGAAGGCACACGAAAGCCCCTGCAGCTCAACGGCTGCAGGGGCTTTCGCGTTCGTAGAGGTAGTAATGCGTCGGGGTCTGCTCCTCGTCGAGTCGCCGTTCGGTTCCGCTGGACAGCAACGTCCATCCGGTGGCGAATCGTCGCTGCATCTCGGCGGGCGCGACGCCCCGCACGCCGAACCGGCCGCCGGGCAGGAACGCCACGATGAGCAGCCGCGCGCGGGGTGCCGCCACCGCGCTGACCTCGCGGACGTAGGCGTCGCGGTCGCTGTCACTGAGATTGTGCAGGCAGCCGTTGTCGACGATGAGCGCAAAATCCGCGCCGACGCCTTCGGTGCTGAGCTTGGTGACATCCGCTTTGACGAAGTCGACCTGCGCCTGGGCGGCGGACGCCTTGGCCCGCGCGGCCTGCAGCGGTTGGTCGACGTAGTCGACGCCGGTGGTGCGCCAGCCGTGCTGCGCAAGGTAAATCGCTGCGTCACCGGTGCCGCAGCCCAGATCCAGCGCCCTGCCGGGCGGCAGTTGTTCGACGAGGTCCCGCAGCATTTCCGCGATCGGGTGGCCGTCCCAGGGCGTGAACCCGAACCGGTACATCAGCGTGAACAACGTCTGCTTGAGACCCATTCGTCGAGCGTAGGCCGCGGGGCAAGCCGCGTTCTCGCGGTGACTCCGCCGGCCGCCCGCCTCGCTACGCCAGCGCCGCGGTGACTCCGCCGGCCGCCCGCCTCGCTACGCCAGCGCCGCGGTGACTCCGCCGGCCGCCCGCCCCGCTACGCCAGCGCCGCGGTGACTCCGCCGGCCGCCCGCCTCGCTACGCCAGCGCCGCCGCGATGCGGCGCCACTGCTCGCGCGGGAACGCCTGTGGGTCGGCCAGCAGTACCTGCACGCAGACGTGGTCGGCGCCGGCCGCGCGGTGCTCCTCGACGCGGCGCAGGATCGCCGCCTCGTCACCCCAGGCGATGATGGCGTCGAAGACACGATCGCTGACTTGGCTCAGGTCGTCGTCCGAAAAGCCGCTGCGCAGAAGGTTGTTCGCGTAGTTGGGCAACGCCAGGTACGCGCGCAGCCACTCGGTCCCGACGCGGCGGGCCTCGTCGGGATCGTCGGTGAGGATGACGGTCTGCTCGGGCAGCAGCAGCGGGCCCTCGCCCAGCGTCGATCGCGCGGCGGCGGTGTGGTCGGGAGTGACCAGGTACGGGTGCGCGCCGCGGGCGCGGCTCGCCGAGAGCGCCAGCATCTTCGGCCCGAGCGCGGCGAGGACCCGGCTGCCGGCGGGCACCGGCCGCGGCGCGGCGTCCAGCCCGTCGAGGAACGCCGCCGTCGCGGCCAAGGGTTTGCGGTAGCGGCCCGGCTGGCCGGCGTCGATCAGGGGCGCGTGGCTGACCCCGATGCCCAGCAGGAAACGCTCGCCGTGCTCGGCGGTCAGCGCCGCATACGATTCGGCGACGTCACCGGGGGCGTGCATCCACAGGTTGAGGATGCCGGTGGCGACGACGGTCCGCGTGGTGGCGTCGAGCAGTTGCGCCACCGCGTCGAACACCGGGCCGCCCACGTCGGGTATCCACAACGCGGAGAACCCGAGCTCCTCCAATTCGGCTGCGGCGTCGGCGGATTCGCCCGGGTCGCCGTAGCGCAACTGACTGCTCCAGATCCCGACACCGGTGAGTTCCATCGAAGGCCTTCCGTTGGTGGCGTGCGGTTGCCCCACCATGCTGTCAAACGTCCGCACCGCCGTAGTCGGGCACCGGCATCCGCTCGTGCGCCCGGCGCGCCTTGGCAACCCGCCTGCCCAACACCCGCGACAGCGGCTCGGGCGCCCGTGACGCCGACGTCGCCCCGCGCAGCAGCGCCCAGGCCCCGGCCCGCGACGCGGGGACGACGCTCCTGGCCGCGTCGCGGGCGAAGGCCCTGCTGCGGTGCACCGCGTGGTGCATCCGCAGTTCGTACGCGGCGAACGCGTGCAGGTGATCGCCGTCCGCCGACGCGAGTTCACCTGCCAGCACGTAGGCGCCCAGCACGGCCAGGCTGGTGCTCCCGCCGACCGCGGGGCCGGGGCTGTAGCCGGCGTCGCCGACCAGCGTGACCCGCCTGCGCGACCAGATGTCCATGCGCAGCTGGGTGATCGCGTCGCAGTAGAACGGGGCCGCGCTGTCGAGCTGCGCCAACCAGCCGTCCACCTGCTCGTGCATCCCGGCGAACGCGGCGCGCACCGACTCCCGCTGCCGTGCGGTGTCGCTGGGGTCGTGGTCGACGTCCTCGGTGCCGCGGAACAGCAACACCACCCGGGCGTCGTCCAAGTGCTCGGCGGTGTAGATGCCCGCGAAGCGCCCGGGCCCGACGTGACCGATCCTGCCGCCGGGATCGGCCAGCGCCTTGGGCGCGGACAGCACCGCGAGGTATCCGCCCAGGAACCGCGTCACCCCGGCCCCCGCGCCGAAGGTCAGGCGGCGCACGGTCGAATGCGCCCCGTCGGCGCCGACGACGACGTCGAACCGGCGCGGCTCGGCGCGTTCGAAGGTCACCTCGCCGTCGTGGTCGATCCCGGTGATGGAGTCACCGAACAGGTACTCGACGTCGGCGCGGGAGGCCTCGCGGTAGATCTCGCTCAGGTCGTCGCGCAGGATTTCCACGTGCCTATCGGGCGCCGCCGGATGGTCGCGGCCGAGGTCGATCTCGGCGGGCCGCTGCCGGCCCTCTCGGTACACCGTCATCCGGTCGCCGCGCATGGACCGGGCCTCGATGCGCGGCAGGACGCCCATCCTCTCCGAGATGTCCAGCGCGGGACGGAACAGGTCCACGGCGTGACCCCCCGGAGCGCCCGGCGCCGCCGCGCGCTCGATCACCGTGACGTCGAACCCGTAGCGGTTGAGCCAGTAGGCCAGCACGGGACCCGCGATGCTGGCACCGGAGATGAGGATCCGCATGGGCCTTACTACCACCTGGCCGGATACCGCGCGTGCGGGCGGCGCCGCGGCGAAGCATGCGCCGCGGCGGGCGAGCCCACACCGCGCGCCCCGCTAGAGTTCCATGACATGCGCTTCGGTTTCTTCATCCCGCAGGGATGGCGGTTGGACCTGGTGGACATTGAGCCCGCGCAGCACTGGGCGGTGATGCGCGACCTGGCCGCCTACGCGGACAACAGCGCCTGGGACTCGGTCTGGGTCTACGACCACTTCCACACCATCCCGGTGCCGACGAACGAAGCCACCCACGAGGCCTGGTCGTTGATGGCGGCGTACGCCGCGACGACGTCGCGCGTCAAGCTCGGCCAGATGTGCACCGCGATGAGCTACCGCAACCCGGTCTATCTCGCCAAGGTCGCCGCCACGGCCGACATCATCTCCGGCGGCCGGATCCAGATGGGCATCGGCGGCGGCTGGTACGAACACGAATGGCGCGCCTACGGTTACGGCTTCCCGTCCGCCGGGGTACGGCTCGGCCGCCTCGACGAGGGCGTGCAGATCATGCGCGACGCCTGGCGCGACGGCACGGTGAGCCTGCACGGCAAGCACTATCAGGTGGACGGGGCGATCGTGTCGCCGAAGCCGTTGCAAGGCAATGGGATTCCGCTGTGGATTGCCGGCGGTGGGGAGAAGGTCACGCTGCGCATCGCGGCGCAGTACGCGCAGTACACCAACTTTTCGGCCGAACACGAGGCCTTCGTCCACAAGTCGCAGGTGCTCGCCGAGCATTGTCGCGCCGTCGGCACCGACTTCGACGCCATCGTACGCTCGGTCAACGTCAACGCCGTGATCGGCAGCTCGGACGCCGACGTCAAAGACCGGCTCAAGCGGGTTCGCGACCGGATGATCCGTTACGTTCCCGAACAGGCGGCGGACACGATGATCGCCGGCGCCAGCCGAGCCGATTCGGCAACCGGCACAACCGAACAGGTCATCGAGCGGCTCAGCAAGATCCGCGACCTCGGCTGCGAGTACGTGATCTGCAACTTCCCGGAGGCGGCCTACGACCGCTCGGGCATCGAGGCCTTCGAGCGCGAGGTCATTCCCGCGCTGAGTTAGCGGTCCTCAGACGTCGGCGGTCTCGTATCGCGTCTTGGCCGGCGGTGCGGCCAGCAGTGGGGGCAGTTCGGTCACCTTGCCTTCACCGGCGCGGAACGCGCGGTAAGCCTCGTCGTGTTCGACGGTGGCCCACTCCTCGTAGACGATCCAGTGCGCCTCGTCGTCCTGGTCGATCAGCACGTCGGTGCGCAGGTTCCCCTCGAAGCCGCGGGTGACCTGCAGCGTCCGTTGCATGAGTTCGCGCCCCTGGGAAACCGCGTCGGGCTTGAAGCGGAGTTCAAGCAGCACCGTGACCGGCATAGTCGTCTCCTCACGTCGTGTCGACCCCTCGCCAAGATAGTCGACCCATCCGAACGGCCCGCCGCCGCAATGAGAATGCAATTTCCACTTTTCGGAAACCTGTTATACGGTTCAGTGAGCGATGGCGCGAACCTGGAGGACCGCTCGATGCAGCAGAAGGCACTCGCCCCGGAGATTTCCACCTGGCCCGACGAGAGTCCGCAATTGATCGGCAGCCGCTGCGGCGAGTGCGGGGCCACGACCTTCCCGGTGCAGCAATGGTGCCCGCGCTGCAGCGCCGGGCGGATGTCCGAGGTGTTGCTGCCGCGCCGCGGCACGCTGATCGCCTGGACCACCCAGGGCTTCCCGCCCGGCGCCCCCTACGCCGGCCCGACCGGCAAGGACTTCGTGCCGTTCGGCGTCGGTCTCGTCCAGCTCGGCCTGGGGGCAGAGGCCGTGCTTCGCGTCGAGGGGCGATTGACCGAAAACGACCCGGCCCGACTGCAATTCGGCCAGGAGGTGGAGCTCACCATGGTGCCCCTGACCACCGACGCCGACGGCACCGAGATCCTCACCTTCGCATTCCAGCCGGTCTAGATCAGGAGGGCCAAAGATGAGCAACGACGTCGCCATCATCGGAGTGGGCCTGCACCCCTTCGGCAGGTTCGACAAGACCGCGATGCAGATGGGCGCCGAGGCCGTGCAGTCCGCACTGGCCGACGCCGGCGTGGGATGGCGGGACATCCAGTTCGGTTTCGGTGGCAGCTACGAGGTGTCCAACCCCGACGCGGTGACCCGGCTGGTGGGGTTGACGGGCATCACGTTCACCAACGTGTTCAACGCCTGCGCCACCGCGGCCAGCGCCATCCAGCAGACCGCCGACACGATCCGCCTCGGCAAGTACGACATCGGCATCGCCATCGGCCTGGACAAGCACCCCCGCGGCGCCTTCACCGACGATCCCGCGAAACTGGCGCTGCCGCAGTGGTATGCCAACAACGGCCAATTCGTCACCACCAAGTTCTTCGGGATGAAGGCCAACAAGTACCTGCACGACCACAACATCTCGCGGTCCACCCTGGCCAAGGTCGCCGCGAAGAACTTCCGCAACGGCGCGATGAACCCGAACGCGTTCCGGCGCAAGCCGATTGGCGAGGACGAAATCCTGAACTCGGCGGTGCTGAACTACCCGCTGACCCAGTACATGTTCTGCGCGCCCGACGAGGGCGCCGCGGCGGTCATCATGTGCCGCGCCGACCTCGCGCACAGGTACACCGACAGGCCGGTGTACGTGCGGGCGTGCGAGATTCGGACCCGACGCTACGGCGCCTACGAGGTGCACGCCACGTCGGCCCCGCTGGACGAGGACTTCGCCCCGACGGTATACGCGGCCCGGGCCGCCTACGAGGCGGCGGGCATCGGTCCCGAGGACGTCGACGTCGCCCAGCTGCAGGACACCGACGCCGGCGCCGAGGTGATCCACATGGCCGAGACGGGGCTGTGCGCCGACGGCGAGCAGGAGAAGCTGCTGGCCGACGGCGCCACCGAAATCCACGGGTCCATCCCGGTCAACACCGACGGCGGGCTGATCGCCAACGGAGAGCCGATCGGGGCGTCGGGCCTGCGGCAGATGCACGAATTGGTGCGACAGCTGCGCGGCGAGGCGGGGGAGCGGCAGGTGCCGGGCAACCCGCGCGTCGGCCTGGCCCAGGTCTACGGCGCGCCCGGCACCGCCTCGGCGACCATCCTGTCGCTGTAAGCGGTTGCCCCCCAGCCTAAATGGCCGGCCCCAGCAGGTCGTCGGCGTCCCGAATGATGTAGCCGTAGCCCTGCTCGGCGAGGAAACGCTGCCGGTGTGCGGCGTACTCGGCGTCCAGGCTGTCACGGGCGACCACCGAATAGAAGATCGCCCCGCCGCCGTCCGACTTCGGGCGCAGCAACCGGCCCAGCCGCTGGGCCTCCTCCTGGCGCGACCCGAACGTCCCCGAAACCTGAACGGCGACAGAGGCTTCCGGTAGGTCGATGGAGAAGTTCGCGACCTTGGAGACCACCAGGGTGGACACCTCGCCGGTGCGGAAGGCGTCGAACAGGGCCTCGCGTTCCTTGGTGCGGGTGGAACCCTGGATCACCGGCGCGTTCAGCTCGGCACCCAGCTCGTCGAGCTGGTCGAGGTAGGCGCCGATCACCAGGGTCTGCTCACCCCGATGCTTGTCCAGGATCGATCTGACCACGGCGATTTTCGAGTGCGCGGTCGAGCAGACCTTGTAGCGCTCCTCGGGCTCGGCGGTGGCGTAGATCATCCGCTCGTTGTCGGTCATGGTGACCCGGACCTCGACGCATTCGGCCGGGGCGATCCACCCCTGCGCCTCGATGTCCTTCCACGGCGCGTCGTAGCGTTTCGGGCCGATGAGCGAGAACACATCGCCCTCGCGGCCGTCCTCGCGGACCAGCGTGGCGGTCAACCCGAGCCGCCGCTTGGACTGCAAATCGGCCGTCATCCGGAAGACCGGCGCCGGCAGCAGGTGCACCTCGTCGTAGATGATCAGCCCCCAGTCGCGGCTGTCGAAGAGCTCCAGGTGCCGGTACTCGCCCTTGGTGCGGCGGGTCACGATCTGGTAGGTCGAGATGGTGACGGGCCGAATCTCCTTGCGCTCACCGGAGTATTCGCCGATCTCGTCCTCGGTGAGCGACGTGCGCGCGACCAGCTCGCGTTTCCACTGCCGCGCGGCGACGACGTTGGTCACCAGGATCAGCGTCGTCGCGCTCGCCTTGGCCATGGCCGCCGCGCCCACCATCGTCTTGCCGGCCCCGCACGGCAGCACCACGACGCCCGACCCGCCGGACCAGAACGACTCGGTGGCCATCTGCTGGTAGTCGCGCAGGTGCCAACCGTCCTGATGCAGGCTGATCGGGTGGGCCTCGCCGTCCACGTAACCCGCGAGATCCTCGGCGGGCCAACCGATTTTGAGGAGCATCTGTTTGACGCGTCCGCGCTCGCTGGGGTGCACGACCACGGTGTCGTCGTCGATGCGGGCGCCGAGCATCGGCGCGATCTTCTTGTTGCGCAGCACCTCTTCGAGCACCGCGCGGTCCAGGCTCACCAGCGTGAGGCCGTGCACCGGGCTCTTCACCAGCTGCAGGCGGCCGTAGCGGGCCATGGTGTCGACGATGTCGACCAGCAGCGGCTGCGGCACCGCGTAGCGCGAGAAGCTGACCAGCGCGTCGACCACCTGCTCGGCGTCGTGGCCGGCGGCCCGCGCGTTCCACAACGCCAGCGGCGTGATGCGGTAGGTGTGCACGTGCTCGGGCGCGCGTTCCAGTTCAGCGAACGGCGCGATGGCGGCGCGCGCCGCGCCGGCCTGCTCGTGGTCGACCTCGAGCAGCACCGTCTTGTCGGACTGGACGATCAACGGTCCATCGGTCATCGAAGCGCCACCCCTTTCTGTTGGTCTCTCACCGATTATCGGTCGCCGTCCGACACGACCGACGTGATGCGGTGGATGGCGAAGTCGCGGAGCCGTCCCGACGCTGAGTCGAAGGCCACCAACTGGCCGCCCCGGACGGTCACCGGCGATACCACCCGCTGGGTCGCCACACCGGCCGCGTCTAGATAACCGATCACCAGCGTGTCTTGTTCCTTCGCGGCCCGTTGCAGCCGCGTCATGGTGGCGGCCGGATCGACGCGCACGCTGCCGAACGGCGCGGCGGTCACCTTACGCAGCACCGCGACCACCGCGTGCAGGCTGTCGCTGTTCGGGCGGCGCAACGGGCGATACGGCCGTCGCTGCTGGGGCGTGGCCACCCGGGCACCGCGCGGCCGAACGTCCATGATGGCGCCCGAGGCGTCCTCGGCGGCGGGGGCGAAGCCGGCCGCCCGCAACGCCGTGAGCACCTCGCCGATCGGCGCCGGGGAGACCGCCACGGTGGGGGCCAGGGCGCGCAGCTGCACCCCTTCGGTGGCCGGCGCGGCCACGGCCTGGGCGAGCAGGGCCGGGTCCTCGCAGCGCACGAACGACGCGGCCATGCCGATGCGGAGCTGCCCGTGGCGGCGCGCCACGTCGTCGATCAGGTACGTCAGCCCCTGCGGCACCGGCGTTTTGGAGTGCTGGGTGAACAGGGCGTGCATCCAGTCGCGGGTCTTGCCGACGTCGAGCGCATGCCGAATCGACTGCTCGCTGACGCGATAGACCATCGCCGTGCCGGCCGACTCGACGGTGGCCACCGCGGCCAGTTGCTCGGCGAGTTCGCGCTTCAAGGGGCCGGGCACCACGACCGTCAGGTCGGCCTGCACCAGGAAGTAGTCGATGGGGTCGGGCAGCGCCCGGGCCATGGCGTCGACCGCGAGCTGCGCGTCGGCGTCCTCGTCCAGCAGCGCCCGGCCCGGCCCGCTGAGCGCGCCCCGCCCGACCAGGCCGAGCGCCTGGCTCTCGGCGAGAAGGTGCCCGACCGGTTCGGGTTGCAGGCGCTTGGCCCACCGCGGGCGGCGCCAGATCAGCGCCGCCGACGCCGTGGCGGTGTCGACCCCGGCGCCGGGCGGAAGTTGCGCGAGCATGCCCAGCAGCAGCCGCCGGTCCAGGGGGGCGGCCGTGGAATACAGCGCATCGCTCAGCGCGCCGTAGGGCTTGGCGTCCGGGCCGCGGCTGCCGATCAGCGCCGGCCGGCCCGGCAGGTCCAGCCAGCTGACGGCCAGCAACTGCCAGCGCTGCGCGGCCGACATCGCGGTGAACCGGTCGGTGGCCGCGGTCGGTGCCCAGTAGGGCGCCTCGCCGGTCACGGGTTGCGGGTCGGGCATCCCGCTGGCGATCAGGCCGGCCGCGGCCGTGACCTCCAGGAGCAGGCCCAGCCGCGGCTCGTCGACGCCCGTCACCTTGCTCAGCCGCTTGACGTCACGCACGCCCAGGCCGCCGCTGCGCAGCTCGGGAATGGGCGCGCCGGCCAGCGTTTCGAGCAGCACGTCGACCTCGCGCAGCAGGTCGATGACCGAGCCCGCGGCGGCCGCGTCGACGTCCGCCGCGGTGGTGGTCGAGACCACCGGGTCGGGCGCGGTCAGCCGCAGCGGCCCGGGCTGCTCGCCCCGCAGCACCTGGCCGACGTGGCGCGGCAGGATCACGGTGTCGGCGTCGACGCGACGCAACAGCCCCAGCGCGAGCAGCCGCGGGACGGGCCGGTCCGCGGGCGCGCCGGGCGCGGCGTCACGGGTGCGGCCCATCGGGGACCCCTCCAGCAGCTTGTCCAGCACGTCGCGCTGGGCCTGGTCGAGCCCGTCGACGAGGCCGGCGATCTCTTCGGCCGTCCGCGAGCCGTCTTCGAGGATGACCTGGCCCGGGTGCCACGGCAGCGCGGTGCCCGCGTCCGCGGCGACCCGCAGCCCGGCCTCGCCCCACACCAGGGCGCGCAGCCGCAGGTCGTCCACCGCCTCGAGGACGTCGCCTTCCGGAGCGCGGTCACCGATCAGCCCCAGCAGCTTCGCCGTCGGCACCGGCGCCACGTCGGCCTGCAGCACCAGCAGCGCGTCGAGCACCGCCAGGCGCAGGAAGTCGAGATCGTCGGTGGCGGCCTTGACCGATTGGCGGGCCTGCGCCCGCGCGGCGAGCGCGGCGATGCTGCCGGGCGGGGGCTGGGCGAGGTCCGGCCGCAACTCCAGCAGTCGGATCAGCCGCTCGTCGGATAACTCGGCCAGCCACGACCCCAGCGGGATGTCCGGGGTGTTGTCTGTCATTGCTGACCAGCGTAAAGCAGTCGGCCGGAGCCCAGCAGACCTCGACCGCCGGGCGGGCCCCGGGCGGCCCAGGACGTCACCGGCGGTCTTGCACCACGCGCGCGCAGGCGACCTGTCAGAATGGATCCGTGGCTGACAACGTTGAGGGTAAAGAGCGCAAGACCCGGTACGTCGACAACGGCTGGCCGACGACGGACCCGGACGACCACGCGGTCAGTGAACTCGTGACCGATCGGACCGGCGCGCTGTCGCCCTTCGGCGAGCTGGTGTTCCCGCTGCCTTCCACCGACCTGCCCTACCTGCACCCGGTCACCGTCGTCAACCGATAGTCGCCAGGATGGCCAGGGCCCCCGAGGCAGCCAACCCCCCCGCGACCGGGTTGTCGCACCTGGACGAGCGCGGGGCGGCGCACATGGTCGACGTCACCGACAAGGGGGCCACGAAACGGACCGCGGTCGCCGCGGGCGTCCTGCGCACCTCGGCGCACGTCGTGGGGCTCATCTCGACCGGCGGCCTGCCCAAGGGCGACGCGCTGGCGACCGCGCGCGTCGCGGGCATCATGGCCGCCAAGCGCACCAGTGAGCTGATCCCGCTCTGCCATCAGCTGGCGCTCACCGGCGTCGACGTCGAGTTCGCCGTCGGGGACCGCGAGGTCGGAATCACCGCGACGGTGCGCAGCACCGATCGCACGGGCGTGGAGATGGAGGCGCTGACGGCCGTCAGCGTCGCCGCGTTGACGCTGTACGACATGATCAAGGCGGTGGATCCGTCCGCGCGTCTCGACGACATTCGGGTGCTGCGCAAGGAAGGCGGCAAGAGCGGAAGGTGGGTGCGCTGATGAGCGATCGATCGGCTCGAGTCATCATCTCCTCGACCCGGGCGGCGGCGGGCGAGTACGACGACCGTTGCGGCCCGATCATCGCGGACTGGTTGGGCGAGCGCGGGTTTGCCGCGGTGCAGCCGGAGGTGGTCGCCGACGGCGCCCCGGTCGGCGACGCCCTGCGCCAGGCGATCGACGGCGACGTCGACGTCGTCATCACCTCCGGCGGCACCGGCATCTCGCCGACCGACAGCACGCCCGATCAGACCGTGGCGGTGCTGGACTACATGATCCCCGGCCTCGCCGACGCCATCCGCCGGTCGGGTGAGCGGCAGGTGCCGACGTCGGTGTTGTCGCGGGGCGTGTGCGGGGTGGCCGGTCGCACGCTCGTCGTCAACCTGCCCGGGTCGCCCGGTGGCGTGCGCGACGGCCTGCTGGTCCTTGCCGAGGTCCTCGAGCACGCCCTGGACCAGATCGCCGGCAAAGACCATCGGCAATGACGCTCGTCGTGCGCGCGGCAATGACGGATCACCCGATCTTCCTGGCCGAGCACGAGGAGCTCGTCGGCCACCAGTCGGCCGGTGCCGTCGTCGGATTCGTCGGCATGATCCGCGACCACGACGGCGGCCGTCGGGTGGTCCGGCTGGAGTACTCCGCGCATCCGTCGGCCGACCAGGTCATCGAAGAGGTGGTGGCCGACGTCGCGCGGCGCTCTAGCGGCGTGCGCGCGATCGCGGCCAGCCATCGCGTCGGCGCGCTGCACATCGGCGAGGCCGCGTTGGTCGCGGCGGTCGCCGCCGATCACCGCCAGGCGGCGTTCGCCACCTGCGCCGAGCTCGTCGACACCATCAAGGCCCGACTGCCGGTGTGGAAACACCAGTTCTTCGACGACGGAACCGAGGAGTGGGTGGGCTCGGCCTGAGCGGCCCGTGGAGACCGGCACGCCCCGAACGCCGAGGGCGTCCGGGGCGCGCCGGAAGTATCAGCGACGCTGCGGGCTAGGGCTGTCCGACACCGTTGAGCGCGTCGTTGCCCCGGATTCCCTGGGCGTTGATCGCGTTCCACAGCTGCTGCGTGTAGCCGACCGTGTCGGCCTGCTGCGGCATGTCGGCCGGCACGAATCCGTGGAAGTCCGCGTCGCCGGGAGCCGGGGCCGCCGCCGCCGGCCGACCCGGCGCCGCCGGTGCAGTTGGCCTCCTTCGACCAGCCGGCTCCGCAGGCGCCGCCCGCCCCGCCGGCGGACCTGCCGCCCGCGCCGAAGCCCGCGGCGTCACGTACGTCGAGCCGGTGCTGGTGGGGGAGGTGCGCTACAGCGAGTGGACACCG
>NZ_LZJC01000128.1 GCF_001666755.1 Mycobacterium sp. E1214 | reverse complement strand
CGGCGCCCGGTACACCGCCGAAGCCCTGGATCGCGGCGCTGCCGCGGTGCTCACCGACGCCGCCGGGGTCGCCGAACTGGGCACGCTCGACGTCCCGACATTGGTGCACCCGGATCCGCGCGGTGTGCTGGGGGGCCTGGCCGCCACGGTGTACGGCCACCCGTCGCAGTGTCTGACGATGGTGGGCATCACCGGCACGTCGGGCAAGACCACCACGACCTATCTGATCGAGGCCGGGCTGCGCGCCGCCGGGCGGACGGCCGGGCTGATCGGCACCATCGGCATCCGCGTCGACGGGGCCGACATCCCCAGCGCGCTGACTACCCCGGAGGCCCCCGCCCTGCAGGCCATGCTGGCGGCCATGGTCGAAGACGGCGTGGACACCGTCGTCATGGAGGTGTCCAGCCACGCGCTGGCGTTGGGCCGGGTGGACGGCACCGCGTTCTCGGTGGGCGGTTTTACCAACCTGTCCCGCGACCACCTGGACTTCCACCCCAGCATGGAGGATTACTTCGAAGCCAAGGCCCTGCTGTTCGACCCGCGATCGCCGTTGCGGGCCCGCCGGGTGGTGGTGTGCGTGGACGACGACGCCGGGCGCGCCATGGCCGCCCGGGCCGGGGACGCGATCACCGTCAGCGCCGACGACCAACCCGCACACTGGCGGGCCCGGGATGTGGCGCCGCTGGGCGCCGGGGGGCAGCAGTTCACCGTCGTCGACCCCTCCGGCGGTCAGCACCGGGTCGGGGTCCGGCTGCCCGGTGCCTACAACGTCGCGAATTGCCTTGTCGCGCTGGCCGTTTTGGACTCGGTCGGGGTTGCCGTGGACGACGCGGCCCGCGGTCTGCTGGAGACCCGGGTGCCGGGGCGCATGGAACAGATCGACCGCGGCCAGGATTTCCTGGCGCTGGTCGACTACGCCCACAAGCCCGGCGCGCTGCGGGCGGTGCTGACGACGCTGGCGCGTCCCGGCCGCCGGCTGGCCGTCGTGTTCGGCGCCGGCGGCGACCGCGACCCCGGCAAACGCGCGTCGATGGGCGCCACGGCGGCCGAGCTGGCCGACCTGGTCGTCGTCACCGACGACAACCCGCGCAGCGAGGACCCGGCGGCGATCCGGCGCGAGATCCTGGCCGGCGCCGCGCACGGCGCCGCCCGCGTGGTCGAGATCGGCGACCGGCGCGCGGCGATCAGGCACGCGGTCGACTGGGCGGGCCCCGGCGACGTGGTCCTCATCGCCGGCAAGGGTCACGAGACCGGGCAGCGCGGCGCCGAGGGGACGCGCCCCTTCGACGACCGGGTGGAGCTGGCCGAAGCCCTGCAGGCCCGCCGATGATCGAACTGACCGTCGCCGAGATCGCCGAGATCGTCGGCGGCACCCTGTCCGACATCTCACCGGACGACGCGGCCGAACGCCGGGTCACGGGCACCGTCGAATTCGACTCCCGCGCCGTGGGTCCCGGGGGGTTGTTCCTGGCGCTGCCGGGGGCCCGCACCGACGGGCACGACCACGCCGCCTCGGCGATCGAGTCGGGCGCCGTGGCCGTGCTCGCCGCCCGGCCCGTCGGGGTGCCCGCCATCGTGGTGCCCCCACGACCGCCCGATGACGAGGACTCCGGGGTGCTCGAACACGACACCGACGGATCCGGGGCGGCGGTGCTGGCCGCGCTGGGGAAGCTGGCGCGGGCGGTGGCCGCGGAGCTGGTTGCGGGCGGGCTGACCATCATCGGCATCACCGGCTCGTCGGGCAAGACCTCGACCAAGGACTTGATAGCCGCGGTGCTCGCCCCGCTGGGGGAGGTGGTGGCGCCGCCCGGATCGTTCAACAACGAGCTGGGACACCCCTGGACGGTGCTGCGCGCGACGCGGCGCACCGACTACCTGGTCCTGGAGATGTCGGCGCGCCACCCCGGCAACATCGCCGCGCTGGCGCGCATCGCCACGCCGGCGATCGGGGTAGTGCTCAACGTCGGCACCGCGCACCTGGGGGAGTTCGGCTCCCGCGAGGCCATCGCCCGCACCAAAGCCGAACTGCCGCAATCAGTTCCGTCCTCCGGGGTGGTCGTGCTCAACGTCGACGACCCCATGGTGGCGGCGATGGCGGGGCAGACCCCGGCCTGGGTGATCCGGGTGAGCCGCAGCAGTCACACCGCGGCCGGCCCCAGCGACGTCTGGGCGGACGACGTGTCGTTGGACGCCCTGGCCGCGCCGCGGTTCACCCTGCACGCGATGGACAGCGCGGCCGAGGTGACGCTCGGGGTGTACGGCGAACATCAGGTCACCAACGCGTTGTGCGCCGCGGCCGTCGCCCTGCAGTGTGGCGCCGACGTCGCGCAGGTGGCGACCGCGCTGGCGGCCGCCGGGCCGGTGTCGGCGCACCGCATGAACGTCACCACCCGCCCCGACGGGGTGACGGTGATCGACGACGCCTACAACGCCAACCCGGATTCGATGCGGGCCGGGTTGCAGGCGCTGGCCTGGATTGCCCGCGGCCCGGGGGGCGCAGCACCGCCGCGGCGTAGCTGGGCGGTGCTCGGTGAGATGGCGGAGTTGGGCGACGATGCCATCGCCGAGCACGATCGCATCGGCCGGCTGGCCGTGCGCTTAGATGTGTCTCGACTCGTTGTCGTGGGAAGTGGGAGGTCGATGGGCGCCATGCACCACGGAGCGGTCATGGAGGGCTCGTGGGGACCGTGGGGCCCTGACGCGGCGGACCGGGGGGCCGTCAGCGTCGCCGACTCCGACGCCGCACTGGCGTTGTTGCGGTCCGAACTGCTGCCGGGCGACGTGGTGCTGGTCAAGGCGTCGAACGCGGCCGGGCTGGGGGCGCTGGCCGACGCGCTGGCCCGTGACGATCGCGAGGGCGGCGAAGCCGGGCGAAGCGGGTCGTCACCATCAGGCCGTGACGATCGCGAGGGCGGCGAAGCCGGGCGAAGCGGGTCGTCACCATCAGGCCGTGACGATCGCGAGGGCGGCGAAGCCGGGCGAAGCGGGTCGTCACCATCAGGCCGTGACGATCGCGAGGGCGGCGAAGCCGGGCGAAGCGGGTCGTCACCATCAGGCCGTGACGATCGCGAGGGCGGCGAAGCCGGGCGAAGCGGGTCGTCACCATCAGGCCGTGACGATCGCGAGGGCGGCGAAGCCGGGCGAAGCGGGTCGTCACCATCAGGCCGTGACGATCGCGAGGGCGGCGAAGCCGGGCGAAGCGGGTCGTCACCATCAGGCCGTGACGATCGCGAGGGCGGCTCATGAGGCAGATCCTGATCGCCGTCGCGATCGCGCTGACCGTATCGATCCTGCTGACGCCGGCGCTGATCCGGCTGTTCACCCGGCAAGGGTTCGGGCACCACACGCGCGAGGACGGGCCGCCCACCCACCACGCCAAGCGCGGCACCCCGTCGATGGGCGGCGTCGCCATCCTGGCCGGCATCTGGGCGGGCTATCTGGGCACGCACCTGGCCGGGCTGGCGTTCGACGGCGAGGGCGTCTCGGCGTCGGGCCTGCTGGTGCTCGGCCTCGCCACCGCCCTGGGCGGCGTGGGCTTCCTCGACGACCTGATCAAGATCCGGCGGTCGCGCAACCTGGGCCTGAACAAGACCGCCAAGACCATCGGCCAGATCGCCGCCGCGGTGATCTTCGGCGTGCTGGCGTTGCGGTTCCACAACGCCAACGGGCTGACCCCGGGCAGCGCCGATCTGTCTTACGTGCGCGAGATCGCGACCGTCACGCTGGCGCCCGGACTGTTCGTGCTGTTCTGCGTCGTCGTCGTCAGCGCCTGGTCCAACGCGGTGAACTTCACCGACGGCCTGGACGGCCTGGCCGCCGGCAGCATGGCGATGGTGTCCGCCGCCTACGTGCTGATCACGTTCTGGCAGGCCCACAGCGCCTGCGTGAGCTCGCCGGGGCTGGGCTGCTACAACGTGCGCGACCCGCTGGATCTGGCCTTCGTCGCCGCGGCCACCGCGGGCGCCTGCATCGGGTTCCTGTGGTGGAACGCCGCGCCCGCCAAGATCTTCATGGGCGACACCGGCTCGCTGGCGCTGGGCGGCATCATCGCGGGCCTCTCGGTCACCAGCCGCACCGAGATCCTGGCCGTCGTGCTGGGCTCGCTGTTCGTCGCCGAGGTCACCTCGGTGGTGCTGCAGATTCTGGCCTTCCGGACCACCGGGCGCCGGGTGTTTCGGATGGCGCCCTTCCACCATCACTTCGAGCTGGCGGGCTGGGCCGAGACCACGGTCATCATCCGCTTCTGGCTGCTCACCGCGATCGCCTGCGGCCTGGGGGTGGCCCTCTTCTACGGCGAGTGGCTTTCCGCGACCGGCGCGTGATGAGCGGTTCCGAACACCCGTCGCTGGTGCCGCTGGCGCCGGGCGCATCGGTCCTGGTGGCCGGGGGCCGCGTCACCGGTCGCGCGGTGCAGGCCGCGCTGTCGCGGTTCGGCGCGACACCGACCGTCTGCGACGACGACCCGGGCATGCTCGAGCCGTTCGCCGCGCGGGGGGTGAACACGGTCGACCCGCCGACCGCCATCGCCAACATTGCCGACTATGCGCTGGTGGTGACCAGCCCCGGATTTCAGCCGAGCGCCCCGGTCCTGGCGGCCGCCGCGGCGGCCGGGGTGCCCATCTGGGGAGACGTCGAGCTCGCCTGGCGACTGGACACGGCCGGGGTCTACGGCCCGCCGCGCCGCTGGCTGGTGGTGACCGGGACCAATGGCAAGACCACCACGACGTCGATGCTGCACGCCATGCTGATCGCGGCCGGCCGCCGCAGCCTCCTCTGCGGCAACATCGGCGACCCCGTGCTGGACGTGCTCGACCAGCCCGCCGACCTGTTGGCCGTCGAGCTCTCCAGTTTTCAGCTGTACTGGGCGCCGTCGCTGCGTCCCGAGGCCGGCGTGGTGCTCAACATCGCCGAGGATCACCTCGACTGGCACGGCACTTTCGCCGACTACGCCGCCGCCAAGGCCCGGGTCCTCAACGGCCGGGTGGCGATCGTCGGCCTGGACGACGGCCCGGCCGCGCAGCTGCTGCCCACCGCGCAGGCGCCGGTGCGGGCCGGGTTTCGCCTCGGCGAGCCGGCCCCGGGCGAGGTGGGGGTGCGCGACGGCCAGCTGGTGGACCGCGCCTTCGCCGACGACCTGGTGCTGCTGCCCGCCGCGTCCATCCCGGTGCCGGGCCCGGTCGGGGTCCTCGACGCCTTGGCCGCGGCGGCCCTGGCGCGCAGCGTCGGGGTGCCCGCCGACGCCATCGCGGTGGCGATCGCGTCGTTCCGGCTGGGCCGGCACCGCGCCGAGGTCGTCGCGGTGGCCGACGGCATCACCTACGTCGACGACTCCAAGGCCACCAACCCGCACGCGGCCGAGGCGTCCGTCCTGGCCTACCCGCGGGTGGTGTGGATCGCGGGCGGACTGCTCAAGGGCGCGTCCGTGGACGCCGAGGTCGCCAGGATCGCAAATCGCCTGGTCGGGGTCGTCCTGCTGGGTCAGGACCGTCGAGTGGTTGCAGAGGCGTTATCGCGACACGCGCCGGATGTCCGCGTCCTCCAGGTTGTGACAGGCGAGGATGCTGATATGAATGCGACGGCTGAGGTTATTGGTACAGATGTGACTGAAGTGAAACATCGAGGTGACACTCTCGGTGCGGCCGTCATGAACGCCGCCGTGGCCGGTGCCCGCGCTCTGGCCCACGCGGGTGACACGGTGCTGCTGGCGCCGGCCGGCGCGTCGTTCGACCAGTTCGCTGGCTACGCCGACCGCGGTGACGCGTTCGCGGCCGCCGTGCGCCTGGCCGTCCGGTAGGCGGGCGTGCCCAGACCACTGTCCCGGCTGCGGCGCCGGGGAAAGAAGGCCGACGCGACCGTCGACTCGCCCGCGCCGACGCCGGCCGAGGCCCCCGCGGAGGCCGGCGAAGCGGACGCCGCCGACCCTGTTCCTGATCCCAGCGCCGGTTCCAGTCACGAGGCCGTCGCTGTCGACGGCGTCCCGGAAACCGTTGCCGAATCGGTCGATATCGATGCCGCGGCCGAGACCGACGAGCCCGAGACTGACGCTATGCAGACGACCCCGGACGCCGCCGCGCCCCGCCCGGCCAAGGCGCCCCCGACGGCCACAGCGCCCGACGGGGCCAAGGGGGCCAAGGGGGCCCAGCAAGATTCGCACAGCCGGTTCGGCACCTGGCTGAGCCGGCCCATGACCTCGTTTCACCTGATCATCGCCGTTGCCGGGCTGCTGACGACGCTGGGCCTGATCATGGTGCTGTCGGCCTCCGGAGTGCGCTCGTATGACAACGACGGCTCCGCCTGGGTGATCTTCGGCAAGCAGGTGCTGTGGACGGTCATCGGCCTGGTCGCCTGCTACGTGTCGCTGCGCATGTCGGTGCGGTTTCTGCGGCGGATCGCGTTCACCGGCTATGTGGTGACCGTCATCCTCCTGGTGCTGGTCTTGGTGCCCGGCATCGGCAACCTGGCCAACGGGTCCCGGAAGTGGTTCGTCATCGCCGGCTTCTCGATGCAACCCTCCGAGCTGGCGAAGATCGCCTTCGCCATCTGGGGCGCGCACCTGCTGGCGACCCGCCGGCTGGAACGGGCGACGCTGCGCGAGATGCTGATCCCGCTGGTGCCGGCCGCGGTCATCGCCCTGGCGCTCATCGTGGCCCAGCCCGATCTGGGGCAGACGGTCTCACTGGGCATCATCCTGCTGGCGTTGCTGTGGTACGCCGGGTTGCCGCTGCGGGTCTTCGGCACCTCGCTGCTGGCGGTCTTCGTCGCCGGCGCCATCCTGGCCATGTCCGCCGGGTACCGCTCCGACCGGGTGAAGTCGTGGCTGGACCCCGAGAACGACCCGATGGACACCGGCTATCAGGCCCGGCAGGCCAAGTTCGCCCTGGCCCACGGCGGGGTGTTCGGCGACGGCCTGGGCCAGGGCGTCGCGAAGTGGAACTACCTGCCCAACGCCCACAACGACTTCATCTTCGCCATCATCGGCGAGGAGCTGGGCTTCATCGGCGCGTTCGGGTTGCTCGTGCTGTTCGGGCTGTTCGCCTACACCGGCATGCGGATCGCCCGACGGTCGGCGGACCCGTTCCTGCGGCTGCTGACGGCCACCACGACCATGTGGGTGCTGGGCCAGGCGTTCATCAACATCGGCTACGTGATCGGCATCCTGCCCGTGACCGGCATTCAGCTTCCGCTCATCTCGGCGGGCGGAACATCAACCGCGGCAACCCTTTTCATGATCGGCATCATGATCAACGCGGCCCGTCACGAACCGGAAGCCGTCGCCGCGCTGCGCGCCGGGCGCGACGACAAGGTGAACCGGCTGCTGCGGTTGCCGCTGCCCGAGCCGTACCTGCCGAGCCGGGTGGACGCGCTGCGCGACCGCAAGCGTCCCCGACCGCAGGCGGGGCGGGCGGCACCCACGCGGGCCAAGGGCGGCGCGGCGCCCGCCAAGCCGCGCAAGGGCGGCCGCACACCCGACGCGGCGCTGCCGCCGGCGCTACCCCGCAAACCCGTCCGGCCCGCCCGCGCGCCCGCCGGCGCCCGGGCGCGGGTGCGGGCGCACGGCGCACGCACGGGGGAGCATCATGGGTCTGGCCAGCGCTATGCCAATCTGGGAGCCGGGTTGCGGACCGGGGAGGGCGCCGGCCAGCGGCAACCGCGACGGACACGCGCACTGGAAGGTCAGCGTTACGGGTGAACCACACGGTCAGCACGCGGACCGGCGGGCTGGGGGACAACCCCCAGCCCGCCGGTGCCGCGTTGTCGGCTGGTGACTCGGTCTCGGTGGTGCTGGCCGGGGGCGGGACCGCCGGCCACGTCGAGCCGGCGATGGCCGTCGCCGACGCGCTCACCGCGCTCGACCCACGGGTCCGCATCACCGCGTTGGGCACCGCGCGCGGCCTGGAGACCAGGTTGGTGCCCGAGCGCGGTTACCACCTCGAGCTGATCACGCCGGTCCCGTTGCCGCGCAAGCTCAGCGGTGACCTCGCCCGGTTGCCACCCCGGGTGTGGCGCGCGGTCCGGGAGACCCGCGCGGTGCTCACCGGCGTCGGCGCCGACGTGGTCATCGGGTTCGGTGGATACGTGGCCCTGCCCGCCTACCTCGCCGCCCGCGGGTTGCCGCGGGGCGCCGGGCGCCGCCGCATCCCGGTGGTGATCCACGAGGCGAACGCGCGCGCCGGTCTGGCCAACCGCGTCGGGGCCCGCCGCGCGGACCGGGTGCTGGCCGCCGTGCCGGAATGCGGACTGCCCGGCGCCGAGGTGGTCGGGGTGCCGGTGCGCGCCGCCATCACCTCGCTGGACCGCGCGGCGCTGCGGACGGAGGCGCGCCGCCACTTCGGTTTCGCCGACGACGCCCGGGTGTTGCTGGTGTTCGGCGGGTCGCAGGGCGCGGT
>NZ_LZJC01000127.1 GCF_001666755.1 Mycobacterium sp. E1214 | reverse complement strand
GCGGGCCGGTAAGAGCCGGGCGCCGGGTGACGCGGTTCGCATGATTCGTGCAGCGGCCCTGGGTGCCGCGTGTCGATGGGGAGGTCGGTCGCCATAGCCAAGGTGGATATCGCGGCGCTGCTGGCGCTGGTCGCGGCGCTGCTGTCCGGGGTCGGCGACGTGATCCGGCAGCGTTCCGCGCAGGAGATCACCGATCAACAGGTCGGCCACCTGGAGTTGCTGCGCATGTCGTTGCGCGACGCGCGGTGGTGGCTGGGCGGCGGCGCAGCGGTGGGGAGTTTCGCGTTGCAAGCCGTGGCGCTCGGCCTGGGATCGGTCGTCTTGGTGCAGGCCCTGCAGGTGACGGCGCTGCTGTTCGCGCTCCCGGTGTACGCCTGGATGACGAGGCAGGGGCTGAGCCGCTGGGAGTGGATGTGGGCGCTGCTGCTGGCCGGCGCCGTGGCGGTGTTCGTCGCCGTCGGCGAACCGGCGGCCGGCGTCCAGCGGGCACCGTTGCACTCCTGGGCGATCGTGGCGCTGGTGGCGGGGCCGACCATGGTGTTCTGCGTGTTCGGTGCGCGCCTGTGGTCGGGGCCGCTGGCCGCGGTGCTGCTGGCGCTCGTCTCGGCGTCGTCGTGGGCGCTGTTCTCGGTGTTCACCAAGGCCGTCGTCGACGTGCTCCCGGGCGGCGTCGGGGCGCTGCTGCGCGCCCCCGAGCTGTACGGCTGGCTGCTGGTCGCGGTGCTGGGCACCATCTTTCAGCAGTCCGCGTTCCGGGCCAGTGCGCTCACGGCATCGCTGCCGACGATGACGGTGGGCGAGCCGCTGGTCGCGTCGGTGCTGGGGGTGACCGTGCTCGGCGAGACCCTCAACACCAACGGCCCCAAGCTGTTGGCCCTGCTGGCCGCGGTGGCGGTGGTGGTGCTCGCCACGACCGCGCTGGCCCGCGGCGAAGCCGCCTCGATGAACGCCCACGACGCGCCGGCCGGGAAGCCGCAGGACGACCCGCTGGTGCCGTCCAGCGCGGCCCGCGAGGCCTGAGTTCGACCGCCGTTTTCATACCGGTAGCCCAGCTGTTACATAGGTTAAGGAAGTAATAATCAAAGGGTTACCTGCGGCGTCCTCGACGACGTGTCCAGCGTCATAGAGTCGTAGCTGAACCGATGGCAAACTGTGCGTGTCTTCGGGGGCGCTTCGGGGAAAGCTGAGTCGAAGCGGTAGGGGGCGGAGGGGTCGATACATGTCCAAGGTTGATGTCGCGGCGTTGCTTGCGTTGTTTGCCGCGCTGGCGTCCGCGGTGGGTGATGTGATCCGGCAACGCTGCGCTCACGAGGTCACCGACGGCGACGTCGGCCACCTGGAGCTGTTCCGGATGTCGTTGCGCGACACCCGTTGGTGGCTCGGCGGGTTGGCGGCGGTGGCCAATTACAGCCTGCAGGCGGCGGCCCTGGCGTGGGGGTCGGTGGTTCTGGTGACGGCCCTGCAGGTCACGGCGCTGCTGTTCGCGTTGCCCATCTACGCCCGCCTCGCCGGCCACCGCGTCGGCGTGCGCGACTGGGCCTGGGCGCTGGTCCTGGCCGCCGCCCTGGCCGTCGTGATCATCGTGGGCGACCCCGCCGCCGGCGACCAGCGCGCGCCGTTGCAGACCTGGGTCGTGGTGGCGCTGGTGATGGTGCCCCTGCTGGTGGCGTGCGTCGTGGCCGCCCGGATCTGGGCGGGCAGCCCGTTCGCCGCGGTGCTCCTCGCCGTGGTGGCCGGGTCGTCCCTGGCGTTGTTCGCGGTGCTCACCAAGGGAATCGTCGAGATGGCCGAGGGCAACCCGCTGCGCGTCCTGACGTCCCCCGAGTTCGTGCCGTGGATTCTGGTCGCCCTGGCCGGCATGATCTTCCAGCAGTCGGCGTTCCGGGCCGGCGCCCTGACTGCGTCGTTGCCGACGATGACCGTCGCCAAACCCGTCGTCGCCGGCCTGCTCGGGGTGGTGGTGTTGGGGGAGACGCTCAACGCCGCCGGCCCCAAGGCGTTCCTGCTCGTCGGCGCGGTCGCCGTGGTGATCGTCGCGACCGTCGCGCTGGCCCGTGGCGAGGCCGCGACCATCGAGCGGTCCGAGCTCCTGGGGGATCGCCGCCCGCCGGCCGAGCGGCCCGGGCATCCCGACGAGGACTGCGGCCCCTTCAGCGATCGCCTGGTGATCGCCGACGTGCGGTAGCCCGGACACCCCGTCTGGGCGCGCCCGTTAGTTTGGTGGCGTGCTGAGCGGCATCGCGATCATCCCGTCGGCGCCGGTGCTGGTGCCCGCGCTCTCCGGCGCGGCCGCCGCGGAGGTGGCCGAGCTGACCGCCGCGTGTGTGGCTGCGGCCGCCCTGCTGCCGCACCGCTGGATCGTCCTGGGCTGCCGCGACGGCGGCGACAACGAGCGCGTGTGGGGGCCCGAATCGTCGGGCACGTTCGCCGGTTTCGGCGTCGACGTCCGGGTGCACCTGGCGCCGGCCGCCGGGGAACCGCGACCGCCGGCCGCGCTGCCGGTGTGCGCGCTGATCGCCGGCTGGATGCGCGGCCAGGCGCAGCCGCGGGCCAGCGCGCAGGTCCGCGCCTACCGCGCCGACCTCGATCCCAATGTCGCGCGCGCCACGGGCCGGCGGCTGCGTGCCGACATCGAGCAGTCACACGACCCGATCGGCGTCCTGGTGGTCGCCGACGGCGCCAACACGCTGACACCCGCGGCCCCCGGCGGATACGACCCCGGCAACGCCGGCGCGCAGGACGCGCTGGACGACGCGCTGGCCGGCGGCGACGTGGCCGCCCTGCGGCGGCTACCCGACCAGATCCTGGGCCGCGTCGCCTTCCAGGTGCTCGCCGGCCTCGCCGAGCCCGGGCCGCGGTCGGCCAAGGAGCTCTACCGGGGGGCGCCCTACGGCGTGGGGTATTTCGCCGGCGCCTGGCAGCCGTGAGCCCGCCCGTGCGACCGCTGGCGATCATCGGCCCGACGGGCACCGGCAAATCGCAGCTGGCCCTGGACTTCGCCGAGCGCGTCGGCGCCGAGGTGGTGAACGCCGACGCGATGCAGCTCTACCGCGGCATGGACATCGGCACGGCCAAGCTGCCCGTCGCGGCGCGCCGCGGCGTCGCGCACCACCAGCTCGACGTCCTCGACGTCACCGAGACCGCGACCGTCGCCCGCTACCAGAGCGCGGCGGCGGCCGACGTGGACGCCATCGCGGCCCGCGGTGCCGTGCCGCTGATCGTGGGCGGCTCGATGCTCTACCTGCAATCGCTGCTCGACGACTGGTCGTTTCCCGCGACCGATCCCGAGGTGCGGGCCCGCTGGGAGCGGCGCCTGGCCGAGGTGGGGGTGGGCGCGCTGCACGCCGAACTGGCCCGCCGCGACCCCGCCGCGGCCGCCGCGATCCTGCCGACCGACGGGCGGCGCACGGTGCGCGCCCTCGAAGTGGTCGAGCTGACCGGGCTGCCGTTCGCCGCGTCCGCGCCGCGCATCGGCACCCCGCGGTGGGGTGCCGCCATCATCGGATTGGACTGTGCGACCGCGGTTCTCGACGAGCGCCTGGCCCGACGGACCGACGCGATGTTCGAGCAGGGGCTGGTGGAGGAAGTGCGAGCGCTGCTCGACAACGGGCTGCGCGAGGGGGTTACCGCCGGGCGTGCCCTCGGTTACGCGCAGGTGATCGCCGCGCTCGACGCCGGCGGGGGACCCACCGCGATCGGCGCGGCCCGCGAGCAGACGTTCGTGGGCACCCGGCGGTATGTGCGCCGGCAGCGGTCCTGGTTTCGTCGCGACCACCGGGTGCACTGGGTGGACGTCACCGCGGACGATCGGTCCGCCGCCGTCGCCGAAACGCTGAGGGTCTGGCGCGACGTATCCTGAGCTGGTGAAATTCGCGAAGGGGCACGGCACCGAGAACGACTTCGTCGTGCTGCCCGACGTGGACGCCGTTCTGACCCTCGACGCGGGGCGGGTGGCGGCCCTGTGTGATCGGCGGCGCGGCCTGGGCGCCGACGGCGTGCTGCGGGTCACCACCGCCGGCGCCGCGCTGTCGGCCGGCGTGCTGGACCGGCTGCCCGAGGGCGTCGGCGCCCCGGACTGGTACATGGACTACCGCAACGCCGACGGTTCCGTCGCGCAGATGTGCGGCAACGGCGTGCGGGTCTTCGCGCACTACCTGCGGGCCAGCGGCCTGGAGTCGCGGGACGCGTTCGTCGTCGCGTCGCTGGCCGGCCCGCGGCCCGTGACCGTGCACCACGCCGACGCCACCGCCGCCCAAATCACCGTCGACATGGGCAAGGCCAACACGTGCGGCCCGGGCACGGCGGTGGTCGGTGGCCGGCGGTTCTCCGGGCTCGCCGTCGACGTGGGCAATCCCCACCTGGCGTGCGTCGACCCCACGCTGACGCCGGAGGCGTTGGCCGCTCTGGATGTGGCGGCGCCCGTCGGCGTCGACGGGGCCCAATTCCCCGACGGCGTCAACGTCGAGATCGTCACCGCGGCGGCCGGCGGGGTGGTGCACATGCGGGTGCACGAGCGCGGCGTCGGGGAAACCCGCTCCTGCGGCACCGGCACGGTCGCGGCCGCGGTCGCGGCCCTCATCGGCGGTGGTGCCGCCACCGGCACCCTCACGGTCCGGGTGCCGGGCGGCGAGGTCGACGTCACCGTCACCGACGACACCAGCTACCTGCGGGGCCCCTCGGTGTTGGTCGCCAACGGAGAGATCAGCGAGCAGTGGTGGTCCCAGCAACGTTAATCGGGGTGCGCGCCGGCGTTTTCGCGTGCATCATCGGATATTGCCTATGACGTATCCCGAACATCGCGATCCCGAGCCCAGTACGGGCGAACTCGCCCTCGAAGACCGGTCCGCACTACGCCGCGTCGCGGGCCTGTCCACCGAACTCACCGACGTCTCCGAAGTCGAATACCGCCAGCTGCGCCTCGAGCGGGTCGTGCTGGTGGGCGTGTGGACCGACGGCACCGCCGCGGACAGCCAGGCCAGCATGGCCGAGCTGGCGGCCCTCGCCGAGACCGCCGGCTCCCAGGTGCTGGAGGGTCTGATCCAGCGCCGCGACAAGCCCGACCCGTCCACCTACATCGGCTCCGGCAAGGCCCAGGAGCTGCGCGCGGTGGTCCTGGCGACCGGCGCAGACACCGTCATCTGCGACGGCGAGCTGTCGCCCGCGCAGCTGACCGCGCTGGAGAAGGCGGTCAAGGTCAAGGTCATCGACCGCACCGCCCTGATCCTGGACATCTTCGCCCAGCACGCCACCAGCCGGGAAGGCAAGGCGCAGGTCTCGCTCGCCCAGATGGAGTACATGCTGCCGCGGCTGCGCGGCTGGGGTGAGTCGATGTCCCGGCAGGCCGGCGGCCGGGCCGGCGGCAGCGGCGGCGGCGTGGGCCTGCGCGGCCCCGGTGAGACCAAGATCGAGACCGACCGGCGCCGCATCCGTGAGCGGATGGCCAAGCTGCGCCGCGAGATCAAGGACATGAAACAGGTGCGCGACACCCAGCGCAGCCGCCGCCTGCACGCCGACCTGCCGGCCGTCGCCATCGTCGGCTACACCAACGCGGGCAAGTCGAGCCTGCTCAACGCGCTCACCGGCGCGGGTGTCCTGGTGCAGGACGCGCTGTTCGCCACCCTGGAACCCACCACCCGGCGGGCCGAATTCGCCGACGGCCGCCCGTTCGTCCTGACCGACACCGTCGGCTTCGTCCGGCACCTGCCGACCCAACTGGTCGAGGCGTTCCGCTCCACTTTGGAGGAGGTCGCCGACGCGGACGTGCTGGTGCACGTGGTCGACGGCTCCGACGCCCACCCGTTGGCCCAGATCAACGCCGTGCGCCAGGTCGTCACCGAGGTGCTCGCCGACTACGGCGCCGACGGAAGCGACGCGCCCCGGGAGTTGGTGGTGGTGAACAAGGTGGACGCGGCCAGCGACCTGACGCTGGCCAAGCTTCGGCACGCGTTGCCCGGCGCGATGTTCGTGTCGGCGCGCACCGGCGAGGGCATCGACGCGTTGCGGCGCCGGATCGCGGAGCTCGCCGTGCCCGCCGACGCCGCCGTCGACGTCGTGATCCCGTACGACAGGGGTGATCTGGTGGCGCGGCTGCACGCCGACGGGCGCATCCAGCAGGAGGAGCACTGCGCCGAGGGCACCCGGATCAAGGCGCGGGTTCCCGTCGCGCTCGCCGGGCGCCTGCGCGAGTTTGCTGCCGGCTGACCCCGTCGCCGTTCGACGCACCGCGACCGCCGGGCGGCACCCCCGCCGCGCGCCGACCAACCGTCTGGTTGGTATATGTTGGGCGGCAGCCAACCCACTCGCCGGAGGTCCTTCAATGAGCAGTGCCATCAAATACCAGCGCACTCTTTTCGAGTCGGAGCACGAGCTGTTCCGCGAGTCCTACCGGTCCTTCCTCGAACGGCACGTCGCGCCGTATCACGACGAGTGGGAGAAGGCGAAGATCGTCGACCGCGGTGTCTGGCTGGAGGCCGGAAAGCAGGGCTTCCTGGGCATGGCGGTTCCCGAGGAGTACGGCGGCGGGGGAGACGGCGACTTCCGCTACAACACCATCATCACCGAGGAGACGACGCGGGGCCGTTTCAGCGGGATCGGTTTCGGGTTGCACAACGACATCGTCGCGCCCTACCTGCTGGACCTGGCCACCGAGGAGCAGAAGCAGCGCTGGCTGCCCAAATTCTGCACCGGCGAGCTGATCACCGCGATCGCGATGACCGAGCCGGGCACCGGCAGCGACCTGCAAGGCATCAAGACCCGCGCGGTCGCCCACGGTGACCACTATGTGCTCAACGGGGCAAAGACGTTCATCACCAACGGAATCAACGCCGACCTGGTGATCGTGGTGGCCCAAACCGATCCCGACAAGGGTGCGCAAGGGTTCTCGCTGCTCGTCGTCGAGCGCGGCATGCAGGGTTTCGAGCGCGGCCGTCACCTGGACAAGATCGGCCTGGACGCGCAGGACACGGCCGAGCTGTCGTTCACCGACGTGCACGTGCCCGCCGAAAACCTGCTGGGCCAAGAGGGTATGGGGTTCATCTACCTCATGCAGAACCTGCCGCAGGAGCGCATCTCGATCGCCATCATGGCGGCCGCCGCCATGGAGCAGACGCTCGAGCAGACGCTGCAATACACCAAGGAGCGCAAGGCTTTCGGCAAGCCGATCGGCAGCTTCCAGAACACCCGATTCGTGCTGGCCGAGCTTGCCACCGAGGCGACCGTGGTGCGCGTCATGGTCGACGAGTTCATCCGGTTGCACCTGGACAAGAAGCTGACGGCCGAGCAGGCCGCAATGGCCAAGTGGTACAGCACCGAAAAGCAGGTGCACCTGATCGACCGGTGCCTGCAACTGCACGGCGGCTACGGCTACATGCGCGAATACCCGGTTGCGCGTGCCTATCTCGACGCCCGGGTGCAGACCATCTATGGCGGCACCACCGAGATCATGAAGGAGATCATCGGTCGCAGCCTCGGGGCCTGACCCGGGCGACCGGTAGAACCGCTGCCGGACAACGGCATCGGCCGCCGCCGCGGCGCGTTGTGCTGTGGTGGGCCCGTGTCACCCGCGCTGTCGCGGGCCGCCCGTTCGGCGGTTGAGGACCTGCGGCGTCGGGCGCCACGATAACGCCGCCGCAGCACGAACGGGACCGTATTTGGCTGCGATTCGGCGATCGGTGCGCATCATTTCGACATCGGCGGGGTCTCCATTCTTATAAAATTCGTCATTTGACTTCGCATTTCTTCTTCGCTGGAGCAAAGTTATGCGAGCCCGGTGATATACGCGGATCGTCAGGGGGTAGCTACCTGGCACGAGCACGGCCCGCGCGCCGGACGGAAGTACGGCATCGTCGCAGATAGGGGCGTCCGTCGGCTGGGAGGCTAGGTGTTGGGCGAAGGGGTCACATGCGCAGGCTGATCGGGAGTGTGTGCGTCAGCTTGACGACCGCAGCGCTCGCCGCCATATTGCTTGCGCCGGCCGCCGGGGCGAGCCCCATCGGCGACGCCGAGGCCGCGATCATGGCCGCCTGGGACAAGGCCGGCGGTGACGGATCCCCGCTGGGCGCCCGCAAGGGCGACGTGTACCCGGTGGCCGACGGCTTCGCCTGTGACTTCGACGGCGGCAAGATGTTCTTCACCCCCGCGACCGGCGCCAAGTTCATGTACGGGCCGATCCTGGACAAGTACGAGTCGCTCGGCGGCCCCGTCAGCAGCGACCTGGGATTCCCCGCCATCAACGAGGTGCCCGGCCTGGCCGGGCCCGACAGCCGGGTGAGCACCTTCTCCGCCAGCGACAAGCCGGTGATCTATTGGACGCCCGAGCACGGCGCGTTCGTGGTACGCGGAGCGATCAACTCGGCCTGGGACAAGCTCGGCAGCTCCGGCGGTGTGCTGGGCGTCCCGGTCAGTGACGAGACCTACAGCGGCGAGGTGTCGTCGCAGAAGTTCTCCGGTGGCCAGGTGTCCTGGAACCGCGAGACCAAGCAGTTCACCACCGACCCGCCCGCCTTGGCCGACCAGTTGAAGGGCCTGCAGGTCGCCATCGACCCGACCGTGGCGATCAACATGGCGTGGCGCGCGGCCGGCGGGGCGGGCGGCCCGTTGGGCGCCAAGCAGGGCGCCCAGTACCCCGTCGGCGGCGATGGCATCGTCCAGAACTTCGCGGGCGGCAAGGTCTTCTTCAACCCCGCCACCGGTGCCAACGCCATCGAGAACGACATCCTGGGCAAGTACGAGCAGCTCGGCGGCCCGGCGGGCAGCGGGCTCGGGTTCCCCGTCGCCAACGAGTCCGACGGCGGCCTGCCGCCGTCCAGCCGGATCGCCACCTTCTCGGCCGCCGACAAGCCGGTGATCTTCTGGACCTCCGACCACGGCGCGTTCGTCGTGCGCGGCGCGATGAAGGCGGCCTGGGACAAGCTGCGCGGCCCGACCGGAAAACTGGGCGCGCCCGTCGCCGACCAGACCGTCGACGGCGACGTGATCACCCAACAGTTCTCGGGCGGCAAGGTGTCCTGGAACCGGGCGAAGAACACTTTCAGCACGGAACCGGCCAACCTGGCGCCGCTGTTGTCCGGGCTGCAGATCTCCGGTCAGAACCAGCCGAGCGGGTCGGTCCTGCCGCCCAGCGCCAAGAAGGCCGAGTGGAACTGGTGGTGGCTGCTGGCCGGGGTGCCGGTGCTCGTCCTGTTGGTGGTGTCGGCGGTGCTGGCGGTCGGATGGCGGCGCCGGCGCCGCGCCGCCCCGGTCGGGGCCGGGTACGCGCCGGGGTACGACGGCGCCGACCCGCACTGGGGGCCCGAGGACGCCCCCGACGAGCACTACGCGCTCGGCGCGCCGCGGGACGCGGAGCCCGCGCGGGTCGGTTGGCGGCGCGGCGGGTTCGGTGACGACGACTACGGGCGCGACGACGAGGATCCCGACGCCGTCGACACCGACCACTTCCCGGTCCCGTCCGAAGCGATGCTGGCGCAGGCCGGTTACGACGAGGGCTACGGCCAGGCCGATTACGACCAGGCCGGGTACGCCGAGGACCCCTTTGACGAGGCCGGCTATCCCGACGAGGCGCGCGAGCCCGACGACCACTCCGACCAGCACGCCGACCCGGGCGCCGACGAGTATGCCGACCAGTACGGCGACGAGTACGCCGACGTGGTGCCGGAGGATGCCGTCGGCGAACCAGGGGAGTACCTCGACGCGGCCGAACCCAGCGCGCCGCACGACGCCGACTATGCGGACGGGCCGGCCGCAACCGCGGACCAAGGTTCGTCGCACGGCGGCGCCCCGCCGGAGGCCGTGGCAGCCGGCGCGGCGGCCGGCGGAGCGCGCCGGGCGGGGCGGCACGCGGCCGCCGACACCGACGACGACGTGAACGGAAGCCGGCCCGCGGCGAGCGGCCGGCCGACCATTCACCTGCCCCTGGACGACCCGTACCAGGTGCCCGACGGATACCCGATCAAGGCGAGCGCCCGCTTCGGGCTGTACTACACGCCAGGCAGCGACCTATACCAGGACACGCTCGCCGAGATCTGGTTGGCCAGCGAGGAAGTCGCCGAGGCGAACGGATTCACCCGCGCGGACTGACCCGCGGCATCAAACCTTGCGGATGACCGTCACGACCTTGCCGAGCACGGTCGCGTCGTTGCCCGGGATCGGGTCGAACGCGGGGTTGTGCGGCATGAGCCACACCTGGCCGCCGGCCCGCTTGAACGTCTTGACGGTGGCCTCACCGTCGAGCATCGCCGCGACGATGTCGCCGTTGTCGGCCACGTTCTGCTGGCGCACCACCACCCAGTCGCCGTCGCAGATCGCGGCCTCCACCATCGAGTCGCCGACCACCTTCAGCAGGAACAGGGTGCCCTCGCCGACCAGTTCACGCGGCAACGGGAAGACGTCCTCGACGGCCTCCTCGGCGAGGATCGGCCCGCCCGCGGCGATGCGACCGAGCACCGGCACGAAGGTGGGTTCGGGCAGCGCGTCCGACCCGGCGACCTCGGTCGCGGGCGCCACCACGTCCTCGTCGGCGCCGCGGACGTCTACCGCGCGGGGCCGGTTGGGGTCGCGTCGCAGATAACCCTTACGTTCCAGGGTGCGCAGCTGGTGGGCGACCGACGAGGTCGAGGTGAGGCCGACGGCGTCCCCGATCTCCCGAATGCTGGGCGGGTAGCCGCGGGTGGTGACCGAGGTGCGGATGACGTTGAGGATGGTGCGCTGCCGCTCGGTCAGCGAGGAGTCCACAGACTGCAGTCGAACGGCGGGATCGGCCGCTGAGGTGTCGTTGCTGTCGCTCATGGCACTGAATGTAGCCGCACCGCCGACAAGAATCAAACATGTGTTCGACTAGCGTGTCGGAGTGCAGCCTCCGGGAACAAAACGCCGCTGAAGTCGGTAATCACAAATGTGTAACTCTTCGGACAATCGGGTATTTGAGCCTCATGCCAGTGCTAACGACCGACAGCGGGTTGTCGGTGGCGTGGTCTAGCGTTTTGCTCGCGTGCGACACGCTTCGCTCGAATGTTCGGTTATCGAACACACGAGCGATACTGTCGAACACACGAGCGAGGATCAGTTGACCGGAGGAACGCAAGATGACAATCGTCCACACAGTCTCGCAGCGCCCCAGTAGCGCGCGTCGTCCGATCAACGGGCCTGTGCACGACCCTCGCTACGGCCACGTCGGCGTGGCGGCCCGCTCCCGCCGCCCCGGCCCGTCGCGGCCCGCGGGCCAGGCGACGCGGTACTACGGAACCGGGGTCGCGATGTCACGCGCCCCGCACCGCAAGCGCGCCGTCACCTGGCTGACCACCATCGGACTGGCGCTGGGCGCCGGCGCGATCACCCTCTGGCTGGGCCTGGTCGCCAACGTCGGGCAGGCGCTGAACGGCGAGTCCACCACCGCGACCGCCCACGTCCCCGACCGTCTCGCTGTCGTGAAGGTCGAAGCGGGGGAGTCCCTGCAAGACGTCGCCCACCGGGTGGCGCCCGACGCGCCGACCGGTCAGGTCGCCCAGCGGATCCGCGAACTCAACGACTTGAACTCGCCGAGCCTGGTCGCCGGCCAGACGCTGATCGCCCCGATCGGCTGAATCCGGCCATGCCCGTCGCCCGCGTTGCCCGCCGCGCCGCGCCCGCCCGCGCCCGACGCCTCCATTCGCCGCGCAGGTCAGGGCGCGGGTAGGCTCGAAGCTCTGCGGTCCCCGGTCGTCGGCACATCAAAGGAGCGGTCATGCATTGTCCGTTCTGCCGGCACCCCGACTCGCGCGTGATCGACTCGCGGGAGACCGACGAGGGGCAGGCCATCCGCCGCCGCCGCTCCTGCCCGGAGTGCGGCCGTCGTTTCACCACCGTTGAATCCGCGGTGCTGGCCGTCGTCAAGCGCAGCGGCGTCACCGAACCCTTCAGTAGGGAAAAGGTGATCAGTGGCGTGCGCCGGGCGTGCCAGGGCCGGCAGGTCGACGACGACGCGCTGAATCTGCTGGCCCAGCAGGTCGAGGACACCGTGCGTGCGGCGGGTTCACCCGAGGTGCCCAGTCACGAGGTCGGGCTGGCCATCCTCGGTCCGCTGCGTGACCTCGACGAGGTGGCCTACCTGCGGTTCGCGTCGGTGTACCGCTCGTTTTCGTCCGCCGCCGACTTCGAGCGCGAGATCCAGGCGCTGCGCGAACATCGGAAGGTCTCGACGCCGGGCTGAGGTCTAGGCTGAGGACCCATGCCCGTCGAACTGCATCCCGATCTGGCGGAGCTCGCCCCGCTGCTGGGCGCCTGGGCCGGTCGGGGGTCGGGGAAGTATCCGACCATCGAGCCCTTCGACTACGACGAAGAAGTGGTGTTCGGCCACGTCGGTAAACCGTTTTTGGCCTACGGCCAGAAGACCCGGGCGGTCGCCGACGGCACGCCGCTGCACGCGGAAACCGGATACCTTCGCGTGCCGCGGCCCGGACGCCTCGAGTGGGTGCTGGCCCACCCGAGCGGCATCACCGAAATCGAGGTCGGCACCTATTCGCGCGCCGGCGACGTGATCGACATCGCGACGGCGACCGCGACCATTGGCCTGTCGCCGACGGCCAAAGAGGTGACCGCCGTGGGCCGTTCGCTGCGCCTCGCCGGCGACGAGCTGTCCTACACGGTGCAGATGGGCGGGGTCGGGCAACCGCTGCAGGACCACCTCGCCGCGGTGCTGCACCGGCAGCGCTGAGCGACGGTCGGCGCGTCAGTCGACATGGCGCACACCGTCATTGACCACCCGACCGGTAACTCCCACCCAGCCCTCGGCGTTCCAGGTGGTTTCGATGACCGACCCCTTGCCTTGCGTGATGAAAAGATCCCGGCTCAGGTAGTCGGTGATCCGCATGGCCGCCGAGCCGGTCGCCTCGTCCTCGGTCACGCCGAGATGCGCGGCGAACATGCGGCTGCGTACCGCGCCCGCGGCCCGGTCGGTCCACGTCCACAGGTAATGCGAGGTGTCGTCGGTGAAATCAGCCGGGTCGGCGTCGAAAAGGGCTGTTGCAGAATCGAATTCGTGCAGGGCGAATTCCGGTGCCCATTCTGATCGGGCGCTGATCCCGGTGCTGTCACCGCGCGCGCCCACGCCGTGGCTGACCTGAACCACACCGGCCGGGACGCTTAACGTGTTGATCGGTGCGCCGGTCTCGCGCAGCCACCACGCGGCGCCCACGGTCGGGTGCCCGGCGAACGGCAGCTCGGTTCGCGGCGTGTGGATCACGGCGTGCGCGGTCGTCGCGCCCGCGGCGGGTACCTCCACGAAAATCGTTTCGCTGAAACCCAATCGGGTCGCCAGCCGCTGCCGATCGCGGGGCTCGACCTGGCGCGCGTCGACCACGCCGAGCGGGTTGCCGTGGTTACCTTCGAGATCGGTGAAGACCCGCAACACCGTCACGTCGATGGCCATGGCGCGACTGTACGGCGCGCGTCAGGTGGCGCTGCGTTCGTCGGAGCCCATCGCGCTCAACACTGCCACGCGCGTGGGAGCGGGGCCGGTGACGGCCTTTTCGCCGCCGCCGGTGCGCAACAACTGGCGCAGGGCGGCCTGGTCGTATTCACCCGGTTGGGTGCTGTCGATGAAGCGTTCGACGACATCGAGGAAGCGGGCCGGGTCGTCGTGGAAGGGGAAGTGGCCGGAGCCCTCGAAGATCTCCAGGCGCGACCCCGGCATTGCGGCGTGCGCCATCCACGCGTGCCGGACGGGGACCACCACATCTTTGCTGCCCCACACGATTTGCACCGGGATGGCCTCGGTGAGGTAGCACCGGTCGAGCATGGTCACGATCTGGCCCCGCCAGTCGACCACGGCCCGCAGGGTGCGGCTGAACGCCGCCGAGGCGGTCGGCTCCGGCAGGTCGTCGAGGATCCGCAGGACGTTGGGCAGGTCGCGGCCCAGGCCCGTGCTGCCCAACGCCATGCCGAGCACGCGGCCCGTGATCTGCACGGCCGGCAGCACCAGGGGCAGGCGCAGCAGCGCCAGGGCTTCGCTGCCCAGCGGCAGCGAGGCCCACCGGAACACGACGTTGACGTCCTTGGTGACCCCGCCGGTGCCCACCAGGATGAGCCGCTCCACCAGATGCGGGAACTGGTAGGCGAATTGCATGGCCACGCCGCCGCCGAGGGAATGACCGACGATGGTCACCCGTTCGATGTCCAGGACGCTGAGCAGGTCCCGCATTCCGTTGGCGTAGGCGGCCACCGAGTAGTCGGCCCGTGGCTTGTCGGACTTCCCGTGGCCCAACAGGTCCGGCGCGATGACCGTGAACCGCTGGGCGAGCTTGGCCTGCACCGCGTTCCACGTGGTGGAGTTATCGCCGATGCCGTGGATCAACAGGATCGCCGGCCCGGAACCCGCGATCCGGTAGGCCCGCCGGTAGCCGTGGATCGTGCGGAATTCCAGCCGGGGTGCGGTCACTTCACGCACCGGGCGGAGCGTGCTATTGCGCTTCCGCTCGGTCATATCGCCAACCTTGCTGTCGGGCCGGGCGCAGAGCGGGCCGGGCTAAGGGCGGGGCGGGTCAGGCCTGTCGTCGTCGTCGAACTTTTTCTCTGCCTGCTGGGCCAGGAATCGCTCGAACTCCGCGCCAAGCTCGTCGCCGCTGGGCAGATCCTCGTCGTGCGTTAGTAACGATCTGTTTTCTTGAGCGTCGATGAAGGCATCGTACTGGCGCTCCAGCGCGGTCACCACTTGAGCGACCTCGGCGCTCGCCTCGACCTGCTCGTCGACCTTCGCGCGGATCACGGCGGCCGCCTCGGTCAGCGCCATCAGGGGCAGTTCCAGCGAGGCGGTCTTGGCGACCTGGGCGAGCAGCGCCTCGGCGGCGGCCGGGTAGTCGGTCTGGGTGAGGTAGTGCGGCACGTGGACGGTGAAGCCGACCACCTCGTGGCCGTGCTGAGCCATCCGGTACTCCAGCAGGTTCGACGCGCTGCCGGGGACCTGGATCTCGGAGATCCACGGCTGGAAGTTGGCGATCAGCTCGGGATTGTTGGAGTGCGCGGTCATCGTGATCGGGCGCGTGTGGGGCACGGCCATGGGCACCGTGCCCAGGCCGATCGTCTGCCGCACGTTGAGCCGCTCGGCGAGCAGCCGCACGGCGGTGATGAAGCGTTCCCACTTCAGGTCCGGCTCCATGCCGGCCAGCAACAGGAACGGGGTGCCGACGGTGTCCCGGAACGCGTACAAATTCAACTCCGGGTCGTCGTAGCTGGTGAAGTGATCGGTCTTGAACGTCATCAACGGCCGCCGCGACCGGTAGTCCAGCAATTCATCGATGGCGAACGACGCGACCAACTCGCCCTCCAGCACGGCCTTGAGGTGGGTGGCGGCCAGCCGGATGGCGTGGCCGGCATCGGAAAAGCCCTCCAGGGCGTGCACCAGCACCGGGCCGCGGCCGTCGGCCGCCGACAAGTGCGGCGCCGGCAGCTCGAGCTCGTACATGCCGGCCTGACCGGGCTGGTAGTAGCTGTCGTCCGGGTCCTGGTGGTGAGCCATCGTGGGTTTGCCTCCTGTCGGGGGTTTCTCCAGGGTGCCCTACCAAGTGTCCCCCGAATCAGGGGACATCGATATTGCACAGCGAACTCACTTCGCGTCCTGACTGTGAAACGCGGCTTGGCGTAACGGTAATCCGGCGGGGCGGCCGCACGCCCGGCGGGCGTCCCACCAGCAAACCGACGCCGGCGCCGCGGCGCGCGCGAGTCGGCCGGGCCGGTCCCCGTCAGGCATGATGAAACCGATGCGCTTACCGGTGGTCGTGCTCTGCTCGGTGGTCGGCGTCACCGCGTCGCTGACGTCGTGCGCCCGGCCGGTCGAGCATGCGTCGGGCGCCCCGGTGGCCGCGCCGCGGATCGGGGGGCCGGTTCAACGGCTCGGCCAGCCCCAACAGCAGGCGGCCGCCGCGCCGGTTGAGCCGGACCGGCGCGTCGGCGCGATCTTCGTCGACGGCGGTCCGCTGCACGTCTGCACGGGTTCGGTGGTGCACTCGTCGGCGGGAAACCTGATGATGACCGCGGCGCACTGCCTGGCCGGCGCCTCGCAGGTGACGTTCGTCCCCGGCTTCGCCGGCGACGCGGCGCCCGCGCCCGCCGACGTGTGGAAGGCCGACGCCGTCTACCTCGATCCGCGCTGGACCGCCAGCAAAGACCCGCACGCCGATTATGCGGTCGCCCGGGTGACCAATGACGCCGGCGGCTCGGTGGAGTCGCGCGTCGGCCTGGCGCTGACGCTCGGGACCACCCCGCCGCCCGGCAGCCGCGTGACCGTGCTCGGCTATCCGGCCGGGGTGGGCGGCTCGCCGATCGGCTGCCAGGCCAGCACCTCGGTCTCGGACAGCGGCTTCCCGGCGCTGGCGTGTGAGGGCATGGTGGACGGCACCAGCGGCGGGCCGTGGGTCAGCGGGACCACGCTGATCGGGCTGATCGGCGGGCTGGAGCGGGGCGGCTGCGCGGCGAACGTGTCGTACTCGGCCCCGTTCGACGCGCACACCGCGCAATTGCTGGCCCGCGCCGAGGCCGGGGGCCCCGGCGACCCCGTGCCCAGCGACCTCGACGACGCGTGCTAGCGCCGCGGCCCTACCGGCGGAACTGGTTGAGCGCGCGCACCTTGTTCATCACGTCGAGCGCCGCCACCTTGTACGCCTCGGAGAACGTCGGGTAGTTGAACACCGCGTCGACGAGGTATTCGACGGTGCCCCCGCAGCCCATCACAGCCTGGCCGATGTGGACCATCTCCGTGGCGCTGGTGCCGAAGATGTGGACGCCGAGCAGCTTCAGGTCGTCGGTGGACACCAGCAGTTTGAGCATGCCGTAGGAGTCGCCGGCGATCTGGCCGCGGGCCAGCTCGCGGTAGCGGGCGACGCCGACCTCGTAGGGGATCGCGTTCTTGGTCAGCTCCACCTCGGTGGACCCCACGTAGGAGACCTCGGGGATGGAGTAGATGCCGATGGGCTGTAGCTCGGTGATGCCGTCGGTCGGCTCGCCGAACGCGTGGTAGGCGGCCACCCGGCCCTGCTCCATGGAGGTCGCGGCCAGGGCCGGGAAGCCGATGACGTCGCCGACGGCGTAGATGTGCGGCACCTTGGTCCGGAAGAAGTCGTCGACGAAGATCCGGCCGCGGTTGTCGGCCTCGAGTTCGGCGTTGTGCAGGTCGAGGTGGTCGGTCTGGCCCTGCCGCCCGGCCGAATACATCACCGTCTCGGCGGGAATCTGCTTGCCGCTGGCCAGGGTGGTGACGGTGCCCGCCGAGCCGACGTCGACCGCGGTCACCTCCTCGCCGAACCGGAAGGTCACCGCCAGGTCGCGCAGATGGAACTTCAGCGCCTCGACCACCTCGGGATCACAGAAGTCGAGCATGTCGCTGCGCTTCTCCACCACGGTGACCTTGGTGCCCAGCGCCGCGAACATCGAGGCGTATTCGATGCCGATGACGCCGGCGCCGACCACCACCATCGACGCGGGAAGCGTCTTCAGGTCGAGGATCCCGTCGGAGTCCAGCACGCGGTCCTCGTCGAACTCCACGCCGGACGGCCGGGCCGGCCGCGTTCCGGTGGCGATGACGACGTATTCGCCGCTGATGGTGATCTTTTCGCGCCGCGCCGGGTCCTCGACCTCGATGGTGTGCGGGTCGACGAAGCGACCGTGGCCGACCAGCAGGTCGATGCGGTTGCGCATCAGCTGGTTGCGCACCACGTCGACTTCCTTGCCGATCACGTGCTGCGTCCGCGCCAACAGGTCGGCGGGGGTGATCTTCTCCTTGACGCGATAGCTCGCCCCGTACAGCTCTCGCTGCGTCATCCCCGTGAGGTAAAGCACCGCTTCCCGCAACGTTTTTGAGGGGATGGTGCCGGTTTGTACGCACACACCGCCCAGCATCTGCCCGCGTTCGACGACGGCGACGGACTTGCCCAACTTGGCCGAGGCGATGGCGGCCTTCTGCCCGCCGGGCCCCGATCCGATGACCACCATGTCGTACTCTTGCGCCGAGCTCATGGCGTAAACAGTAAAGCAGCTGCACTCACAGTGCTGGCTTCGTCCACAGGTCTGAACGGGCACCGGGCCGCGTGCGCACCGCCTGACGGTGGCGACCGTCAGCGTTGGTGCTCATGACGAGGGATCAACCTGACTTCGAACTGACCCGCCCCGGTGCGCTCATCGCCGCGCTGCCCGCCGTTCTCGGCTTCGTTCCCGAAAGTTCATTGGTTCTGGTGTCTTTGGACGGCGGCGAACTCGGGTCGGTACTGCGGGTCGACCTCTCCGAGGAACTCGCGGGCGCGGTGGGGCACCTGGCGGACGTCGCCGCCGCGGCCGGCCCCGAGGCCGCGATCGCGGTCATCGTCGACGCCGAGGGCGCGCTCTGCCCCAGCTGCAACGACGACTACCGGCGGCTGTGCACGGCGCTCACCGAGGCGTTGGCGCAACACGGGATTGCGCTGTGGGCCGCGCACGTCGTCGACCGGGTCGTCGCGGGCGGCTCCTGGCACTGCGTGGACGGCTGCGGTGCGAGCGGCGTCGTCGACGATCCGGCGGCGTCACCGCTGGCCGCCGCCGCGGTGCTGGAAGGGCGGCGGCTCTACGCCCGGCGGGCGGACCTGCAGGCCGTGATCGCGCCCGAGGCGCGCAGCGCCGGGCTGGCCGACGCGGTCCGCAACCAGGGCGTGCTGCGCCGGGCGGCGCAGCGCGCGCAGCCGGGCCGGTGCGCCCGCGCCGACGTCGAGCGGGCGCTGGCCGCCCCGGCGCGGGTCGCCGCCGGTGAGTCGGTGCCCGACGACGAGGTGGCCGCGTTGGGGTGCGCGCTGCGCGACGCGCAGGTGCGCGACATGCTCTACGCGTTGGCGGTCGGCGAGGACGCGGGTGCGGCCGAGTCGCTGTGGGCCCTGCTGGCCCGCGTGCTGCCGCCGCCGTGGCGGGTCGAGGCGCTGGTGCTGCTCGCCTTCAGCGCCTACGCGCGAGGCGACGGTCCGCTGGCCGGGGTGTCGCTGGAGGCCGCGCTGCGCTGCGACGCCGACCATCGGATGGCGGGCATGCTGGACACCGCGTTGCAATCGGGGTTGCGGCCGGAAGACATCCGGGAACTCGCGATGACCGGCTACCGGCTGGCCAAGCGGCTCGGGGTGCGGCTGCCGCCGCGGCGATCGTTCGGCCGCCGGGCCGGGTAGGCGGCAGCGGCCGGCGCGCGCTCAGACCTTCTCGACCTTGACGGCGTGGGCCATCTCGTGCGGCAGGGTGACGTTTTCGTGGCCCGGGATCAAGATGGTGACGCCGGCGGGCCCGGTCTCGACCGTCACCCGGGCGTTGGGCACCACGCCGGCGTCCTTCAGTCGGCTGATCAGGTCGATGTCGCCCTGCACGTGCTCGGTCAACTGCCGGACCACCACGGCGACCGGCGCGCCCGCGGGCAGCTCGGTCAGCCGGACCAGGGGTGCCTCTTCGGCGCCCGAGTCGGGCCCGACGCCCAGGTCCAGCAGGCCGGGGATGGGGTTTCCGAAGGGGGAGGTGGTCGGGTGGTTGAGCACCTTGACCAGCCTGCGCTCGACGTCCTCGCTCATCACGTGCTCCCACCGGCATGCCTCGGCGTGCACTTCCTCCCAGGGCAGCCCGATGACGTCGACCAGCAGCCGCTCGGCGAGGCGGTGCTTGCGCATGACGGCCACCGCCAAGGCGCGGCCCTTGTCGGTGAGCTCGAGGTGCCGGTCGCCGGCCACGTGCAGCAGCCCGTCACGCTCCATCCGGGACACGGTTTGGCTGACGGTTGGCCCGCTCTGATCGAGGCGTTCGGCGATGCGGGCACGCAGCGGTGTCACGCCCTCTTCCTCGAGGTCGTAGATGGTCCGCAGGTACATCTCGGTGGTGTCAACCAGGTCGTTCATTCAGCACCTTCCATCGACGCTGAGTCTACTTGGCCAGCTGCACGAATGGTTGTAACGGCTCCCAGGCAAGCAATATGCCCGCCGCGATGCGGCGGGCATACTGTCTCGTGGCCGTGCTGGGGCGTCAGCTTGCGTAGGACCGCAGCCGGTCCGCGCGCTCGCCGTGACGCAGCTTGCTCATCACGTCGCGCTCTATCTGCCGGACCCGCTCGCGGGACAGGCCGAACAGCTTGCCGATCTGGTCCAGCGTGCGCGGCTGACCGTCGTCCAGGCCGAAGCGCAACCGGATCACCTGATGCTCGCGCTCGTCGAGAGTGGCCAGCACGCTGCGGATGTCGGTGTGCAGCAGCTCGGCGATCACCGCGTTCTCCGCGGACATCGCCTCGGCGTCCTCGATGAAGTCCCCCAGCGGGGCTTCCTCTTCCGAGCCGACCGGCATGTCCAGGCTCACCGGGTCGCGGCTGTGCTCGAGCAGGTCGTTGATCTTCTCGACCGGGATGCCGGATTCGGCGGCCAGTTCCTCGTCGGTGGCCTCGCGCCCCAGGTTCTGGTGCATCTCCCGCTTGATCCGCGCCAGCTTGTTGACCTGCTCCACCAGGTGCACGGGCAACCGGATGGTGCGGCTCTGGTCGGCCATGCCGCGGGTGATCGCCTGACGAATCCACCAGGTGGCGTACGTCGAGAACTTGAATCCCTTTGTGTAATCGAACTTCTCCATCGCGCGGATCAGTCCGAGGTTGCCCTCCTGGATGAGGTCCAGCAACGGCATCCCGCGACCCGTGTAACGCTTGGCCAGCGACACCACCAGGCGCAGGTTGGCCTCCAGCAGGTGGCGGCGGGCCGCCTCACCGTCCCGGACGACGGCCTCCAGGTCGCGCCGGCGGTTGTCCCCGAGGCGCTTGCGGGTCTCCAGCAGATGCTCCGCGTAGAGGCCGGCCTCGATGCGCTTGGCTAGTTCGACTTCACCCGCCGCGTTGAGCAAGGCCGTCTTACCGATTCCGTTGAGATACACGCGCACCAGGTCCGCTGCCGGGCTTTGGGCATCCAGATCGCCGTCAAATCTGCTCGTGCTGGCGTTCGCCATAGCGACCTCCCGTTCGGCTTGTTCTGTCATTGAGTTAACGACAGATCAGCCCTGTGAGTTCCCAGCGCCTTCTCACTTCACACGTCGTGACGTGCAGAAATGTGCCCGCGACCTGAGAATGTCCTGAGAAGTGCGAAAGATCTGCGCCGGCGCCGGAACCGGCCGGGCCCTAGCGCGGCCCGTAGCCGCCGGGCGGACTTGTCGGCCAACCCGCCTGCGGGGGGCGCGGCGGCTCGATCGCCGCGCGCTCGGCGCGGGGGAATAGCGGGGTGCGCCGGTGCGCGTCGTCGAAGCGGCGCGGCTCGTCGGCGCTGCGTGGGGGTCGGTCGTTGGCGATCAGCACCGCCATCCAGGGCAGCGGGATCGACAACGCCACGATGGCCAGCGAGATCAGCCCGTTGTGCCAGGCGCCGTACGCCAGCGCCGCCAGGACCAGCGCGGGAATCCGGAACGCCATCAACGTCATGTACTTGCGCACCCGGGCGCGGTGCTGCTCCTCGTAGGAGACGGCGGCACCGGTGATCAGCACCGGCCTGCCGTCGTCGTCGAACCCCAAGTCGGAGCCGTGCTTCATTTCTCCACTGTCCCACAAGATCAGGTTTCCGGCTTGAGCGATTTTGCCGAGCCACGGCGCGCTGCCGGCGACGCGCCGGCCAGGGCAGAATGTGAGGCATGCAGACCCAGACGATCGAACGCACCGAGACCGACGAACGCGTCGACGACGGGACCGACGGCGACACCCCGAAGTTCTTCCACTACGTCAAGAAGGACAAGATCGCCGAGAGCGCGGTGATGGGCAACCACGTCGTGGCGTTGTGCGGCGAGGTCTTCCCCGTCACCCGGGCGGCGAAGCCGGGGTCGCCGGTGTGCCCGGAATGCAAGGAGATCTACGAGCGGCTCAAGCGCGACTGATCTACACCGGCGGCTCGGCCGCCACCGCGTCGCGGGGCCGGGCGGCGGGTGGGGCCGCCGCCTCGGGGCGGTGCCGCAGCCCGCGCACCCGCTGCACCAACCAGTTGCGGACCCGGTGCGCGTGGGTGGTCGGCGCCGGGAATTCCTCCTGCACCGCCGCGTTGAGTTCGGCGCCGATCATGATGGCGAACCCGCCGAAGAACGCGAACAGCAGGAACGCGATCGGCGTCGACAGCGCCCCGTAGGTGTAGCCGGTGCTGGTGATCCACCTCAGGTAGAACCGCAGGCCGAGCGTGGCGACCACAAACACCGTCGTCGCCAGCATCGCGCCCAGGATGAGCCGGTGCGAGGGCAGCGGCTCGGGCAGCGCCACCCGGTAGAGAATCATGACGCCCAGCATCAGGCCCAGCAGCAGCGCCGGGTAATACCCGTAGCGCAGCACGTTTTCCAGGCCGACGGGGATGTGTTCGGCGACCTTGCGAGGGCCGACGACCACGAGGGGCGCCGTCAGGACCACCACCGTCAGCATGACCACATAGAGGAACAACGCGAACAGCCGCTGCCGCACCGGGTGGCGCAACGGGGTCTGGTCGTGCGCCTCCACGACGGAGTCGACGAACGCCGAAATCGCGGACGATCCCGCCCACAGCGAGATCAAGAACCCCAGCGACACCACCTCGCCGCGGGCGTTGTGGCCAATGTCCCGGACGGTCGGCTCGATGATCTCGTTGACGACGCTGGGGGAGAACACGTTGTGCGCCGTGGAGATCAGCTGGCGTTGGATGCTGGGCAGCATGTCCGCGCCGAACAACGGCGCAACGTAGGACAGGGTGCCCAGCATCCCGAGCAGCAGAGGCGGCAGGGACAGCGCCGACCAGAAGCCCGCCTGCGCGGACTCGGAAAAGATCGAGTCGTCCCAGCTTTTCGATAGGGTCCTCAGACTGATTCGCCAGATGTGGTGGCGCGATGGTTTTGCGACCTGATCGCTCATTCAGTCCAGCATTACCGATAAACACTCGCCCGCTCCACATTGGCGGCGGGCGAGTTCGGCGGATTAGCTTTCGCTGACCTCCAGCACGGCGGCCAACTCGATCAGCTTCGCCTCGTGCTCGTTGGCGTGGTGCTGGCAGAAGAGAAGCTCATGGCCCGAGGGGAGCTTGGCCCGGACGCGGGCTGCGGCACCGCAGCGGTCGCACCGGTCGGCTCTGGTCAGTTCTCGACTTGTCGTCAGAGTTGCATTCATGGCTTCTCCGTTCTCGTACTTTCACTTTCTCAGACGTATCGCGTTTTCGCCTTGTTCCCCGATCGTTATCGGGTGTGTCGTTTCTCACGGGTTGTAAAGGTTTGGTTTCGGCGAACTTTCCTAGAGTTGACGACCGTGACGTCCCCCTTAAACGCGCTGGTCCACCTATGCGGAACCGCCGACTGGAGCGCGGCGCGTGAACGCGGTGAAATCCGGCCGCAGGCCCCCGCCGAGTTCCTCCACCTGTCGACGCCCGAGCAGGTGCACCTGCCCGCCAACCGCCTATTCCGCGGCCGAGATGACCTGGTGCTGTTGCACATCGACCCGGCGCTGCTCGACTCACCCGTGCGGTGGGAGCCAGGTGTTCCAACGGACCCGCAGGCCATGTTGTTCCCGCACTTGTACGGCCCGCTGCCGGTGCGGGCCGTGGTCCGCGTCGCCCCCTACCGGCCGTCGCCCGACGGCACCTTCCCGCCCGTGGGGGAGTCGACGTAGGCGTCGACCTCGATCTCTACAAGCAGCTCCGGCGAGATGAGGGCGGCGACCTGCACCATGGTGGAGGCCGGCCGGACCGCGCCGAACACTTGCGCGTGCACCGCCCCGACTTGGTGCCAGCGTGAGATGTCGGTGACGTAGATCCGGGTGCGGATCACGTCGGCCAGCGCGGCACCCGCCTCGTGCAACGCAATCTCGATGCGGCGCAAGGCGTCTCGCGTCTGAGCTGCGATGTCGTTCGCCGGCCCGGCCCCGGTGGTGCCGGCGACCGCGACGTGTGGGCCCACGCGCACGGCGCGCGAATACCCCACGGCGTCCTCGAAACCGGATCCTGACGAGACGAGCGTGCGGCCTACCGACATGACCTCACGGTACGACCGACGTCCGCCGAGCGCAGCCGAATGTGCCGGATTTCCAGCAAGATTCAAGCGCACGTCGGAAGATGCTGCGCGCGAATAGCTTTTCGCGACGCAATTAGCCCAGGACTAGTCCAGGTAGTCGCGCAACACCTGAGAACGGCTGGGGTGGCGCAACTTCGACATCGTCTTCGACTCGATCTGACGGATGCGCTCGCGCGTCACGCCGTAGACCTGCCCGATCTCGTCGAGGGTACGGGGCTGGCCGTCGGTGAGACCGAAGCGCAGCCGTACTACGCCGGCTTCGCGCTCGGACAGCGTCTCCAGCACCGACTGCAACTGGTCTTGCAGCAGCGTGAAGGACACCGCGTCGACCGCGACCACGGCCTCGCTGTCCTCGATGAAGTCGCCGAGCTGGCTGTCGCCCTCGTCACCGATCGTCTGGTCCAGCGAGATCGGCTCACGCGCGTATTGCTGGATCTCCAGCACCTTTTCGGGCGTGATGTCCATTTCCTTGGCCAGCTCTTCGGGAGTGGGCTCGCGGCCCAGGTCCTGCAGCAGCTCGCGCTGGATGCGGCCCAGCTTGTTGATCACCTCGACCATGTGCACCGGGATGCGGATGGTGCGGGCCTGGTCGGCCATGGCGCGGGTGATCGCCTGCCGGATCCACCAGGTGGCGTAGGTGGAGAACTTGTATCCCTTGGTGTAGTCGAACTTCTCGACCGCGCGGATCAGGCCGAGGTTGCCCTCCTGGATCAGGTCCAGGAAGGCCATGCCGCGACCGGTGTAGCGCTTGGCCAACGACACCACCAGGCGAAGGTTGGCCTCCAGCAGGTGGTTCTTGGCGCGGTCACCGTCGCGGCAGATCCACATCATGTCGCGGCGCTGCGCGGCGGGCAGCTTGTCGCCCCGCTCGGACAGCTCGGCCATCAGCTGGGTGGCGTACAGGCCGGCCTCGATGCGCTTGGCGAGCTCGACCTCTTCCTCGGCGTTGAGCAGCGCCACCTTGCCGATCTGCTTGAGATAGGCGCGCACCGAGTCGGCCGAGGCGGTGAGCTCGGCGTCTTTGCGGGCCTGCCGCAGCGCCTCGGACTCGTCCTCGTCCCAAACGAAATCACCCGAAGCCTTGTCTTTTTCGGACGGTTCGGCGATCTCCTCGTCGTCCTCGGCGGCGGCCGGGGCCTTCGCCTTGGGCGCGGCTTCGCCGGGCTCTTCGGCTTCCTCGTCCTCGCCCTCGTCGGAGTCGCTCGCCTCGGCCTCGTCGCCGTCGGATGCGACCTCGTCCTCCAGGTCGTCGAGGGCCAGGTCCGTGTCGATGTCGAGGTCCTCGCCCTCGAGATCGGGCTCGCTCTCCAGCTCCTCCGAACCGTCGGACTCGGCGGCGTTCAGGTCGGCGTCGGGGTCCGACGGGCCGCCCTTGGCCGCCTTCGTCCCGCGACCCGCCGGCGCCTTCGCGGCGCCGCGGCCCTTCGCGGTCGCGTCGCCCCCGTCGGCCTTGGCGGCCCGCTTCGCGGGGGCCGAGCCGTTAGCGGCCTTGGCGGCCGGGCGCTTGGCGGGTGCCGCGGGCGCCTTCGTGGCGCTGCGTTTCACCGGCGCTTCGGTTGCCGGGCTTGCCTTGGTCGCTGCCACTTACACCCCTTCGTTTGGACTCACTTCCGGTGGGTAAGGGCATGGTTAACCGAAAGTGTCTGCTATGTCGATGTCGGCGTTGGTATCTGCGTGCGTGCCAGCACGCTCTCGTTCGGGCGGTCGCCGAACACCATTGTAACGACAGTGCGCCGTCAAACGGCTCTGCCGGGCAAAAATCAGTGCGTCACGTCCGAGGTAGCGGCCATCGCCGCGCCGACGATACCGGCGGTGTTGAGCAGGGCCGCGGCGACCACCGGGGTGCGATTTTCCAGCAGCGGCACCCACTTCTCGGCCTTGCGGCTGATGCCCCCACCGGCGATGAACAGGTCCGGCCACACCGCGTTCTCGATGGTCACCAGCACTTTGGTGACTTGTTTGGCCCACTTCTCGAACGACCAGTCGTTCTTCTCCTTGACCGAGGACGCCGCGCGCTTCTCGGCCTCCTTGCCGCCGACTTCGAGGTGGCCGAATTCGGTGTTGGGTATCAGGACGCCGTTGTGAATCACCGCGGAGCCGATGCCGGTGCCGAAGGTCAGCAACACCACCAGCCCCGACTGTCCCTTGCCCGCCCCGTAGTGCTCCTCGGCCAGGCCGGCCGCGTCGGCGTCGTTGAGAACCGTCACCTCCTGGCCGTTGAGTTCCGCGCTGATGATGTCGCGCGCGTTCGTGCCGATCCAGGACTTGTCGACGTTGGCGGCCGTCTGCACGACGCCGTGCGTGACGACGCCGGGGTAGGTCACGCCGAGCGGGCCGGTCCAGCCGAAGCCGTTGACGACTTGTGCGATGGTCTTGGCGACGGCCGTCGGTGTCGCGGGTTGCGGGGTGAGCAGTTTGATGCGGTCCCCGATGAGCTGGCCGGTGTCCATGTCGACGATGCCGCCCTTGATGCCGCTGCCGCCCACGTCGATGCCGAATCCGCGACGCGGGCCGGCGCCGTTGGACGCGTCGGTGCCGGGCGGATCCGTGGTCGAGTCGGTGCTGGTCATCGAGACTCCTGGTCGAGCGGGGCTGTGTCCGATCACCTTAGCCCGGTGACGACGCCGTCGGCGGCGTCTGCGCGGCGCCGGGCGCTGTGATGCGATGTACCCGTGACGCCACCCGATGAAGAGCTTTGGCGGCTGCGTTCCGTGGCCGAGGCCCTGGCCGGCGAGGCCGCCGAATTCGCGCGCCGCCGCCGCGCCGAGGTGTTCGGCGCGGACGCCCCGGGCGGCCCGAACGGGGCGGTGCGCTCGAAGAGCACGCCCACGGACCCGGTGACGGTGGTCGACACCGAGACCGAGCGGCTGCTGCGCGACCGGTTGGCCGAATTACGGCCTGGCGAACCCATTCTCGGCGAGGAGGGCGGCGGCCCGGCCGACGCCGCGGCCGACCACGAGGACGCGGTCACCTGGGTGCTCGACCCCATCGACGGCACGGTGAACTTCGTCTACGGCATTCCCGCCTACGCGGTGTCCGTGGGCGTGCAGATCGGTGGCGTGTCGGTGGCGGGGGCCGTCGCCGACGTCGTCGGCGCCCGGGTGTTCTCGGCCGCTGCCGGCCTCGGCGCCCACGTCGTCGACCAGCACGGCACCCGCCCGCTGCAGTGCGCGGCCGTCGACGATCTGTCGATGGCGTTGCTGGGGACCGGATTCGGCTACGCGCGCCAGCGCCGGGCGGCGCAGGCGGCGTTGTTGGCGCGCCTGCTGCCGGTGGTCCGCGACGTGCGGCGCATCGGCTCGGCGGCGCTGGATCTGTGCATGGTCGCCGAGGGTCGCCTGGACGCGTACTACGAGCACGGGCTGCAGGTGTGGGACCGCGCCGCCGGGGCGCTGATCGCGGCCGAAGCCGGCGCGCGGGTGTCCCTGCCCTCGCCGGACGTGCCCGGGGCCGGGCTGGTGCTGGCCGCCGCGCCCGGCATCGCCGACGAGCTGCTGGCCGTGCTGGGCCGCTTCAACGGCCTGGACCCGATCGCCGACTGACGCGCCTCAGCAGCTGCTGGCGTGGATCTTCGCGAGCAGGGCGGGGTCGGAGGGTTCCGTGGCGCCGGGGCGCAGGGTGGCAAGCACGGCGTCGATGTCGTCGTTGTGGGCCAGCGCGGAGAAGTCGGTCCCCAGGGCCAGGTCGACGGAGTCGTCGGCGCGGTTGTCGTTGAACAACTCGGTGCACGGCGCGACCAGCCACACCGCGGCGGCGGTGGCCTGCCCCGCGGTGCCGAAACGGATCTGGCCCTGGCAGGTCAGCCGGGTCCCGGCGTAGAGGGGGTCGTTGGCGGCGGTGGGCTGGGCGAAGCCGAGGTCCTTGAGCGCGCCCGCGACGTCACCGGCCTGGCCGCCCCGGCCGCTGGCGTTGAGGACGCGCACCTTGGTGTCGGCGAGCTTCGCGGGGGTGACGTCCATCATCGCGCTGCGCGATACCTCTTCACCGAGTTGGGCCGGCGCCGAGCCGGCGGGTTTGGGCGGAGGGTTGCACACGATCGCCTCGTGCACTTTCGCCGGCCGCGTCAGCGCGATGGTCCAGACCACGGCGGTGACGACCGAGAGCAGGACGACCACGATGATGGCGGGCCGGGGGTTGCGCCGCCGGAAGGGCCGGCCGTGCTTGTCGAAGGCGGTTCCCTCCGTGATTTGTGCGACCACAGCTGCACTCTAGCGGCACGCCAAACGCACTGTTCAGGGACGAACTCAAGGCCCAGAGCGGCAGTGTGACGTAAATCACACATTAGATGCCGGTCATCCGGGCACGAATCGTTTGGTGGATGCGTTCGACGCTGGTACAAAGCGATGCTTGGGTTACGAGGGCATGCGAAGGCAATAGGGGCAGGGGAACAGATATGCCTACCGATTATGACGCTCCACGGCGGACCGAAACCGATGATGTTTCGGAGGATTCGCTGGAGGAGCTCAAAGCGCGACGCAACGAGGCGGCCTCGGCCGTGGTCGACGTCGACGAGTCAGAAACCGCCGAATCTTTCGAGCTGCCGGGCGCCGACCTGTCCGGTGAGGAGCTGTCGGTCCGCGTCATTCCGAAGCAGGCGGACGAATTCACCTGCTCGAGTTGCTTCCTGGTGCAGCACCGCAGCCGGCTGGCCAGCGAGAAGAACGGCGTGATGATCTGTACCGACTGCGCGGCCTGACCGCCGTCCTCAGCTTCGCAGCGCCGACAGCACCCGGTCCGGGTGCCGGCAGCTCACCAGCCAGTAGGGGGTCGGGTCGTCCGGGTCGTCGAGCACCACGAGGATCATCGGCGCCACCCAGGCGCGGTGCACGACGAACGCCGCCGGATCGAGTTGGCGGCCCAACGCGGCCGACTTGGCCGACGGCGCTACCGCCGCCGACCGGGAGATCACGGTGACCGGCAGGTGCGCCTCGCCGGCCCACAACTCCACTCCACCGGTGGGGTCGGCGGTGACGCGGACCTCGATGCGGCCCAGCCACAACAGCGTCGCGGCGGCCACCACGAACAGCACCGCGTACGGCAACCATTGGGGCAGTGAACGGACGCCGAGGTTGACCTCGAAGGCGATCAGCCCGGCCAGCGCGAAGGCTGGCGGCCACCACCACCACGGGACCCATAATCGTTCGCGATATCGCACACTGTGCGGCGCGACGCGCGTAGCGGACACGCAGTCAAGGGTAATCTGTGGCCCCGTGTCGACCAGTTTGGCCGTTGTCCGCCTCGACCCCGAGTTGCCGTTGCCGAGTCGCGCCCACGCGGGTGACGCCGGCGTGGACCTCTACAGCGCGCAGGACGTCACCCTGGGGCCCGGCCGGCGCGCGCTGGTGGGCACCGGGGTCGCCGTCGCGATCCCGTTCGGGATGGTCGGCCTGGTCCACCCGCGTTCGGGATTGGCTGCGCGGGTGGGCCTTTCGATCGTCAACAGCCCCGGCACCATCGATGCGGGGTATCGCGGCGAGATCAAGGTCTCGCTGATCAACCTCGACCCCGACGAGCCCATCGAGGTGCACCGCGGGGATCGCATCGCGCAGCTGCTGGTGCAGCGAGTGGAGCTGGTCGAGCTGGTCGAGGTGTCGTCGTTCGACGAAGCGGGCCTGGCGGGGACCTCCCGCGGCGACGGCGGTCATGGTTCTTCCGGCGGGCATGCGAGCCTGTGACGGTGCAAAGCGAAGCGACGAGGGAAAGTGGGCGGCGCTGATGGTGGGATTTGGTAGGCGCTCGGGCGACGACGACGGCGGCGCCACGCCCGCCGGTGGGGACGACCGATCGGACGACGCCGCGGCGCAGGCCGCGGACGCGCCGGCGGCCGACGCCCTCGACGACCTCGAGGGCCCGTTCGACATCGACGACTTCGACGACCCCGCGGTCGCCGAGCTGGCCCGCCTCGATCTGGGGTCGGTGCTCATTCCGATGCCCGAGGCCGGGCAGCTGCAGGTGGAGCTGACCGAGACCGGGGTGCCCAGCGCCGTCTGGGTTGTCACGCCCAACGGCCGGTTCACCATCGCCGCCTACGCCGCGCCGAAGACGGGCGGCCTGTGGCGCGAGGTGGCCGCGGAACTCGCCGAGTCGCTGCGCAAGGACTCGGCTCAGGTCAGCATCAAGGACGGGCCGTGGGGCCGCGAGGTGGTCGGCACCGCGACCGGCGTGGTGCGTTTCATCGGCGTCGACGGCTACCGATGGATGATCCGCTGCGTCATCAACGGCACCCACGAGACGATGGAAGCGCTGGAGACCGAGGCGCGAGCGGCGTTGGCCGACACCGTGGTACGGCGCGGCGACACCCCGCTGCCGGTGCGCACGCCGCTGACCGTGCAGCTGCCCGAGCCGATGACGCAGCAACTGCGCGAGGCCGCCGCGGCGCAACAGGCCGCCGCCGCCGAGAGCCAGCAGGCCCCGCCGCCCGCCGAGCCGGCGGCCCGACGCAGCGCCGACGGGTCGGCCATGCAGCAACTGCGCACCACCACCGGGGGCTAACCCAGCTCGCCCAGCGCGGCCAGGCAGGCCGCGCCGAGCGCCGCGGGATCGGCGCCCAACTGATCGAGGGTGATCGTGCGCAGCGCCGCCCGCGGCGCCGCGCCCGCCCACGCGCGCGCGACCTGCAGCGGGTGAATCGCGTCGTCGACCGCGCCGACCACCCCCATCGGGGCCGACAGCCGGCCCAGCTCGGCAAGGCTCGGCGCCGCGTAACCGGCCGCGGCTTCCATGGCGTCGGGCAGACCGGGCCATTGCGCCCGCCACGACCGGGTTAGCTCGTCGGCCAGCCACGGCGGGCTGGACGCCCGCATCTGCTCCGTCGTCGCCGCCAGGCCGTCGTCGCGCAGCCGCGCCGCCGAATAGCGCGCGGCCAGCGCCGCGGGCGCTGCCCCGGGTTCACCGGCCCAGGCCGGCAGGGCGGCCAGCACGGCGGTCGTCCGGTCCGGGTGGGCCAGCGCCCACGCGGCCGCCACGGCGGCCCCGATGGACACGCCACCCACCGCGATCGGGCCCGTCTCGGCGGCGTCGTCCAACGCCGCCAGGTAGCCGTCGATCAGGCGATCCGGCCGCGGCGCCGGTGTCACCGGCACGGCGCCGACCTCGCGCAAGGGACCGGAAAACGCTCGGTCGACGTAGTCGTCGTCGGAACCGGTTCCGGGTAGCAGCACGGTCGTGACACCGCGCAGATGGGCAACCACTCCTCGATAGTGCCCCGGCGTTCACCCACGCTCCAACGTCAAGTTTGATTCGGTTGGCGCCGGGGAACCAAGAGGTCTACGGTGGCCGTTGATTTGTTGGAAGCGCCGATAGCTGTAGCAGCACTGTAGGAGTGGCCATGGGGGCCCAAGGGTATTTGCGCCGGCTCACCCGTCGGTTGACGGAAGATCCGGAGCTGCGCGACTCCGAGGAACTGTCCGACGAGGTCGCAAGTACCGGCGCGCAACGCGTAATCGATTGCCAGCGGGGCCAGGAGGTCACGATGGTCGGGACGCTGCGCAGCGTGGAATGTAACGGCAAGGCTTGCGCGGGCGGGGTCCGCGCCGAGCTGTTCGACGGCAGCGACACGGTCACCCTGGTGTGGCTGGGTCAGCGCCGCATCCCCGGCATCGACTCGGGGCGCACGCTGCGGGTCCGCGGCCGGCTGGGCAAGCTGGAGAACGGCACCAAGGCGATTTACAACCCCCACTACGAAATTCAGCGGTGACCACCCGCGGTGATGCGGGGGCACCTTCGTCGTCAGGAGAATCGGAGCCGCCCGAGGGGGTGAGCGCCGACCGGATGAATCCCGAACGCCTGCTGGCTCAGCTGGGCGGGCTGAGCGGCATCGTTTATTCGTCGCTGCCCGTGGTCGTCTTCGTCGGCGCGTCGAGTGTGTCGGGCCTATCGACCGCCGTCCTGTCCGCGCTGGGGGTGGCCGCGCTGGTCCTGCTGTGGCGGCTGCTGCGACGCGATTCCGTGCAGCCGGCCGTCTCCGGGTTCTTCGGCGTCGCGATCTGTGCGGCGATCGCCTACGTGGTGGGGCAGTCGAAGGGCTACTTCCTGCTGGGGATCTGGACGTCGCTGCTGTGGGCGGTGGTGTTCGCGGCGTCGGTGGCGATCCGGCGGCCGCTGGTGGGCTTCGGGTGGGCCTGGTCCACCGGTCGCGACGCCGCCTGGCGCGCCGTTCCGCGCGCCGTGCACGCCTTCGACATCGCCACGATCGGGTGGGTGCTGGTGTTCGCCGCCCGCTTCGTGGTCCAGCGGCTGCTCTACGACGCCGACAAGACCGGCTGGCTGGCGACGGCGCGGATCGGGATGGGCTGGCCGCTCACCGCGCTGGCGGCGCTGGTGACCTACGCGGCGATCAAGGCGGCGCAGCGCGCCCTCGCGGCGGCCGCCACCGACGACGCCGCGGCGCGGCCGGACGCCGTGCGCGATTAGCGATTAGTCCGGGGTTTGATCGCCCGGCAGCAGGAGCTTCTGCAGGGCCTCTTCCGCGTCGGCGACGGCGACGAACAGCAGCTCGTCGCCGCCTTCCAGCGGCTCGTCCCCCTCGGGGACGATCACCCGCGGGCCGCGCAGGATCGTCACCAGCGAGGTGTCGCGGGGCAGCTGCAGCTTGCGCACCGGCTTGCCGCCCCACGGGGTGTCGTCGGGCAGCGTGATCTCGACGAGGTTGGCCTGCCCCTTGCGAAACTCCATCAGGCGCACCAGATCCCCCACGGCCACCGCCTCCTCGATGAGCGAGGCCAGCATGCGCGGCGTCGACACGGCGACATCCACGCCCCAGGCGTCGGTGAACAGCCACTCGTTGCGCGGATCGTTGACCCGGGCCACCACCCGCGGCACCGCGAACTCGGTCTTGGCCAGCAGGCTCAGCACGACGTTGGCCTTGTCGTCGCCCGTCGCGGCGACCACCACGTCGAACTCGTGCAGGTGCACCGACTCCAGCAGGCTCAGCTCGCAGGCGTCGCCGAGGCGCCAGTGCGCCGCCGGGATGGCGTCGACGTCGACGTGGTCCGGGTTGCGCTCGATCAGGGTCACGTCGTGCCCGTTGCCGAGCAGTTCGCGGGTGACCGAGCGGCCGACCGCGCCGGCGCCGGCGACAGCTACTTTCATGTCCGCCACTTTCCCCCGCAAGCGGGTGGTCCCCCCAGGACCCCGGGGCTCGGTTTCACTGCGCGTCTTCGCTGGGCGGCAGCGCCGCGATGGCCACGGCCTCGGCGGCGCGCCCGGAGATGGCGGCGACGTACACCTGATCGCCGGCCTGGATGACCGTCTTCGGTTCCGGCAGCACGCCCGAACCGAACCGGACCAGGAACGCCACCCGGGCGCCGGTCGCCTGCTCGAGGTCGGTGACCCGCTGGCCGATCCAGTCCTCGTGCAACACCACCTCGGCGACGGCGACGGTCCCGGTCGGGTCGCGCCACTTGGCGGTCTCGCTCTCCCGCAGCAGGGCGTTGAGCAGCCGGTCGGTGGTCCACGGCACCGTCGCGATGGTCGGGATCCCCAGGCGTTCGTAGACCTCGGCGCGCTTGGCGTCGTAGATGCGGGCGACGACCCGTTTGACGCCGAACGTCTCTCGGGCCAGCCGCGCCGAGATGATGTTGGAGTTATCGCCGGATGACACCGCGGCGAACGCATCGGCCTCCTCGATGCCGGCCCGCAGCAAAACGTCGCGATCGAACCCCTGGCCCAGCACCCGCTCGCCGGCGAACTCCGGGCTGAGCCGGTTGAAGGCGGTGCTGTCGCGGTCGATCACCGCGACGTCGTGGCCGATTCGCGACAGCCCGTCGGCGACCGAGGAGCCCACGCGGCCACAGCCCATCACCACTACGCGCACTTGAGGTCCTCTCGGCTGCGTCGCGCGCCCCCACCGGCAAACCACGTCGGGCAACCGTTGCGGTCGGCGAACATTCTCCTATGAAACCTACCGCGATAGGCCGGTGGGCTTACTCTTGGCTCTCGTGTCCAAACTTTCAACCGCGGCTCGTCGGTTGCTCATCGGTCGGCCGTTTCGCAGCGACCGCCTGGCGCACACGCTGCTACCCAAGCGGATCGCCTTGCCGGTGTTCGCCTCCGACGCGCTGTCTTCGGTCGCCTACGCGCCCGAGGAGGTCTTCCTCATGCTCTCGGTCGCCGGGGTCACCGCTTATGCGCTGACGCCGTGGATCGGGCTGGCGGTGGCCGCGGTGATGATGGTCGTGGTGGCCAGCTACCGGCAGAACGTGCACGCCTACCCGTCCGGGGGTGGCGACTTCGAGGTGGTCACCACCAACCTCGGCGACACCGCCGGCCTCGTGGTGGCTAGCGCGTTGATGGTGGATTACGTTCTGACCGTGGCCGTTTCGACGGCCTCGGCGATGTCGAACATCGGCTCGGCGATCCCGCTGGTGGCCGAGCACAAGGTGGCCTTCTGCGTGGTCGCCATCTTGCTGGTGATGGGCTTGAACCTGCGCGGGATCCGGGAGTCCGGGGTCGCCTTCGCGGTGCCCACCTACGCCTTCATCGGTGGGGTGTTCATCATGATCGGCTGGGGGCTGATCCGGATCTTCGTGCTCAACAACCCGCTGCGCGCGGAGTCCGCCGGATTTCAGATGCACGCCGCGCACGGCCAGGTGGTCGGCCTGGCGCTGGCGTTCCTGGTGGCCCGGTCGTTCTCCTCGGGCTGCGCGGCGCTGACGGGTGTCGAGGCGATCAGCAACGGGGTCCCCGCGTTCGAAAAACCCAAGTCGCGCAACGCGGCTACCACGCTGCTGATGCTGGGCGGCATCGCGGTGGCCCTGCTGATGGGCATCATCGTGCTGGCTCAGCAGATCGGGGTGCAGCTGGTCGAGGACCCGGCCACGCAGCTGTCCGGCGCGCCGCCCGGGTACTACCAGAAGACCCTGGTGACGCAGCTGGCGCAGACGGTTTTCGGCAGCTTCCACCTCGGCTTCCTGCTGATCGCGACCGTGACCGCGCTCATCCTGGTGCTGGCGGCCAACACCGCGTTCAACGGCTTCCCGGTGCTGGGTTCGGTGCTGGCGCAGCACAGTTACCTGCCGCGCCAGCTGCACACCCGCGGCGACCGGCTGGCGTTCTCCAACGGGATCCTGTTCCTCTCGGCCGCCGCGCTGCTGGCGATCATCGCCTTCCGGGCCGAGGTCACCGCGTTGATCCAGCTCTACATCGTCGGGGTGTTCATTTCGTTCACGCTGAGCCAGATCGGGATGGTCCGGCACTGGACCCGCCTGTTGCGCAACGAGACCAACCCGCGGGCGCGTCGCAAGATGATGCGCTCCCGCGTGGTCAACACGGTCGGGTTGCTGTCGACCGGCGCCGTCCTGCTGGTCGTGCTGGTCACCAAGTTCCTCGCCGGTGCGTGGATCGCGCTGTTCGCGATGAGCCTGTTGTTCGTGATCATGAAAATGATTCACCGGCACTACAAGACGGTGAACCGGGAGCTTCAGGAGCAGGCCGCCGACCAGGACGACGTGGTGTTGCCCAGCCGCAACCACGCCGTGGTCCTGGTGTCGAAGCTGCACCTGCCGACGCTGCGCGCGCTGGCCTACGCCCGGGCCACCCGCCCCGACGTGCTGGAGGCCGTGACGGTGAGCGTCGACGACGCCGAGACCCGCGAGCTGGTGCATAAGTGGGAGGAGAGCGACATCAGCGTGCCGCTCAAGGTCATCGCCTCGCCGTATCGCGAAATCACCCGCCCCGTCCTCGATTACGTCAAGCGGGCGCGGGAGGAGTCACCGCGCACCGTGGTCACGGTGTTCATCCCGGAGTACGTGGTGGGCCACTGGTGGGAGCAGGTGCTGCACAATCAGAGCGCGCTGCGGCTCAAGGGGCGGCTGCTGTTCATGCCCGGCGTCATGGTGACTTCGGTTCCGTGGCAATTGAGTTCGTCGGAGCGGCGTAAGACGCTGCAACCGCACATGGCGCCCGGTGATGCCCGTCGGGGGATCTTCGATTGATCCGCGAATCGTCCGGCGCGCCGCCGCAGTCGCTGACCCTGGTCGCCGGCGCCCCGGCCAACGGTGGCAGCTGCGTGGCCCATCACGAGGGCCGGGTGGTCTTCGTCCGCTACGCGCTGCCGGGTGAGCGGGTCCGGGCCCGGGTCACCGCACAGCGCGGATCCTATTGGCACGCCGAGGCGATCGAGGTGCTCGAGCCGGCGGCCGGCCGCACCGCGTCGTTGTGCCCCATCGCGGGCGTGAGCGGCGCCGGGTGCTGTGACCTGGCGTTCGTGGCGCCCGAGGCGGCCCGCGCGCTGAAGGCCGAGGTGGTGGCCAATCAGCTGGAACACCTTGGCGGATACCGGTGGCGCGGCGAGGCCGAGCCGCTGGCGGACAGCGCGCCCTCCGGCTGGCGCACCCGGGTGCGGCTCGAGGTGGGCTCCGACGGGCGGCCGGGCTTCCACCGCTACCACAGCGACGAACTGGTGACCGACCTGCGCTGCGCGCAGGTGCCCGACGGCATGCTCGACGGGATCGCCGAGGCCGACTGGCCGCCGTCGGCGCAGCTGCACGTGGCGCTCGACGACGACGGCGCGCGGCACATCGTGCGCACGACGCGGCAGGGCAAGCGGACGTCCACCACGGTGGCCGAGGGCAGTTACGAGGCCGTGCAGCGGGTGGCCGGCCGCACCTGGCGGATCCCGGTGACGGCCTTCTGGCAGGCGCACCGCGACGCGGCGGCGGCCTACAGCGCCCTCGTCGCGGACTGGGCGCAGCCGAGCGCGGGCATGAGCGCCTGGGACTTGTACGGCGGCGCAGGCGTTTTCGCCGCGGCGCTCGGCGACGCGGTGGGGGAGTCGGGCCGGGTGCTCACCGTCGACACCTCGCGCGCGTCGACCCGGGCGGCGCGCGCCGCGCTGGCCGACCTGCCGCAGGTGCAGGTGGTCACCGATTCGGTGCGGCGCGCGCTCGCGGCGCAGCGCGCCGCCGCCGACGTCGCGGTGCTCGACCCGCCGCGCGCGGGCGCCAGGCGCGAGGTCATCGACGCGCTGGCCGCGGCGGGAGTCCGGAGGGTGGTGCACATCGGTTGCGAGGCAGCGTCTTTCGCGCGCGACATCGGGTGCTACCTGGGCCAGGGCTATGTCGTCGAGCGGATCAAGGTGTTCGACGCGTTCCCGCTGACCCACCACACCGAATGCGTCGCGCTGCTGAGCCGCTCCTAGCGGGCGTCTGGCGGCTAGACTCCATCGCGGTGTGCCGGGAAGTCTGGTCGGCGAAGTCGTTGTCGTGCCACGAGGAGGCCTGCGTGCTGACCACCCGCGTCGGATCGCCGCGACCATGAACGACGTCCCGCGCTACGCGCTCATCGTATTGTTCTGCAGCGCATTGGGTTTGGTGGCCGTCCTGGCGAACCGCCTGACCGAGCGGGTGAAGGTCCCGGTGCCGCTGCTGGTCCTGATCGGCGCCGCGGTGGCGGCGCACGTGGCACCGGCCGTGCAGCCGCCGTCGGAGCGGATCGTCGAACGGGTGATCACCATCGCGTTGGTGCTGGTGTTGTTCGACGGCGGTATGCACATCGGGCCCTCGAGGTTCCGCGCGGCGGCGGCCCCCATCCTGTCGGTGGGCGTCGCGGGTACCGCGCTGACCGCGGCCGGCGCGGCCCTGGTGCTGCACTACGCGTGCGGCATCGACTGGTTCCCCGCGGTCCTGGTCGCCACCGCGGTCGCTCCCACCGACCCGGCCGTCGTCTTCTCCGTGCTGGGCAAGCGCGAGATCCGGGGTCGCAGCGGCACCATTCTCGAGGGCGAGTCCGGCGCCAACGATCCGGTCGGCATCTCGCTGATGGCCGGCCTGCTCGCCGCCGGCCTCCTCGGCGCCGCCGGATTCGCGGATGTCGCAACGCAATTCGCACTGCAAATGGCGGTCGGCCTGGCCGTCGGGCTGCTCGGCGGCCGCGCCCTGCTCGTCTTCATGCGCCGCGTCGCGCTGCCAAGCGAGGCGCTCTACCCGCTGCGGACGCTGGCCTGCAGCCTGATGCTCTACGGCATCGCCACCCTGGCGCACGGCTCGGGATTCCTGGCGGTGTTCGTCGCCGGCATCGTGATCGGCGACGCCCACGCGCCCTACAAGCCGGACATCAAGCGGTTCCACGCCGCCCTGGCAGGCCTGGCCGAGATCGTCGCGTTCGCCATCCTGGGCCTGACCGTCGACCTCGCCGTGCTCGCCCACCCGGACGTCTGGCTCACCGGGCTGCTGCTCGGGGTGGCCCTGACGGCGCTGATTCGCCCGGTGGCGGTGGGCGCCTGTCTGCTGGGCGTGCGGCTCGAGCGCAACGAACGCGCCTTCATCCTGTTCGCCGGGCTGAAGGGCGCGGTGCCGATCCTGCTCGGCGAACTCGTGCGGGTCGCCCACGTCGGTGACGCCGAACGGCTCTACGGCGTGGTGGTGGTCGTCGTGGTGTTCTCGGTGCTGGTGCAGGGCGGCGCTGTCCCCGGCGTCGCGCGGCTGCTGCGGGTGCCCATGCGCACCGTGACGACCCGGCCCTGGGAGATCGGCGTGCGGCTCGCGGACGAGCCCGAGGGGGCTCATCGGCTCAGCGTGGCCGCCGGGTCCGCCGCCGAGGGCTGCACCGTCGAGCAGCTCGGCGACCGCGTCGGCGACATCTGGGTGAGCATCGTGGTGCGTGCCACCGGGCTGGTCCCGGTGCGCGGCGACACCGAACTGCGGGCCGGTGACGAGGTCGTCATCCTGGCCGATCCGGAACTTCATCACACGCTGACCGGGCTTTTCAGCGCCCCCTGAGCCGACCGGTGCCCGCCGCTACCCGGTGCCGGCCGCGCTGGCTGCGTAGACTGTCGGGATGCTGGAACAGATCCGCGGCCCCGCTGATCTGCAGCACCTGTCGGGTCAACAGCTGCGGGAACTGGCCGGCGAGATCCGCGAGTTCCTGATCCACAAAGTGGCTGCCACGGGGGGACACCTGGGGCCCAACCTCGGCGTTGTCGAGTTGACCTTGGCGCTGCACCGGGTGTTCGACTCGCCGCACGACCCGATCATCTTCGACACCGGGCACCAGGCCTACGTCCACAAGATGCTGACCGGGCGGGCGCAGGACTTCGAGGGCCTGCGGAAAAAGGGTGGCCTGTCGGGGTATCCGTCGCGCGCCGAGAGCGAACACGACTGGGTGGAGTCCAGCCACGCCAGCGCCGCCCTGTCCTATGCCGACGGGCTGGCCAAGGCGTTCGAGCTGAACGGGCACCGCAACCGGCACGTGGTCGCGGTGGTGGGCGACGGGGCGCTCACCGGCGGCATGTGCTGGGAGGCGCTCAACAACATCGCGGCGTCGCGCCGCCCGGTGATCATCGTGGTCAACGACAACGGCCGCAGCTACGCCCCGACCATCGGCGGCGTCGCCGACCACCTGGCGACGCTGCGCCTGCAGCCGGTCTACGAGCAGGCCCTGGAGAGGGGCCGCGACGCCATCCGGGCCATGCCGCTGTTCGGCAAGATCGCCTACCGCTTCATGCACAGCGTCAAGGCCGGCATCAAGGACTCGCTGTCCCCGCAGCTGCTGTTCACCGACCTCGGGCTCAAGTACGTCGGCCCGGTCGACGGCCACGACGAACGCGCGGTGGAGGCCGCGCTGCGGCACGCCCGCGGCTTCGGCCGCCCCGTGATCGTGCACGTGGTGACCCGCAAGGGAATGGGCTTCGGCCCCGCCGAGGACGACGAGGCCGAGCAGATGCACTCCTGCGGCGTCATCGACCCGGTCACCGGGCAGGCCACCGCCATCGCGGGCCCCGGCTGGACGGCCACGTTCTCCGAGTCGCTGATCGGTTACGCCCGCAAGCGTCGCGACGTCGTCGCGCTCACCGCGGCGATGCCGGGGCCCACCGGGCTGGCGCCGTTCGGGGAGCAGTTCCCCGACCGCCTGTTCGACGTCGGCATCGCCGAGCAGCACGCGATGACGTCCGCGGCCGGGTTGGCGATGGGCGGCATGCACCCCGTCGTGGCCATCTATTCGACGTTCCTCAACCGCGCCTTCGACCAGATCATGATGGACGTGGCGCTGCACAAGCTGCCCGTCACCATGGTGCTCGACCGGGCGGGCATCACCGGCTCCGACGGCGGCAGCCACAACGGCATGTGGGACCTGTCGATGCTGGGCATCGTGCCCGGCATCCGGGTGGCCGCGCCCCGCGACGCCACCCGGCTGCGCGAGGAACTCGGCGAGGCCCTGGACATCGACGACGGTCCCACCGCGCTGCGGTTCCCCAAGGGCGACGTCGGCGAGGACATCCCGGCCGTCGAACGGGTGGGAGGCGTCGACGTGCTCGCGGTGCCGGCGGGCGGGTCCAACCACGACGTCCTGCTGGTGGCCGTGGGCGCGTTCGCGTCGATGGCGCTGTCGGTGGCCAAGCGGCTGCACAACCAGGGCATCGGCGTGACGGTGATCGACCCGCGCTGGGTGCTACCGGTGTCGCCGGGCATCCTCGACCTGGCGACGCGGCACAAGCTGCTGGTGACGCTGGAGGACAACGGCGTCAACGGCGGCGTCGGGTCGGCGGTGTCGGCGGCGCTGCGGCGCGCCGAGATCGACGTGCCGTGCCGCGACGTCGGCCTGCCGCAGGAGTTCTTCGAGCACGCCTCGCGCGGCGAGTTGCTGGCCGAGCTGGGGCTGACCGATCAGGACGTGGCGCGCCGCATCACCGGGTGGGTCGCCGCGCTCGGCAGCTCCGAGGCGGAGCCCGAGATCCGCGAGCGCCTGGACTAGTCGGCGGGCGCCGCCTGCAGCGCCGCCGCGAGCACCGGGACCACCAGCTCCCGCTGCCAAGGTCGGGCCTCCCCGGCCCGGAGGAACTCGTCGACGGCAGCGGGGGCGTCGTCCGCGGCGGCCCAGTCCCAGCACAGGCGCCGCACCAGGTCCGGTGAGACCAGGTTCTCCGTCGGCACGTTGACCAGCTCCGACACCTGCGACAGCGCCGCCCGCGCGGCCTCCAGGCGCGCGGCAGCCTCGGGTTTGCGCCTGCTCCACCGCGCCGGCGGCGGCGGCCCGTTTGGGGGCTCCGCGTCCGGGGGCGGGTCGTCGTTGCGGCGGGCGGCCTCCAGCGCGCCCAGCCAGGTCGCGGCGCTGCGCCGCTGGTTGCGGCCGCCGAACACCGGCAAGGCGACCAGCTCGTCGATGGTCTTCGGGTCGGCGAGGGCGGCGTCGACGATCGCGGAGTCCGGCAGGATGCGCCGCGGCGCGATGTCGCGGCGCTGCGCGATGCGGTCGCGGGTGGTCCACAGCTCGCGGACCGCGGCCAACGCGCGCCGGTCGCGCACCCGGTGGATGCCCGACGTGCGGCGCCACCGATCCCGCCGCGGCGCGGCCTCCCGGGTGCCCGCATCCCGCAGGTACTCGAATTCCTGTGCGGCCCAATCGGTTTTGCCTTGGTCGGCCAGCACCTGCGCGATGGCCGCGCGCAGCTCGATCAGCAGTTCCACGTCCAGGGCCGCATAGTTGAGCCACTCGATCGGCAGGGGGCGCTTGGACCAGTCGGCGGCGCCGTGGCCCTTGGCCAGCCCGAAGCCCAGCAGCCGCTCGACCATGGTCGCCAGGTTGACCCGCTCGAACCCGGCCAGCCGCCCGGCGAGTTCGGTGTCGTACAGGGCCGGCGGGCGCAGGCCCACCTCCGCCAGGCACGGCAGGTCCTGGTCGGCGGAGTGCAGGATCCACTCGTCGGTCGCCAGCACCTCGGCGACCGGCCGCAGCGCGTCCAGCGGCGCCGAGCCGTGGCTGACCGGGTCGATCAGCACCGTGCCGGCTCCGGCGCGCCGGATCTGGATCAGGTACGCGCGGTTGGAGTAACGAAACCCCGACGCCCGCTCGGCGTCCACCGCGAACGGGCCCCGACCGCCGGCCAGGAACGCCGCCGCGGCCGCGATCTCGTCGACGGACACCGACAGGTCGGGGACGCCGTCGGACGGGTGCGGCAGCGGCGTGGGCTCTTCTTCGGTGCTGTCGGCCCCGTCGGCTGCCGAGTCGCACATGTCAGGCGCGTGACCGTGAGCTCAGGTCGGTGACGCCCGCCGGCGGCAGCCCGGCGGCGTGTTCGAGCACCTCGCAGAACGCCTCGACGTGCGGGCCGACGGCCGGGGTGAGCGCGGTCCACGACGCCCGCAGCTCCAGCTGGTGAGCACGCGGCGGGCCAGAGATGTCGCCGTAGCGCACCGACGTGGTGGCGGTGACGGTGCCGCCGAGGGCCGTGACGTGTTCCATGCGGGACTCGAGCGCTTCCACCAGCCAGCTCCACGCCACCTCCGGCAGCAGCGGGTCGACCGCCTCGCTGGAGTCCAGGTCGGCCTGAATGTAGGCGACCATGCGGATGGTGCCGTCCCAGGCGTCGGCGCCCTCGGGGTCGTAGAGCAGGATCAACCGCCCGAACGCGTCGCCGTCGGAACGTTCCGGGACGATCTCGCGGTCGGGGTGTTTCACCTCCGCGCCGAGGGCGTAGCTGTGCGGGGCGAGGCGTTGCGGCGGCCGGATGGGGCCAAGCTCGATCTCCGGCCGCACGGTGACGGCGTTCATCGCCGCTACCGCCTCGCGGAAGGGGGCCGGTTCTGTCGAGGTCACTTGGCGCCGCTCCTGTTCATCGCGGCCGCTCTGCTGGGACGCGGGGCGGGTCACAGCGTCCGACGCTAGACCCATCGGCCGACACGCGGTATCAGGCGCGCCGCGCCGCGCGCGCGTCGCGACCAACCCGTTACCAGGCCTCGCCCGGACCGTATCGAGCCTGCTCAGGTGGCCGATCCGCCCGTGAATCGGGCCGGGCGCTTCTCGCGGTGCGCCGCCAACCCCTCCTGCACGTCGGGTCCGCTGAAGCTAAGGAACTCCAGGCCCAGCGACGTCTCGAACGCGGGCGCGAATTGCCGATACCAGTGGTTGAGGCTGTGCTTGGTCCAGCGGATCGCGTTCTGCGCGCCCCGGGCCAGGTCCTCGGCGATGCGCGTCGCGGTCGCCAACACGTCGTCGTCGTCGACGCAGGTGGACACCAGGCCGATGCGCTCGGCCTCCTCGCCCAGCAGCGTGTCGCAGGTCAACAGGTAGTACTTGGCCTTGGCCATGCCGACCAGCAGCGGCCAGCAGATCGCGGCGTGGTCGCCGGCGGCCACCCCCAGCTTGGTGTGCCCGTCGATCAGCTTGGCGGTGCGCCCCGCCACCGAGATGTCCGCGAGCAGCGCCACCACCAGGCCGGCGCCGACGGCGGGGCCGCGGATCGCCGAGACGACGGGCTTGTCGAAGTTGACCATGTTGAGCACCAGGTCGCGGGCCTCCCGCATGATGCGCATCCGGCCCTCGAAGTCGCCGATGGTCTCGGCGATCAGATCGAAGCTGCCGCCGGACGAAAAGGCCTTGCCCTCGCCGCGCACCAGGACCACCCGCACCTCGGGGTCGCGCGCGATCGCCGGCCACACGTCGGCGAGGTCGCGGTGCAGCTGCGGGCCCACCGAGTTCAGGCCCGGGGCGTCCAACACCACCGTCAGCACCCCGTTGTCGCCGCGTTCGAAGCGCAGGCTGGGGAACTCGTCGTAGTTGACGGGGGGGTGAGTGACTGGCATCCCGGCTCCTGGGGTCGACGCTCGCTGCGGTCGTCGATACTACGCAGCCGGCCGTCATGGCAGCATTGAGGCCGATGGATAGTCCTTCGCGCACTCGGCGCGACCTCCCCGAGTCGCCCTATCTGGCCGCCGTCACCGGGCGTAAACCCAGCCGGGTCCCGGTGTGGTTCATGCGTCAGGCCGGCCGCTCGCTGCCCGAGTACCGGGCGCTGCGCGCCCAGACCGACATGCTGTCGGCCTGTTTCGACGCCGCGCTGGTCTGCGAGATCACCCTGCAGCCGGTGCGCCGGCACGGCGTCGACGCGGCGATCCTGTTCTCCGACATCGTGGTGCCGTTGTTGGGCGCCGGCGTCGACCTCGACATCGTCGCGGGCGTCGGGCCGGTCATCGCGTCCCCGGTGCGCACGGCCGCCGACGTCGACGGGCTCAAACCCCTTGACCGGCAGCGGGTTGCGCCGGTCGCCGACGCCGTCGCGCTGCTGGTGGCCGCGCTGGGTGACGTGCCGCTGATCGGGTTCGCGGGGGCGCCGTTCACCCTGGCGTCCTATCTGATCGAGGGCGGCCCCAGCCGCCACCACGCCCGCACCAAGGCGATGATGCTGGCCGACACCGACACCTGGCACGCGCTGCTGGACAAGCTGGCCGACATCACCATCGGCTTCCTGCGGGCGCAGCTCGACGCCGGGGTGGACGCGATTCAGGTCTTCGACTCGTGGGCCGGGACCCTGGCGCTGCCCGACTACCGCGCGTACGTGCAGCCGCACACCGCCCGGGTGTTCGCCGCGCTGGCCGACTACGGCGTGCCGATGACCCACTTCGGGGTCGGCACCGCCGAACTGCTGGGCGCCATGTCGACCGTCGGCGCGTCGGTGGTCGGCGTCGATTGGCGGACCTCGCTGGCGGACGCCGCGGCCCGCGTCGGCCCCGGAACCGCGTTGCAGGGCAACCTCGATCCGGTGGTCCTGCAGGCGGGTTGGCCGGCGGTGGAGCGCGCCGCGCGGGCCGTCGTGGACGACGGGCGCCGCGCGGTCGACGCCGGCGCGGCTGGGCACGTCTTCAACCTGGGCCACGGCGTGCTGCCCGAGACCGATCCCGGCGTGCTGACCGACCTGGTGTCGCTGGTCCACTCCGTATGACCGTCTATTGCGTTGTCGGCGGCGGAATTTCGGGGCTGACGGCGGCGTACCGGTTGCGGATGGCCGCCGGGGACGACGCGAGCGTGACGCTGTTCGACCCGGGCGCGACGCCGGGCGGGATCCTGCGCACCGCGTCGGTCGCCGGGGTGCCGATGGACCTCGGCGCCGAGGCCTTCGTGTTGCGCCGCCCCGAAATGCCGGCGCTGCTGGCCGAATTGGGCTTATCGGATCGGCGGTTGACCGCCACGGGGGTGCGCCCGCGGATCTACAGCCAGGGCGCGCTGCGCCCGTTGCCCGCGGGCACGTTGATGGGCATCCCGTCGACGCCGGAGTCGGTGGCCGGGCTGGTCGACGAGGCGACCGTCGCGCGGATGGCCGCCGAACCCGGCCGCGCGCTCCACTGGCGGCCTGGCAGCGACCCGACCGTCGCCGACCTGGTCGCCGACCGGTTCGGCGACCAGGTGGTCGCGCGCTCGGTCGACCCGCTGCTGAGCGGGGTGTACGCGGGGTCGTCGGCCACCATCGGGCTGCGCGCGGCCGTCCCGACCCTGGCGGCGGCCCTGGACGCCGGCGCTTCCAGCCTCACCGACGCCGTCGCGCGGGCGCTGCCGCCGGCCACCGGCGGCCCGGTGTTCGGCGCCCTCGACGGCGGTTACCGAGTGCTCATCGAGGCGCTCGTCGCGCGGGCGCGCCCGCGGCTGGTCCGTTCGGCGGTCACCGGCCTCGAACCCGCCGGGCAGGGGTGGGAGCTGGCCGACGACACCGGCGCGCGCTGGCCGGCCGACGCGGTGGTCCTGGCCGTGCCGGCCCCGCAGCTGGCGGGCCTGGCCGCCGGTGTCGCGCCGCGCGCCGCGAAGGCGGCGGGCCGCATCGCCAGCGCCTCGTCGGTGGTGATGGCCCTGGCCGTGCCCGCCGACACCCCGTTCCCGGAGTCGTCCGGCGTGCTGGTGGCCACGGGTGAAGCGTTGCGGGCCAAAGCCATCACGCTGTCGTCACGCAAGTGGGGGATGCGCGGCGACGCGCAGCTGCTGCGGCTGTCGTTCGGGCGGTTCGGCGAGCGGCTGGCCGTCACCGCCTCCGACGACGACCTGTTGGCGTGGGGGCGGGAGGACCTGCGCACGGTGTTCGGGTTGACCGTCGAGCCCGTCGACGTGCGCGTGCAGCGCTGGTTCGACGCCATGCCCCAGTACGGTCCGGGGCACGCGGAGCTGGTCGCCGAGCTGCGCGCCGGGCTGCCGCCGACGCTGGCCGTGGCCGGCAGTTACCTCGACGGGATCGGGGTGCCCGCGTGCGTGGGCGCGGCCGGGCGGGCCGCCGAGCGCGTGATCAGGGCGGTCGGGGACGTGGACGCGCAAGTGGCACGATAGGTTTCATGGCCAAACTCGACTACGAGACCCTGAACACGACGATCCGCTACCTGATGTTCTCGGTCTACTCGGTGGAGCCGGGTGAGCTCGGCGAGGACCGGGACGCCGTCATCGACGACGCCGCGACCTTCTTCAAGCAGCAGGAGGAGCGCGGCGTCGTGGTCCGCGGCCTCTACGACGTGGCGGGGCTGCGCGCCGACGCCGATTTCATGATCTGGACGCACGCCGAGCGCGTCGAGGCGCTGCAGGCGACGTACGCCGATTTCCGGCGCAGCACCGCGCTGGGCCGGGTGAGCGCGCCGGTATGGAGCAGCGTGGCGCTGCACCGGCCGGCCGAGTTCAACAAGAGCCACATCCCGGCGTTCCTGGCCGGTGAGGAGCCCGGCGCCTACATCTGCGTGTATCCGTTCGTGCGGTCCTACGAGTGGTACCTGCTGCCGGACGAGGAGCGCCGCCGCATGCTGGCCGAGCACGGCATGGCCGCCCGGGAGTACAAGGACGTCCGCGCCAACACGGTGCCGGCGTTCGCCCTCGGCGACTACGAGTGGATCCTGGCGTTCGAGGCACCCGAGCTGCACCGCATCGTCGACCTGATGCGCGAGTTGCGGGCCACCGACGCGCGTCGGCACACCCGCGAGGAGACACCGTTTTTCACCGGGCCGCGCGTGGCCGTCGAGCAGCTGATCAATTCGCTTCCGTGACCGCCTAGGAGAACCAGATGAGCCACCCCGACGTCACCGACCCCGCCCGTTTCGAGGAGATGTACCGCGACGACCGGACGTCGCACGGGCTGCCCGCCGCCACGCCGTGGGACATCGGCGGCCCGCAGCCGGTGGTGCAGCGACTCGTCGCTCTCGGCGCCGTCAAGGGCGACGTGCTGGACCCGGGCACCGGTCCGGGGCACCACGCGATCTACTACGCGGCCAACGGGTACGCGGCCACCGGCATCGACGGTTCGGCGACCGCCCTCGAGCGGGCCCGGGAGAACGCGCGCGCCGCCGGCGTCTCGGTCGACTTCCAGCTGGCCGACGCCACCAAGCTCGACGGGCTGGAGAACCGGTTCGACACCGTCGTGGACTGCGCCTTCTATCACACCTTCAACACCGACCCGGAGCTGCAGCGGTCCTACGCGCAGGCGCTGCACCGGGCCACCCGGCCCGGCGCGCGGCTGTACATGTTCGAATTCGGGCAGCACGACGTCAACGGCTTCACCATGATGCGGTCGCTGTCCGAGGACGACTTCCGGTCGGTGCTGCCGCCAGCCGGCTGGGAGATCACCTACCTCGGCCCCACCACCTATCTGGTCAACATGAGCGCCGAACAGATCGAGATGATGGCCGCCCGCAACCCCGACATGGCCGACCGCACCGAGGACATGCTCAAGCGGTTCCGCGCCATGGAACCGTGGCTGGTCAACGGCCGGGTGCACGCCCCGTTCTGGGAGGTCCACGCCACCCGGGTGGACTAGCGGCGTTGCCTAGCCGCCGCTCGGCACCAGGCGCAGGCACACGGAGTTGATGCAGTACCGCTGGTCGGTCGGCGTCGGGTAGCCCTCGCCCTCGAAGACGTGGCCCAGGTGGCTGTGGCAGTTCGCGCACAGCACCTCGGTGCGCGTGCGGCCCAGCGAGTGGTCGGGGCGCAGGATCACCGCGTCGGAGTTGGCCGGGTCGAAGAAGGACGGCCAGCCGCAGTGCGACTCGAATTTCTCGGTGCTGCGGAACAGTTCGGCGCCGCAGGCGCGGCACTCGTACACGCCCGCGGTCTTGGTGTCGGTGTACTCGCCGGTGAAGGGTCGCTCGGTGCCCGCTTGGCGCAGCACGTGGAATTCTTCCGGCGACAGCTTCTTGCGCCACTCGTCGTCAGTCAGCTGCACCTTGGGGCGCGACACATTGGAGGAGGTCATGCCTCCACGCTAACCCGATAGGCCCGCGGCCCGCTCCGCCGTCAGCCACGCCGGGTCGATGCCGTCGTCCAGCCGGCCCTCGGCCTTGGCGTCCAGGTAGCGGAAGTACAGCACGGTGAACGCCACGATCAGCAGCAACGACCAGCCGTAGGTGATCTTCAGGTAGTGCAGGGCGCGGCCGTAGCGCATGTACTTGTAGATCAGCCAGTCGTCGAGCGTCAGGAAACCGTAGATCCCCAGCCACGCCGGCCAATTCCGGATCAGCGAATTGCGCAGCACCACCGTCATCAGGAACGGGAACAGCATCATCGAGTAGTAGCCCTGCGCCAGCGACGACACCAGGAACGACCACAGCAGCAGCACCCCCGACGAGGTGGTGAACCAGAACAGCGGGTCGCGCGTGCGGTAGTAGCGGTACAGCAGCCACATCGCGCCGATCATCAGCACCGTGAACATGACCCGCAGGAACACGATCAGCGCCGTGGGCAGGCCGAAATACACGCCGTTGCCCTCGACGGAGCTGTTGAAGTAGTCGCGGGTGCCCAGGAAGTAGGGCACGGTCTTGGTGACGAAGTCCATCGGGTCGCTCACCAACGGCCACGCCACCACGTTGACCACGACGGGGACCGCGATGGCCGGCAGCAGCGCCCGCCATTGCCGGTTCAGCAGGGGTAGCAGCAGCAGCGGCCCGAGCACCGGCTTGAGGGTCAGGGTCAGCCCGATCGCCAGGCCGGCCCACCACTGGCGGCTGACCCGGCCGTCCAACAGCCAACGCAGGAACAGGATCTCGGCGAGCAGCACGCACCCGTTGATGTTGGTGAACACCAGCGTGCTGGTCACGCTTTCCGTGCAGAACATCGCCAGTAGCAGGGCCGGCGCGGCCACCGAGGACAGCGTGAACTTGAACATCCGCAGCAGCAGGTACCAGGCGATCAGGATGGCCACGGTGTTGATGAGGATGAACAGGTACCGCGACGGCGAGAACGGCAGGAAGCCGAACGGGGCCATCAGCAGCGTGCCACCGGGCGGATACAGGTAGTGCGGGTCGACGTAGTCGAAGTGCTCGTTGTAGATGTCCCAGCCGCGCCGGAAGTTGAGCACCGCGCGGTACACCGGCTTGAAGTCGTCGGTGATGTTGCCGTTGAGGGTGAGGATGATGCTGCGGTGCAGCACCGAGAGGATAGCCAGCGGCCACAGCGCGGAGCGCAGGATCGTCGCGGCGCTCGGGGCGCTGGTGCGCGGACCGAAGGCGGCCCCCAGCCGCTCACGCAGGGTCGGGTCAGCTGCGGTCACCAGCGCACCGTACACCGGCGCCGATCCTGCGCGGAAAGCAGTGTCAGGCCGGGCAGTACGTGTCGGTGCCGGGCAACTTACCGCTGCTGAGGTAGCCGGTCAGCGGCGGAACCGCGCAGTTCGAGTAGATGCTGGCGCCGTGGCCGATGCCCTGCCACATCACCCGCTTGCTGGCCGCGTTGGCGTTGATGACCGCCGCCGCGGTCGCCGCGACACCCTCGTTGCCCGCGATCGCGTCGTACTGCACGCCCATCAACAGGACGTCGACTTTCAGCGTCTTCGGCGCGGGCGGCGGCGACACCGTGGGCCAGTGCACGCACTTGACGAGATCGAGCGCGGCGACGGTGCCGAACTGCGGGTAGAGCTTGCCCCACGCCACCACGAGTTCCCGCACCCGGTCCGGAGTCGGCCGGTTGACCGCGTCGCTGCAGCCGTTGACGAACTGGCCGTCGGAGTCCCGCAGCGCGTCCGCACGGTTGATCAGGGCGGTCAGCGCGCCGCCGTCGCCGGACCGCGCGGCCGCCAGCGCGTTGGCCAGGTTGGTGGTGGCATCGACGCGGCCGCCGACGGGGAAGCCCAGCGCGACGGCGATGGCGTGGGCGAGCTGGGCGACGGACACGCCGCCGGGTGCGCGGCCGGCGCGGGCGTCGGCCAGCAACCCGGCGACGGCGCCCTTCGGGTCGGGGCCCAGCGCGCAGCTCACCGCCACGCATTGGCCGGCGAAGGCGTCCAGCGCGGCTTGTTGGCCCTTGACCTTCTGTTCGGCCGCGGCCTCGGCGTTGACGCCCAGCGCGATCGGGGAGTCCAGGATCAGCCGGGCGACCTTATCGGGTCGGGCGGCGGCGTAGGCCAGCGCCACCTGGGCGCCGTTGCCGACGCCGATCAGCGCGACGGCGGGCACGTCCCATAGATTGCGCAGCCGCTCGATGTCGGAGGCGGCGTGCGCGTCGTCGTAGGCGGTGGCGCCGGGCGCGATGGCGTCGGTGCAGTTCGTCGTGGCGTTGTTGGCGATGTCGGAGAGGTTGGCCACCGGGTCGTCACCGCTTTGGAACTGGGCCTGGTCGCGCATCTCCTGGCGGTCCAGCTTGTCGCGGCAGTCGATCGGGTTCGACATGCCGATGCCGCGCCGGTCGACGGCGACGATCGGATGCCCGGCCAGCACGTCGGCGCCGCCCCGGGCCAACCAGACGGGCAACTGCACCGACGACGCCAGGTCGGATCCGGTGGTGAAGACCAGGGGCCCGGCGTCGCGCGGGGTCTGGTTGGAGCGGGCCCGCACCACGCCGACGCTGACGGTGCCGGTCCCGCCGTTGACCGGGTCCAGGTCGGCGTCGTAGCTGGCGCAGTCCAGCTGGACGCCGCCGGGGGCGGGCACGGCCGCGTCGGCGAACACCTTGGAGGTGCAGTCGTGCCACGCCAGGTCGTTCTTGGGCGCGGCGATCGGCGGCGGCCCGCTGGGCGCAGGTTTCGGGGTGGCCGCGCCCTGCGGGCGGGCGCCGGAATTCGTGGCGAACCGCGGGTCGGCGGCCAGCCCGGGAACGCAGCCGGCCAGCAGCGCGGCCACGGCGACCAGGACCGCGACGCGCGCCGATTGCCGACTCATGCCGACCACAGTAGCTAGGCCCGCACGTAGCGGGTGTATAGGTAGCCGGCCTCGTCGGTCAGGACGTGGGCACGGCGCATCGCGGTGCGCAGCTGCCCGAGGCCCGCGGCGATGCGCGGCGCGGAGCCGCCCACCACGAACGGCGCGACCGTCAGGCACAGCTCGTCGAGCAGCTCGGCGTCGACGAACGCGCCCAGCAGCGTCGGGCCGCCCTCGGTGAGGACGCGGCGCAAGCCGCGGTCGCGCAGCGCGGCGAGCAGCGCGGCCGGGTCGACGGCGTGGGGGTCGGTCGCGGAACAGTCGACGACCTCACCGAGATCGGTGAGGTGGCGGCGGGCGGCGTCCACCGCCGCCCGGCTGGTCATTACCAGCGGGCGCACCTCGGTCTGGGTGAAGACGCCCAGGTCGCGGTCCAGCCGCCCCGACCCGGTGACAACGGCCAGCGGCGGTATCTCGGCCTGGCCGCGGGCCTGCCGCTGCTGGCGCGCGGCCACCCCGAGGTGGGCGCCCTTGTACCCCTCGGCGCGCACGGTGCCGGCGCCGACCACGATGACGTCGGCGAGCTCGCGCAGCAGGTGGAACAGGGACCGGTCGCCGGGACCGCCGAGCGCGCCGCTCTTGCCGTCGGCCGTGGCGCCGCCGTCCACGCTGGCGATGAAGTTGGCCCGCAGCCAGGTGTCGGCACCGTCGGGGTAGCCGTAGAGCCCGGCGAGGTCGCCGTTGGTCACCTCGCGCGCCGATTGCAGCACGGTCAGGGTCCCGGCGGCGTCGGACTCGGGCATGGGTTCGATTGCAGCACGCCGATACAGTTCTCGCATGCACGGGTCCACCGCGAAGGACGCTCGGGGCCGGGTGGCCCGCCTCGTGGACCGGCATCCCACCGTCTCCCCGGAGCGTCTCATCGCCCAGCTGCGCCCGCCACCCACCTTCGCCGACGTGAGCTTCGCGACCTATCACCCGGATCCGGCCGAGCCGACCCAGGCCGCCGCGGTGCTGGCCTGCCAGGACTTCTGCAGGCAAGCCGTCGAGCGCCGCGCCGGGCGCCGCAGACTGTTCGGCCGCCGCGAGGTCACGCCCGGCGTGGGGATCTACCTCGACGGCGGGTTCGGCGTCGGCAAGACGCACCTGCTGGCGTCGGCGTACTACGCGCTGCCCGGCGACGGGCCCGCGCCCCCGACCCCGAAGGCGTTCGCCACCTTCGGCGAGTTGACCCAACTGGCCGGCGTGTTCGGGTTCGTCGAGTGCATCGAGTTGCTCGCCGGCTACACCGCGGTGTGCATCGACGAATTCGAGCTCGACGACCCGGGCAACACCACGCTGATCGCCCGGCTGTTGTCGTCGTTGGTGCAGCGGGGCGTCTCGGTGGCCGCGACGTCCAACACCCTGCCCGAGCAGCTGGGCGAGGGCCGCTTCGCGGCTCAGGATTTTCTTCGTGAAATCAACACGCTGGCAAGCATTTTCACCACCGTGCGGATCGAGGGGCCGGACTATCGGCACCGCGATCTGCCGCCGGCGCCGCAGCCGCCGTCGGATGATGAGGTGGCCGAGCGCGCCGCGCGGGTGGCCGGGGCGACGCTCGACGACTTCGACGCGCTGTGCGCGCACCTGGCCACCATGCACCCGTCGCGGTACCTGTCGCTGATCGAGGGTGTGACGGCGGTGTTTCTCACCGGCGTGCACCGGATCGACGACCAGAACGTCGCGCTGCGGCTGGTGGCCTTGACCGACCGGCTCTACGACGCCGGCATCCCGGTGGCGGCGTCGGGGGAGCGGCTGGACAGCGTCTTCAGCGAAGAGATGCTCGCCGGCGGCTACCGCAAGAAGTACCTGAGGGCGATGTCTCGCCTCTTGGCGCTCAACGCAGCCGCCGAGTCATGACGAAGTCGTTTTCCAGGCGCCCGCCCACCCGAAACGTGCGCGTGCCGGTGACGGTGAACCCGCTCTTGGTGTAAAACCGTTGTGCCCGTTCGTTTTCCCGGTTGACGCCCAGCCAGACGGCGGTCACGCCCCACCGCCTGGCGACGTCGAACGCCCGCTCCAGCAGCGCCGTCGCGACCCCGCGGCCGTGCTGCTCGGACAGCACGTAGATCTTCGACAGCTCGGCGGTGCCGTCGGCCGCGCCGCGAACCATCATGGCGTAGCCCAGCATTCGGTCATGGCGCGTCGCGGTGATGACGGCGCGGTCCGGGTCGGCCAGGTAGTGCGCGAAGCGCTCGGCCGACAGGTGCGTCGCGACGAAGGACGCGATGTCCTCGGGGGTGATCGACGGCGGGCACGCCAGCGAAAAGGTCTGTGCGGCAAGCTCGGCCAGTTGATGGGTGTCGGCGTGGTCTGCGGTGGCCAGGCGCAGGGTCACAGATTCCATTGCGCGAGGTGGTAACCGGTCTTCTTGTCCAGCAGCACGACCGTGGACACCGGGTCGCGATAGGCGTCCCAGTACACCTCGCCGCGCACGACCGCCCCGTTGGGCGCGTTGACCAAGACGTTGTCGAGCGCGTCGGGCGCATCGGAGGTCCGGGGCTTGTAGGCGTCGGCGTACGGGGTCACCCCGTCGAAGTTGAAGATGGTCGCCATGATGAACGGATTGGGCACCCGCACGGCGTGGATGGCCACGTCCGCGCGTTCGACCGAGCTGCCGGGGAAGCCCTTGTAGGTGCCTTCGCGGGTGTAGCCGAATCCGGGCGGGGGGTCGCAGGGGGCGACGCCGGTGACGGTGACGTCGGCGACGAAGGTGCCGGTGTCGACCCGCAGCGTGTCGCCGATGTGGCCGATCGGCGCGTCGCCGGCGAGGGCGCGGGGCGCGGACAGGGGTGCGACGCCGACGGCGGCGGCGACGAGGGCGGCGGACAGGACGTGCCGCCCGCGGTGCGTCTTCGTCATGTCGTCGCCTCTCCGAGCGCCTGTGCTGGGACCATCGCATGATCGCACACGCGGTGATGCCGGGGGGAGGGGTCGGCTGAACCCCCGGGCGGCCGGCCCGGCCGCCGAGGGGGCCGGTCAGGGGGCCCGGCGCCGACCGACCATCGACGGTTCTGACGTAAAATTAGCGCCGATAAGATGCAAATCCTTTCTCGTTCTGCCACTCTGTAAAACATGAAACTTCTGCTTATTGTCGCCAGCGCTTTCGCCGCAATTGGCATGGCTGTTCCCGCGTACGCCGACGACGACATGGACAGCAAATTCCAAGCGTCGCTCGACGCGGCCGGCATCACCTACGACCCGTCCACGGTGGTTGCCGCCGGCAAATGGGTGTGCACCACCTACCAGGGCGGCTCGGGGACGTCCGACGTCGTCAGCGGCCTTCAGGCCAAGAACGACGGTCTGAGTGACGACAAGGCCGCGAAGTTCGCCGCGATCGCCGCCAGCACGTATTGCCCTTACGTCATGACGTCCGGCCCGGGGGCGAAGACGGCCGGCAGCTCGTCGTAACCGGCACACGGGTGAGGCGCCCGTTAACATAACTGTGCGCTGCGGCGGGTTACGCGAAACACGGCTGCAATATTTCGCTCTTATAATTCCGCGACTGAATGCGGGGTGGGTTTCGCGTTAATTGTCGCGGGCGCCCATTCTTTGTTGTCCCGAGAGAATGGCGTCAACCATTCTTCGCGGTCGGTGGCGCCGACGCCGGGGCGCGGCGCGCGCTGTTGCCCCCGCGCGCTGTTGCCCCCGCGCGCTGTGCCGCTCCGGGGTGCCGATCCGCGACGGGTTTGCGACAATCACTGCGTTATGCGACTGCTACTGGGTTTGACGGCCGCCATCGGGTCGATCGCGCTGGCGGTGCCGGCGCACGCGGACATCGACAACGATCAGGACTTCCTCAAGGACCTGCGCGACGCGGGCATCACGTACCAGGACCCCGGCAACGCCATCACAATCGGCAAGGCCGTGTGCGACCTGCTCGACGACGGGCAGTCGGACGCCAAGATCGTGACCGACCTGCGCAACCAGAATCCGGCCTTCCAGGGGGCCAGCGCCGCGAAGTTCACCTATCTGTCGGCGGCCCACTACTGCCCGAAGTACATCACCGGCGAGGACCGCGGACCCAAGCCCGAAGGCGCCACCGGCAACTGAAGGCGGGCCGGCCACCGCCGAGTCGTCACGCGGGACGCTTGGTCGCGGCCCGTCGCGGCAGCCCTCCCGAGACCGTGAGCCGGAAGGCCGACATCGACGAGTTGCTGCCGACCGCGAACCGGGGCAGGGCCATCGGGTCGCTGCGCCGGTCGGCGAACCCGGCTTCGGTCGACAGCGCCCAGCGCACCCCCAGGTCGCGCAGTACCGCCTCGGCGCGGCCGTCGAAGTCCTGCGCCCTGCCGTTCGGATAGGCGAATACGGCTGGCGGACGGCCTGTTTCGCGTTCGAGCGTCGCGCACGATTCGGTGATCTCGCGCCGCACTTTGGCGTCGCCGCAGCGAGCGAGGATCGGGTGGGTGACGGAGTGCGGATGCAGGGTGATCAGGCCGTCGGCGGCCATGTCGCGGGCCTGCGCCCACGACAGCATCGCAAACGGACCGGCGTCGTCACCGTCGCGGAACCCCAGCGCGGCAAGCATGTCGTTCAGCACCGCGCCGCGCCGGTCGTCGGGGAGCTCCTTGAGCCGTTCCACCGCGGCCACGTAGGACCCGGCCCGCGACGCATTGCCGTCGAGCGTGCGGCGGCCCAAACCCAGTGCGCGCAAGTCGATTTCGGTGACGGCGGTGCGCGAGATCGCCAGCCACAGCCGGTCCGGCCACAAGGTTCGGTCGGTGCCCATCGGGCCCGTCGCCAAGAACACCGCCGCCGGCAGGTTCAGCTCCCGCAACACCGGCGCCGCGTGCGTGGCGAGGTTGCGGGTGCCGTCGTCGAACGTGAGCGCCACCGCGCGCGGCGGCAACGTCTGAGCCTCGAGCCGCTCGAGGGCCTCCTCGAGCGGTAGCACCGCGAAGTGCTTGGCGAGGTATTCGAGTCGACGCCGCAATTGGGGCGAGTCGAGCACATGCCAGCACGCGGGGGATAGCGGTTCGTCCTCGACGCCGTGAAACATCACGATGGCGAGCCGATCCCGATGCCGCCACCGGCTCAGTGCCGGGACCCCGGCTGCGCACAACAGCGCGGCCGCGGCGTTCTTGATCGTCGCGCGGGCGGCGGGCGGAATCAGATCCCCGGGGCGTGCCATCAACTGTGAAACTGTAATCGCCCCATCCCGACCGGCTGCCGAGAACGCCGTCAAGGGCGAAACATCGCCATTCGCCGGCACACCGACAATGTCGAATCACCGATTGCTGGCGTGCGCTGGCCGGCGTGCCGGTACCACCGTTTCCCCGAAGCAGTAGACGTTTGCGTGCCGCGCCGGCCGACCCGGCCGACGGCGCGGCCACCATCCGCCTCATGTGGCGGCCGTCGGTCCCGTCTTCGGCGTCTGTACCCGTCCCGGCGACGGTGACATTTGTGCTGTTCATAAGCCTTTGCCGGACGCCGCCCGCCCCATGAGGCGGCGCTTCCCGCGGTGACGCCCGGCCGCGCGGTCCCGGCCGTCACGGGGCCGCGACGGGACGCCCCGTCGTCTTTGCCAATCGCCGCGCGCAGCGCCGCCCGGTATGCAAGGGTGGCTGGTAGCCGACGCATTAACTGAGGCCTCGAGAAGTATCTACAACTCCATCGGAAAAAATAGGGTGTTTCGTACTGAGGAGAAACAATGACCACAATGGCGCGGATTAGCGGTTCGGTGGCGGCCGTGCTCGGCGGCATCGCTGTGGCGGTGGCCCCGGCCGCGGGCGCCGACGCGGTGGACGATGTGTTCCTGCAGGTGCTGGGGCAGCAAGGCATCACCTTCAACAACCTGTCGAACCAGACGGTGGTCAACGCCGGGCACGGGGTGTGTCAGGACTGGCAGGGCGGCGCCAGCCTGATCCAGACGTTGGCTGACGTCAAGGGCGCGCTCAACCTGAGCGACAGCAATTCCGGTTTCTTCGTGGGGGCTGCCACGCAGTCGTACTGCCCGCAATACACGAGCAAGGCCACCGGCTGAGCGCCGGCTGAGACCCTCGACCGTTCCATAGCCCGCGGGACCGTGGCCCGCGGGTCCCGCGTCACTCGCCCTGTTTGGTGCCGGGCAGGTATTTGCGGGGGTTCTTCGGCAGCACCATCATCGCTACGGGGAGCCGCACCAACGCGTCGCCACCCGCGACTTCGAGGAACACGATTTCGAGTTCCAGGCGGTTCATGGGCCGGGTCTCCATCATCAAGCGGGTGCGTAAATAGCGAGGGGTCCTCAGCCACTCCACCAGGTTCATGGTTGCGACTGTACCCGGTCGATGGAAGTCATTGGTGCAGTTGCTATTTGCTGAATTTTGGCGGCACGCCGTCGCTCTTGGCGGCCCTGCGGCTCGTTTGCCCGCGGCGGACGGCGCCCGTCAGCGATCTATGCAAATGACCTGAAATCCCGTTATTCAACTGGAGATCAGCTGCTTTTTCCCCGTTTTCTCTATTCTGCCAAAATCGCGCCGTGTTGAGTCCGTTGACTGGCGTAATCTCAATGCCGATAAGAGAGGAAGCGCTTCGGATGCTTATTCGCTGGCGGACCACAGTTGTGCCCCTTGTGATGATCGGCGCCGCCTTGTCGGGCAGCGCCGCGGTGGCGACTGCCGACGCCGCCGACGACATGTACCTCGCACAGCTGCGCGCCGCGGGTTTCTCCTGGCCGCCCGACCATGACGAGGCCCTGACGGGTATGGGCCGGCTCATCTGCGACGACATCGGCTGGGGTTGGACGTATGACCAGATCGCGCAGAGTATCCACGACACACTGGACCCGCGGAAGGTGACGTTCGGGGAGGTGGGATCGATGGTCAGCCTTGCGCACTCGACCTACTGCCCGAGGCAACAGTGCTGGGCGGCGCACTGCTGAGGCGTCGCTGCTGCGCGACGGAGGCGGGCGCTTCGCTCGGCGCTCAAGCGCCACGGTTTGCCCTGCACGCTGCGGCAATGGCCCTGTCGGCGGTCCGCTGCCCGCTACGCTGAGAGCTGCCAGTGCAACCGCGCGACAGGAGGCAGTGATGGCTGAGCAACCCGCCGCGGAACCGTCGACGTCCTCGGCGCGCACCGCCAAGGTGGGGCGGCGCGTGGAGGAACTTCGTCGGCGTCGCGCCGAGCTGGCCGCCGGTCAGCGGCCGTCGAAGGAGTCCGTCGCGCTGGCGCGACAGCGGGCCGAGGAGGCGGAGAAGCGCGCTATCGATGCCCATCACGCCGCGGCGCAACGGCACGAGGAGCTGGCCCGCGTGCACGAGCAGGCGGCCAACAGCTACCAGCTGGCCGTGCTGCGGGGCAACGACGGCAGCCCCCAGGAACTGCAGCGCAAGGCCGACGAACACTGGCAGGCCGCGCACGACAACCACCTGCTTTTCGCCGAAGACGAGGCCCAGGCCGAGCACCCGGAGAAGTCCTCCTCGGGGTAACCGTGCGCCCGCGTCGCGCCCGTAGTGAAACCCATCACCGTCGCCCTGAACCCGGGCAGCATTTCCGGCGTCCAACTGTTCTGCCGGGTGGTTACCGAATTCGCCGGTGGCCCTGACCGTGAGTGAGGTCGACATGCCGCAGTTCAGTGCCGCGCCACGCGGAGCCGGATCCCCCTACCCGATCGCCGAGGCGCTGTGGGTCCTCGCCGGAATCGTCGTCTTGCTGGCCTTCGGTGACGCGGTGCTCCTGGTGGTGCTCGCGTCGGCCATCGCCGCCTTGGCCGCGATCTGGTGGATTCACCGCGACGTCGAGCGCCGTGCGCGTCGCGGCGACGCCGCCTTGGCGCCGGTGACCGCCCTGCCGCGCCGTCGCGTCGGGCCGAGCGCCACAGCGCACGGTCGTTGGCGCGGTCCACGAGCCGCCTGACGCCGACAGACGTCGGAAAAGAGAGAATCGGGCCGGCCGCGCGAGTCGGGGGGAGGGATCGGGGCCGGCCCGATCCTCTATTCAGACGCCGACAGACCGCGATTTCTTCCCGGACCGCTGTGTGGCCCTGCTACGGGGTTTCGGTCGGCTCGGTGCTTCGTTTCCGACGGTTCATGGTCCAGAAGATCAGACCCACCACGGCGGCGAAGATCCCGAAGCGCAGCAGCATGGGCCACCACGGCTGCGCGGCCGGGCCCGAGTCTTGATGCCCGGCCAGCGCCACCAGGAAGCTGCCGTTGTCGGTGGGCCCGAAGCCCGGCATGGGCTGGGTCTTGGTGACCTTGATCTGGGCGTTGCTGCTCGAGTCGTTGATCTGCCCCCACGCCAGGGTGGAGTCGTCCAGCAAGAACGTGTCCTGGTTGCCCGCGGGCTGGCCGGCGTCGTGGTTGATCACCTGCACCTGGCCGACCTCGACGGTGTCGTTGGCGGCGGGGATGTAGACCGAGACGTCCTCGTAGATTTGCGGGCGGGCCGGCGGGCTGTAGTCCGGTGGTGGGGGGTTGTCCCAGCCCCCCGGCGGTGGCGTCGCACCGTAGAAGCTGCCCGAGGCGAGGTAGCTGTCACCGACCGCGGTGAAGGGGAAGGGGCCCACGCTGGCGACGTCGAGGACGATCCGCCCGCCCGCCGGGACGAACGCCTCGTGATAGCCGCCGCCGTAGGAGTAGCGGAACGTCATGGCCTGGGTGAGCGGGTTGTACAGCGCCGGGCGGTGGAAGTCGTCGTAGTCGACGTAGTCCCAGTGCCGGGGCCGGACCAGGTCCTGATTGCCGACCTTGACCATGTCCACGTTGGCGCCGTGGTTGTTGACCACGTTCTGCACCTGGTGGTTGAAGTCGTCGACCTGCATCGGGGGTTGCGGGGGGTTGGCAGGGTTGATCCGCTTGGCCGGGGCGGACTTGGCTGCGGCGACCGCCTGGGACGGCGCGTCCATGCCCTTCGGGGGCGCGACCAGCGGGGTGACGCTGGGCGAGCCGGGGGCCTGCGGGTTGATCGTCGGGGTCGGCGGCGGGCTCGGCGGGCCGGGCGGCACCACCAGCGGGGTGTGCTCGACCGGCACGGGCGGCAGCGGCGGCAGCTCTGGCACCTGCACGGTGCTCGGCGGCGCCTGGACCGGGCGCGGCGCGGGCGCCTCGTAACACATGTTCTGCGTGTGAATGTGGTACTGCGCCACCATGTACAGGCAGCTCTGGCAGGCTCCCGGCGTCGACCCGGCGCCGGCGCACGGCGCCGCCTGAACTGCGTCGGGCGCGGTGATCGCCGCCGAGAACGGTGCGAAAGCCAAGGCGGCTGCCACCGCAACCCCGAGTGCTTTCATCTCATGACCTTTCGAGAACCGCGTCCGCAGGCTGACCGGGCGTGGCGCCAGGACTGCCGGCGCGTTTGCCGTTTACCCACTCCAGTGTCGCACCTTCGGGGGAGTGCGCCGGAAACCTGGACCGCAGCGATTCACGTCTTTCGGGTGTCGATTTGCTGTCCGACCATGGGTGGCCTGGGAAAACTGTGGTGCGCGATACTGGGATTGAACCAGTGACCTCTTCCGTGTCAGGGAAGCGCTCTCCCGCTGAGCTAATCGCGCCGGGGGATCAAAAGCTGGAGGTGGAGACGGGAATCGAACCCGTGTGCACGGCTTTGCAGGCCGTTGCCTCACCACTCGGCCACTCCACCGTGGGATTGATGCCACTTACCTCTTGCACCTTCGAGCGGATGACGGGATTCGAACCCGCGACCCTCACCTTGGCAAGGTGATGCGCTACCAACTGCGCTACATCCGCGCGCAACGGGCGAGATCGTCGCCCGGTGCGAAGGACGACGATAGTCCACCCGAGCGGGCACTTACAAATCTCTGGGTGCGTTGCGGCTGCAAGGCTATCGCGCGCGCCGGTCCCGGTGTCGGGCAGGTATTGTCGGGGACTGGCTCGTGCTAGTCTTCGACGTCGTTCGCCTCTGGCGCGCCGGTCCCGTGGCTCAGTGGGAGAGCGTCCGCTTCACACGCGGAAGGTCGCTGGTTCGATCCCAGCCGGGACCACTTTTGATGTCGCAGGTAACGTACGGTATCTAGCCCGCGAAGCAGCGCCGGTGTTATCCCGGTGTTATTAGCCACTGCTGCATGACAGTTCTCCGCTTGCTGAAATCTCAAGTGAGAGGGGACTTTGCAAGTGTCTCGTCGATTCCCCCGCGGTCAAGCCACCCTCGCCAAAGATGGATATGATCCGGCTGGAATTTGGGCGCAAGATGCGCATTTCGGTCCGGGCGGCGCGCCGTTGGACCAGTGGGGCGGCAATGGACCGCATATCGACGGGCCGGCCACCAAACCCGTCATGGAGGGCATCAACTCCGGCCAGCAAGACGACCTCGATGTGACGATTCCCGGCACAGGTATTGCGCTCGGCGGCGACGGCAAGGACGGCTTCCCGCACATCCATAGTCCGGGCGTGTACGACGGGAGAAACCCGCTGCCAGTCCCCGACGGATACCGACCGCTACCGACCGGTACCGCCCCATGGTGAGCACTACGGGTTCTACGGTTTTTGATTGATTGTCGGACTAATTTTTTCACTTTGGTTCGACCTGAGTCGCAGAAGCCAGCAGTGTTTACGCGCAATCAAGAAGACGATCAGCATGCGCCGCCCCCCGCGATCCGACTGTCAATGGAATGCTCATCGGTGATACCGACAAGAATCACATCATTCGGATCTGGAAGCCGACCGAGAGTAGATTCGAAATAGTGACTTTGCCTCAAAACTGCACGTTGCTGACTCGAGGACCGGGTCGGCCGAGTCACTGATTACCAGCTGATCGTGTTCAGTTGTTGGTGACTTGACCGTCCCTTGGCGGAAGTACTGTTCGGACGCTTTGATTGAGGGGGCGGTGATGCACGTTAGAGCGGGCTCGCCGCAGCAGGTGCGGTGCAGCTGAAATGGTTGAGCGTCGGCGATCTGATCGCCGCGGCCGGCGGTGATCCTTGGGAGGTCAATCGGAGCCTGCAGGCCGGGAGCCCTTCTCAAATTTCGAGTCTGGCGAACGCGTTCCACGGCGCCGGCCGGAAAACCGCGGAGGCCGACGCTACGTTCGACCAGGCGCGCAAACGCTTCGACGCGGCGTGGAATCACCAAAACGGTGATCACCCCATCAACGATGCCGCCGAAGTGCAACGGTTAACCAAATCCCTTGGAGCGCTATCGGAGCAATTGCCGAAGATCGGCGCCGACCTGGAAACCATCGCAGCGTCGTTGGCGACCGCTCAGCAGGAAGGCGCCAAGGAGATCGCCAGCCTAGAGAGCGAGTTGGAGAGGCTCGATCACTACATCGATCTGGCGATGCGGGATGCCCGGGACCACCCCGACGAGGCAACCCAGAACGAGGTGCGCACGATCATCAGGGCCCTTAAAACCGCCGCCGGGAACGAGACTCGAGGTGCGTTGCACCACTTGCAAGCAACGCGGGACGGCTACTCCGACACTCTGCAGAAAGCATTGACCACCCTGAAAGCCGACGGCTACGACCCGACGAACATCGCGGCAGTGGACGGGCCGAAGGAGACGGCGCCGCCGCTGCCCGACGACCCGAAACAATTCGCTCAGACGTGGGATGCGCTCACACCGGAACAGAAAGATGCAGAATTCCACCAGAATCCGTTCATCGGCAACCATCCGGGCATGCCGTGGGATCCCCCGGATCACCTGGGCAAAGACCACTACAACCGGTTGGAGCTCAACGATCTGGAGCAGCACACCCAGGCCGACGTCGACCGCATGCAGAACCGCGTCAACGACCTGCTGAACAAGCTGTACATGGGTGACCACAGCAAGGCCACCACCGACGAACTGAACGCCCTACAGCCTCAACTGCTCGCAGCCAGACACAGCCTGCAGGGCTACCAGACGGTGCAGAAGACCCTCGACCGCACGGACGGACAAAAGCGCTACCTCGGCCTCATTGACGACAAAGGCCACGCGGCGGTAGCCATCGGAAATCCCGACTACGCCACACGCAACGCCATCCTGGTCCCCGGTACCGGCCAAGACCTCACCACATTCGAAGGGGCCGACGGCAAATCATTGGCCATGTATGGTGCCGCGCTGCGCGCCGACCCCACCCTCAAGCCAGGCGACGTCGCAGTCACCACCTGGATGGGATATGACCGACCTATGAATGTCTTCGAAGCCGCTTCTCCCGGTCCCGCCCACGCCGGCGCCCAAGGCCTCGACGACTTTGAAAGCGGACTGCGCGCCTCCCACGTCGGCGCTCCGTCGACCGACACCGTAATCGGGCACAGCTACGGCTCCACCCAGGTCGGCGCGGCGGCCGGCGGCGGCCATCACCTCGACGTAAACAACGTCATCGCAGTTGGCAGCCCAGGGATGCTCGTTCACCACGCCGGCGATATGAGCCTCGACCCCGGCGCGCACGTCTACGCCATCAGGGCACGCAACGACATCATCGGCCTGGTCACCGACAAGACCCTTGGGCACGACCCGACAGCCAGTGACTTCGGCGCCACCCGACTGTGGGCGGCGCCCGGCTCGAGCAGCGACGACCTCGGTCTAACTCCCAGCATCGCCGCCCACAGCAGCTACTGGGACTACGACAACCCAGCACTACGCAACATGGGCGCCGTGATTGCCGGCGTGACACCACCCCAAGTCATCCCCAACGACGGGGGAGGGTGAGGCCTATGCAAAACCGTTGCCGCCGAACCTCAACGCGGATCCTCAGCGCCCTTTTACTCGCCGTGCTCGTCGGCGCATGCAGCCACAACGACCCACTCGGACCGCCCACACCAACAGGTGCCACCGTCCTTGGAGGACCACCCATGCAATCCACACCCCCGCCGCCACCAGGATGGAAATTGCAACCCGACATCCCCAAAACCCAACAGCAAGCCCAAGACATAGTCATCGGCTACCTCAGACGGACGCTCCAAAGCCTTCCACCTGGCACCACCCTCGACACCTCCCGCTTCAGCGGCGGCACTAACACCGTCCCCTGCAAAGACGAAGTGAGCGGCACACCACCTCTGGAATTCTCGACGACCGGCGACCTCAAGCCCCCTCCCGGCATTGACCTCACCAGCATCGTGTCAATGATCGGCGAAACCTGGAAAAGCTGGGGCTGGCATGTCTATGAGCGCGAGGGCTTCTACAAACCGAACCGCTTCGGATACGCCCCCGATGGCTACAGCCTGAGCATCGAAGCGACATCTCGGCCCGAATATCCCCCCACCCTCGGGGGAGTCTCACCCTGCTTTCCCGCCAACCTGCCAAACGACCGCAGCCCGTTTCCGACCGTCCTCACACCCTGACGGCCTAAACCAGACCGTCAGCTCGTGAACAGTGTTCGATAAACTCCTGCGACGGAGTGGAACCGGATGGCCTTACGTCGCGTCCGACTTAAGTGAGGAGCGTCCCTCGCTCTCCAGGGGGCGGCCCGATCGCCGTGTTAACGCGGAAGCCAGCCGGGTTGTACACCGCAGCTCTCACAGCTGACCTCAAGAATCCATCGAGTCGGCTCGTCCTTGCCGCTGGACCATACCGCCGTCGCCGAACTCGCCGGCGCCGGCTTTTTGCACTCGCAGTCAGGTACTGAAGTGCGCACGGCCGAAGCTCAGCCCGCCCCCGGCTCGTCCCCCGGGATCGGCAGGTCGGGGCACGCCGGAATGTAGTCGATGTCCGGCGCCACCCACACCCGCCACTGCTCCCGGCTGATATTGGAAGTCAGCTTGCCGCAGAGGGTTTCGTGATCACCCGTCCCGGACGGCTCGGAATCGGCGGCGTCCCACAGCCGCGCGGTCTTGTCCTGGCTGGCGCTGGCGACGCGCCGCCCGTCGGGGCTGAACGTCACGCCGTGCACGGAGTCGGTGTGCCCGACCAGGCATTGGCTCTCGGCCCCGTCCCAGATGCGCACGGTGCCGTCGTAGCTGGAGCTGGCCAGCCGCGCGCCGACAGGGTCGAACGCCACGTCACACACGACGCCGGTGTGCCCGACGAGCGGTGCTGCCAGCGGGGCGCCGCTGTCCGGATCCCACAGGCGCACCGTCTGATCGCGGCTGCCGCTGGCCAGGCGTCGGCCGTCCCGGCTGAACTCCACCGCCCACACCGTGTCGGAGTGCCCGGTCAGCGGTTCGCCCGCGGGCCGGCCGGTGGCCGCGTCCCACAACCGGACGGTCGTGTCGCCGCTGGCGCTGGCCAGCCGCCCGTCGGGACTGAACGCGACCGCGTAGACGACGCCGGTGTGCCCGGTCAGGGGCGCGCCGATCGGCTCGCCGGTGGCCGCGTCCCACAACCGCACCGTCCGGTCGTCCCCGGCGCTGGCGAGGCGCCGCCCGTCCGGGCTGAACGCGACCCCGTACACGACGCCGGTGTGCCCGCTCAGGGGCGCGCCGATCGGCTCGCCGGTGGCAGCGTCCCACAGCCGGACGGTCTGGTCGCCGGCACCGCTGGCCAACTGACGGCCGTCGGGGCTGAACGCCACGCAGTGCACCCGCACGGTGTGACCGGCGAAGGGTCGGCCGACCGGCTGGCCGGTGATCGCATCCCAGAGCCGGATCGTCTTGTCCTCACCGGCGGCGGCCAGCCGCCGCCCGTCGGGGCTGAACGCCACGCCCAGCAGGGGTTGGCCCGCGTCCATGATCTTGAGTGTGCGGGCGCGCAGCGCCAGCGCGTCCGCGATCGCCGCGTCGTCGGGCACCGACGCGATGGCGCGGGCGGCGAGCAGTTGCTGGAAGGCGCCGGCGTCCCCGCCCGGAATGGTGTGCGCCATCATCGCTTTCGCTTCGACCACAAGTCGGCGCGCGACAGCGTCGTAGTGGCGGCGCCGCTCGGCGTCGAGTCTGTCGTCTTCTCGCTTGCGGGAAGCGGTCAGGTAGTCGGCGGCCACCGCGAGTCGCTCGGCGAATCCAGGTTGCGTCGCAACCGTTTCCGCGGAGGTCAGCCGCGACCCTTCCAGCAGCCAGGACTCGTCGCGGCCATGCCGGGCCCAGGCGGCGGCCGAGCGCTCCACTTCGGCGGCGGTGACCAGACTTTGGCGTTCCTCGCGGAGCCATTGCGCTAGCTGATCCCATTGGCGCAGCAGGCTTTCCAGGGCGACCTCCAGCACCACCTCCGTGCCGCGGCGGTCGCGGACGAGCAGCCGCTTCTCCACGAAAGCGTCGATGAGCGGGCGGCTTTCGTCGGGCAGCTCCGAATGCAGCGCGACCCGGCGCAGCGCGGCGTCGTTATCGGGGTTGATGGAGGCCAGCCAGGGAATGAACGCCGAACGCAGCAGTGCCAGCGCGCTCTCGCGGTCCTGCGGTGCGGCCGACAGGATCTCCTCGATCTGGTTGTTCACCACGTTGGGCATGCCGCCCATGGACTCGTAGTCGGCGCAGGTGATCTCCTCGGCGGTGCCGTAATCGGTGTAGAGCTCGCGCAGGGTGAGCGCCAGCAGCGGCAGGGTGTCGGCGCCCCGGCCCGCGTCGGCGATCAGGCGGTCGACGAGGTCGTCGGCGATCGCCAGCCGGTCGCCGGCCTCGGAGGCGCGGGCGGCCGGGCCCTTGATGACGGCCGGAAACTGGTGGTGCGGCATGGTTTTCAGCTCGTTGAACAGCTCGGTGCCGATCCCGTCGAGGGCGGGATGGTTCTGCATCGCCTCGTAACGGTCGGTGCGGATGGTGGCCGCGACGATCAGCCGGACGTCGCCGGCGTTGACGCGCGCGATGACGGCCGCCACCAGCTCGAGGAAGCGATGCGCCTCCTGCGCGGCCTGCGCGGAAACGGCGTCGGCCGAGAACAATTCCTCCGCCTGGTCCAGGGGCAGCACCAGCGTTGGCGCCTGCCCCTTGGCGGTGCCGGAGCCGGTGTCGGCGAGCCGCGCGGCGGCGGCGTCGCGCACCTCCAGGAGCAGCTCGCACACGCGGTCGGCGTCCCCGTCTCGGCAGATCCTCTTGATCTCACCGAACGGCGGCGCGCCGGGCAGCCGCAGCCCGCGGCGCGCGGCGTGGATCGCCGCGGCCAGCCCGCGATCCCCGGTGACGGCGCCGCGTCCCGGGCGCACCGTCCCGAGCACCAGGAAGTTGCGGTCGTTGCGCTGCAGCCGCGGAATCAGCCCCGCCCGCAGAAACGAGGATTTGCCGCTGCCCGAGGGGCCCAAGATGACGAATAGCGACTTCACACCCGAGTACCGCATCTTGCGCAGCTCGTCGGTGCCCCGCATGATCGCGGCGTCGCGCCCGAAGAAGACGCCGGCGTCGATGTCCTCGAACGGTTCCCAGCCGCGGTAGGGCTCGCGATCCGGGTCGCTGCGCGGCGGCCACACGAAGTTCTCCGGCCCAATACCGGTGCCCTCGATCGCCTTCTTCAGCTGGTCGAGCGCTGCCGCGTTGAACGACACCTGCGCCCCGGCCGCGGTGATCTCGGTCGTGGGCCCGGGCGCGAACAGGTCGCAGCGCTGCCACTCGGCGGTGATGTCGGAATCGCCGGTGTCTTCGAGCCGGGCGACGAGGATCTGCTTGCCCAGGTTCTCCGCGGTGCGGTATTCGGTCTTGCACTCCGGCGAGCTGCCCCACGAATGGGACACCAGGCAGATCACCGCCTCGCAGCGTTGATTCGCTTGGCGCAGCGCGTCTTTCCACCGGTGACCCGGGGCCAGGCCGGTGTCCTCGGCGATGTCGAGGAAGATCTCGTCGACCAATTCCGGGCGTTGGTCGATCAGCCACTGCCGCAACGCGGCCGCCTGCGCGTTGTCCTTGCTGGAGTGGCTCAGGAAGATCCGGGGCATGTCTCGGCAATCCCTCGTCGGGCCGGCGTGGGCCACGCGCTGCGGCTGATGTCGAGCTCATTGTGCCCGACGGACCGCCTCGGGGCTGCGCGTTACGGCGATGCCGTCGACGAGCCGGTCGGCGCCCGGTCAGACACCCAGCCGGCCGGAGAGGCGGTTGAGCCGCTCGAGGCTGGCCCCGTCCAGGCCGCTCATCCGCACGGTCTTGCCGCGGGCACGGTACTTGTTTCGGATGGCGTCGAGGGTGGCGACCGCCGAAGCGTCCCAGACGTCGGTGCCGGACATGTCGATCAGGATGTCGTCGGGGTCGTTGGCGTAGTCGAATTGATGGACGAGGTCGTTGCTGGAGGCGAAGAACAGTTCGCCCCGGACGCGGTAGACGCGGGTGCCGCGAGCGTGCGACGGGTGGTCGGCTTCGACGATGGTCAGGTGCGCGACCCGGCGCGCGAAGGCGACCATGGCGGTGAGCACGCCCAAGGTCACCCCGACGGCCAGGTTGCCCGTGAGTACGGTGGCCACCACGGTGACGACCATGACGACCGTTTCGCTGCGCGGCAACACTTTCAGTGTGCGTGGCGCCACGCTGTGCCAGTCGAAGGTGGCGGCGGAGACCACGATCATCACGGCGGCCAGCGCGGCCATCGGTATCCGACCGACCAGGTCGCCGAGAGACATGATGAGAAGCAACAGGAATGCGCCGGTGCACGCAGTCGACAGCCGCGTGCGTCCGCCGGCGATCTTGACGTTCATCATGGTCTGGCCGACGACGGCGCAGCCGCCCATGCCGCCGAAGATTCCGGTGACGATGTTGGCCACGCCCTGGCCGCACGCTTCCCGGGTCTTGTTCGACGGCGTTTCGGTGAGATCGTCGACGAGCTTGGCGGTCATCAACGACTCCAGCAGCCCGACCAACGCCGCGCCGACGGCGTACGGAGCGATAAGCCGCAGCGCGGCCCACGTCAGCGGGACATGCGGAATCGCCGGTGTCGGCAGCGAATGCGGCAGTTGGCCTTGGGATGCCACGTCGGGCACGTGCCAGCCGAACGCCACGACCGCCGCCGTCAGGACCAGCACCGCCACCAAGGGCGGCGGGACCGCTGTGGTCAGTTTCGGCAGCAGCACCATGATCGCGATCCCGACTGCGGCGAGCGGGTACACCGGCCACGGGACACCCACCAAGTGCCGCAGCTGGGAGAGGAACACCAGAATGGCCAGGGCGTTGACGAACCCGATCATCACGCTGCGCGGAATGAACCGCATAAGTCTAGCGACGCCGGCCAAGCCGAGCAGCACCTGGAAGACGCCGGCCATGATGATCGTCGCCACCAGATAATCGATGCCGTGTTCGCGACCGACCGGCGCGACGACGAGGGCCACGGCGGCGGTCGCCGCCGAGATCATCGCCGGTCGGCCCCCTGCAACAGCCGTGGTGAGCGCCATGGTCACCGAAGAGAACAGGCCGACTCGGGGATCGACACCGGCGATGACCGAGAAGGCGATGGCCTCAGGGATCAGCGCGAGCGCCACGACAAGTCCCGCAAGTACTTCCGTGCGCAACCGGGGCAGGCTGCGCAGCGCGCCGAGGGCCGAGTCGCTCCTGGTGAGCGCGCTCCGACGTGCGACAGCAGTGTGGGGCCTCATCGTGCTTTGCTCCGTTCTGACGGTGCTCCGATGCCGGACGCCGTGAAGGGTAGGGCAATCATCAACAGCGGAAGCGCTTTTCGAGTGCAAGGAGAAGTCGGCGGATCTCTTTCATGCGCGCCTGCAACTGCCGGAGTTGCTCAGAGGTGCACGGCTGCGGACGCAGGTGCGGCCCGAGGCCCGCGGCGGCACCGAGTTCGGCGTGCTCCGCGCGCAACAGGTCGGCGAACAACCGGGCTTGCGCCACGTCCGCGTGGTGGGTGGGGGACGCTGTCCGCGTGGTCCCGACCAGCCGCGGCCGATCGTCGGGCGAAGCGCCCAGTTGTTCGCGTCCGGAGGCGAGGTACGGCCAATGGCGTACGCCCGGGATGGCGGTGAGCTCTCCGGTTACCCGCAGTTCGGTCTCAGTCATCACTTGCTGACCTTCCGGTGAAGTGGACGGCGGTCGGAGCATCTGCGCACCGGCCACCGTCGGTGAGCGCGGTCCTATGCGGTCGCGGCCGAATCGTGCCCGAGGAACGCGAGGATGTCGCGGCGGCGGCGCTGATAGGCGTCGGTGAACGGGGCTTGCGGAGCGCGAGGTTCGTCGATGGTGATGACGTCGGCGACGGTCGCGGGCCGGTGGCTCAACAACACGATCCGGTCGGCGAGCAGCAGCGCCTCGTCGACGTCGTGGGTGACGAACAGGATGGTCATCTTCTGTTGCTCCCACACCGTCATCAGCAGCCGCTGCATCTCCAGTCGGGTCTGGGCATCCAGCGCGCCGAAGGGTTCGTCCATCAGCATCACCTTCGGCTCGCACGCGAGGGTGCGCGCCAACTGGACCCGCTGACGCATGCCGCCGGACAGGTGGCTGGGCAGATGACCGCCGTAGGACGCCAGGCCCACCTGCGCGAGCCGGTCTTGCGCAGCGGCCTTCAAATCCTTGCCGCGGACGCCCCGCAGCCGCATCGGGTACATCACGTTCTTCAGTGCCGTGCGCCACGGGAACAGCGCATCCTCCTGAAACACCATGGCGCACTGGGCCGCATTGCCCGCCACCGGTGCGCCGTCGACCGTGGCGTGCCCACTCAGCGGGGTGAGCAGCCCGGCCAGCGCTCGCAGGATCGTCGACTTGCCGCACCCCGACGGGCCCAGGAAGACGACCACCTCGCCAGGATCGATGTCCAGGGTGATGTCGGCGGCGACGACTCCGTTGAACCCCAACTTCAACCCGTCGAGGTGAACGGCGCCGGCGCTCATCGGCTCGCCCTCGGCAACCAATGGTTGACGCGGCGGCCGACCCGCTCCACCGCCCACGCCGTCATCAGCCCCAGCGCGCCGATCGAGATCATGCCGACGACCACTGCAGGGTAATCGAGCAGGCCGTAGGACTGCCAGGTGTAGTAGCCGATGCCGAACTGCCCGGAAATCATCTCCGCGCTGACCACACAGATCCAGGCCACGCCCATGGCGACGGACAGGCCCGTGAAGATGCCGGGCAGCGCGCCGGGGAGGATCACGTGCAGCAGGAGCGAAACACGGCTTGCGCCCATCGTTTTGGCGGCTTCTTCCCACACTTTGGGCAGCGACTCCGTCGCGTGGATGGTGCTGACGACCACCGGGAAGAACGCGGCGAAGAAGGTGATGAACACGATGCCTTGTTCGCTGGAGGGGAACAGCAGGATGGTCAGCGGCACCAGGGCGATCGCGGGGATGGGCCGCACAATTTCGATGAAGGGACGCAACGTCATTCGTGCCATCGCGGAGCGCCCGACCAGGATGCCCAGGGCGATACCGACCGCGGCGGCGAGCCCGAACCCGAGCAGGATCCGCTGCAGGCTGGCCAGCAGGTCGTCGTAGTAGCCGCCGGAGCTGATCCGCGCACCGAGGCTTTCGACGACGCGCATGGGCGCGGGCATCCGGTTGAACCGCAGCCAGGCGACGACGTTGTGAGCGGTGAGCAGCTGCCACAGCGCGACGAACGCGACGATCGGGATCAGCGGCAACACCAGGGCCGCGATGCGGCGCTGGATTGCCGTCGGAACGCGGGAGGCGATGCGTCGGTGCGGCCTGAGTGTCGGCGCCTTGACCGCCGGCGCGGGCGGCGCGGCGGCCGCTTCCAGGCGGCTCAATGTGCTTGTCACGAGGACTCCTTACTTTCTGACTTCAGTTGGCGGCTACTGCGGCGACCGCGACTGTGCGACGGCTGCGGGGAAGGCGAGTGGTGCGGCTGCCGGATGACTCGCCCGGTAGGCGTCGGCGCCGGCGGCCGTCGCGAAGGGTTTGTAGCGCTGAGTGGGCGCTGCGCCCGGGTCGTCGAGCCACACAGCGTGGTTGGCGAACAGCCGGGTGCCGGTCAGGGTGTCCGGGACGTACGCGGCCCGCACCGCGGCGGTGGCGGCCGCGCGGCGCAGCAGGCAGGTTGGTGTCGCGGCCACTGTGGTGGTGTCGGCCCCCCGGGCCCATAACTCCGAGGCCTGCGCCGGGTCGCCGACGGGCAAGCCGCACAGGTCGTCGTATCCGCTCAACGCGCTCGGGTTGGTCACGTCGGCGCGCAAGCGGTCGTAGTCGCCGCCGAACACCCCTCGCAGGTAGCCGTCGTCAACGAATGACGCGACGTCGAAGTCCTTGCTCACCGATCCCCGGCCGACCAGGAATCTCTTGATCGCGTCGGCGGCCTTCACGAACTGGCCTTTCAGCGTCATATCGAATGACACCAGGCCGTTGGGGCCGTTGTAGAGGTAGACGACTTCGGGTTCGATGCCGGTCAACTGACTCACCCGCAGGGCGGCCGCCAGCGGATGCGTGACGATGTAGCGGGTGGTCGTCCGCATCGCCCGCAGGAACGCGGCCGTCACGTCGCGGTTGGCGTCGGCGAACTGTTTACGGACGACGACGCCGTGAAACGTCGGCACGTTGTTGTCGCCGCCGTCATAGAGCAGCCGGCCCTGGTTGCGGAAGATCACCAATTGCGGCCACGGCACGAACTGCGCCAGCGCGTCGACCTGCCCGCCGTCGACGGCCGACGCCCCGATCGACGGATCTTGGTTGACGGTGTGCACGGAACGGGAGTCGATACCGTTGCGCTGCAACGCGGTTGAGATCATGCCGTCACCGGCCGAGCCAAGGCTGGTCGACACCCGTTTGCCGGTCAGGTCCGCCAGGGTGCGGGCCGCGGAACCGTTGGGAACCACGACCTGGTTCAGCGAACCGCGCAGACTGTAGCCGGTGGTCGCGATCCAGCTGGTTCGGGCGTCGTCGTACCGCTTGGTCTTGGATCCGTTGGTCAGCAACGGGTAGTCGCCCATTGACCCGATGTCGACGTGGGTCGCGATCATCTGCGCTGTCAGCGGTGCACCGGAGGAGAAGTCCTGCCACACCACGCGGTACTTGCGGCCCGTCGACGCCCCGAGCTGGCGCAGCTCGCTTTCGAACTCGCCGCGGTCACGCAGCAACGTTCCGGCGTTGACCGTGTTGATGGTCTTGGACTGGTACCCCACGTTGATCACGGTGGCGTTCTCGGTCAGCAGGCCGCATCCGCTGAGCGCCTGCAGTGCGGGCAGCAGGACTGACGCGGCGACGGCCGCCGCTCGAACGCGCCGCCGGCGCGGCCCCGCAGCGGCCCGCGTGCGATGCCCCGGCCGGGCGGATGTCGTCATGTCGTACACGCTGTCCAGCGTCGGATCTTTCTATTACCGCTTGATCACTGGACGTTGCACCACCGTTACGCCATCTCAGCCCCTACAGCGCGGGTGGTCACGCTGCTGTGGCACCGGGCCCCGGTTCAAGTTCGCCGGGGCGACGCGGCCCCAGGCGAGAGCCGGCTCAGCGCGCAAATGAAGACTGAGTTACGCCACCTCAGATTTTCTGGTACACCGGCGTCGCACGCGAAAGACTGGGTGATTGTGAAAACCTCAAGCGCTGCAGCGAAACTGGGCACCGCGGACCGCTCGACGGGGTCAGCAGTCCCCGATGTCGAACCAGACTACCGATTCACCCTGGCAAACGAGCGGACGTTCCTGGCTTGGCAGCGGACCGCGCTGGGGTTGCTTGCCGCGGCGGTCGGTGTCGTGCAGTTCCTGCCGGAATTCGCCATTCCCGGAGTGCGGCACGCGCTCGGCGGTGCGGTGGGCGCGACGGCGATGCTGACTTCGGTTGCGGGACTGCGGCGTTGGCGGCAGGTCGACCGGGCGATCCGCCTCGATCAACCGCTGCCGCGACCAGCGACACCGGTGTACCTGGCGGTTGCGCTGGTGGCCGTTGGCCTGGCCACGGTAGCCCTGGCGCTCACGGGGACCGGAGCCGGCCGGTGACGTCCACGCAGGCCGCGCCGGCCGACCGCGGGCTGCAACCGGAGCGCACCGCCTTGGCCTGGACGCGAACCTCGCTGTCCGTCGCCGGGTCCGGGGTGTTGGTGCTGCTCAAGGACCGCAACTTCGCCGTTGCGAGCGGCCTTGGGGAGCGCGGGGTGATCGCGGCGGCCGCTGCTGTTCTCGCGCTGGCCGTCTACGCCGTGGGGGCGCGGCGTCGCCGCGCTTTGACGGCCCGCCCGCTGCCACAGCGGGTACACGCACGACGCGCGGTGGTACTGGTCGGCCTCTCGGTCGTCTCGTTGACGCTGATCATCCTCGCTTATCTGATGTTCGCCGCATGATGCGAACGTTGTTTAAATATCAAGGAAGCGAACGTCTTTGGCGTTGCGGGTGATGAAGCTGCGGCGGGCGTCGACGTCTTCACCCATGAGGATGGA
>NZ_LZJC01000126.1 GCF_001666755.1 Mycobacterium sp. E1214 | reverse complement strand
TTCGGCACCAAGGGCGGCGAAATCGAGATGGACGGGCAGCGCGTCGCCGTGCCCGTCTCGACCGACCAGATGAAGACCGTCGCCAAGCTCTCCGGCGGGCAGGCCTACACCGCGACCAACGCCGCCGAGCTCAACAAGAGCTACAACGCCATCGAGAACGAGATCGGCTACCGCACGGTGCCCGGCCCCGGCAGCGCCGGCTGGTTGCGGCTGGGGGTCGTCGCGGCGCTGATCGCGACGGTGTTGGCGTTGGTCCTCAACCGGCGCCTGCCCACCTGAGACTCAGGCGGGCAGCCGGCGGTTGAGCAGCAGCCCGGCCAGCACGGCACCGGCCATGGCGACGGTGCCCAGCAGCATCCAGGCCAGGCTGGCGTCGCCCTTCACGGACTCGTAGCCGATCTGGCGCTGCAGGGTCGTGTAGACGTTCTTCAGCGAGTCCAGGCTGTCGGCGTGAAACGACTGGCCGTCGGTGATCTCGCAGATTTTCTGCAGGGTCTGGTCGTCCACGGGCACCGGGATGGTGGCCCCCTCGTAGTCGACGGTGCCGTAGGGCGTGCCGAACGAGATCGTCGAGATCTGCACGCCCTCGGACTTCGCGGCGCGGGCCGCGGTGAAGGCGCCCTGCGGGGCGTTGGGGTCCAGCGGCACGTTCTCGCCGCCGTCGGAGAGCAGCACGATGCGGGCGGGTGGCGGCTTGTCGCCGCCGACCACCGCGGTGGCGCTGA
>NZ_LZJC01000125.1 GCF_001666755.1 Mycobacterium sp. E1214 | reverse complement strand
AAGTGGGCGAGGATGCGGCGGGCCGTCGGCTCCAGCTTGGACGTGGCGACCGCGAGCCGGACGCCGGCGGCGCGCAGCAAATGCCGGGAGCGTTTACTGGCGTGTCGGTCGCCGGGCGGCGGGCGGGGTCCCGCGCGCGCCCGGCGGTGCCGTCGGCGCTGCCCGGTTGGATGCCCCGTCGAACGCCCGATCAACGCGTGTCGGCGATGGTCGACAATGGTGGGGTGACACACGCCAACCCGGCGGCAACCCCGCCGGAGACCGACGCGCGCCCCGGCGCGGGCCTGGTGATCTTCGACCTCGACGGCACGCTGACCGATTCGGCGGAGGGGATCGTGGCCAGCTTCCTGCACGCGCTCGACCACGTGGGCGCCCCGGCGCCCGACGGCGACATCGTCGCGCAGATCGTCGGGCCGCCGATGGACGACACATTCCGGTCCCTGGGTCTCGACGACGCCGAGGCGGCCATCGCGGCGTTTCGCGCCGAATACGGCAGCCGCGGCTGGGCGATGAACACGGTGTTCGACGGGATCGAGGCGCTGCTGACCGACCTGCGCGCCGCCGGCGTCCGGCTCGCGGTCGCCACGTCCAAGCTGGAGCCGACGGCCCGCCGCATCCTCGCCCACTTCGGCCTCGACCGGCATTTCGAGGTGATCGCCGGCGCCAGCCCCGACGGTTCGCGCAAAACCAAGGTCGAGGTGCTGGCGCACGCCCTGGCGCAGCTGCGCCCGCTGCCCGAGCGCGTCCTGATGGTCGGTGACCGCAGCCACGACGTCCACGGCGCCGCCGCGCACGGCATCGACACCGTGGTGGTCGGCTGGGGCTACGGCCGGGCCGACTTTCCCGACGGTGCCGACGAGGGTGCGACGCACGCCGCGACCATCGACGACCTGCGGAGGGCGCTGGGTGTCTGAGCCGAACCTGCACGTCACCTTCGTGTGCACCGGCAACATCTGCCGGTCGGTGATGGCCGAGAAGATGTTCGGCGACCAGCTGCGCCGGCGCGGGCTGGGCGACGCGGTGCGGGTCAGCAGCGCGGGCACCGGGCACTGGCACGTCGGCGAGGGCGCCGACCGCCGCGCCGCGGGCGTCCTGAGGGCGCACGGCTACTCGACGGAGCACCGCGCGGCCCAGGTCGACGACGAGCATCTGGGCGCCGACCTGGTGGTGGCGCTGGACCGCAATCACGCCCGCATGTTGCGCCAGTGGGGCGTGGACGACGGCCGGGTCCGGATGCTGCGGTCGTTCGACCCGCGCAGCAGCGCCCACACCCCGGACGTCGACGACCCGTACTACGGCGACGTCGACGACTTCGAACGCGTCTACAGCGTCATCGAGGCCGCGCTGCCCGGCCTGCACGACTGGGTCGACCAGCGGCTGGCGCAGAACGGATCGCCCTGATGCCGGGGGCGCGCCGGGGCCTGGCCTTCCTGCTGCGGCCGGGCTGGATCGCGCTGGCGCTGGTGGTCATCGCCTTCGCGTACCTGTGCTTCACCGTGCTCGCGCCGTGGCAGCTCGGCAAGCACAACCGGACGTCGCGGGAGAACCACCAGATTGAGACCTCCCTCAACACGGCGCCGGTCCCGTTGAATCAGCTTCTGCCACACCAGGATTCGAGCGCTCCGGACGCGCAGTGGCGGCGGGTGACGGCCACCGGGCACTACCTGCCCGACGTGCAGGTGCTGGCCCGCCTGCGGGTGATCCGGGGCGACCAGGCCTTCGAGGTGCTGGCGCCGTTCGCGGTCGACGGCGGGCCGACGGTCCTGGTCGACCGCGGCTACGTGCGGCCCGAACCGGGCTCCCACCCGCCGCTCATCGCCCGTCCGCCGCAGGGCACCGTGACCATCACGGCCCGCCTCCGCGACTCCGAGCCCGTCCCGCCGGGCAAGGAACCGTTCTCCCGGGACGGTTTCGAGCAGGTGTACGCCATCAACACCGGGCAGGTCGCGACCCTGACGAAGGTCCCGCTCGCCGGGTCGTATCTGCAACTGGTCGACGACCAACCCGGCGGCCTCGGCGTCGTCGACGTGCCGCACCTGGACGCCGGGCCGTTCCTGTCCTACGGCATCCAGTGGATCTCGTTCGGCATCCTCGCGCCGATCGGCTTGGGTTACTTCGCCTATTCCGAGCTGCGGGTACGCCGGCAGGAGCGGCAGCGGGCCGCCGCCTCCGAGCAACCCCCGGCCGCCGCCTCTGCGGACGCGGCGCCCTCCGCGCCCGCGCCGCCGACGGTCGAGGCCAAACTCGCCGACCGCTACGGCCGCCGGCGCTGACCCCGCCGCGGCCAGGCGCCGGCGATGCCGGCCGCCGCGCCCGCCTGCACCAGCTTCGACAGCGCCACCGCGCGGCGCAGGTCGGCGATGGTCGGCTCCCTGCCGTCACCCAACGTCGGCCGGATCTGCAGCTCGTGGCGGTACTGCGTCGGCCCGCCGAGGCGCACGCCCAACGCGCCGGCGAACGCCGCCTCGACCACGCCGGCGTTCGGGCTCGGGTGCCGCGCGGCGTCGCGGCGCCACGCCCGCACCGCGCCCCGGGCCGACCCGCCGACCAGCGGCGCGCACAGCATTACCAGCGCCGCCGTCACCCGGGCCGCCAGGTAATTGGCGACGTCGTCCAATCGCGCGGCGGCCCAACCGAATTGCAGGTAGCGCGGTGAGCGGTAGCCGATCATTGAGTCGAGGGTGTTGACGGCCCGGTAGGTCAACGCCCCGGGCGCACCGCCCGCGGCCGCCCAGAGCAACGGCGCCACCTGGGCGTCCGAGGTGTTCTCTGCGATCGACTCCAGCGACGCCCGCACCAGGCCCGCGGTGTCCAGCGACGCCGGGTCGCGTCCGCACAGCGATGGCAGCAGCGCCCGCGCCCCCGCGATGTCGCCGCGCTGCAGCAGCTCGCTCATCGCCAATCCCGTTCGGCCGAGCGACGTTCCGCCGAGGCTCACCCAGGTGGCCGCGGCGGTGACCGCGATCGACGGCGCCCGGCCGCGGCGGTCGGCGGTGTGCTGCAGCGCCACGCCCAGCAGCCCGACCGCCCCGACCAGCACGCCGACGTGCACCGCGCCCGCGGCCCGGTCGTCGCGGTAGGTGACACCCTCGAGTGCCGCGGCGGCACGGCCGTAGACCGCGACCGGGTGGCCGCGTCGGGGATCGGCGAACGCCAGGTCGGCCAGGTAGCCGATCAGCACGCCGGCGATCCGGCTCCGCCTCCCCACCAGGGCAGCGTCTCACACCGGCCGCGCCGGTCAGGGCACCGCCAAGATCACGACGGCGACGAGGACCAGCAGCGCGGCGGCCACCAGCGACGCCAAGAGCGCCAGCAGCCACCGCGGCCCGGCCGCGCGGGTGGTGCCCGGACTGGCCGAGGGCGCCAGGCCCCACTTACCGCGCAGCAGGTTGGGGGGGTCGGGCGGGGGCGGAGTCGCCCCGTTTCCATAACTCATCTGGCGCCGGGTGCCCGCTCGCGGCGGGATCTAACGCCGTTGACCCGATCCCCGGTACTCGCGCGCGGCCGGTCCGGCGAATCGCCCCGCGATTAGAGTCGGCCACATGCCCTTTCCAGCGCTCAACCACGTCGCGGTCACGGTCCGCGACCTCGCGATCAGCGGACCCTGGTACCGCGCACTGTTCGGCGCCGACCCCATTCTCGACGAGCACACTGACGCCGGATTCCACCACCTGGTGTGGCTGCTCGACGGCGGCACCGTGTTCGGCATCCACCAGCACGACGACCGCGCGCCGGACGAGCCCTTCGACGAGCGCCGAGTGGGATTGGACCACGTCGGTTTCGGGTGTGCGGCCCGTGCGGACCTGGAGGACTGGGTCACGCGGTTGAACGCTGTGGGCGTGGCGCACGGGGGCATCGTCGACGCCCCCTACGGCTCTGGGCTGAGCTTCCGCGATCCCGATGGCATCGCCCTGGAGTTCTTCGCGCCGCCCGGCTGAGCCCGCTCAGCGAACGGTGGCGAAGAAGGCCCGGACGTCCTCGACGAACAGGTCCGGCTGCTCGAAGGCGGCGAAGTGGCCGCCACGCGGCATGTCGGTCCAGCGGGTGATGTTGTACACCGGCTCACACCAGCTGCGCGGCGACTTGACCAGCTCGTGCGGGAAAGCGGCGATGCCGGTGGGTAATTCGACCCCGTCGAACTGGCCCCAGGAGCGGAAGCTCTCCCAGTACAGCCGGGCCGACGAGGCGCCGCTGCCGGTGACCCAGTAGAGCATCACGTTGTCGAGCATCTCGTCGCGGGTGAGCGCGTTCTCGGGATGACCGTCGCAGTCCGTCCAGGCCCAAAACTTCTCGACGATCCAGGCCAGCTGCCCCACCGGCGAGTCGACCAGCCCGTAGCCCAGGGTCTGCGGCCGGGTGGACTGCTGCTTGGAGTAGCCGGTGCCCCATTCCCGGTGCTCGGCCATCGCGGCCAACGCGCGTTGCTCGACCGGGCTCGGGTTTTTCAGCGCCTCCTTGGTGGGCCGCCCGATGGGCATGTTGAGGTGGATGCCCGCGCAGTGGCCGCCATTCTGCCCGATCTGGGTGGTCACGGCGGCGCCCCAGTCGCCGCCCTGGGCGCCGTATCGGTCGTAGCCCAGGCCCAGCATCAAGGTCTCCCACGCCGCGGCGATCTTCCCGACCCCCCACCCGGTGCTGGTCGGCTTGCCGGAGAAGCCGTAGCCGGGCAGCGACGGGCACACCACGTGGAAGGCGTCCTCAGCGCGTCCGCCGAAGGCGGTGGGATTGGTCAGCGGCTCGATCACCTTATGGAACTCGACGATCGAGCCGGGCCAGCCGTGGGTGATCACCACCGGGAACGCGTCGGCGTGCGGCGACCGTTGGTGGATGAAATGGAGTTCCAGGCCGTCGATTTCGGTGGTGAATTGGTCGAAGCGGTTGAGGGCTGCTTCCCGGGAACGCCAGTCGTAGCCGTCGGCCCAATAGCCGGCCAGCTCGCGGGTGTAGCCCAGCGGTATGCCTTGGCTCCAGTCGTCCACGCATTCGGCCTCCGGCCAGCGGGTGCGCGCGAGCCGCGAGCGCAGGTCGTCGAGAACGTCGTCGGGTACGTCGATGCGAAACGGTTTCACGCGTTCATCGTGCCCCCGGCCGCCGCGGCCGCGCCGGCTGCCCCGCTGCGCGGCCACCCGGCGGCGCGCCGGGAGACGGATGGTGGGCGCGGACGGTATCGAACCGCCGACCGCTGGTGTGTAAAACCAGAGCTCTACCACTGAGCTACGCGCCCCATGCCCGCCGGGCAGGCTACACGCCCAACGCCCTAGTACCCAAAACTTTCAGCCCCGCAAGGCCGCCAGCGCGTCGGTCCACAGCCGCCGGTCGCGGGACTCGCCGGGCTGCTTGCACTCGGCGAACCGGATGATGCCGGCGCGGTCGACGACGAAGGTGCCCCGGTTCGAGTAGCCGGCGTCGTCGTTGAACACGCCGTAGCTCTGGCTGACCGCCCCATGCGGCCAGAAGTCCGACAGCACGGGGAAGGTGAACCCGCTCTCCAGCGACCAGATCCGGTGCGTGGGCGGCGGCCCCACCGAGATGGCCAGCGTCGCGGTGTCGTCGTTCTCGAACTCGGGCAGGTGGTCGCGCACCGCGTCCAGCTCCCCCTGGCAGATGCCGGTGAAGGCGAGCGGGAAGAACACCAGCAGCACGTTCTTGGCGTCGCGGAAGGAGCTCAGGGTGACGCGCTGCTGATTCTGGTCGCGCAAGGTGAAATCGGGTGCCGTCGTGCCGACCGGCAGCATCAACGCTTCCCGGCCCGGGATTTCGGCTGCACCAGCCGGCTGGCGCTCCAGTCGCCCAGGTTGACCGAGGAGGTGGGCATCAGGCCGGCGGTCGGCGCGGCCTCGGCGATCTCGGCCGGCAGCACGTGGCCCGGCTTGCCGGTCTTGGGGGTCAACACCCAGATGACGCCGTCTTCGGCCAGCGCGCTGATCGCGTCCATCAGGGTGTCCACCAGGTCGCCGTCACCGTCGCGCCACCACAACAGGACCACGTCGACGACCTCGTCGGTGTCCTCGTCGAGCAACTCCGAACCGCACGTGTCCTCGACGTCAGCGCGGATCTCGTCGTCGGTGTCTTCGTCCCAACCCCACTCCTGGACAACGTGGTCTCGTTGGATGCCCAGTTTGCGAGCGTAGCTCGGGGCGTGATCCGCCGCGACCACCGTGGAGCCTCCTTAAACATCCGCGCGCTGTGCGATGGGGTTTATCGTCGCACAGCCGCAAGCCGTTCCACACTTCCGCCTCATCAGGTTGCCAGGCAGAGCTTCACCGCGTTCGTCTTGGTGTCGTTGAGCTGGTGGACCCGTTTGTTGAATTCCGCGATGCCCGCGTGGGTTCCGATGGCGTTGGCGACGCCGTGCGCGGCGTCCATGTAGGCGTTGAACGCGTCCTTGATCTGCTGGGACAGCGCGTCGTTGAAGCTTTTCGCGACCGCGGAGGCGCTGTTGTTCAGCGCGTCGATCGCGGGGCCCTCGGTGGGCCCGGTGTTGCGGCCGTCGTTGAACGCCCGCACGTACTCGTTGACCTTGTCGATCGCTTCCTTGCTGGTGGAAAGCATCGACACGCACGACGTGCGCACCGCCTTGGTGGTCAGCGACTGCTGCCGCTGGGACTCGTGGACGCTGGACGTCGCGATCGAAGCGGATACCGACGCGGACACCGACTGCCGGTAGGCGGGCGCCAGCTTGGTGTCGGGGGCGGCCGTGCCGCCGGTGACGGCGGTGCAGCCCACGATCCCCATCAGCGTCACCGCGAGGCAGCCGACGGCCAGGGCACCTCGCCGGGGCACTCCTCCCGCCCGCGGGCGCCGGACGCCGCGCCAACCGATGACCACGCGTCCTGACGTTACCGGGTGAGCGAGGTCAACGGGCCCGCTACTCGCCGAGTTGACCGCGACGGGTGAACTCCTCGCGGCTAGGAAGGCGTCGGATACGCGCCGGATACGCGGGTGCGGCACGATGGTGGGGCGGGCCGCTTGCGAGGCCCGCAGGCACGAATCCCGCCGACTACAGGAGTAGGGCGTTGACAACAGAATTCGCGCGCCACGATCTGGCCACCACCTCCGGCACCACCGGCGAACCGGACCGCGTTCGGGTAATCCGCGAGGGCGTGGCGTCCTACTTGCCCGACATCGACCCGGAAGAGACGTCGGAGTGGCTCGAGTCGTTCGACGAGCTGCTGGAACGCTCCGGCCCGTCGCGGGCGCGGTACCTGATGCTGCGGCTGCTGGAACGCGCCGGTGAGCAGCGGGTCGCCCTGCCGTCGCTGACGTCCACCGATTACGTCAACACCATTCCGACGGAGCTGGAGCCGTGGTTCCCCGGCGACGAAGACGTCGAGCGGCGGTACCGGGCGTGGATTCGGTGGAACGCGGCGATCATGGTGCACCGCGCGCAGCGCCCCGGAGTCGGTGTGGGCGGCCACATTTCGACCTATGCCTCGTCGGCGGCGCTGTACGAGGTCGGCTTCAACCACTTCTTCCGCGGCAAGTCGCACCCCGGCGGCGGCGACCAGGTGTTCATCCAGGGCCACGCGTCGCCGGGCATCTACGCGCGCGCCTTTCTGGAGGGCCGGCTGACCGCGGAGCGGCTGGACGGCTTCCGCCAGGAGCACAGCCACGCCGCCGGCGGCCTGCCGTCCTACCCGCACCCGCGGCTGATGCCCGACTTCTGGGAGTTCCCCACCGTGTCGATGGGCCTGGGCCCGCTCAACGCCATCTACCAGGCGCGCTTCAACCACTACCTGCACGACCGCGGCATCAAGGACACCTCCGACCAGCACGTGTGGTGCTTCCTGGGTGACGGCGAGATGGACGAGCCGGAGAGCCGCGGCCTGGCGCACGTCGCGGCGCTGGAGGGCCTGGACAACCTGACGTTCGTGGTGAACTGCAACCTGCAGCGCCTCGACGGCCCGGTCCGCGGCAACGGCAAGATCATCCAGGAGCTGGAGTCGTTCTTCCGCGGCGCCGGCTGGAACGTCATCAAGGTGGTGTGGGGCCGCGAATGGGACGCCCTGCTGCACGCCGACCGCGACGGCGCGCTGGTAAACCTGATGAACACCACTCCCGACGGCGACTACCAGACGTACAAGGCCAACGACGGGGCCTACGTGCGCGACCACTTCTTCGGCCGCGACCCCCGCACCAAGGCGTTGGTGGACAACATGTCCGACGCTGAGATCTGGAACCTCAAGCGCGGCGGCCACGACTACCGCAAGGTCTACGCCGCCTACCGCGCCGCCGTCGACCACCACGGCCAGCCCACGGTGATTCTGGCCAAGACCATCAAGGGCTACTCACTGGGCGCCCACTTCCAGGGACGCAACGCGACCCACCAGATGAAAAAGCTTGCGCTGCAAGACCTCAAGGACTTCCGCGACGCCATCCGCATTCCGATCAGCGACGCCCAGCTCGAGGAGGACCCGTACCTGCCGCCGTACTACCACCCCGGCCCGGACGCCCCGGAGATCCGGTACATGCTCGACCGCCGCCGCACGCTGGGCGGCTTCGTGCCCGAACGCCGGACCAAGGCGCGGGCGCTCAAGCTGCCGGCCCGCGATACCTATGCGGCGCTGAAGAAGGGGTCGGGACACCAAGAGGTCGCCACCACCATGGCGACGGTCCGCACCTTCAAGGAGGTGTTGCGCGACAAGGAAATCGGCCCACGAATCGTGCCGATCATTCCCGACGAGGCCCGGACCTTCGGCATGGACTCGTGGTTCCCGTCGCTGAAGATCTACAACCGCAACGGCCAGCTGTACACCGCCGTCGACGCCGAGCTGATGCTGGCCTATAAGGAAAGCGAAGTCGGGCAGATCCTGCACGAGGGCATCAACGAGGCCGGCTCGGTCGGCTCGTTCATCGCGGCGGGCACCTCCTACGCCACGCACAACGAGCCGATGATCCCGATCTACATCTTCTATTCGATGTTCGGGTTCCAGCGCACCGGTGACGGCCTGTGGGCGGCCGCGGACCAGATGACGCGCGGCTTCCTGCTCGGCGCCACCGCGGGCCGCACGACCCTGACCGGTGAGGGCCTGCAGCACGCCGACGGCCACTCGCTGCTGCTGGCCAGCACCAATCCGGCGGTCGTCGCCTACGACCCGGCCTTCGCCTTCGAGATCGCCTACATCGTCGAGAGCGGGCTGGCGCGCATGTTCGGGGACAACCCGGAGGACGTGTACTTCTACCTGACCGTCTACAACGAGCCGTACGTGCAGCCGGCCGAGCCCGAGAATTTCGACCCCGAGGGGCTGCTGCGCGGCATCTACCGGTATCGGGCCGCCACCGAGCAACGCGCCAGCACGGCGCAACTGCTGGCGTCCGGGGTGGCGATGCCCGCCGCCCTCAAGGCCGCCGACATGCTGGCCGCGGAGTGGGACGTCGCCGCGGACGTGTGGTCGGTCACCAGTTGGGGCGAGCTGAACCGCGACGGCGTGGCCGTGGAGAAGGCGAAGCTGCGCCACCCCGACCGCCCGGCCGGCACCGCCTACGTGACGCAGGCCCTGGCCAAGACGAGCGGCCCGGTCGTCGCCGTGTCGGACTGGATGCGCGCCGTCCCTGAGCTGATCCGGCCGTGGGTGCCCGGCACCTACCTCACCCTGGGCACCGACGGCTTCGGCTTCTCCGACACCCGGCCCGCCGCGCGGCGCTATTTCAACACCGACGCCGAGTCGCAGGTGGTCGCGGTGCTCGAGGCGCTGGCGCGCGACGGCGAGATCGACCCCTCGGTCCCGGTCGCCGCGGCCCGCCAGTACAAGATCGACGACGTGCTGGCCGCTCCGCAGCAGACGTCGGATCCGGGCCCGGGAGCCTGAGCGGCGTCCATCGCCCAGCGTGAAGCCAGTTTCACGTTCGTCGCCCAGCGTGAAAGCACCTTCACGCTCGGCCTCCGACGCACCCCAGCTTGGCGGAACTCTCCAGAAAAGGCGCGTACCTTTTAGGAGTGAATGACAACCCGTTCGCCGGTCCCTTCGCGAAGCAGCCGCGCTCGCCGCTCGAGCTGCTGGATACGGTCCCCGACTCGGTGCTGCGGCGGTTGAAGCAGTACTCCGGTCGGTTGGCCACCGAGGCGGTCACCGTCATGCAGGACCGGTTGCCGTTCTTCGCCGAGCTGGAGGCCTCCCAGCGCGCCAGCATGGCGCTCGTGGTGCAGACGGCCATCAACAACTTCGCCGAGTGGATGCAGGACCCACACAGCAACGTCAGCCACACCGCGCAGGCCTTCGAGCTGGTGCCTCAGGACCTGGCCCGGCGCATCGCCCTGCGCCACAGCGTCGACATGGCCCGCGTGACCATGGACTTCTTCGAGGAGGTCGTGCCGCTGCTGGCCCGCTCCGAGGACCAGCTCACGGCGCTGACGGTCGGCATCCTCAAGTACAGCCGCGACCTGGCCTTCACGGCCGCCACCGCCTACGCGAACGCCGCCGAGGCGCGCGGCACCTGGGACAGCCGAATGGAGGCCAGCGTCGTCGACGCGGTGGTCCGCGGCGACACCGGACCGGAGTTGCTGTCCCGCGCCGCGGCCCTGAACTGGGACACCACCGCGCCGGCCACGGTGGTGGTCGGCATCCCGGCGCCCGGACCCGACGGCCCCGCCGTGCAGGGCAGCGACATCGCGGACCAGCGGGCCAGCCAGCACGTCCGCGACGTCGCCGCCCGCCACGGTCGCGCCGCGTTGACCGATGTGCACGGCACCTGGCTGGTCGCCATCGTGTCCGGCCAGCTGCCACCGACGGACAAGTTCCTCGGAGAGCTGCTGCAAGCCTTCTCCGACGGCCCCGTCGTCATCGGCCCCACCGCGCCCATGCTGACCGCCGCTTATCACAGCGCCAGCGAGGCGATCTCCGGGATGAACGCCGTCGCCGGGTGGCGCGGGGCGCCGCGGCCGGTGCTGGCCCGTGAGCTGCTGCCCGAACGGGCCCTGATGGGCGACGCGTCGGCGATCGTCGCGCTGCACACCGACGTGATGGGCCCCTTGGCCGACGCCGGGCCGACCCTGGTCGAGACTCTGGACGCCTTCTTAGACTCTGGCGGCGCGATTGAGGCCTGTGCCAGGAAGTTGTTCGTTCATCCAAACACCGTGCGCTACCGGCTCAAGCGGATCACCGACTTCACCGGGCGTGATCCCATGCAACCCCGCGACGCGTACGTGCTGCGCGTCGCCGCGACGGTGGGCCAGCTGAACTACCCAACGCCCCCGCTGGGAACTCTTAACAACGCCCGACCCGCGGCGTCGCTGCCGGTCAGAGGGCCTGTCCTGGGTAAATCGGGCTGACAGTGATTTACCCGACAGGTCGCGGCGCGGTATCAAACACGTAGCTTACGGAGCGGTTTTGTAGGGAGTGCACAAAAACCTAAGACCAGGTTCATAATCTGTTACACCCGCCAAAACCGTTTCCACAGTGTTCTCTTAGACACGTGATCGCATTTCTCGCGCCCGGACAGGGTTCACAGACCGAGGGGATGCTCTCGCCGTGGCTTGACCTGGCGGGGGCGCAGGACCAGCTGGAGATCTGGTCGAAGGCCAGCGGCCTCGACTTGGTCCGGCTCGGCACCACCGCCTCGACGGAGGAGATTACCGATACCGCCGTCACCCAGCCCCTGGTGGTCGCGGCCACGCTACTGGCCCACCAGGAGCTGACCAAGCGCGGCCTGCTCGCCGACACCGAACTCGTCGTCGCGGGGCACTCCGTCGGTGAGATCGCGGCCTACGCGATCGCCGGCGTGCTGGCCGCCGACGACGCCGTGGCGCTGGCCGCCACCCGCGGCGCGGAGATGGCCAAGGCCTGCGCCATCGAGCCCACCGGCATGTCGGCCGTGCTCGGCGGTGACGAGGCCGAGGTGCTGGCTCGGCTCGAGCAGCTCGACCTGTTCCCGGCCAACCGCAACGCCGTCGGCCAGATCGTCGCCGCCGGCCCCCTGACGGCGCTGGAGAAGCTCGCCGAGGACCCGCCGGCCAAGGCGCGAGTGCGCGCCCTGGGCGTCGCCGGCGCCTTCCACACCAAGTACATGGCCCCGGCCCTGGACCGCTACGCCGCCGCGGCGGCCGCCGTCCAGACCGCCGAGCCCACCGCCACGCTGCTGTCGAACCGCGACGGGAAGCCCGTCACCTCGGCGGCCGCGGCCATGGAGGCGCTGGTCGCCCAGCTCACCCAGCCGGTGCGCTGGGACCTGTGCACCGCGACGCTGCGCGATCTCCAGATCACGGCGGCCGTGGAGTTCCCGCCCGCGGGCACGCTCACCGGCATCGCCAAACGCGAACTTCGGGGGATCACGGCTCGCGCCGTCAAGTCGCCCGCGGACCTGGACGAGTTGGCCGGCCTGTCATAGCCGGCTCTCGCCAGGACAACCACAGATGCAACGTCAATCCGATTTGCACACAACACATTACGAAGGGAAATAGGCTGTGGCCGTCACTCAGGAAGAAATCATCGCCGGTATTGCCGAGATCATCGAAGAGGTAACCGGCATTGAGCCCTCCGAGGTCACCCCGGAGAAGTCGTTCGTCGACGACCTGGACATCGACTCGCTGTCGATGGTGGAGATCGCCGTGCAGACCGAGGACAAGTACGGCGTCAAGATCCCGGACGAGGACCTGGCCGGCCTGCGCACCGTCGGTGACGTGGTGTCCTACATCCAGAAGCTCGAGGAAGAGAACCCCGAGGCTGCCGAGGCGCTGCGCGCCAAGCTGGAGACGGACAACCCCGAGGCCGTCGCCAACGTCAAGTCCAGGCTGGAAGCGGACAAGTGACCAAGCCTTCCACTGCTAACGGCGGTTACCCCAATGTTGTGGTAACCGCTGTCGCGGCAACGACGTCGATCGCGCCGGACATCGAGAGCACGTGGAAGGGTTTGCTGGCCGGGGAAAGCGGCATCCACGTTCTCGAAGACGAGTTCATCACCAAGTGGGAGCTGCCGGTGCAGATCGGCGGCCACCTCAAGGAGCCGATCGACGAGCACATGGGCCGGCTCGACCTGCGACGCATGTCGTACGTCCAGCGCCTGGCCAAATATCTCAGCACCCAGCTGTGGGAGTCCGCCGGGGCCCCGGACGTCGACCCCGACCGGTTCTCGGTCGTGGTGGGCACCGGGCTCGGCGGCGCCGAGCGGATCGTGGAGAGCTACGACCTGATGAACGAGGGCGGCCCCCGCAAGGTGTCGCCGCTCGCCGTTCAGATGATCATGCCCAACGGCGCCGCGGCGGTCGTGGGCCTGCAACTGGGCGCCCGCGCCGGGGTGATCACTCCGGTGTCGGCGTGCTCGTCCGGCTCGGAGGCGATCGCGCACGCGTGGCGCCAAATCGCCATGGGTGACGCCGATTTCGCCGTCTGCGGCGGTGTCGAGGGTCCGATCGAGGCGCTGCCCATCGCGGCGTTCTCGATGATGCGGGCGATGTCCACCCGCAACGACGAGCCCGAGCGCGCGTCGCGGCCGTTCGATAAGGACCGCGACGGCTTCGTGTTCGGTGAAGCCGGTGCGCTGATGATCATCGAGACCGAAGAGCACGCCAAGGCTCGCGGCGCCAAGCCGCTGGCCCGGCTGATGGGTGCGGGTATCACCTCGGACGCGTTCCACATGGTGGCACCGGCCGCGGACGGCGTGCGCGCCGGCCGCGCGATGACCCGCTCGCTCGAGTTGGCGGGGTTGTCGCCCAAGGACGTCGACCACATCAACGCCCACGGCACGGCGACGCCGATCGGTGACACCGCCGAGGCCAACGCCATCCGGGTTGCCGGATGTCAGGACGCCGCGGTCTACGCACCGAAGTCCGCACTGGGGCACTCGATCGGTGCGGTCGGGGCGCTGGAGTCGGTCCTCACGGTGCTGAGCCTGCGGGACGGCGTCATCCCCCCGACGCTGAACTACGAGACCCCCGATCCCGAGATCGACCTGGATGTGGTTGCGGGCGAACCTCGCTACGGCGATTTCCGTTACGCAATCAACAACTCGTTCGGGTTCGGAGGCCACAACGTGGCGCTCGCCTTCGGGCGCTACTGAGAGCACGACGTCCGGCGGCGCCGCGGGCCGTACGACCCGAGGAGTCGCCGGACAAGTTTGGAAGGAACGTTCGCAAGACCCATGACTGAGCTGGTTACCGGGAAAGCCTTCCCGAACGTGGTCGTCACCGCTGTTGCCATGACGACCGCGCTGGCCACCGACGCCGAGGACACCTGGAAGTTGTTGCTCGACGGCGAGAGCGGTATCCGGGTGCTCGACGACCCGTTCGTCGAGGAGTTCAAGCTCCCGGTCCGCATCGGCGGCCACCTGTTGGAGGAATTCGACAGCCAACTCACCCGGATCGAGCTGCGCCGCACGGGCTACCTGCAACGGATGTCGACCGTCTTGGGTCGGCGGGTGTGGGAGAACGCCGGCTCACCCGAGGTTGACCCGGACCGGCTGCTGGTGTCGATCGGCACCGGCCTGGGCTCCTCGGAGGAGATGGTCTTCAGCTACGACGACATGCGTCAGCGTGGCCTCAAGGCCGTCTCGCCGCTCGGGGTGCAGAAGTACATGCCCAACGGCGCCGCGGCGGCCGTGGGTCTGGAACGGCAGGCGAAAGCCGGTGTGATCACTCCGATTTCGGCATGCGCGTCCGGCTCCGAGGGCGTGGCTCAGGCGTGGCGCAACATCGTCTTCGGCGAGGCCGACATCGCGATCTGCGGTGGGGTTGAGACGAAGATCGAGGCGGTGCCGATCGCGGCGTTCTCGCAGATGCGCATCGTCATGTCGACGAAGAACGACGACCCGGCGGGCGCATGCCGCCCGTTCGACCGGGACCGCACCGGCTTCGTGTTCGGCGAGGCCGGCGCGCTCATGGTGATCGAGACCGAGGAGCACGCCAAGGCCCGCGGGGCCAACATTTTGGCGCGGGTGATGGGCGCCGGCATCACGTCCGACGGCTACCACATGGTGGCGCCCGACCCCGACGGCGAGCGGGCGGGGCATGCGATCACGCGCGCCATCCAGCTCGCCGGCCTGACGCCCGGCGACATCGACCACGTCAACGCCCACGCGACGGGCACGGTGGTGGGCGACCTGGCCGAGAGCCGGGCCATCAACAAGGCGATGGGCGGCCACAAGCCGGCCGTCTACGCCCCCAAGGCCGCACTCGGCCACTCCGTCGGCGCGGTCGGCGCGGTCGAGTCGATCCTCACCGTGCTGGCGCTGCGCGACCAGGTGGTGCCGCCCACGCTGAACCTGGAGAACCTCGACCCCGAGATCGACCTGGACGTGGTGGCGGGCAAGCCCCGCCCCGGCAACTACGACTACGCGATCAACAACTCGTTCGGCTTCGGCGGCCACAACGTGTCGCTCGTGTTCGGCAAGTACTGACCCCAGATCCGAAGAGCAACACCGGAATATCAGGAGACTGCGATGACTATCACGGCCCCCGAGGCGGTTGGCGAGTCGCTCGACCCCCGCGACCCGCTGTTGCGCCTGAGCAATTTCTTCGACGAGGGCAGCGTCGAGCTCCTGCACGAGCGTGACCGGTCCGGCGTGCTGTCGGCCGCGGGGACCGTCAACGGCGTGCGCACCATCGCCTTCTGCACCGACGGAACGGTGATGGGCGGCGCGATGGGCGTCGAGGGCTGCGCGCACATCGTCAACGCCTACGACACCGCCATCGAGGAGCAGAGCCCGATCGTGGGCATCTGGCACTCCGGCGGGGCCCGGCTGGCCGAGGGCGTCAAGGCGCTGCACGCGGTCGGTCTGGTGTTCGAGGCCATGATCCGCGCGTCGGGCTACATCCCGCAGATCTCGGTGGTCGTCGGTTTCGCCGCCGGTGGGGCCGCCTACGGGCCGGCGCTGACCGACGTCATCGTCATGGCGCCGGACAGCCGCGTGTTCGTCACCGGCCCCGACGTGGTGCGCAGCGTCACCGGCGAGAACGTCGACATGGCCTCGCTCGGGGGCCCGGAGACCCACCACAAGAAGTCGGGTGTGTGCCACATCGTGGCCGACGACGAACTCGACGCCTACGCGCGTGGCCGCCGGCTGGTCGGATTGTTCTGCCAGCAGGGGCATTTCGACCGGAGCAAGGCCGAGGCCGGCGACACCGACATTCGGGCGCTACTGCCCGAGTCCGCCCGCCGCGCCTACGACGTGCACCCGATCGTCACCGCGATCCTCGACGCCGAGACGCCGTTCGAGGAGTTCCAGGCCAAGTGGGCACCGTCCATGGTGGTCGGGCTGGGCCGGCTGTCGGGCCGCACGGTGGGCGTGCTGGCCAACAACCCGCTGCGCCTCGGCGGCTGCCTGAACTCCGAAAGCGCCGAGAAGGCAGCGCGATTCGTGCGCCTGTGCGACGCGTTCGGCATCCCGCTGGTGGTCATCGTCGACGTGCCGGGGTACCTGCCCGGCGTCGACCAGGAATGGGGCGGCGTCGTCCGTCGCGGCGCCAAGCTGCTGCATGCTTTCGGTGAGGCCACCGTGCCGCGCGTCACGCTCGTCACCCGAAAGATCTACGGCGGGGCCTACATCGCGATGAACTCCCGCTCGCTGAACGCCACGAAGGTGTTCGCGTGGCCGGACGCCGAGGTAGCCGTCATGGGCGCCAAGGCCGCCGTCGGCATCCTGCACAAGCGCAAGCTGGCGGCCGCGCCGGACCACGAGCGCGAAGCGCTGCACGACGAGCTGGCCGCCGAGCACGAGCGGATCGCCGGCGGGGTGGACAGCGCCATCGAGATCGGCGTGGTGGACGAGAAAATCGACCCGTCGCACACCCGCAGCAAGCTGTCCGAGGCGCTGGCCCAGGCCCCGGCGCGCCGCGGTCGGCACAAGAACATCCCGCTGTAACCGCGACGCGTCCTCCCCCGCGCCCCGCGCGCCGGGGCACGCGCCCGCCCCTCTCCGCCCGCGAGCGTAAGCGCACTGCGAAAAATCGCCTCTAAAATCGCAGCGCGCTTACGCTCGCGGCGCTCAAGGTTCGGGACTCAACGAGCGGGCTGGTTCAAGAACTCCTGCGCGACGCCGAGTACGCGCTCGCGGTCGGCCTCGACCAACCCGATCCGGGTGCGGCGGTCGACGATGTCGGAGGCGTCCAACGCGCCCTCGTGGCTCACGGCGTAGGCGAATTCGGCTCTGGTGACGTCGATTCCGTCGGCCACCGGCTCCCCCGGCCGCGCGCACCCGGCGGCGGCCAGCACCCGGGGCGCCTCGGCGCCGTAACGCTGCACCAGTGACGGCGGCACGGCGGTGTCCGGCGTGGCCGACGGACCGGGATTGCGCGGCGCGCCGATCAGCGGGAGGTCCCGGGTGCGGCACCTGCCGGCCCGCAGGCCGCGGGCGCGCACGGCGTGGTTCAGCACATCCTCCGCCATGTAGCGGTACTCGGTGAGCTTGCCGCCGATCACGCTGATCACGCCGGACGCCGATTCGACGACGGCGTGCTCGCGGGACACATCGGCGGTGCGGCCCTCGCCCGTGTCGATCAGCGGGCGCAGCCCCGCGTAGGCGCCGATGACGTCGGCGGTGCTCAGGGCGCTGCCCAGCGCCGTGTTCACCGTGTCGAGCAGGAAGGCGACCTCCTGCGCCGACGGTTCCGGCACGTCCGGGATCGGCCCGGGCGCGGCCTCGTCGGTCAGCCCGAGATAGACCCGGCCCAGTTGCTCGGGCATGGCGAACACGAACCGGTTCAGCTCGCCGGGAATCGGAATGGTAAGCGCCGCAGTCGGATTGCCGAAGGTGGCGGCGTCGAACACGAGGTGGGTGCCGCGGCTGGGCCGCAGCCGCAGGGCCTCGTCGATCTCGGCCGCCCACACGCCGGCCGCGTTGATGACCGCACCGGCCGTCACGTCGAACGACTCCTGAGTCCGGCCATCGGTCAACCGCACGGAGGTGCCGGTGGCCTGCGACGCCGACACGTGCGTCAGGATGCGAGCGCCGTGCTGGGCCGCCGTGCGGGCGACCGCCACCACCAGGCGCGCGTCGTCGACCAGTTGCCCGTCGTAGGCCAGGAATCCCCCGTCCAGGCCGGCGCGCGTGACGGTGGGCGCCAGCTCCGCGACCCGGCGCGCCGAGATCCGTCGCGACCGCGGCAACACCGACGACGGGG
>NZ_LZJC01000124.1 GCF_001666755.1 Mycobacterium sp. E1214 | reverse complement strand
GCGCCGGCACCGTAGCGGGCCTGAAGAAAAAAGGGGGCCCGGCCAACCCCCGATGGTGGGGAGCTGGCCGGGCCCGGCTCGGGTGTTCTCGGCACTGTCAGCCTGCCGATGTGGTGACCAGTTGACGCCGGGTGCTGTGGCGTTCGGTCAGTCCGAGTCGTGCGGCGACGCGGTGCACGGTGCGGGTGGTGGTATAGAGGCGCCAGGCGATGATGTCGAGGTCGACGCGTCCGTGCATGCGGCGCACGGCTTCGTCGCGTTCGGCTCCGCGCAACCGTAACCGGAGGCCGTCGTGGGCGACCTGGACGACTGCGAGCTCGTCAATGTCGGCATCAGGATATGAGGTCATGGCTTGGGCCTCGTCGTATTCGGTGATGGCCCACGGGTCGATCACTGCGTTCATGGTTGTTCTCCGTTTCTTGTGCTGAGTGGTGCGCCGGTCGGCGCTGGGGTGCAGGGAAGCGGGTGAGGGTGGGCGGTCAACCCCGAAGAGTCCGCGCCGAACGCAGCACGGTTTTCGGCCCGCGCTCGCCGGCGCCGCAGGCCGCCGTTGCGAGCTGGCATAGGGCCGAAAAGGTCACTCGGCCTGCGAAGTTCGGCGCGGGCGTGGGTTGACCGGTCGGGCCCCTGACCGCTTACCATGAGCACCCTGCTGACGGCTAAAGAGGTGAGGGGCTACGGATGTGGTGGCCACCGCAGGTGGCCAATCCGGGCGCGCGGGGCGCGCCGGCACCGGTGGCGGGCCGAAGAAAAAAGGGGGGCCCGGCCAACCCCCGATGGTGGGGAGCTGGCCGGACCCCCGGAAAGCCCGTCAGGTTAGAACAGACGGCCGGCGCGGAATGGGTCGGTGTGGCATGGGCAACCACACCGCCAGGTGAACCCGGGCAGGGACACCTTGAGGGTCACCCCGCCCTCTTGGGGGCCGCCGAGCCGATGCGGGCAGTCGTCTTGTCGACCTCGGTGGCAGGATTTGGTCGACGCGTTGACGGGCATGTCGACGACCACCTTCACCCCGTTGATCTCATCGGGATAGGTAATCCACCGAATCCCGTTGATATGCTGGACCTTTGCGTGCCGTTTGATGCGTTGCTCGGGTGGGACGGTCGAGCCGCACCATTGCTCCCAGTACTCTGTGTCGCTCATCGTGCAACCTTCACGGGGTGGAATGGGGGTGTGGGGCAGGTCCGGCCAGCCCCCACTCGGGATGGAGGCCGGCCGGGCGGTGGTGGGCTAGTCGAGGCCTGCTGCGTGAATCCGCTGCCGGACGACGGCCAGATTGATACAGGTGACCTCGATGTCGGTGTGGGCCTGCAGGGTGTACCGAGGCCAGCGATTGCGGCCGACTGCGTGCTCAATGTCGTTGAACCGGATTGCGGCCCGGCTGGTAGCGATCATGCGGCCGCGCTGGGGGTGGCGGCCTTTCACGACGGTGAACGGTTGGCCGGCGGGGTTGGCGGGGTTGGCGATGTCGGTGCGTGGGTCTTCGCCTGAAGTGAAGCGGTAGCGGAACTTGAGCCGGTAGGGCACGCTCGGTGGTCGGGCTCGACGAAGTCATAGGCGAGTGCGTAGTCGACGGTGGGCATGGTTGTTCTCCGTTCGTGTGCTGGGTGGTGCGCCGGTCAGCGCTGGGGGAGCGGTGAATCGGGTGAGGGTGGGCGGTCAACCCCGAAGAGTCCGCGCCGAACGCAGCAGGGTTTCCGGCCCGCGCTCGCCGGCGCCGCAGGCGCCGCTGCGAGCTGGCATTGGGCCGAAAAGGTCACTCGGCCTGCGAAGTTCGGCGCGGGCGTGGGTTGACCGGTCGGGCCCCCGCCCGATTAGGCTGCGACCCCTGCTGACGGCTAAAGAGGTG
>NZ_LZJC01000123.1 GCF_001666755.1 Mycobacterium sp. E1214 | reverse complement strand
TGCCGAGCTCGAAATCGGCCCCCGCGAACGACATTCCCATCGCCCGGGTGGCCGTCAGCGATTCCGGCGTGCTGGCCAACGCGAACCGCTGGTCCACCAACTCGGGGGTGATCAGTTTTTGGTCGTAGACCATCACCCGCAGGAACGCCTCGAGGTTCTCCCGGGTGGGGTCGACCGAGAACTTGCCGAGCCGTTTGACACCCTCGGTCGGGTCGGGCGCGAACAGGTTGACGCTCAGGCCGCCAGGCCCCATCAGCACCAGGCGCCCGGCGCGATCCGGGTAGTCCAGGGCGAACCGCACCGCGGTGCCCCCGCCCAGCGAATTGCCCACCAGCGGAACGCGTTTCAGCCCCAGCTGATCGAACAGCCCGTGCAGGGCGCGCGCCGCGTAGTGGTTGAACTGGCCGTGCTCGGCGCGCTTGTCGGAGTGGCCGTAGCCGGGCTGGTCGACGGCCAGCACGTGGAATCGCTGGGCCAGCACCGGGATGTTGCGCGAGAAGTTCGTCCAGCTCGCCGCGCCGGGGCCGCCGCCGTGCAGCAACACCACCGTCTGCTCGTTGCCGACACCCGCCTCGTGGTAGTGCAGCTTCAGCGGGCCGTCGACGTCGACCTCGGCGAACCGCGAGGTCGACTCGAACGTCAGTTCCTCGGTCGTCGCGGTCATACCATGGTGTCGCCGGGCGGCAACCCGAACTCGTTGTTGCCGAAGATCTGGTAGGCCCGCTCTGGGTCGTTGGCCGCGTGCACCCGGCCGGCGTGCGCGTCGCGCCAGAACCGTTGCACCGGTTGGTCGTTGCCCAGGGCCGTGGCCCCGGACGCCTCGAACAGGCGGTCGATCGACGCGATGGCGCGCCCGGTGGCGCGCACCTGGTCGCGGCGCGCGCGGGTGCGCAGGTCGAACGGGACCTCCTGGCCGGCGGACAGCAGCGCGTACTCGTCGGCGACGTTGCCGGAGAGCTGGCGCCACGCGGCGTCGATGTCGCTGGCCGCCTCGGCGATGCGGACCTTGGCGAACGGGTCGTCCTTGGCCTTCTCGCCGGCGAACGCCGCACGCACCCGCTTGCCCTGATGCTCGACGTGCGCGGCGTACGCGCCGTAGGCCATCCCCACGATCGGGGCCGAGATGGTGGTGGGATGCATTGTGCCCCAAGGCATTTTGTAGACCGGGGCGGTGTTGGTCTGGTAGCCGCCGGCGGTGCCGTCGTTCATCGCCTTGTAGGACAGGAACCGGTGGCGCGGCACGAAGACGTCCTTGACGACGACGGTGTTGCTGCCGGTTCCCTTGAGGCCGACCACGTGCCAGACGTCGTCGATGCGGTACTCGCTGCGCGGGATCAGGAAACTGCCGAAGTCGACGGGCCGGCCGTCCTTGATCACCGGGCCGCCCAGGAAAGCCCACGTCGCGTGGTCACAGCCCGAGGACCAGTTCCACGCGCCGTTGACCAGGTAGCCGCCGTCGGTCACCACGCCCGCGCCCATCGGGGCGTACGACGACGAGACCCGGGTCGCCGGGTCCTCGCCCCACACCTCCTCCTGCGCCTGCTGGTCGAACAGGGCCAGGTGCCAGTTGTGCACGCCGATGATCGAGCTCACCCAGCCGGTGGAGCCGCAGGCGCTGGCGATGCGGCGCACCGCCTCGTAGAACAGCGTCGGGTCGCACTGCAACCCGCCCCACTGCTCGGGCTGCAAGAGGGTGAAGAAGCCGACGTCTTGGAGGTCTTGAACGGTCTCGTCCGGCAACCGGCGCAGGTCCTCGGTCGCCTGGGCGCGCTCCCGGATCCGCGGCAGCAGATCGTCGATGCCGGCCAGAACCGACCGCGCGTCGCGCTGTTGAATGGTCGTCACTTAAGTTTGCCTCCTGGCCAGACTTACACAGTGGACTTAACACCTGAGACTAGAACACGTTCCGATTCGTGTCGAGCAGGGTAATCCTGCGGCTGGTAGCGATACGAATCCGCTTTTCTGTAACATGTTCTAGTTACGACGAGAGGGAGGGCGGGCCTTGACCGAGGCGATCCCCGATGAGCCGCTCGGTGACCACGTCCTCGAGCTGCAGATCGCCGAGGTCATCGCCGAGACCGACGACGCGAGGTCGCTGGTGTTCGCGGTGCCCGCCGAGCCGGGTGACCCCGCCATCCCGCCCGAGCGGCTGCGCTACGCGCCCGGCCAGTTCCTGACGCTGCGCATTCCCAGCGACCGCACCGGGTCGGTGGCGCGGTGCTACTCGCTGTGCAGTTCGCCCTTTACCGACGACGCCCTGACCGTCACCGTCAAGCGCACCGCCGACGGGTACGCGTCGAACTGGTTGTGCGACAACGCGCAGCCGGGCATGCGGATCCACGTGCTGGCACCGTCGGGCACGTTCACGCCCCGCTCGCTCGACGGCGACTTCCTGCTGATGGCCGCCGGCAGCGGGATCACCCCGGTCATGTCGATCGCCAAGTCGGCGCTCACCGAGGGCGCCGGCCAGGTGACGGTGCTCTACGCCAATCGCGACGAGCGCTCCGTGATCTTCGCCGAGGCGCTGCGCGAGCTGGCCGCCAAGCACCCCGACCGTCTCACCGTGCTGCACTGGCTGGAATCGGTGCAGGGGCTGCCGAGCGTGGCCGCGCTGGCCCGCCTGGTGGCCCCCTACACCGACCGGCCCGTCTACATCTGCGGGCCCGGGCCCTTCATGGACGCGGCCAAGGAGGCGCTCGGCATGCTGAAAGTGCCTGCGCCGCAGATCCATATCGAGGTCTTCAAGTCCCTGGAGTCGGACCCGTTCGCCGCGGTCACCATCGAGGACACCGGCCAGGGCGACGAGCCGCCCGCCACCGTGGTGGTGGAACTGGACGGCGAGACGCACACCGTGTCCTGGCCGCGCAACGCCAAGCTGCTCGACGTGTTGCTGGCCAAGGGCCTGGACGCGCCGTTCTCCTGCCGCGAGGGGCACTGCGGCGCGTGCGCCTGCACCCTGCGCAGCGGCAAGGTGAGCATGGAGGTCAACGACGTGCTCGAGCAGGAGGACCTCGACGACGGCCTGGTGCTGGCCTGCCAATGCCACCCGGAGACCGATTCGGTAGAAGTGACCTACGACGACTGATCGCGGGTTAGATTCACCCTGGCATTCGGGAAGGGGCGCGCCGATGATGCGGCAGATGATGCGGTTCGCGGTCGTCGCGGCGATCCCGGTGTTGCTGCCCGCCGGGCCGGCGCCGGCCGCGCAGGCGGCCAGCAACACGGCGTCGACGCTGTTTCCCCTGGACGGGCCCAATCAGCTGGAGACGACGGCGGTCCTGAACTGCTTCAAGGGCGACGGACACTGCGATTTCGTCGCGGGCGCGCACATGCAGACCCCCGACGGGATCACCGGGTTCCCGCCGGGCCTGTGGGCCCGGCAGAGCACCGAGATCCGCTCGTCGAATCGGCTGGCCTACCTGGACGCGCACGCCACCGGCCAATACGAGCGGGTGATGAAGTCGATGGGATCCGACGAGATCACCACGGTCTATTTCGGCGAGGGCCCGCCGGAGAAGTACCAGACCACCGGGCGCATCGACTCCACCGACTGGCAGACCGGTCAGCCCAAGACCGACAACAACGTCATCGTCTGCACCCACATCCAGGTGGTCTACCCGGGCGTCAACATCACCTCGCCCAGCACCTGCGCACAGACGACGTTCTCCTGAGCGCCTGACGCCGACCGGCGGCCGCAGCGCGCCCGGGACCGCGTGTCAGTCGGGGTAGACGCCGGCCGACAGGTCCTCGAGCAGGCTCGGACCGGTGGGTTTCCAGGCGAACCGTTGCTGGGTCAGCGCGCTGGATGCCGGCTGGTCGACTGCGAAGATCGCGCCGAGCGGCCCGAAGTCCTCGGCGGCGGCGGACGCGACGGGCACGCCGAGCCGGCGGCCGATCGCCTCGGCAATCGCGCGCATCGGGTCGCCCTGGTCGCCCACCGCGTGCAGCACCGAACCGGGCGGGGCCTGTTCCAGGGCGAGCCGGAACAACGCCGCCGCGTCGTCGCGATGCACGGCGGGCCAGCGTTGCGAGCCGTCGCCGACGTAGGCCGAGACGCCGGTGCGACGCGCGGCCTGGATCAGGATGCCGGCGAAGCCATAGCGTCCGCCGGCATCGTGCACCGACCGCGGCAGCCGCACGACGGCGGACCGGACGCCGCGCCCGGCTAGGTCGACGACGGCCCGCCCGGTGCGTCCGCGGCCCGCCGTGGGCCCCTCGGTGACGAACGGGTCGTCCTCGGTGCTCACCCGCCCGGCAATCGCCGGGGTGCCGTTGGCGAGGACGAGCGGCTTGTCGGTGCCGGCCAGCGCGTCGCCGATCGCGGCGACGGCACGGGCCTCGTCACCGATGGCGTCGCCGAAGGAGGCGAAGTCGTGCGAGAACGCCAGGTACGCAACGCCGTCGCTGTCCGTGGCCGCCTTCTGGAGGGTCTCCAGGTCGGTGACGTCGCCGCGCACGGCCTGCGCGCCGAGCCGTTCGATGACCGCGGCCGAGGCGTCCGATCGGGCCAGGCCCACGACATGGTGACCCGCGGAGAGCAATTGGGCGACGACCGCCGAGCCGATTCCTCCGCTGGCACCGGTGACGAATACGCGCATGAGGCACACCCTTCGAGTGACGAGACAATGGTCCCATCACCATACAGCGGTGATGGGACCATTGTCGCATCATTAGAGTGGAGCGATGGCCCGCTGGGAACCGGACGCGCGCGCACGCCTGGTCGCCGCGGCGCTGGACCTGTTCAACGAGCGGGGATACGACGAGACGACCGTCGCCGAGATCGCCGCCCGCGCGGGATTGACGAAAAGCACGTTCTTCCGGCACTTCCCCGACAAGCGTGACGTGCTGGCGGCCGGCCAGGACGCCATCGCGCGGCTGCTCCGCGAGGGCGTCGCCGCGGCGCCCGCCGGCGCGACACCGTTGGCCGCCGTGAGCTCCGGGCTGACCGCCGCCTCGGCGGCGTTCACCTCGTTCAACCGGGAGCTCGCGCCCCGCCTCAAGGCGGCGATCGCCGCCAGCGTCGAACTGCAGGAACGCAACGCGCTCAAGCAGATCGGGCTCGCCCGCGCGATGGCCGAGGCGCTCGGGGAGCGCGGCGTGCCCGAGCCGGCGGCGTCGCTGGCCGCCGAACTCGCCGCGCTCGCGTTCAAGTCGGCCTACGCGCGCTGGGCCGAACCCGGCGAGGACGGTGACCTGGGCGCGATGGCGTGCCAGGCGCTTCGTGAATTACACGCCGCGGCAGTCGATCTCGGCTAACGCGGCAGCCCGAGCAACCGCTCGGCGGCGACGGTGAGCAGGATCTGCTCGGTGCCCCCGGCGATCGTCAGGCAGCGGGTGTTGAGGAAGTCGAAGACAGCGTGGTTGTGCACCAGCCCGCCGCCCTCGGAGACGTCCATCATGAACTCGGCCAGCGCCTGCCGGTAGCGGACGCCGATGAGTTTGCGGACGCTGGACTGCGCCCCCGGGTCCTGCCCGCCCACGGCGAGCTGGGCGATCCGCTGGTCCAACAGGGCGCCGGTCTGCGCGGTGATGATCAGCCGGCCCAGCCGGTCCTGCTGGGCGGTGTCCACGTCGAGCTTGGCCAGCACCGCGAGCAGCTCCTCCATCGGGTTACCGAGCGCGGTGCCGGTGGCCATCGCGACGCGCTCGTTGGCCAGCGTCGTGCGGGCCAGCCGCCAGCCGTCGTTGACCCCGCCGACCACCAGCTCGTCGGGGATGAACACGTTGTCCAGAAACACCTCGTTGAACAGCGAGTCGCCGGTGATCTCGCGCAGTGGGCGGATCTCGATGCCGGGCGAGCTCATCTGAACGAGGAAGTAGGTGATGCCCTTGTGCTTCGGCGCGTCGGGATCCGTGCGGGCCAGGCAAACGCCCCACCGCGCCTTATGCGCGGACGACGTCCAGACCTTCTGCCCGGACAGCAGCCAACCCCCGTCGGTCCGGACCGCCTTGGTGCGCAGCGACGCCAGGTCCGAGCCGGCACCCGGCTCGGAAAACAGCTGGCACCAAAGGAATTCGCCGCGAATGGTGCCGGGCACGAAGCGCTCGACCTGCTCGGGCGTGCCGTGCTCGAGGATGGTCGGGACGGCCCACCAGCCGATCACCAGGTCCGGGCGCGCCACACCGGCCGCCGCCAGTTCCTGGTCGATCAGCAGCTGCTCGGCCGGCGACGCGCCCCGCCCGTACGGCGCGGGCCAGTGCGGCGCCTGCAGGCCGGCCTCGGCGAGCGCCGCCTGCCGCTGGTCCTCGGGCAGCTCGGCGACCCGGGCGACGGCGGCGGCGATCTCGTCGCGCTGGTCCTCGACGTCGGCGAGGTCGATGCCCAGGCGGCGGCGCACCCCGGCCTGGGTCAGGGCGGTGATGCGGCGCAGCCAGCGCTCGGCGCCCCCCAGGAAACGGCCGTTGGCGTGCGCGCGGCGCAGGTACAGATGCGCGTCGTGCTCCCAGGTGCAGCCGATGCCGCCGAGCACCTGGATGCAGTCCTTGACGTTGGCCTTGGCGGCCGCGATGCCGGTGCCGGCGGCCAGGGCCGCCGCGATGGCGAACTGGGAGTCGTCGGCGTCGGCCGCGGCGCGGGCCGCGGCGGCGGCGACTACCTCGGCTTGCTCTGCGCGGCACAGCATTTCGGCGCAGATGTGCTTGACGGCCTGGAAGCTGCCGATCGGCTTGCCGAACTGCTCGCGCACCTTGGCGTAGTCGACGGCCGTCTCCAGCGCCCACCGGGTGACCCCCGCCGCCTCGGCCGCCAGCAGCGTCGCGGCGAGTTCCTCGACGCGTTCGGCACGCTGGGCCACCGCGACGGCGGGCGCCGCGGTCAGCACCACCCGGGCCAGCGGCCGGGAGAAGTCCGTCGCCTGCAGCGGCTCGACGCGCACGCCCTCGGCCTCGCTGTCGACCAGCAGCCAGGTGCCGCCGGCCGGCAACAGCAGCAGCGCCCCGGCGGCGGCGCCCAGCACCAGCGGCCAGGTGCCCGACGCCTGACCGGCGTCGGGGTCGAACTGCGCGTCACCCTCCAGGGCCAGCCCGGCGAACCGCTCCCCCGCGACCAGCGCTTCCAGCGGCGCCGGCTGCGTGCCCGTCTCGGCGAGCACCAGGGCGGCCAGCGCGGTGGTCGCCACCGGACCGGGCACCAACGCCTTGGCCGACTCCTCGACCATGGCACACAAGTCCTCGACGCTGCCGCCCGCGCCGCCCGCGTCCTCCGCGACGGCCACGCCGAAGATGCCCAGGTCGGCCAGCCGGGTGAAGACCGGCCGCCACGCGTCGGCGTCGCCCTGCTCGACGGCGCGGACCGCCGCCGTGCCGCCCGGCCCCGCCGTCGAATTGCGGGCCCAGTCGCGCACCAGAGCCCGCGCGGCGAACTGCTCGTCGGTGACGGTCGCTACCACGTGTTGAGCCTTCCGGGTCGTCAATATCACTGGTCGAAGCGCGGTGCTGCCGCACTAGAACGTGTTCTAATAGTGCCAGTGATCGACCGTCAAGTCGAACGCCATTACAGCAGCGCACGCGGTTGCCCCGACGGGGACGGAGGTGGGAAATTCACACCCAGAATGCGTATCGTTTGCAAACGAGCCGCCCGGAACAGGAGCAACCCGTCACATGCCAGCCAGTGCCAACTCGAGAGCCGGTTCGAGCCGCGCGTCTGACTCGCAACCGCGCGAGGTCGTGAACGTGGCGGTCCTGGCGGAGTCCGAGCTGGGTTCGGAGGCGCAGCGGGAACGCCGCAAGCGCATCCTGGACGCCACCATGGCCATCGCGTCCAAGGGCGGCTACGAGGCCGTGCAGATGCGGGCGGTGGCGGACCGCGCCGACGTGGCGGTCGGCACGCTGTACCGCTATTTCCCCTCGAAGGTGCACCTGCTGGTGTCCGCGTTGGGGCGGGAGTTCAGCCGCATCGACGCCAAGACCGACCGCTCGGCGATGACCGGCGGCACGCCGTTCCAGCGGCTCAACTTCATGGTCGGCAAACTCAACCGCGCGATGCAGCGCAATCCGCTGCTGACCGAGGCGATGACGCGCGCCTACGTGTTCGCCGACGCGTCGGCGGCCAGCGAGGTCGACCAGGTCGAGAAGCTGATCGACTCGATGTTCGCCCGGGCGATGGCCGACGGCGAGCCGACCGAGGACCAGTACCACATCGCGCGGGTGATCTCGGACGTGTGGCTGTCCAACCTGCTGGCCTGGCTCACCCGCCGGGCCTCGGCCACCGATGTCAGCAAGCGGCTGGACCTGGCGGTGCGGCTGCTGATCGGCGACACCGAATCGGCCTAGCGCGTCACGCGGGCGGCCCCGCGGTGCGCCCGCGGATCAGCTCGGTGTCCAGCAGCTTGACCGCAGGCAGGTTGGACCGCGGGGGCTTGAGCAGCAGCTCGCCCGCGCGCCGCCCCTTCTCCAGGCTCGACTGCGCGACGGTCGTGAGGCCGCGGTTGAGCGCCTCGGGAACGCCGTCGAAACCGGTGACGGTCATCTGACCGGGCACGTAAATGCCGTGTGCGCGCAGGTAATCCATCGCCGACAGCGCGAGGATGTCGGCCGTGCACATCAGCGCGGTGATCCGGGGGTTGGCCTCCAGCGCCGCCTTGGCGGCCGCCCCGCCCGACTCGGGCAGGTGCTCGTAGCTCTCGACGACGGTCAGCGACCGGGGGTCGACGCCCGCGGCGCGCATCGCCTCCCACACGCCGACGATCCGCTCGCGTTGCACGTCGAAGGCCGGCGAGCGCAGCCGGTCGTCGTCCACCACGCCCTGCCTGCGGTCGCGGCCCAGCCGCATGGTCAGCAGACCGATCTCCCGATGCCCGAGGCCCAGCACGTAGTCGGCGACCTCGCGCATCGCGGCCCGGTCGTCGATGCCCACCCGCGACACCCCGGCCAGCCCCTTCGGCTGGTCGACGACGACGACGGGCAGCCGGCGCTGCAACACCACCTGCAGGTAGGGGTCCTCGTCGCACACCGAATACACCACGAACCCGTCCACGCCGGCGCCGAGCACCGCGGCGGTGCCGTCCTTGAGGCTGCGGCTGGGGCCGACGGCCACCAGCAGCAGCCCCTGCCCCTGCGCCTCGCAGGACTGCGCGACGCCGGTGACGAAGTCGCGGGCCGCGGGGTCGCTGAAAAAGTAGGGCAGCGGCTCAGCCATCACCAACCCGACCGCGCCGGCCCTGCGGGTCCGCAGCGACCGCGCGACGGGGTCGGGGCCGGCGTAGCCCAACCGCTTCGCCGTCGCGAGCACCCGCTCCCGCAGGTCCGCCGAGAGCTGGTCGGGCCGATTGAAGGCATTCGAGATCGTCGTGCGGGAAACCTTGAGCTCGTCCGCCAGCGACGCCAGAGTCGCACGTCGGCGCGGGGTGGGGCTCACGACCGGTGACGCTACAGCGGATCGGGTGGCCCGCCTATCGGCTGGTCCGAGGCACTTTGTAATGGAAACGATTTTCATTAGTATATTGACCGGCTGCCCTGCCGGCCGCCGCTGATCCGCACGCGCGTACCGAGCTGACGGGACCCCATATGGCACGAGTCACTGCGAGGCGCCGGCGACGTGTCGTCGCGCCGGCCCTCGCCCTCGTGGCGCTCGGCTCGACGGTGCTGGCGGGGTGCGGGGCGGCCCGCTCGGCGCATCCGCACGAGGCCACCGTGGTGACCTCCACCGACGTGTGGGGCAGCGTGGTCGGCGCCGTCGCGGGCGGCCACGTCACCGTCAAGGCCATCCTCACCGGCGGCAGCGTCGACCCGCATTCCTACACCGCCACGCCGTCGGACGCCGCGGCCCTCACCGACGCCACGCTGGTCGTCTACAACGGCGGCGACTACGACCCGTGGGTGACGCAGGTGCTGGCCGGGCGGCCGGGCGCGGCGCCCGTGGCCGCCTACTCGTTCGTCGCCAAGGACAAGGGCGACGATCCGCCCAACGAGCACGTCTTCTACGACCTCGACGTGGCCAAGTCCGTCGCGAACGCCGTCGCCGACCGGCTCGCGGGGATCGACGCGGGCGACGCGACGGCGTATCGGGCCAACGCCGCCGCGTTCTGCCGCGACGCCGACGCGGTCGCCGGCGCCGAGCGTTTGATCGCGACCAACTTCCCCGGCGCGTCCGTGCTCGCGACCGAACCGGTCGCCCACTACCTGCTCAAGGCCGCCGGCGTGGTCGACCGCACGCCCCGCGCCTTCAGCACCGCGAACGAGAACGGCACCGACCCGTCGCCCGCCGACATGGCGTTCGTCCTCGACCTGGTCAAGCGCCGCCAGGTGTTCGCGGTCGTGGTGAACCCGCAGACGTCCACCCCGGCGATCACCGGGTTGCGCGACGCCGCCCGCGACGCGGGCGTGCCCGTGACCGAGGTGACCGAAACTTTGCCGGCCGGCACCGATTACCTTGGCTGGCAACGCACTACGGTTCAACAGCTCAATTCCGCCCTGCAGTCGGGCCGGGACAATGCCCGTCATTGACCAGGCGGTCGCGGACCGCTCGCCCGCCGTGTCGATGACCGGTGCCCGCCTGGCGTTCGGCGACCGGGTGCTGTGGGACCAGCTCGACCTGTCGGTGTCGCGGGGTGAATTCATCGCGGTCCTGGGCCCCAACGGCACCGGCAAGACCTCGTTGCTCAAGGTGCTCCTCGGCCTGCTGCCGCTGAGCGCCGGCGCGGTGTCGGTCGACGGGCAGGTCGGCTACGTGCCCCAGCAGCACCCTATGGACGCAGACGTGATGCTGCGCGGGCGCGACCTGGTGCGCCTCGGCGTCGACGGGCGCGACTGGGGCTGCCTGCCGCTGCGGCGCGCCGGCCGGGAGCGCCGCCGGGCGGCCGTCGCGCGGGCGATCGAGCAGGTGAACGGCGAACGGCTGGCCGACGTGCGGGTCGGGGTCATGTCGGGCGGCGAGCTGCAGCGGATGCGCGTCGCGCAGGCGGTGGCCAGCGATCCGACGCTGCTGCTGTGCGACGAACCGCTGGCGGCCCTCGACCCCGCCAACGCCCGGCTGATCGCGGCGTTGATCGACCGCCGGCGGCGCGAGGCCAACACCACCGTCATCGTCGTCACCCACGAGGTGAACACGATCCTGCCCTACGTCGACCGGGTGCTGTACCTGGTCGACGGCCGGTTCCGGATCGGCGCGGTCGAGGAGGTGCTGACCACCGAGACGCTGTCGACGCTGTACCGGGCCGACGTGCAGGTGGTGCGGGTCAAGGACCGTTACGTGGTGGTCGGCGAGGACAGCGGGCGATCGCTGTGAACCCGCAGCTCGCCGACGTCCTCGGGCACCTGTTCGCGTTCGACGTCACCGCCCGGCTCCTCGGCCACGACTTCGTCCAGCAGGCCCTGCTCGCCGGGGCGCTGCTCGGGCTCGTCGCCGGGCTGATCGGGCCGTTCGTCGTGATGCGGCAGATGTCGTTCGCGGTGCACGGGTCCAGCGAATTGTCGCTCACCGGAGCCGCTTTCGCGTTGCTCGTCGGCCTGCAGGTGGGACTTGGCGCGCTGCTGGGCAGCGCCCTGGCGGCCGCGCTATTCGGGCTGCTCGGCCGGCGCGCGCGGGAACGCGATTCGGTGACCGGCGTGGTGCTGGCGTTCGGGCTCGGACTGGCCGTGTTGTTCATCTACCTCTACCCGGGCCGCACCTCGACCAGTTTCGCGCTGCTGACCGGACAGATCGTCGGCGTGGGTTACAGCGGCCTGGCCGTGCTGGCGGTGGTCTGCCTCCTGGTCGTCGCCGTGCTGGCCGCCTGCTACCGCCCCCTGCTGTTCGCGACCGTCGACCCCGACGTCGCCGCCGCCCGCGGCGTCCCGGTGCAGGCGCTCGGGATCGTGTTCGCGGCCCTGGTCGGCGTGGTGGCCGCCCAGGCGGTGCAGATCGTCGGCGCCCTGCTGGTGATGTCGCTGCTGATCACCCCCGCGGCCGCCGCCGCCCGGGTGGTCGCCTCGCCGGCGGCGGCGATGCTGGCCTCGGTGATCTTCGCCGAGGTGTCGGCCGTCGGGGGCATCACGCTGTCCCTGGCGCCCGGCGTGCCGGTGTCGGTGTTCGTCGCCGGCATCTCCTTCGCGATCTACCTGGCGTGCTGGCTGCTCGGGCGCCGCCGGGCGGTCACCGCCTAGGCTTGTCCGCACGGCCGGTCCCAACTGCGCGAAAGGCTCTGCTGCGTCGGCGGCAAGGCGACCTCTGCGCCCGGCCGCGGCGCGGCGGCACCATAAGCTGGGCGGGTGGCCGACATCGACCTCAACGCCGACCTGGGCGAGGGCTTCGGCGTCTGGCGCCTGGGCGACGACGACGCCATGCTGGAGATCGTCACCAGCGCCAACGTCGCCTGCGGCTTCCACGCGGGAGACCCCGCGGGCCTGCTGCGGGTGTGCCGGTCGGCCGCCGAGCGCGGGGTACGCGTCGGCGCGCAGGTGAGCTACCGCGACCTCGCCGGCTTCGGCAGGCGCTTCGTCGACGTCACCACCGACGATCTGACCGCCGACGTGCTCTACCAGATCGGCGCCCTGCAGGCCCTCGCGCGAGCCGCCGGAACGACGGTGTCCTACGTCAAACCGCATGGCGCGCTGTACAACACCATCGTCACCCACCGCGAGCAGGCCGCCGCCGTCGCCGAGGCGGTGCGGCTAGCCGACGCCGCCCTGCCGGTGCTCGGCATGGCGGGCTCGGCGTTCTTCGACGAGGCGCGGCGGCGCGGGCTGCGCACCGTCGCCGAGGCGTTCGCCGACCGCGCCTACCGGCCCGACGGCACGCTGGTGTCGCGCCGCGAGCCCGGCGCCGTGCTGCACGACCCGGCGGCGATCGCCGACCGGGTGCTGGCGATGGTGAGCTCCGGACAGGTCACCGCGGTCGACGGCACCCTGGTCGCGCTGCGAGTGGAATCCGTGTGCGTGCACGGCGATTCGCCGGGCGCGGTGCGGATCGCGAGCGCCGTTCGCGACCGGCTGACGGCCGCCGGCACCCGCCTGGGGGCGTTCTGCTGATGCGGCTCAAATGGGGGCGTCCCGACATTGCGCGGTACGCGGACCGGTTCGACGCGCCCGCCGCCGGGCCGGACGCGCCGCTGTCGGTGACCTGGCTCGGGGTGGCGACGCTGCTGGTCGACGACGGCTCGTCGGCGGTGCTGACCGACGGCTACTTCTCGCGCCCGGGGCTCGCGAAGGTCGCCGCCGGCAAGGTGGCGCCGTCGCCGGCGCGCGTCGACGGCTGCCTCGCGCGCGCGAAGGTGCCGCGCCTGGCGGCGGTGATCCCCGTGCACACCCACATCGACCACGCCCTGGACTCCGCGCTGGTCGCCGACCGCACCGGCGCGCAGTTGGTGGGCGGGCAGTCCGCGGCCAACGTGGGGCGTGGCCACGGGCTTCCCGAGGACCGGATCGTGGTCGCGACCAGCGGCGCGCCGCTGCGGCTCGGCAACTACCACGTCACCCTGGTCGAGTCCCACCACTGCCCGCCCGATCGATTCCCCGGCGCGATCAGCGCGCCGGTGGTGCCCCCGGTGCGGGCCTCGGCGTATCGCTGTGGCGAGTCGTGGTCGACGCTGGTGCACCACCGGCCGACCGGCCGCCGGCTGCTGATCCAGGGCAGCGCCGGTTACGTCGAGGGCGCGCTGCGCGGTCAAAGCGCCGACGTGGTGTACCTGTCCGTCGGGCAGCTGGGCCTACGCCCACCCTCCTATCTGGTCGACTACTGGACCGAGACGGTGTCCGCGGTGGGGGCGCGCCGGGTGCTGCTGATCCACTGGGACGACTTCTTCCGGCCCCTGTCCAAGCCGTTGCGCGCGCTGCCGTACGCGGCCGACGACCTGGACGCGTCGCTGCGCATCCTCGACGGGCTGGCCGCGCGCGACGGCGTGGCGCTGCACCTGCCGACGGTGTGGCGGCGCGAGAACCCGTGGGCGTGAGGCGCTGTCGATGACCCTGACCGTCGCGCTGGTGTTGCTGGCTGCCGTCCTGGCCTTCGCCGTCGTGCGCCCGCGCGGCTTGCCGGAGGCGGTGGCGGCCGTCCCCGCGGCGGTCGTCCTGGTGGCGATGCACGCGATCTCGGTGCGGCAGGCGGCGGCGGAGATCGCCGACCTGTCCGGGGTGGTCGCCTTTTTGGGCGCGGTGCTGGTGCTGGCCAAGCTGTGTGACGACGAGGGGTTGTTCGAGGCCGCCGGCGCGGCCATCGCCCGCGGCCGGGTGCGCTCGAGCGGCCTGCTGCTGCGGGTGTTCGTCATCGCGTCCGTGATCACCGCGGCGCTGAGCCTGGACGCCGCCGTGGTGCTGCTGACGCCCGTCGTGCTGGCCGCCGTGCGGCGGCTGGGCACCCGGGTGCGGCCGTACGCCTACGCCACGGCGCACCTGGCCAACGGCGCGTCGCTGCTGCTACCGGTGTCGAACCTGACCAACCTGCTGGCCTTCCACACGGCCAACATCTCGTTCACCAAGTTCACCCTGGTGATGATGCTGCCGTGGTTGGCCGCCGTGGGCTCGCTCTACCTGATCTTCCGCTGGTTCTTCGCCGAAGACCTACGCGTGCAGCCGAACTCGGAGGAACTGGGTCCGCCGCCACGCCCGCCGGTGTTCGTGCTCGTGGTGGTCGGGCTGACCCTGGCCGGGTTCGCCGTCGCGCAGTCGGTCGGCCTGAGCCCGGCGTGGGCCGCGCTGGCGGGCTCCGTGGTGCTCGGGCTGCGCAGCCTGCGGCGGCGGAATACGACGGTGGCCGAGATCGCCCGCTCGGTGCACGTGTCGTTCCTGGTGTTCGTGCTGGCGCTGGGCGTGGTGGTGCAGGCGGTGACGCTCAACGGCATGGACAGGGCGATGAAGTCGGTGTTGCCGTCGGGCAACGGGTTGCCCGCCCTGCTCGCCATCGCCGCCATCGCCGCCCTGCTGGCCAACGTGGTGAACAACCTGCCCGCGACGCTGGTGCTGCTGCCGTTGGTCGCGCCCGGCGGCCCGGTCGCGATCCTGGCGGTGCTGATCGGGGTGAACATCGGCCCCAACCTGACCTACGTCGGCTCGCTGTCGAACCTGTTGTGGCGACGCCTGTTACGCCAGCATGACGTCGACGCCGGCGTCGGCGAATACACACGCCTCGGCGCGTGCACCGTGCCCGTGTCGCTGGTGGTGGCGGTGCTGGCGCTGTGGGCGTCGGCGCGCGTGCTGGGCCTCTAGCGCCGCCGGTAGCTTGGCGGCAGCGGCCGGCCCAGCCCGGCCAGCACCGCGCGCGCCCGGCTCGGGTAGTCGGTGATGAAACCGTCGACGCCGTAGCCGATCTGGGCGCGCATGGCGTCGGCGTCGTCGACGGTCCACGGAATCACCCGCAGCCCCAACGCGTGCGCGCGCTCGACGTATGGCGCCCCGGCCACCAGCCGGTAATCCGGCGAGACGATGCCGGCACCCACCGCCAACGCGCCCCGCAACGGATCGCCGACCCCGGCCTCGCCGGCCAGCCACGGCGAGCCCGGCGCCCAGGTGGTGTCGTCGTACAACGCCACCAACGGGATCGACGGCTCCGCGCGGCGCACCAGCGGCAGGGTCCGCCAGTCGAAGCTCTGGATCTCGACCCGGTCGATCTTGCCGGCCGCGCGGACCGCGGCCAGTATCACGTCGACGAACTGCTGCGGGCCGGCGGAGGCTTGCGGATGGTCCGCCTCCACCTTGGTCTCGATGTTGTAGCGGACGCCGTCGGCGCCGTAGGAGTTGGCCAGCGCGAAGACGTCGGGCAGCGCGGCGATCTTGTTGCCGCGCACCACCTCCGCGTCGGGAAAATCGGCCAGGCGGTTGCCGCAGTCCAGCGTGCCGACCTGCGCCGCGGTCAGCTCGTGCACCAACTTGCCGACGTAGGGGTACTGCGGGTCACCGGCGAACGCGGGCCCGGTGTCGGAGCACTTCTGCGCCTCGATCGTCGGGTCGTGCCACACCAGCGGCTGCCCGTCGGCGGTGAGCACGACGTCGAGTTCCAGTGTGCTGACGCCCAATGCGAGCGACTTGGCGTACGCGCGCAGCGACTCCTCGGTGGTCTCGCCGCGACCGCCGCGGTGGGCCTGCAGATCGAAGTCACCGGCCTGCGCCGACGCCGCGCCGAGGGGCAGCAGCGCGGCGGCGAGCAACGCGACCAGGGCGGCGCGCAGCCGCGCTGTCCGGCCGGGCACCGGGTTAACTCCGGCGCTGCCGCGCGATTTCGGCCAGCACCACCCCGGCGGCGACCGAGGCATTCAACGATTCGGCGTGCCCGGCCATCGGGATGCACACCACCTCGTCGCAGGTCTGGCGCACCAGCCGGGAGAGCCCTTTGCCCTCCGACCCGACGACCAACACCACTGGGTCGGCCCCGTCGATGTCGTCGAGGGCCGTGTCGCCGCCGGCGTCCAGGCCGACGACCCGCAGCCCGTGATCGGCCCAATCCTTCAGCGTCCTGGTCAGATTGGTCGCCCGCGCGACCGGCAGGCGGGCCGCCGCCCCCGCGCTGGTGCGCCACGCCACCGCCGTCACGGACGCCGACCGGCGTTGCGGGATCAGCACGCCGTGGCCCCCGAACGCCGCCACCGACCGCACGATGGCGCCCAGGTTGCGCGGGTCGGAGATGTTGTCCAGCGCCACCAACAGCGCCGGCGGGGCGCCGGTCGCGGCGGCCAGCAGGTCGTCGGGGTGGGCGTAGCTGTACGGCGGCACCTGCAGGGCGATGCCCTGGTGCAGGTGGTTGTTGGTCATCCGGTCCAGGTCGGTGCGCGGCACCTCGAGGATCGATATGCCCAAATCCGCTGCGCGAGCTACGGATTCGGTGAGCCGCTCGTCGGCCTCGGCGCCCAGCGCGACGTACAGCGCGGTCGCCGGCACCCCGGCGCGCAGGCACTCCAGGACCGGGTTGCGGCCGAGCACCGTCTCGGCCTCGTCGGTGCGCTTCTGGGCCGGCCTGCGGTTCTGCGGCGCGGTTCGTTTGGCGGCGGGGTGATTCGGCCGCAGGTGCGCGGGCGGGGTGGGGCCGCGGCCCTCCAGGGCCCTGCGGCGCTGGCCGCCCGAACCGACGACCGGGCCTTTCTTGGTGCCCGCCTTGCGGATCGCCCCGCGGCGCCGCGAGTTACCGGCCATGCGATCTCGGCCCTAGCTTTCCGGGCCGGCCTGCAGCGACCACTGCGGCCCGTCGGCGGTGTCGGTGACTTCGATGCCGGCTTCCTTGAGCCGGTCCCGGATCTCGTCTGCCAACGCCCAGTTGCGTTCGGCGCGGGCCTTCTGCCGGTTCTCCAGCTCGGCGTGGACCAGGACGTCGACGGCCGCGAGCGCCGCCGACGTCTCGTCGCGGGTCTCCCAGCGCTCGTCGAGCGGGTCGCAGCCCAGGATGCCGAGCATGGCCCGGATCGCCCCGGCGTGGTGTTGCGCGGCCTCGTGGTCGCCGGAGTCCAGGGCGCGGTTGCCCTCGGCGCGGGCGTGGTGCACCTCGGCCAACGCCGCCGGCACGGCCAGGTCGTCGTTGAGGGCGGCGCCGAACCGCGCGGTCCACTCGCCAGGCTCGACGGCACCGACCCGCACCCGCACCCGGTGCAAGAATTCCTCAACGCCCACATAGGCTTTCACGGCGTCCTGCAGGGCGGTCTCGGAGAATTCCAGCATCGACCGGTAGTGCGCGCTGCCCAGGTAGTAGCGGAGCTCGGCCGGTCGTACGCGCTGCAGCATCGCCGGGATGGCGAGCACGTTGCCCAGCGACTTGCTCATCTTCTCGCCGCCCAGCGTCACCCAGCCGTTGTGCAGCCAGTAACGGGCGAACCCGTCGCCGGCGGCCCGGCTCTGCGCGATCTCGTTCTCGTGGTGCGGGAACACCAGATCCATGCCGCCGCAGTGGATGTCGAATTCCGCGCCGAGATAGGTGCGGGCCATCGCCGAGCATTCGAGGTGCCAGCCCGGGCGGCCGCGGCCCCAGGGGGTGGGCCAGGACGGCTCGCCGGGCTTGGCCGCCTTCCACAGCGTGAAGTCGCGCTGGTCGCGTTTGCAGGTGGCGGCGCCCTCGCCCTGGTGGACGTCGTCGATCCGGTGGCCGGACAGCTGCCCGTACTCCGGGTAGCTGAGCACGTCGAAGTAGACGTCGCCACCGGCGGCATAGGCGTGACCGGTTTCGATCAGGCGCTGGATCAATTCGACCATCTGGGTGATGTGCCCGGTCGCGCGCGGCTCGGCGGACGGCGGCAGCACGTCCAGGGCGTCGTAGGCCGCGGAGAAGGCCCGCTCGTAGGTCGCCGCCCACTCCCACCAGGGCCGGCCCGCGGCGGCCGCCTTGTTGAGGATCTTGTCGTCGATGTCGGTGACGTTGCGGATGAAGGCGACGTCGCAGCCGCGCGCAATGAGCCACCGGCGCAGGATGTCGAAGGCGACGCCGCTGCGGACGTGCCCGATGTGCGGCAGGCCCTGCACGGTGGCGCCGCACAGGTAGATGGAGACGTGGCCGGGGCGCAGCGGCACGAAGTCACGGACGACGCCCGTCGCCGTATCGTGGAGCCGCAACGGGCCGCAATCGGTCACGACGTGCCAGCTTACCGGGTCAGCTCCCGGCTCCCGGGGCGGTCGCCGTCTGCTGCGCGGGGACCACGAGCGCGGTGGCGATGGCGGCGACGCCCTCGCCGCGTCCGGTCAGCCCCAAGCCGTCGGTCGTGGTGGCCGACACCGACACCGGCGCCCCGAGCAGCTCCGAGAGCACCCGCTGCGCCTCGGCGCGGCGCGGGCCGATCCGGGGCCGGTTGCCGATGACCTGCACGGCGCCATTGCCGATCCGGTATCCCGCGGCGGCGGCCAACTCGGCGACGTGGCGCAGCATGTCGGCGCCGCTGACGCCCGCCCAGCGCGGGTCGTCGACCCCGAACACGGCGCCCACGTCGCCCAGCCCGGCCGCCGACAGCACCGCGTCGCACAGCGCGTGCGCGCCCACGTCGCCATCGGAGTGGCCGGCGCAGCCGTCGGCGTCGGCGAACAGCAACCCGACCAGCCAGCAGGGCCGCCCGGGCTCGATCGGGTGCACGTCGACGCCCAGCCCGACCCTGGGCAGCGGCAGCGGGTCCGTGGTCACCGGCGCACGATCGCTTCGGCCAGCGTGAGGTCGAGCGGGGTGGTGATCTTGAACGCCAGCGGGTCCCCGGCGACCACCCGAACCTGGCCGCCGACGTGCTCGACCAGCGACGCGTCGTCGGTGAAGCCCGCGGCGGGGCGCGGGACGCCGTACGCCCGCAACAGCAGTTCGGTGGCGAACCCCTGCGGCGTCTGCACCGCGCGCAGACCGGCCCGCTCGGGCGTGCCCAGAACCACCCCGTCGGCGTCCACGGCCTTGATGGTGTCATGCACCGGCAGCGCCGGCACCACCGCGCGGTGACCGGCGCGCAGGGCGTCGACCACGCGCTGGATCACCGGCGCCGGCGTCAGCGCGCGGGCGGCATCATGCACCAGCACGAACTCGGGCTTCCCGGACAGCGCCGCCAGCGCCAGGCCGACGGACGCGGTGCGGTCGGGTCCCCCGGCGACGACGGTGACGCCGTCGGGAAGGAGCCGCCCGGCCTGCTCGGCGCGGTCGGCCGGGACGGCCACCACGACATGGTCGACGACGCCGGAGCGCAGCAGACCGGTGACGGAGCGCTCCAGCAGGGTGCGCCCGTCGACCTCACAGAATGCCTTGGGAATCCCCGCGGCGAGCCGCACGCCGGATCCGGCGGCCGGAACGACGGCGACGACCGCGCCTCGAGCGCCCGTCGCCGGGACCACCGAGCGTCAGGGCCTTCAGGAAGCGGCGGCGAGAACCTCGTCGAGGATGGTCTCCGCCTTGGCGTCATCAGTGCTCTCGGCCAGGGCCAGCTCGCCGACCAGGATCTGACGCGCCTTGGCCAGCATGCGCTTCTCGCCGGCCGACAGGCCGCGCTCCTGGTCACGACGCCACAGGTCGCGCACTACCTCGGCCACCTTGTTGACGTCGCCGGAAGCCAACTTCTCCAGGTTCGCCTTGTACCGGCGGGACCAGTTGGTGGGCTCTTCGGTGTGCGGCGCGCGCAGCACCTGGAAGACCTTGTCCAGACCTTCTTGTCCAACGACGTCGCGGACACCCACGTACTCAGCGTTGTCGGCGGGAACTCGAACGGTCAGGTCACCCTGCGCAACCTTCAGGACGAGGTATTCCTTCTGCTCTCCCTTGATGGTGCGGGTTTCGATCGCCTCGACTAACGCAGCACCGTGATGCGGGTATACAACGGTGTCGCCGACCTTGAAGATCATCTGTTTCGAGCCCCTTTCGTTACTTCATCCTAACACGGCCGCCTAACCGCCGCGAAGCAACGGTGCAGGTCAGGGGCACAACACGCGCACATTAGGGGTTGACATGAGGAGCAAGTCGTGCAATGAAACACGATACTCCTGCGCCTTGCCGCCGTCCCGCGCGGCCCGGTAACTGTTCGGCCGCCGCATCGAAACGGTGCTCTCACGCCCCGCGCTACCGCGGGCGAACGGTTCCTACTACTGTGCATAGTTGCACTACCCGAACACGGCCCAGCAGGAGGCAGTGAGTGAACCGCGTCAAGATCAGCCTCCCCGTCGTCGGTCGCGCGCAACCCGCCCGGCTCGTGATCGCGGGCCTCGTGGCGCTGCTCGCCGTCGCGGTCAGCGGTTGCGGGGCGGGCCAGATCTCGCAGATGGCCGTGCAGGAGCCGGCGATCAACGGCAACAAGCTCACGATCCACGACGTGGCGCTGCGGGACATCCGCATCCAGACCCCGCAGACCGGCGACGCCGTGCAGCCGGGCCGCCAGGTGGAGCTGGTGCTGGTGGTGACCAACCAGTCCCCGGACGCCCCCGACCGGCTGGTGAGCGTCACCAGCGACATCGGCTCGGTGGCCCTCAGCGGTGACCCGCGGCTGCCCGCAGGCGGCATGCTGTTCATCGGCACGCCGGACGGCCAGAAGGTGGCGCCCGGCCCCATCGACAACAGCGCCGCCGCCAAGGCGACCATCACCTTGGCCAAGCCGATCTCGAACGGGCTGACCTACAACTTCACCTTCAGCTTCGAGCGCGCCGGCCAGGCCAGCGTGCTGGTGCCCGTGACCGCCGGGCTCTCGCCACAGCCCAGCTAACCCGACACCGACCGCCTGTCGCGGCGGGGGCTTGTCGTACCGGCTCGATACCGTCATGGGGTGGCCAACGCACGCTCCCAGTACCGCTGCTCGGAATGCCGGCACGTCACGGCCAAGTGGGTGGGCCGCTGCCTCGAGTGCGGCACCTGGGGCACGGTCGAGGAAGTGCCGGTACTCAGCACGGTGGGCGGCGCCGCACGCCGGGGTGCCAGGGCCGCCGCGCCAGCGGTCCCCATCACCGCCGTCGAGCCCAACGCCAGCCGGCACCGTTCCACCGGCGTCGACGAACTCGACCGGGTGCTGGGCGGGGGTGTGGTCCCCGGTTCGGTGACGCTGTTGGCCGGCGATCCCGGCGTCGGTAAGTCGACGCTGCTGCTTGAGGTCGCGCACCGCTGGGCGCAGTCCGGCCGCCGCGCCTTGTACATCTCCGGCGAGGAGTCGGCCGGGCAGATCCGCCTGCGGGCCGACCGCACCGGGTGCGGCGGCCCGGCGGCCGCGGAGGTGTTCCTGGCCGCCGAATCCGACCTGCACACGGTGCTCGAGCACATCGCGACGGTCAAGCCCGCGCTGGTGATCGTCGACTCGGTGCAAACCATGTCCACCACCGAGGCCGACGGCGTGTCCGGCGGTGTCACACAGGTCCGTGCGGTCACCGCCGCGCTCACCGCCGCCGCCAAGGCCAACAACGTCGCCCTCATCCTGGTCGGCCACGTCACCAAGGACGGCGCGATAGCCGGGCCGCGCTCGCTGGAACACCTCGTCGACGTGGTGTTGCACTTCGAGGGCGACCGCACCGGCTCCCTGCGCATGGTCCGCGGCATCAAGAACCGCTTCGGCGCCGCGGACGAGGTCGGCTGTTTCCTGTTGCACGACACGGGAATCGAGGGCATCGCGGACCCGTCGAACCTGTTCCTCGACCAACGGCCGGCCCCGGTCCCAGGAACCGCGATCACCGTGACGCTCGACGGCAAACGGCCACTGATCGGGGAGGTGCAGGCGTTGCTGGCCACGCCGGCGGGCGGGTCACCGCGGCGGGCCGTCAGCGGCATCGACCACTCTCGCGCGGCGATGATCACCGCCGTGCTGGAGAAGCACGGCAAGCTGCCCATTTCGGCGCACGACATCTACCTGTCCACCGTCGGGGGCATGCGGCTCACGGACCCGTCGGCGGACCTGGCGGTGGCCGTCGCGCTGGCGTCGGCGCTGGCGGACCTGCCGCTGCCGACGACGGCGGTGATGATCGGCGAGGTCGGGCTGGCCGGAGACCTGCGCCGGGTCAGCGGCATGGGCCGCCGCCTGAGCGAGGCCGCGCGGCAGGGGTTCAGCATCGCCCTCATCCCCGACGGCGACGATCCGCGCCGCGAGATCGTCCCGAGCGGCATGCGGGCGCTGCGCGCGCCGACCATCGGCGCGGCGCTGCAACACATGGTCGCCATCGCCGAGTCCCGCAAAGAGTGGACGCGCCGCGCACCGGGGCCGCACAATGACTCGCTGTGACTCGTCCGACGCTGCGTGACACCGTCGCCCGCCTCGCGCCCGGCACCGGGCTGCGCGACGGCCTGGAGCGCATCCTGCGTGGCCGTACCGGCGCGCTCATCGTGCTCGGCAACGACGAGAACGTCGAGGCCATCTGCGACGGCGGTTTCGCCCTCGACGTGCGGTACGCACCGACGCGGCTGCGGGAGCTGGCAAAGATGGACGGCGCCGTGGTCCTGTCCACCGACGGCAGCCGCATCGTGCGGGCCAACGTGCAGCTGGTGCCGGACCCGTCGATCCCCACCGACGAGTCCGGGACGCGGCACCGCTCCGCCGAACGGGCGGCCATCCAGACCGGTTACCCGGTGATCTCGGTCAGCCATTCGATGAACATCGTGACCGTCTACGTCGGCGGCGAGCGCCACGTGGTGGCCGACTCGGCGACCATCCTGTCGCGCGCCAACCAGGCCATCGCCACCCTGGAGCGCTACAAGATCCGGCTCGACGAAGTCAGCAGGCAGCTCTCGCGCGCCGAGATCGAGGACTTCGTGACGCTGCGCGACGTGCTGACGGTGGTGCAGCGCCTGGAGCTGGTCCGACGCATCGGGCTCGCGATCGACGACGACGTCGTCGAGCTCGGCACCGACGGCCGCCAGCTGCGGCTACAGCTCGAGGAGTTGCTGGGCGGCAACGACACCGCCCGGGAGCTGATGGTGCGCGACTACCACGCGAGCCCCGAGCCGCTGCCCGAGGCGCAGACGACGGCGACGCTCGACGAGCTCGACGCCCTGTCGGACGCCGAGCTGCTCGATTTCACCGCGCTGGCCAAGGTGTTCGGCTACCCGACCACCGCCGAGGCGCAGGACTCCGCGGTCAGCCCCCGCGGCTACCGGGCCCTGGCCGGCATCCCCCGGCTGCAGTTCGCCCACGCCGACCTGTTGGTCCGCTCCTTCGGCACGCTGCAGAACGTGCTGGCCGCCAGCGCCAGCGACCTGCAGTCGGTCGACGGCATCGGGGCGATGTGGGCGCGGCACGTCCGCGAGGGGTTGTCGCAGCTGGCGGAGTCGACGATCACCGACTCACTGAGCTGAACTGAGCTGAGCTGAGCTGAGCTGAGCTGAGCTGAGCTGAGCCGACCCGAGCTGCTGCGTCAGCCGGCCGGGACCGGGCCCGCCGGCGGGGCCTCCGGCGGCGGCACCACCGCGGGCTGCCCGGGCACCGGCCCGGGCGGTGGCGGCGGCTGGTTGAGGATGAACGGCACCGGCTGCGAGCGCAGGTTGCCCAGCTGCACGACGAGGTTGTAGGTGCCCGGCCCGATCGCCGGCCGCGGCAGCGGGCAGTGCGGCGCCGAGCCCATCCCGGTCCAGGTGACCGCGGTGGTGACCTGCTCGCCGGGTGTGAACGTCTTGATCAGCGTCTCGTTGGACGGGGCGCAGTCCAGGTTCGACCACAGCCGCTTGTTGTCCAGCGAGTACACGTAGGCCGCCAGCACCGCGGCGCCGACGTCGCGCTTGCAGGCCACCAGCCCGATGTTGGTGACCACCATGGTGAATTTCGGCTGGTCACCGATGAAGTACTGGGGCGCGTTGGTCAGGCCCTTGACGGCCAGCGTCGAGTCGGGGCAGTCGTCGCCCTCCTTGAGAACCGGCGGCGGCTGCACGGCCGCGGTCGGCGTGGCCGTTTCGGGGTTCTGCCCCTGCGCCGGCGGCTGCACCGGGACGGGCCCCTCGGGACCCGGCGGGGGCGGCACCTGCGGCGCGGGCGCGCCCGGCTTGTTCTGGGCGGAGTTGGCTTTGTCGGCACTGGCGGGCTTGGCGCCCGCGCTGTGCCCCATGAAGGCGATGACGACGGCGGCCACGATCCCGATCACGACGACCGCGATACCAATGGCCAGGCCTCGGCGCCGCCAATAGATCTCGGTGGGTAGCGGGCCACGCGGTTCCAGATCCAGCACGTTTGCAGCGTAGGCGCAGGTCACGCCGATTCGGCTGAGCCACCCCGGCGTGTCGCCGGGTTTGCTGGCCCACCGACGTGTAGGGCGGCCGTTATCCCCCCGGGATTTCCGTGTTATTCGCCGGGGATCGGCTCGTTATTCGCCGATGTCGCCGACGTGGTCGGTCAGCTCCGCCCGGCCGTCGGCCAGGTGGTAGGTGACGCCGACGACGGCCAGGGTGCCGTCGGCCACCTTCTCGCCGATGATCGCCGACCGGGACGCGAGCTGGGCCACCGTCTCGGCCACGTGCCGCTTCTCGAACTGGTCGACGCTGCTCAGGCCGTCGCGCCGGCCCACCAGGATCGACGGGGCGACGCGCTCGACCACGTCGCGCACGAACCCCGGGGGGATCGCGCCGTCGTCGATGGCGCCGACCGCCGCCTTGACGGCGCCGCAGCTGTCGTGGCCCACCACGACGACCAGCGGCACCTTGAGGACGGCCACCGCGTACTCCAGCGATCCCAGGACCGCCGAGTCGATGGCCTGCCCCGCGGTGCGGACCACGAAGATGTCGCCGAGGCCCTGGTCGAACAGCAGCTCGGCGGAGACCCGGCTGTCCGCGCATCCCAGGATCGCCGCGATCGGCTGCTGGCCGCTGGCCAGGCCGGCGCGGCGCTCGACGCTCTGGTTGGGATGTTCGGGGCTGCCGGCGACGAATCGCTCGTTACCCTCTTTGAGTGTTTTCCATGATGTCGCCGGGGCGGTGTGGGGCATGGCCCATATTGTGCTGTGCCACGGTCCGTCGTGGCTAGTTCGGGGCAAATCCCGCCGGGTGAACTTCTGGGGTGGTACGAGCGCGCGCGCCGCGACCTACCTTGGCGCCAGCCCGGCGTCAGCGCGTGGCAGATCTTGGTGAGCGAATTCATGCTGCAGCAGACGCCGGTTGCCCGGGTGCTGCCGATCTGGTCGGACTGGGTCCGGCGCTGGCCCACCCCGTCAGCCACCGCGGCGGCCAGCGCGGCCGACGTGCTGCGCGCCTGGGGCAAGCTGGGGTACCCGCGGCGCGCCAAGCGGCTGCACGAGTGCGCGGTCGCCATCGCGCGCGACCACGGCGACGTGGTGCCCGACGACGTCGAGACCTTGCTGGGCCTGCCCGGCGTCGGCAGCTACACCGCGCGCGCCGTCGCCTGTTTCGCCTACCGCCAACGGGTTCCGGTGGTCGACACCAATGTGCGCCGGGTGGTGGCGCGGGTGGTGCACGGCCTGGCAGACGCCGGCTCGCCGTCGGCGACCCGCGACCACGCCGACGTCGAGGCCCTGTTGCCGGCGGAGGAGACGGCGCCGCAATTCTCGGTGGCGTTGATGGAGCTGGGTGCGACGGTGTGCACCGCACGCGCGCCGCGCTGCGGGCTGTGCCCGCTGGGGCACTGCGCGTGGCGGCACGCCGGCTACCCCGCGGCCCAGGGGCCGCCGCGGCGCGTGCAGGCCTACGCCGGCACCGACCGGCAGGTGCGCGGTCGGCTCTTAGATGTGTTGCGCGCCAGCGATTTTCCGGTGACGCGCGCCGAGCTCGACGTGGCCTGGCTGACCGACACGGCCCAGCGCGACCGGGCCCTGTTCTCGCTGCTGGCCGACGGCCTGGTCACCCAGACCGCCGACGGGCGCTTCGCCCTGGCCGGCGAGGGGTAGCGGGTTCACGGTCGTGGCGCCGTCAGGAACGCCTCGACCGCCGCGCGGTACCGCTGGGGGGCCTCGTCGTGGATCAGGTGGCCCGCCTGTTTGACCATCACATAGGTTGTGGCGTAACCCATTTGGGCCATGGTGCGCATCTGTCCCGGCGGGGTGACCGAGTCGCCGGCCTCGATCAGCAGCGCCGGCGCCCGCACCCCCCGCCACTGCGCCCAATAGTCGCGGGTGCCCCACTCGGCGGCGATCTCGATCCACCGCGCGGGCTGCCCGTGCAACCGCCAACCGGTGCCGGTGCGGTCGAACGCCTCGAGGAAGTACTGCCCGGCGACCGACCCGAACGCGTCGAAAACCTGCTGCGCCGAACCGAATTCGACGGGCAGGGCGTGCAGCCACGGTTCCCAGGGGCCGGTGGTGCGGCCGCGGAAGTCCGGGGCCATGTCCTCGAGGACCAGCGCGTCGACCAACTCGGGTCGCTCGGCGGCCAGGCACCACGAGTGCAGCGCGCCCATCGAATGCCCGACCAGCCGCACCGGGGTCGCCAGCGTGGCCACCGCGTCGGCCAGGTCGGCCACGAACCGTTCGGTGCTGATCGGGTGCGGGTCGGCCACGTCGCGGCCGCGGTGCCACGGCGCGTCGTAGGTGTAGACCGTGCCCAGCCGCGTCAGCCACGGCAGCTGCCGCGGCCAGGTGGAACCCCGCCCCATCAGGCCGTGCACCAGCACTACCGGTGCGCCGTGGCCCCCGTGGCACGTCAGCAGTTGGCTGGGCATAGCACCATCTTGCGTGCCCCGCCCACGGGCCGAGCGCGGGGAGGGGCGGGGTAGCCTAGCGGCATGTCGCCAGTGGTGAAGATCAACGCAATCGAGGTACCCGCCGACGCCGGCCCCGAGCTGGAGAAGCGGTTCGCGCACCGGGCGCACGCGGTCGACAACCAGCCCGGGTTCCTCGGGTTTCAGTTGCTGCGCCCGATCAAGGGCGAGAACCGATATTTCGTGGTCACGCAGTGGGAGTCCGAAGAGGCCTTCCAGGCGTGGGCGCAGGGGCCCGCCATCGCGGCCCACGCGGGCGAGCGGGCGAACCCGGTGGCGACCGGGGCTACGTTGCTGGAATTCGAGGTTGTGATGGACGTTGCCGGCAACAAGCAGGCCGATTAGCGGCATCTCGGCGTGGCGCCGCGCGCTGGCGCTGAGCGCCGCGACCGCGCTGGTCGTGTCGTTCGCGCCGGGTTGCGCGTCTTCGCCGTCCCCCCAGGCGAACGCGGCCAACGCAGGGCGGGAGATCGACACCCGGACCCCGCCCGGCATCCGCGCCCAACAAACCCTGGACATGCTGAACTCCGACTGGCCCATCGGCCCGGTCGGGGTGCGCACGCTGGCCGCGCCGGACAAGGTGGAGTCGGTGCAGACCACCATGGAGGCGTTGTGGTGGGACCGCCCGTTCACCCTCAACGGCGTCGACATCGGCGCCAGCGTCGCCACGCTGCACCTCACCTCGTCTTACGGTGCGCGACAAGACATCCGGATTCACACCGACGACGGCGGCTGGGTGGACCGGTTCGACCTGGAGACGTTGCCGCCGACGGTCAAGTCCTGGCACGACGTCGACGCGGTGCTGGGCAAGACCGGTGCCCGCTACTCCTACCAGGTCGCGAAGGTCGACGACGCCCGGTGTGATCCGGTGGCGGGCACCAACACTGAGCAATCCCTGCCCCTGGCATCGATTTTCAAGCTGTACGTCCTGCATGCGGTGGCCACCGCGGTCAAGGCCGGGACGGTGTCGTGGGACGATCAGCTGACGGTCACCGAAAAGAGCCGCGCCGTCGGCTCTTCCGGCCTGGCGCTGCCGGCTGGGGCGCAGGTCTCGGTGCGCACGGCCGCGGAGAAGATGATCGCCACCAGCGACAACATGGCCACCGACCTGCTGATCGACAAGCTGGGCACCCACGCGATCGAAGAAGCGCTGGCCACCGCGGGCCACCACGATCCGGCCGCCATGACGCCGTTTCCCACCATGTACGAGCTGTTCTCGGTCGGCTGGGGCAGGCCCGACCTGCGCAGCGAATGGGAGCACGGATCCCCGGAGGTGCGGGCCCGGTTGCTGGCGCAGGCGAACGCCTCGCACTACGACCCGGACCCGATCCGCGCCCACTCGCCGGCGTCGTCCTACGGCGCCGAGTGGTACGGCAACGCGCAGGACATCTGCCGGGTGCACGCGGCGCTGCAGGCCGACGCGACGGGCAAGGCGGCGCCGGTGCGCCAGATCCTGTCGGCGGTGGCCGGTATCCAGCTGGACCGCAACGTGTGGCCCTACATCGGCGCGAAAGCCGGTGGCCTGCCGGGGGATTTGACGTTCAGCTGGTATGCCGTCGACAAGACCCAGCAGCCGTGGGTGGTCAGTTTTCAGCTGACCTGGCCGCGCGACCACGGGCCGACCGTGACGGGCTGGATGTTGCAGGTGGCCCGGCAGGTCTTCGCGCTGATTGCGCCGCGCTGACGGCTCAGAGCCGCAGCGTCCAGCGTCGGTCGCGGTAGTGCAGCGCGGTGCGGCTGACCGGCCTGATGTCGATGCGCCAGAACGCATCCGCGGGCGCGCCGAGCGCCGCGACGATCGCGGCGCGAATCACCGCGGGGTGCGTCACCGCCACGGTGCGGCCCGGACCGGCGGTCGCGACCGAGCCCAGCCAGGCCGCCACCCGCTCGGTCAGCTCGGCGATCGATTCGCCGCCGTGCGGCGCGGCCGCGGGGTCGGCCAGCCATACCGCCAGCTCGTCGGGGGGCACCTCCTGCAGCGTGCGCCCGCGCCACCGCCCGCAGTCGAGGTCGGCCAGCAGCGGCTCCGCCGCGGCGCCCAGCCCCAACAGCCGCGCGGTCTGCTCGGCGCGGCGCTCCGGCCCGCGCAGCTGACGGCCCGCCCGGTCACACTGTCCCGCAATGGCTTCGACCTGCCGGCGGCCGAGATCGTTGAGCGGTTCGTCGGCGGGGAACCGGGCCGCCGCCACGGCATTGGTCATGGCGTGCGACACCAGGATCAGCCGGCCGACGGAGGTCACGCCGCGAGGCTCGGCGCCCGTCCGCTCTCGGCCCGCTCCCCCAGCAGCCGGGCCGCGAGCGCCCCGAACACCAGGGCGATCGCCGCCCACAGGATCGCCTGGGCGGCCAGCGACACCAGCCGGAACTCGTAGAGCACGTCGGCGGGAAAGCCGGGGTAGACGATGGCGCCCGCGGGGTCGCGCAACGGTTCTGGCGTCTCGTCGACGGTCGGCAACAACACCGCTACCGCGGCGACCGCCACCAGGTAGGCCGCCGCCGCCAACAGCGTCGCGTTCGTCGCGCCGTGGCGGGCGGTCAGGCGTCGGCGCAGCCACGCGGCCCCGACGGCCAGCGCGATCGAGGTCACCAGCAGGACCAGGTACCACCCGGTGCGCGTCCCGATGGTGTCCGATTGGCCCACGGCCGGTGGGTTCGGCGGGTACTTCACGAACGGCACCAGATACCCCGCGACGAAGGCGCCGGCGCCAAGCGACCAGGAAAGCCGCTGCGGCGCAGCGGATTCCGAGCGCGCGTAGACGACGCAGAACAGCACGGCGAACAGCGCGCCCACGGCGACGCCGAAGATCAGCACACCGAAGCCCAGCCCGGCGCCGGACTGCACACCGCGGGTGAACAGCTCCGCGCCGTGCTCGTGCACGCCGTGCGCGTTCTCGGCGTCGGCCCGGCCGTCCTCGAAGGCGATGGCGCGGCCGATGACGGGCTCGGCGCACAGCCGGGCGAACGCGAACGCCAGCGCGGCGCCGATCGCCCCGGCCAGCAGGCCGCGTCCGATCAAACGCTTCTCCATGCGATTCAGTGGCAGGGGAAGCCGAGCAGGTGCCGCGCGTCGTGCACGAATTCGTGGACGTGCGAATCGCTGCCGAACAGCGACACCGCCCCCTGGTCGATGCCGACGAAGTAGATGGCCAGCAAGGCCACGACGACCGTGGCCGTCAGCCACAGCGCGGCGCCCGCCGCCGACAGGTCAACCGAGCGGGCGGCGGTGGTCCGGGGCTGAGACATTGGTCGACTCCTTCCGGGGATGTGCGCGTCCCCGCTAGGTGATGACGGGCGATGGGTCTGACTATCGACAGTGGCGCGACCGTTCTGGAATTTCACCAGATTCCGTCGCCCGTCAGGACGAAGCCAGTAAACCACGGGCGGTCAGGCAAGCGAAACGGGCGGGCAGCTCCCCGAAGGGAACCGCCCGCCCGTGTGTGGATCGCCTACGGCGTGTCGGGGGCGCTGTGCGCGCCGGCCTTCGCCAGGTCGGGTTCGGCCGGCGGCTTGCGGGCGCCGGTGAAGGTGAACACCGCGTCCTCGCCGCTGCCCTCGCCGTCCCAGTTGTCCACGTCGACGGTGACGACCTGACCGGGACCCAGCTCCTCGAAGAGGATCTTCTCCGACAGCTGGTCCTCGATCTCGCGCTGAATGGTGCGCCGCAACGGGCGCGCCCCCAGCACCGGGTCGAAACCGCGCTTGGCCAGCAACGACTTCGCCTTCTCGGTCAGCTCCAACGCCATGTCCTTGGCCTTGAGCTGGTTGCCGACCCGGCTGACCATGAGGTCGACCATCTTGATGATCTCCTCGCGGCTCAGCTGGTGGAAGACGATGATGTCGTCGATGCGGTTGAGGAACTCCGGGCGGAAGTGCTTCTTCAGCTCGTCGTTGACCTTCTGCTTCATCCGCTCGTAGTTGTTCTCACCGCCGCCCTGGGTGAAGCCCAGACCGACCGGCTTGGAGATGTCGCCGGTGCCGAGGTTCGAGGTGAAGATCAACACGGTGTTCTTGAAGTCCACCGTGCGGCCCTGACCGTCGGTGAGCCGACCGTCCTCGAGGACCTGCAGCAGGCTGTTGTAGATCTCCTGGTGCGCCTTCTCGATCTCGTCGAACAGCACCACCGAGAACGGCTTGCGCCGGACCTTCTCGGTGAGCTGGCCGCCCTCCTCGTAGCCCACGTATCCCGGCGGGGCGCCGAACAACCGCGACGCGGTGAACCGGTCGTGGAACTCGCCCATGTCGATCTGGATGAGCGCGTCGTCGTCGCCGAACAGGAAGTTGGCCAGCGCCTTGGACAGCTCGGTCTTACCGACACCGGACGGGCCGGCGAAGATGAACGAACCCGACGGGCGCTTGGGGTCCTTCAACCCCGCGCGGGTGCGGCGGATCGCCTTCGAGACGGCCTTGACGGCGTCCTCCTGGCCGATGATCCGCTTGTGCAGCTCGTCCTCCATGCGCAGCAGGCGGGTGGTCTCGGCCTCGGTGAGCTTGAACACCGGGATGCCGGTCCAGTTGCCCAGCACCTCGGCGATCTGCTCGTCGTCGACCTCGGCGACCACGTCGAGATCGCCGGACCGCCACTGCTTCTCGCGCTCGGAGCGCTGCGCCACCAGTTGCTTCTCGCGGTCGCGCAGGTTCGCCGCCTTCTCGAAGTCCTGGGCGTCGATCGCCGACTCCTTCTCCCGGCGCGCGTCGGCGATCTTCTCGTCGAACTCGCGCAGGTCGGGCGGAGCGGTCATCCGGCGGATCCGCATCCGCGCGCCGGCCTCGTCGATCAGGTCGATCGCCTTGTCCGGCAGGAACCGGTCGTTGATGTAGCGGTCGGCCAGCGTGGCCGCCGCGACCAGGGCACCGTCGGTGATCGAGACCCGGTGGTGCGCCTCGTACCGGTCCCGCAGGCCCTTGAGGATCTCGATGGTGTGCTCCACCGTGGGTTCGCCCACCTGGACCGGCTGGAAGCGGCGCTCCAGGGCGGCGTCCTTCTCGATGTACTTGCGGTACTCGTCGAGCGTGGTGGCGCCGATGGTCTGCAGCTCGCCGCGGGCCAGCTTCGGCTTGAGGATCGACGCGGCGTCGATCGCGCCCTCGGCGGCCCCGGCACCCACCAGGGTGTGCAGCTCGTCGATGAACAGGATGATGTCGCCGCGCGTGTTGATCTCCTTGAGCACCTTCTTGAGGCGCTCCTCGAAGTCACCGCGGTAGCGGCTGCCCGCCACCAGCGAACCCAGGTCCAGGGTGTAGAGCTGCTTGTCCTTCAGCGTCTCGGGAACCTGCCCGTGCACGATGGCCTGCGCCAGGCCCTCCACGACGGCGGTCTTGCCGACGCCGGGCTCGCCGATCAGCACCGGGTTGTTCTTGGTGCGCCGGCTGAGCACCTGCATGACCCGCTCGATTTCCTTCTCGCGGCCGATGACGGGGTCGAGCTTGCCCTCCATCGCGGCGGCGGTCAGGTTGCGGCCGAACTGGTCGAGCACCAGCGACGTGGACGGGCTGCCGGACTCGCCGCCACGGCCACCCGTGCCGGCCTCCGCGGCCTCCTTGCCCTGGTAGCCGCTGAGCAGCTGGATCACCTGCTGGCGCACCCGGGTCAGCTCGGCGCCGAGCTTGACCAGCACCTGCGCGGCCACGCCCTCGCCCTCACGAATCAGGCCGAGCAGGATGTGCTCGGTGCCGATGTAGTTGTGGCCGAGTTGCAGCGCCTCGCGCAGGCTCAGCTCCAGCACCTTCTTGGCGCGCGGCGTGAACGGGATGTGCCCCGACGGCGCCTGCTGGCCCTGGCCGATGATCTCCTCGACCTGGCTGCGGACGCCCTCCAGCGAGATGCCCAGCGACTCCAGCGACTTCGCGGCGACGCCCTCGCCCTCGTGGATCAAACCCAACAGGATGTGCTCGGTCCCGATGTAGTTGTGGTTGAGCATCCGGGCCTCTTCTTGCGCCAGGACGACGACCCTGCGGGCACGGTCGGTAAATCTTTCAAACATCGGGTTACCTGCTCTCCCTCACCTCGGTACTCACCTTTTGGCGGCCCTTCAAGCAGCCTTGCCGCTCCCCAGGGGCCGGCATCGCGTACCTGCCGTCCACTGTAATGGTCGGCTCGCCGGGGGGCCTAACGTTGCGCCCCCCTGCGGCCGGGGTCTCCGCTTTGTTTGTGCGGACTTCTCGGTGGACTTCCCCGGCGAAAGGCGCCGTAACTGAACAAACGTCACAATGCGCGAATTCGTTTCCTTGGGTTGCCGTTGACCCTTTCGCGTCCAGCGAAACGAAAACCGGCGCCCGGGCTATTGCTGCCCGGGCGCCGGTTCGAAAGCCTGCTAGGTCGCGGCGTGAAACGCGTCGATCACGTCGGCCGGGATGCGGCCGCGGGTGGAGACGTTGTGCCCGTTGCGGCGCGCCCATTCGCGGATGGCTGCGCTCTGCTCACGGTCGATGGCGCCGCGGCCCCGGCCGGCGGTGCCGGACCGCCCCCGCCGCCTGCCGCCGACCCGGCGACCGGCCTCCACCCATTGCTTCAGATCGTTGCGAAGTTTCGCGGCATTCTTGGACGAAAGATCAATCTCATACGTCACCCCGTCGAGGCCGAATTCGACCGTTTCGTCGGCTGCGCCGGCACCGTCGAAATCATCGACCAAGGTGACGGTCACTTTTTTCGCCATTAGCTTACCCTCGCGTTTCATCCTGAGAAGTTGCTGAGCAGATTGGATGGACCTCCCCGGTCACCAATGTGCCATATCCGGGCAGCATACTCAATCTGTGCGCAAGCCGCACAGTTGCCGCTTTCTACTGCGTGTGCGGCCGAACAATCGGGAACAAAACAGTCTCTCGAATTGACAACCCGGTCAATGACATCAACAACCGGTCGATACCCATTCCCGTTCCCGTGCACGGCGGCATCGCATACTCCAGTGCGGCGAGAAAGTCTTCGTCGAGCGCCATCGCCTCGTCGTCGCCGGCGGCCGCGGCCCGGGCCTGTGCGGCGAATCGCTCCCGCTGCACCACCGGGTCGGTCAACTCCGAATAGCCGGTCGCCAGTTCGACGCCGCGCACGTAGAGGTCCCACTTCTCGGTGACGCCGGCGATGCTGCGGTGTTGTCGTGTCAAAGGCGTTGTCTCGACCGGGAAGTCCCGGACGAACGTAGGGGCGACGAGGGTGTTGCCCACCGTGTGTTCCCAGAGCTCTTCGACCAGTTTCCCGTGCCCGTAGCCGCGGTCGCGGGGGATCTCGACCCCGAGCCGCTCGGCGATCGCCCACAGCCGGTCGACGGTCGTGGCCGGGGTGATCTCTTCACCGAGTGCCGCAGACAACGACGGGTACATTTCAATCGACGCCCATTCTCCGTCTATGTCGTAGACAGTCCCGTCGGGCAGCGGCAGTTGTCGGGTTCCGATGGCCTCATCGGCGACCTCTTGAATAAGCTCACGCGTCACAACTGCCGAATCGTCATACGTTCCGTAGGCCTGATAGGTCTCCAGCATCGAGAATTCGGGAGAATGCGTGGAATCGGCGCCCTCGTTTCGGAACACTCGATTTACTTCAAAGACCTTGTCGAAACCCCCGACGACGCACCGCTTGAGGAACAGTTCCGGCGCGATGCGCAGGTAGAGATCGATGTCGAGGGCATTGGAATGGGTGATGAACGGCCGCGCCGCCGCGCCGCCGGCCAGCGTCTGCAACATTGGGGTTTCCACTTCGAGAAATCCGCGCCGTTCCAGCGCGTTGCGGATGGCCCGGATGACGGCGACCCGCTGTCGGGCCACCGCGCGCGCCTCGGGGCGCACGATCAGGTCGACGTAGCGCTGCCGCACCCGCGACTCTTCGCTCATCTCCTTGTGCGCGACGGGCAGCGGCCGCAGCGACTTGGACGCGATCCGCCAGCTGTCGGCCAGCACCGACAGTTCGCCGCGCCGCGAGCTGATCACGGTGCCGTGCACCCAGACGATGTCGCCGAGGTCGACGTCGGCCTTCCACGCGTCGAGGGACTCCCGCCCGACCTTGTCCAGGCTGAGCATGACCTGCAGCGTGGTGCCGTCGCCCTCCTGCAGCGTGGCGAAGCACAGCTTGCCGGAGTTGCGGGCGAAGATCACCCGGCCGGCGACGCCGACCACGTCGTCGGTGGCGGTGTCGACCGGCAGGTCGGGGTACGCGGCGCGCACCTGCGCCAGGGTGTGCGTGCGTTCCACGGCGACGGGGTACGGGTCGCGGCCCTCTGCCAGCAGGCGAGCGCGCTTCTCCCGGCGGATCCGGTACTGCTCGGGGATGTCTGAATCGGCGGCACTCACGACGTGCCAGCTTAAATGACCCGGCGTGGCGCTCGCGCCGGCGCCGCGTCAGCGCGCGGTCTTGAGCCGCCGCTGCGCGTCGCGGTTGCGTTCGAAAACCAGGCGCAGGCCGTGCAGCGTGAGGTGCCGGTCGTAGTGGCTCTGGGTGCGCAGCTCGGGCAGCAGCAACGGTGCGGCGTGGCCGGTGGACACGACGACGACGTCGTCGCCGAGGTCGCTGGTGAAGCCGTCGACGTCCTCGCGGATCCGGCCGACCAGCCCGTCGACCAGGCCGGCGAAGCCGAACACGGCGCCGGCCTGCATGCATTCGACGGTGTTCTTGCCGACCACCGAGCGCGGCCGGGTCAGCTCCACCCGGCGCAGCGCGGCGGAGCGGGCGGCGGCGGCGTCCGAGGAGACCTGCAGGCCGGGCGCAATCGCCCCGCCGAGGAACTCGCCCTTCGCCGACACCACGTCGACGCAGATCGAGGAGCCGAAATCGATGACGATGGCGGCGCTTTGGAAGCGGTGGAACGCGGCCAGGCAGTTGACGATCCGGTCGGCGCCCACCTCCTTGGGGTTGTCCACCAGCAGCGGGATGCCGGTGCGCACCCCGGGCTCGATCAGCACGTGCGGCACCGACGGCCAGTACTGGTCGAGCATGATGCGGACCTCGTGCAGCACCGAGGGAACGGTCGACAGCGCGGCGGCGCCGGTGAGCCGCTCGGAGTCGTCACCGATCAGCCCGTCGATGGTCAACGCCAGCTCGTCCGCGGTGATCTCGGGCTCGGTGCGGATCCGCCACTGCTGCACCACCTTCGCGTGCTCCTTGGAGCCCGAGATCAGCCCGACGACGGTGTGGGTGTTGCGGACGTCGATCGCCAGGAGCACGGTTACCGCGCAACGATGCGTGGGTCGAGAAGTTCTGCCGCGCCCGGGATTTCGAAGTCGGGCACGAAGGCGGGGTCGCTGCCGAGGTCGATCGGCTTGTTGTCGGCGTCGACGAACACGATCCGCGGCCGGTATGCCCGCGCCTCGGCCTCCTCCATGGTGCCGTAGGCGATGAGGATCACCAGGTCACCCGGGTGCACCAGATGCGCCGCGGCGCCGTTGATTCCGATCACGCCGCTGCCGCGCTCACCGGTGATGGCATAGGTGACGAGCCGGGCGCCGTTGTCGATGTCGACGATGGTCACCTGTTCGCCCTCGAGCAGATCGGCGGCGTCCATCAGGTCGGCGTCGATGGTGACCGAGCCGACGTAGTGCAGGTCGGCCTGCGTGACGGTGGCGCGGTGGATCTTCGACTTGAGCATCGTCCGTAACATCAGTTCCTCCAAGGTGACTGGGCGTGCTGCGCCCGGGATTCGTCCGGCCCAGCGGTGCCGGCGAGTGTTCCGATCTCGATGGGAATGTTGTCCAACAGTCGGGTGCCGCCCAGCCGGACGGCGACCAGCAGCCGCCCGGGGCGGTCGGGCTGCAGCGGGCCCAGGTCCGCGTCCCGCAGCTCGATGTAGTCCACGGACAACCAGGGTACGGCGGCGAGCACCTGACGCGCCGCGGCCAGCGCGGGGCCGGCGCCGGTGTGCGCGACGTGCGCCGCGGCGGTCAGCGCCGCGGACACCGCGACGGCCGCCTCGCGCTGCTCGGGGTCGAGGTAGCGGTTGCGCGACGACATGGCGAGCCCGTCGGGTTCGCGGACGGTCGGCACGCCCACCACCGCGACGTCGAGGTTCAGGTCGGCGACCAGCTGGCGGATCAGGATCAACTGCTGGTAGTCCTTCTCGCCGAAGAAGACCCGGTCGGGGCGGACGATGTTGAGCAGCTTGGCGACCACGGTGAGCACGCCGGCGAAATGCGTCGGCCGGGCGGCGCCCTCCAGATCGGCGGCCAGCGGTCCGGGCTGCACGGTGGTGCGCAGCCCGGCGGGGTACATCGCGGCCGCGCTCGGGGCGAACACGATGTCGACGGCCTCCCCGCGCAGCCGCGCCAGGTCGTCGTCCAGCGTGCGGGGGTAGGCGTCGAGGTCCTCACCCGCCCCGAACTGCAGCGGATTGACGAAGATCGAGACCACCACCACCGCGCCGGGCACCCGCTTGGCCGCCCGCACCAGGGCCAGGTGCCCGTCGTGCAGCGCGCCCATGGTGGGCACCAACGTCACCCGGCGTCCGGTGTGGCGCAGCGCGCGGCTGACGTCCGCGACGTCGCGCGGCGCCGAATACACGTTGAGTTCGCCCGGGGTGAAGCTCGGCGAGCGGCCCGCCGTCATCCCGCCAGCACCTCGAGGACCGCGGCGGGCGCGTGCGCGCGCTGGGCGGTGCGCAGGGCGTTGGCCCGGTAGGCGCCCGCCAGGGCGGGGTCGGCGGCGGTCAGCGCCGCCAGGTGGCCCGCGACGGCGGCCGCGTCGCCGCGCGCCACCGGGCCGGTCAGCGCGGCCTGGCCGCGTTGCAGGGTGTTCTCCAGCGCTGCGCGGGCCAGCGGCCCGACGATGCGCTCGGCGATGCCGCCGGGTTGGTCGTCGACGACCTGCTGGCCGAGCAGCTCCTCGCCGCGCAGCGCCGAGCGCAGCGCCGCCAGCGCGTCGGCGACGACGGTGACCAGGTGGTTCCCGGCGTGGGCCAGCGCGGCGTGGTAGAGCACCCGGGCGTCCTCGCGGACGCAGAACGGCTCCCCACCCATCTCCAGGACCAGCGACTGGGCGATCGCGTAGCCGACGTCGTCGGCGGCGGTGATGCCGAAGCAGGTGTCGGGCAGCCTGTTGACGTCCTCGTCGGAGCCGGTGAACGTCATCGCCGGGTGAATGGCCAGCGGGATGCAGCCGCGGTCGGTCAGCGGGCCGAGGATGCCGACGCCGTTGGCGCCGGAGGTGTGCGCGACGATCGTGCCGGGCCCCACGGCCGACGTCGCCGCGAGCCCGGACACCAGCCCGGCGAGCTCGCTGTCGGGGACCGCGAGCAGCAGCAACTCGGCACCGGCCGCCACCTCCTGCGGCGCCGCGATCGGGGTGTCGGGCAGCCAGCGATGCGCGCGCTGGCGCGACGCGTGGGAGATCGCGCTGCACGCCACGACGACGTGGTCGGCGCGCTCCAGCGCGACGCCGAGCGCGGTCCCGACCCGGCCGGCCGAGATGACCCCCACTTTGAGCCTGGCCGGGCGCAAACCGTCGAACTGCACCATCGCAGACGACCTCACAGATTTCTTTCGTTCGTTCCGGTCCCACTCGGTGGGTACCGTTCGGTCAGTCAAACTCTAGTCGATCGCGCCCGGGAGCCCAATGAGGATGTGAGCCAGCTCCCAGGTCAGGCGTCGCGACGGCGCCGCCGGCCGCCCTCGGAGGGTTGCACCTGCAGCCGCGCCAGCAGGTCGGCGACGGACTGCCCACCCGTCGGCGAGCCGTCGTCCGCGCCGTCCGGCGTCATCGACTCCGGGCCGCCGTGCCGAGGCGCGTTCTCGGGAGTCGGGGGCGGCGCCATCTGCGGGGGCGCCGGCTCGGCCACGGGTTCGGCCGGCGGCGGCGGGAGCGGGGGCGCCGGCGTCGCGGCCGCCGGCGGTGTGACCCCGACGCTGGCGGGGGTCGGCGCGTCGTTGTCCCCGGCGAAGTTGCGCACGCCGTAGTCGCGGTACTCCGCGGAGTGCCGGGACCGGGCCCGACGGCCGGATTCGGCGTAGGGCTGCGGCGCCTCGACGGGCGCGCCGGACCAGGCCTCGTCGTCGCCGGAATGGCGGGAGCGCCGGCCGTTCGGCGACGCGGCCGGCGGGCCGGCCGACTCGGGCGCCGGGGCGTCGTCGGCGGCCCAGCTGCCGCGCGGCGGCCACTGCCCGGGGGGCTGCCAGTCGGCGTTGCGCTGCTCGGCCCGCGGGTCCCGCTGGGGACCCGGCTGGGCGGTGTGCGGCTCCGGCTGGGGGTAGCCGGGCTGCGGCTGGGGAGGCGCAAAGTGCGGCTCGGGCTGCGGCTCCGGCTGGGGCCCGTAGCCGGCCTCCGGCACCGGCGAGTAGCTCGGCTCCCGCGGCGATTCGTACTGGTAGCGAACCCGCTCGCGGCGGGGCGCCGGCTGCGGGCGCGGCGGCAACAGCGGCTCCTCGGGCACGTCGATGATCGTCGTGTCGTCGGCGCGCCCGGGCGCCTCGCGCGGCGCCGGCGTCACCCGGTCGCTGGACACCCAGTCCACGGGCGCGTCGCGCGGGCCCTCGCCGTCGCGCTCCCACTCGCTGTACGCCCGCTCCGGCGGCGCCTCCGCCTCCGGGTTCTCCAGCGCCGGCCGGTGCCCCAGGTCGGTGTCGAACAGGATCTCCAGGCTGGTCCGCAGGGAACTCAGCTCCGCGCGCAGCTCCGCCAGGTCGTCGGCGGCCTGCGCGCGCAGTTCGGTCGCCAGCTCGCGGCGCAGCTGGGACTCCACGGTGAGCTCGTATTCGCGGCGGGCCGAGATCTCCCGGTCCAGCTGCAGGTCGTAGACCAGCTTCAGGTCGCGCACGCGCGACTGGTCGGCGTCGCTCTGGCGGCGGTACAGCACGGAGACGAAGGCGCCGGCGACTGCGGCCCACAGCGCCAGGATTACAGCGAGCTTGAGCAGTTCCACCCGATTGGTGAACACCAACGCGGAACTGGCCCCCATGGCGAGGACCAGCAACGTGGTCAAGAGCACCCACCCCGGCCTGCGGCCGCCGCGCCTCACCCGGGCGCCGCGGGACAGAACGGTCATGGCCTGACTGTACCTGCGCGACGTCGTTCCGCGTGTCGCGCTCTCCGGCGATTCTCACCTGGGGTTGATCCGGTTGCGGCCGGTCGGGCTAGCCTTCGGCGCCCTCTCCGTGTTCGGTCGGGTCCTGGGGAGATTTACAACAATGTTGCAGCCACATCGCGGCGACGAGCAACGCCAGCGCGCTGACGGCGGCCACCGCCGCGCCGGAGGTGTCCTCGGCGGCGGCGCGCAGCCAGGATCGGCGGGGCAGGACGTATACCAGGATGCCGACCCACCAGCCGAGCATCAGAGCACCCACCCACGCCGACGCCTTGGCCACCACGAGGGTGCGGGCCACCGCCAGCGGATGCAGCCAGCCCGGGCCGGCGCCGATCTCGCCGTCGTTGATCTTGGCCCGCACGTAGCGCGCCCACAGCGCCTCGGCGACGGCCACCGCGAGCAGCGACAGCCCGGTCCACGCCGTGATCGGCGGGAAGAACCGGTACAGGCCGGTGACCAGCAGGAAGCCCACCACGGCGGCCGCCACCACCGCGGCCGTCAGGTCACGCTTGCGAGTGGGACCCATCAGGCGTCCGGCCGGGCCAGCTGCAGCGTCGCGGTGAACAACCGCACCCCGTCGCGGTCCGCGGGTTCCAGCTGGGCGAGCAGGCTCGCGACGGTCTGCGTCCCGTCGACCAGGGTCAGCCGGGCGTCGGGGTCGATGGCCAGCCACGGCACCAGCACGAAGGCGCGCAGGTGCGCCAGCGGGTGGGGCAGCGTCAGGTTGGGCTCGCGCGTCACCACCTCGCCCCGGTCGTCGTAGCAGGCGATCAGGTCGACGTCCAGGCTGCGCGGGCCCCACCGTTCGCCACGGACCCGGCCGGCCGCCCGCTCGAATTCCTGCGCCCGGCGCAGCCACTCCTGCCCGTCGCAGTCGTCCTCGGCGATGAGGACCGCGTTGAGGAACGGCGCCTGCTCCACCCGGCCCCAGGGGTCCGTCTCGTAGACCGGCGACACCGCGAGCACCGCCTCGCCCAGGCCGTCGACCACCGACTGCAGCCGCGCCAGCCGGTCACCCAGGTTGGAGCCGATGGACAACACGACGCGGCTCATGCGGTCCCGCCCGCCGGGATCACCGAGCCGCGGCCGCCGCGCCGCGAGCGCCGCACCACGACGGCCACGTCGGCGAACTGCACCGGGATGGGCGCCGCCGGCTTGTGCACCACCACCTCGACGGCGTGCACGCGGTCGTCGTCCATCACCTTGTCGGCGATCTCACCACCGACCGTCTCGATCAGGTTTCGCGCCGGGCCGGCCACCACGCCGGCCGCGAGCTGGGCCAGCGCGCCGTAGTCGTAGGTGTCGGCCAGCTGGTCGCTGGCGGCGGCGTCGGCCAGGTCGATCCACACCGTGACGTCGACGACGAAGTCTTGACCGCCGGCCCGCTCGTGGTCGAACACGCCGTGGTTGCCGCGGACGGTCAACCCGCGCAGCTCGATGCGATCAGCCATCGGCTTCCGTACCGCCGTTGGTCCAGGCCGCGACCACCTTCACGGCGTCCACCGTCGCCCGCACGTCGTGCACCCGGACGCCCCAGGCGCCGTGCACGGCGGCCAGCGCCGAGACCACCGCCGTCGCCGTCTCCCGGCCGTCGGGTGGTCGCGGCGTGCCGTCGGGCCCGGCCAGCAACGCACCCAGGAAGCGCTTGCGCGAGGCGCCCAGCAGCACCGGCAGGCCGGTGTCGACCAGCTGGGGCAAGGCGTGCAGCAGCGCCCAATTGTGTTGCGCGGTCTTGGCGAATCCGAGGCCAGGGTCGATCAGCAGCTGGCCGGGGTCCACCCCGGCCGCCACTGCGGCGTCGGCGCTGTCCAGCAACTCGGCACGCACCTCGGCGACCACGTCGCGGTAGTGCGGGGCGGCGTGGGGGCGCTCGGCGGACACCGAACGCCAGTGCATCAGCACCCAGGGCACCCCGGCCTCGGCCAGCAGCGGCGCCATCGCGGGGTCGGCCCGCCCGCCCGAGACGTCGTTGACCAGTTGCGCCCCGCTTTCCAGGGCGGCGCGTGCGACGTCGGCGTGCATGGTGTCGATGCTGACCGTGATCCCCTCCCCGGCAAGGCCCTTGACGACGGGAACGACGCGCGCAGTCTCGACGCGGGAGTCGATGCGGGTCGCGCCGGGGCGGGTCGACTCGCCGCCGACGTCGACGATTCCGGCCCCCTCGGCGACCATGGCCACGCCGCGGGCCACGGCGACGTCGGCGTCGAGGTATTGGCCGCCGTCGGAGAAGGAGTCGTCCGTGACGTTCAGGACTCCCATTACCCGCACAGGCGCCGATGTCACTTACGCAGGATGAGGTCCAGCGCCTCGGCTCGGGAAGCGGCGTTGGTTTTGAACTGGCCGCGCACGGCCGACGTCGTGGTGGTGGCGCCGGGTTTGCGGACCCCGCGCATGGCCATGCACAGGTGTTCGGCCTCGATCACCACGATCACCCCGCGGGGGTCGAGCCGGGCCATCAGGGCGTCGGCGATCTGGCTGGTGAGCCGCTCCTGGACCTGCGGTCGCTTGGCGTAGAGGTCGACCAGCCGCGCGATCTTGGACAGGCCGGTGACCCTGCCGTCGTTGCCGGGGATGTAGCCGACGTGGGCCACCCCGTGGAACGACACCAGGTGGTGCTCACAGGTGGAGTACATCGGGATTTCCTTGACCAGCACCAGTTCGTCGTGTTCCTCGTCGAACATCGTGTTGAGCACGCTGTCGGGGTCGGTGTAGAGCCCGGCGAACATCTCGCGGTAGGCGCGCGCCACGCGGGCCGGGGTGTCCCGCAGCCCGTTTCGGTCGGGGTCCTCACCGATCGCGTACAGCAGTTCCTTGACCGCGGCTTCGGCACGCGCTTGATCGAACACCCGTAGGTCGGGAGTCACCGTGTCCGGCAGCGCCATCGAAGATCCTCCGTGTTCTCAGCCGTGGGCCGGCGGATTGGACCGGCTCACGTCGTCGTCCCGCCGTTCGGGGGAATTGCCGCCCTGCGGGCTGGGTTGCGCGGGCGGCGGATAGGGCGGATACGGCGGGTACGACGGATAGGGCTGGCCCTGCTGGCCGGGGTGCCCCGGATAACCGGGCTGGCCCGGGTGGTTGGTCGCCGGTTGCGGCCAATACTGCTGCTGGGGCGGCTGGCCCGGCGGGTACCACGGCTGTTGGTGTTGCGGGGGCCAGCCGGGCGCGTGCCAGCCCGCGGGAGCGCCGTAGTCGGGCTGCGTGGGTCCGTTGGGCGCCCCCTGGGTGCCGTGAGAACCGTTGCCGCCGTTGGCGTTGCGCTCGGCATCGGCCCGTGCGGCTTCGGCGGCCGCAGCGATGGCCACCTTGAAGGCGGGTTCGGGCACGGGCGGCGGCCATGGCTCGCCGCGCTCGATGGCCAGCTCGCCGGGCGTCTTGATGGGCGGCTTGTCCGACGGGATGCGACCGCCGAAGTCGTCGAACATCGTTAGCCTGGGCCGCTTTTCGACGTCGGCGAAGATCCGCTCCAGCTCGGGCCGGTGCAGAGTCTCCTTCTCGAGCAGCTCGCCGGCCAACGTGTCGAGCACGTCGCGGTGTTCGGTGAGGATCTCCCAGGCCTCGGTGTGCGCCGCCTCGATGAGCTTGCGGATCTCGTCGTCGATGTCGCGGGCCACCTCGTGCGAATAGTCGGCCTGGTTGCCCATGGTGCGACCCAGGAATGGGTCGCCGTGCTCGGAGCCGTACTTGACGGCCCCCAGCTTGGAGCTCATGCCGAATTCGGTGACCATCGCCCGCGCGGTCTTGGTCGCCTGCTCGATGTCGGAGACCGCCCCCGTGGTCGGCTCGCGGAAGACGAGTTCCTCGGCGGCGCGTCCACCCATCGCGAACACCAACTGCGCGACCATCTCGGAACGGGTCCGCAGGCCCTTGTCCTCCTCGGGCACCGCCACGGCGTGGCCGCCGGTGCGGCCGCGAGCCAGGATCGTCACCTTGTAGACGGGGTCGATGTCGGGCATCGCCCAGGCCGCCAGCGTGTGGCCGCCCTCGTGGTAGGCGGTGATCTTCTTTTCCTGCTCGCTGATGATGCGGCCCTTGCGCCGCGGGCCGCCGATTACCCGGTCCACCGCTTCTTCGAGCGCCGCGCTGGTGATCACCGTGCCGTTCTCGCGGGCGGTCAGCAGCGCCGCTTCGTTGATGACGTTGGCCAGGTCGGCGCCGGTCATGCCGACGGTGCGCTTGGCCAGCCCGTCGAGGTCCGCGTCCGGCGCGATGGGCTTGCCCTTGGAGTGCACGCGCAGGACCGCGCGGCGGCCGGCGAGGTCGGGGTTGGTCACCGGGATCTGCCGGTCGAAGCGGCCGGGGCGCAGCAGGGCCGGGTCGAGGATGTCGGGGCGGTTGGTGGCGGCGATCAGGATGACGCCGGCGCGGTCGCCGAAGCCGTCCATCTCGACCAGCAACTGGTTCAGCGTCTGCTCGCGTTCGTCGTGCCCGCCGCCGAGGCCGGCGCCGCGCTGGCGCCCCACGGCGTCGATCTCGTCGACGAAGATGATGCAGGGGCTGTTCTGCTTGGCCTGCTCGAACAGGTCGCGCACCCGCGAGGCGCCCACACCCACGAACATCTCGACGAAGTCCGAGCCCGAGATGGTGAAGAACGGCACCCCCGCTTCGCCGGCGACCGCGCGGGCCAGCAACGTCTTGCCGGTGCCCGGCGGGCCGTAGAGCAGCACGCCCTTGGGGATCTTGGCGCCCAGCGCCTGGTAGCGGCTGGGGTTTTGCAGGAAATCCTTGATCTCGTAGAGCTCCTCGACCGCCTCGTCGACGCCGGCGACGTCGGCGAACGTGGTCTTGGGCATGTCCTTGGAGAGCTGTTTGGCCCGCGACTTGCCGAAGCCGAAGCCCATCCGGGCGCCGCCCTGCATGCGGGAGAACATCACGAACAGCCCGACCAGCAGCAGCAGCGGCAACACGTAGACCAGCAGCTCGCCCAGGATGCTGCCCTGGTTCACCACGGTGCTGACCTTGGCGTTCTTGTCGTTCAGCGCGTTGAAAAGGTCGACGGCGTACCCGCTGGGGTATTTCGTGATGACCTTGTCGGAATTGTCGGTGTCACCGTTGGCCTTCTTCAAGGTCAACCGCAACTGCTGCTCGCGATCGTCGATTTGCGCGCTCTTGACGTTGTCGCCCCGAATCTGGGACATCGCGACGGAGGTGTCGACGGGCTTGTAGCCGCGGGTGTCGTCACTGAAGTAGAAGAACGACCAACCGAGCAGCACCACGACGGCGATCACCGCGATGGTGCGAATAACATTTTTCCGGTTCATCAATCATCGGCCTTTGTGGCCAGGTCCTTCCCCGATATACACGCCGCTGGATAGTCCAATTTACCGCCCGTGGCGAGTGCGAGCTCGGCCGCGCCGGGCGAAGCGGCTCGCCACCGTCCGCACGGGGCCGAGTGCGAGCTCGGCCGCGCCGGGCGAAGCGGCTCGCCACCGTCCGCAATAGACAACGAGCGGTGGTTCCCGTCGGGCGCCGGCGCGACGCCCGGCCTCACCGGCCTCACTCGTAGTAGCGCGCCTCGACGACGTTGCCGTCCGGATCGGTGAAGTAGAAGCCGTGCGGCGCCCACCCGCGGGCCCCGAAGGTCGGGCTCAGGCGGGCGCTGGTGTCCACGCCCTCGGCCCGCAGGCGCCGGTCCAGGTCCTCGTACTCGGCCTTCGACATCGCCAGGCACAGGTGGTTGACCGGATGACCGGCGCTGCCCGTGGTGTGGGTCAAGGCGTCCGTAGCGGCGGCGCTGTGCACCGGCGACAGATCGATGACGGAGTCGGCGGACACCCGCACACTGGGGAAGGGCGCCTGCCCGGCCTCGAATTCGGCGAACCGGACTGGCTCCAACCCGACCACCCGCGTGTAGAAGTCCATGGCCGCCCGCGGATCCCTCGTCCACAGCACGACGTGGTCCAGCCGCCTCACCGCTCGCTCCCGCCTGTCGCTCCAGCACCGCATCCCACGCTATGCCCGGCGGCGGCGTCGGGCCCTTCTCTGTGGGCACCCGTTGTGCTTTGGTGACAGGGTGCCCACGTCGACCGAACGGTTAGTAGACACCAACGGCGTACGGCTGCGCGTGATCGAAGCGGGGGACCGCGGCGCACCCGTCGTCATCCTGGCCCACGGCTTTCCCGAGCTGGCGTACTCCTGGCGGCACCAGATCCCGGTCCTCGCCGACGCCGGCTACCACGTGCTGGCGCCCGACCAACGCGGCTACGGCGGCTCCTCGCGCCCGGAGGCCGTGGCGGCCTACGACATCCACGAGCTGACCGCCGACTTGGTCGGGTTGCTCGACGACGTCGGCGCGCAGCGGGCCGTGTGGGTGGGCCACGACTGGGGCGCGGCCGTGGTGTGGAACGCCCCGCTGCTGCACCCCGACCGCGTCGCGGCGGTCGCCGCGATGAGCGTGCCCGCGGTGCCCCGGCCCCGCAGCGCGCCTACCGCGGCGTGGCGCAAGACGTTCGGCGAGCACTTCTTCTACATCCTGTACTTCCAGGAGCCCGGCGTCGCCGACGCCGAGCTGAACGCCGATCCGGCGCGCGTGCTGCGTCGCATGATGGGCGGGTTGCAGACCTCCGGGGACAAGAGGGCGGCGCTGCGGATGGTGGCGCCCGGCCCCGAGGGGTTCATCGAGCGCCTGCCCGAACCCGACGGGCTGCCCGACTGGATCAGCCAAGCCGAACTCGACCACTACGTCGCCGAGTTCTCCCGGACGGGTTTCACCGGCGGATTGAACTGGTATCGCAATTTCGACCGCAACTGGGAGACCACGCCGGAACTCGACGGCGCGAAGATTTCGGTGCCGTGCCTGTTCATGGGCGGGACGGCGGACCCGGTGCTGTCCTTCACCCGGCCCGATCGCGCCGCGGAGGTGATCTCCGGCCCGTATCGCCAGGTGCTGGTGGACGGCGCGGGACACTGGCTGCAGCAAGAACGCCCCGACGAGGTGAATGCGACCCTGTTGGAGTTCCTCGACGGACTGGATCTGCGATGAGCGCCCCCCTGAACTTCGGCGTCTTCATCACCCCGTTCCACCCGATCGGCCAATCCCCCACCGTCGCACTGGAATACGACATGGACCGCGTGGTCGCGCTGGACCGTCTGGGCTTCGACGAGGCGTGGTTCGGCGAACACCACTCGGGCGGCTACGAGCTGATCGCCTGCCCGGAGGTGTTCATCGCGGCCGCGGCGGAACGAACCAGGCACATCCGGCTTGGCACCGGGGTGGTGTCGCTGCCCTACCACCACCCGTTGATGGTGGCCGACCGCTGGGTCCTGCTGGACCACCTCACGCGGGGACGGGTGATGTTCGGCGCCGGCCCCGGCGCGCTGCCCTCGGACGCGTACATGATGGGCATCGACCCCGTCGAACAGCGGCGGATGATGCACGAATCCCTGGAGGCCATTCTGGCGTTGTTCCGCGCGGGGCCCACCGAGCGGATCGACCGCCACTCGGACTGGTTCACGTTGCGCGACGCGCAGCTGCATATCCGGCCCTACACCTGGCCGTATCCCGAGATTTCCACGGCCGCAATGATTTCGCCGTCGGGACCGCGGCTGGCCGGCGCGCTCGGCACGTCGTTGCTGTCGCTGTCGATGTCGGTGCCCGGCGGTTACGCGGCGCTGGAGACCACCTGGGAAGTGGTGCGGGAGCAGGCCGCCAAAGTCGGCCGCGCCGAACCGGACCGCTCCGACTGGCGCGTGCTGTCCATCATGCACATCGCCGACAGCCGCGAGCAGGCCATCCGCGATTGCACCTACGGGCTGCAGGACTTCGCCAACTACTTCGGCGCCGCCGGCTTCGTTCCGCTGTCGAACACGGTGGAGGGCAGCCAAACTCCCGAGGAGTTCGTCGAAGACTATGCGGCCAAAGGCAATTGCTGCATTGGGACGCCTGAGGACGCCATCGCGCACATCGAAGACCTGCAGCGGCGCTCGGGCGGTTTCGGAACGCTGCTCCTGCTCGGACACGACTGGGCGTCTCCCGAAGCCACCTACCACTGCTATGACTTGTTGGCGCGCAGGGTGATTCCGCACTTCAAGGGCCAGCTTGCGGCGGCCCGTTCCTCTCACGAGTGGGCCAAGGCCAAGCGCGACCAACTGTTGGGCCGCGCCGGCGAGGCCGTGGTCAAGGCCATCACCGAGCACGTCGGCGAACAGCAGGCCCGCTGATGCGCGCCGCGGTGTTGCGTGACGGCCGGATGGTGCACCGCAACGACGTCCCCGACCCCATCCCCCAGGCCGGTCAGGTGTTGGTCGCGGTGCGTGCGTGTGGGATCTGCGGCTCGGATCTGCACTTCGCGGCCCACGGCGCGCAGGTGCTGGCCATGAGCGACAAGGTGGGCGGCGCCGGCGGGATGGACGTCGATCTGCGCCGCGACGTCTTCATGGGCCACGAATTCAGCGCCGAGGTGCTCGAGGCGGGGCCCGACACCGAAGCACCCTCCCCCGGCACGCTCGTCACCTCGTTGCCGATCCTGTTGTCCGGCAACAGATTCGAACCTATCGTCTACAGCAACAGCACCATCGGCGGCTACGCCGAGCGGATGCTGCTGTCGGCGCCGCTGTTGTTGCCGATCCCCAACGGCCTGGACCTCAAGCACGCGGCGTTGACCGAGCCGATGGCCGTCGGACTGCACGCCGTGAACAAGTCGAACATCACACCTGGCGAGATGGCGCTGGTGCTGGGCTGCGGACCGATCGGCATCGCCATCGTGGCGGCGCTGCGCGCGCGGGGCGTGCAAACCATTGTGGCGGCTGACTTCTCGCCGAGACGACGCGAGCTGGCGTCCGCCATGGGAGCCCACCAGACCTTGGACGCGGCACAGGGCTCCCCCTTCGATTCGGTGAAGCCCGCCGTGGTGTTCGAGGCCGTCGGTGTCCCGGGGGTCATCGACGACGTGCTGCTGCGGGCCCGGCCGGGCACCCGACTGGTCGTCGCGGGCGTGTGCATGGAGCCCGACACCGTGCACCCCTTCTTCGCGATCGCCAAGGAGATCAGCGTGCAGTTCGTGCTCGCCTACTCACCCGAGGAGTTCGCCGACTCCCTGCGCGCCCTCGCCGAGGGTGACATCGACGTCGCGCCGCTGATCACCGGCGAGGTCGGGCTCGACGGCGTCGGTGCGGCCTTCGACGACCTCGCCGATCCCGAGCGGCACTGCAAGATCCTCGTGACGCCCTGATCTTCTCGCGAGGTTGTCGGACACCCTCGCTATTCTCGAACCTATGTTCGAATGGGTGCCGGACCAGGTGGCGGTCCGTGAGCTGTCGCCCGCGGCCTTGGTCGCGGTCATCGAATCGTCGCACCGGCAGGAATCGGTCCTGGTGGCGCGGCGCCTGGGCGCGGTGGCGGCGCTGCTGCGCCGCCGGACGGCCGCTGCCGAGCTGCGCGAGGAACGGCTCGCCCACGCGCAGATCGATGCGTTCGACCAGACGGCCGCCGAGGTGGCCGCCGCCATGAACCTCTCCCCCGCGGGGGCCGGCTACCTGGTGTCGCACGCCGAGGCGCTGGATACGCGGCTGCCCGAGGTGGCAGCGCTCCTTGCCGAGGGCAAGACCGATTGGCGCACGGTGCGATTGGTGATCACCCGCACGGACCTGGTCACCGACGCCGAACTGGTCGCCAAGCTGGACCGGTCGTTGGCCGCGCGCATCGGCAGCTGGCACGGCTGGTCGCGGCAGCGGATCGTCAACGCGGTCGACGCGGCGGTCCGGGTGGTCGATCCCGACGGCGCACGCGAACGCCGGGCGGCCGCCGACGAGGGACGCCACATCGCGATCACGGCAGCCGACAATGGCATGGCCGAGATTCACGGATCGGTCGCCGCGGCAGCCGCGGCGGCATTCGATCGGCGGCTCTCCCAACTCGCCACGCAGGTGTGCTCGGCGGACCCCCGGACCTTCGATCAACGCCGGGCCGACGCGCTGTCCGCGCTGACCGAGGGCCGCACGCTCGTGTGCACCTGCGGCCAAACCGGTTGCGCGGCTTCCCCCGTCGATCGCGCTCCCACGGCAGCGGCGGCCCACGTGGTGGTCAACGTGGTTGCCACCGACCAGACGGTGTACGGCGGTGGCGCGGCGCCGGGCTATCTGCACGGCCACGGCGTGATCGACGCCGAGCAGGTGCGGCAACTGGCCGCCGCCGCGTCGGTGCTCATCGCCGACCCGACGACGAGCCCGGCCGAGGCGCTGCGCTATCAGCCGTCCGCCGCGCTGGAGCGCGCCGTCCGCAGCCGCGATCTGACCTGCCGCTTCCCCGGCTGCGGCCGGTCGGCCACGGTGTGCGACATCGACCACACCATCCCGTTCAACCACCGGAGTCCGGCGGACGGCGGCTTGACCGTCGCCGGCAACCTCAAATGCCTGTGCCGTCAACATCATCGGCTCAAGACCTTCGGCGGTTGGCGCGATGCACAACTCGCCGACGGCACCGTCGTCTGGACGTCACCGACCGGCAGGACCTATCGGACGGCGCCCGCCGGCGCGGACCTGTTCCCGCAGGTTGCGCCCTGCGCCGCGCCGACGCCCGTGAGGAAGAGCAGGGCGCGGCAGCGCAGCGCGCGCATCGCGCAGGAACGCCGGCACAACCGTACCCAGCGCCCCCTCAACGAGGCACGGCGCCGGTTGGAACAGGCCCGCGCCGACGAGATTTCGGCCCGCAAGCATCGAAACCACATGCGCGACATGCTTTTTCTCTTCAAAGGCGGACCCAGCACCAGCCCGTTCTGCACCTGGGTGAACGACCCCAAGGAGCCCGAGGAGTTGCCGCCGGACTGGGCGTCGCCCGACGAACCCGACCTTGTGCCCTTGCCCGACGACCCGCCCTTTTGATTCGTTCGACTCCAGTTCAACCGCCCGCGGGTGGTTGAGCGATGACGGTCGGCTTGAAGCCGTACCGTGGCGCGACCAGGTGGGCCGCCGCGCTGCGGCCCGCCCCGCCGACCGGTGTCATCGGCACCCCGCCCACCGCATTAGTGACGGGCTCGGCCGCTCCCGGCGTGTCGATCCCGTTCAGCGCCAAGGTGACCGGAGGTGCCGTGGGGGCCGCGCCCGCCCATCCCGCCGGTACTGACAGCCCACCGATCGACGCCGCCTTACCGACGGCTCCGCCGATCGAGCCGACTGGCCCCAGTCCGGCGCCCGAGACTATGGGTAACGCCGCGTCAGCGGCCTTGGCGGCGGTTTCTGATGCGGACTTCGCGGCAGGCATTGCGCCCTGGGCGATTCCTTGGATGTCTTTGAATGCCGTCGTGAAAAGCCTTGTCGGGGAGATCAACCGGATGAACGCGTCGAAGGGCGTGCTGGCGTCCAAGGTTTGGGACCCGGTCAAACCCTCCAACAGGTCACCCAGCGGGCCGCCGACGACGATGCCGTCGCCCTCGGGATTCAGGCTGATCCCACCGAAGGACAGGGTTGGATTGGCGGACGCGCGAGTGGTCGTCGGCCCGACCAGCGAAGCCAACGTCTGCGGCACGGCATCGAGCGCCTGCGCGCCGCCACTTTCACCGGCACCGGCCGCCTTCGCCACCGCCGCCGCCTGACTCGCAACCCCACCCGGATTCGTCGCTGGCACCGCCGGCGCGAGCGGTGGCAGCCGTGCCGCCACCGCGGATGTGGCCGCATATCCGTACATCGCCGCCGCGTCCTGCGCCCACATGTCGCCGTATTGCGCCTCGGTGGCCGCTATCGCGGCCGTGTTCTGGCCGAGGACATTCGTCGCCAGCAGCTCGGCGAGCAGTGCCCGGTTCGCCGCGATCACCGGCGGCGGCACCGTCTCGGCGAACGCGTCCTCGTAGGCTCTGACCGCGGTCATCGCCGCGGCGGCACACTGTTCCGCCTGCCCGGCGGTGTCACGAAGCCAGACCGCCTGCGGCGTGGCTGCCGCCACCATGGCCGCTGCGGCCGGTCCCCGCCACGGACCGGCCCCCAGGGAGGCGATCGCCGACGCGAAGGCGGATGCCGCGGACTGCAACTCCGCGGACAGCTCATTCCAGGCCGCCGCGGCGCTCAACAACGGCCCCGAGCCGGGTCCGGCGTACATCAGCGCGGAGTTGATCTCCGGCGGTAACTGAGCGAAATCGAGCATCGTTCTTGACTCAACCGAGCGCGGCGGCGTTGGCGAGCTCTGTGGCGGCGTACGAGCCGGCGCTTACGCCCAATGTCGTCGCCAGCTGGTCTCGCACCGTCGCCGCCTCAGCGCTCACCTCGTGAAACAACCGTGCATGCCAAGAGAATTGCGCAGCGGTCAGTATCGACACCACGTCGGCGGCGGCGGGAACCACGCCGGTCGTTGGCACCGAAAGCGTGCAAGACGCTTCCCGCAGAACGGCATTGATGCCGAGCAGCTGATCGGCGACCGCGTCGAGCACCACCGGCTGAGTCGACAGAATAGACATTCACCCTCCCCAAATTCCCTGCAAGCAAACCATTCCAGCATCGACCGGTGACCCGGACGACTGGCCACGTTAGGGAGCCGGATCCTCAAATGACAGGACGGGCGACGCCAATTCATGGCCGGGTCACCGACTGTTCACTTAGCTGGACGCTGATGTCGCCAGATATGAGAGCACTATGAAAGATGTTGCAGTCCAATATGTTTAGCTCTTGCATGAACACATATGCGGTCCATAAATTTCACCGCGAGAGGTTTGCCACGCATAGGACCCCGCGGGTGCCGGGCATGGACGGCGGTGCAGCGGGCCTTGTGACCACGCCGCGTCGCCTCATCGCGCATCCCCCGACCGGCTAGGGTGCCAGGCATGCCGGCCGCACCGCACGCCCCACGTCCGTCTCGCACGTCGCTCGCCGCGGTCGCCGTCGGGCTGGCGGTCGCGGTGTCGGGTTGCGACGCGCACCCGGCGCCCAGCCCGGGCGCCAACCCGCGGCAGGTCACCGTCGTCGGCCAAGGCCAAGTTCAGGGCGCGCCGGACACCCTGACCGCCGACGTCGGCATCGAGTTCACGGCGCCCGACGTCACCGCCGCCATGAACCAGACCAACGACCGCCAGCAGGCGGTGATCAACGCGTTGACCGGCGCCGGCATCGACCACAAAGACATCAGCACCACCGACGTCACCCTGCAGCCGCAATACAGCAACCCCGAACCCAACGGCACCGCCGCCATCACCGGTTACCGGGCCACCAACACCATCGCCGTCAAGATCCATCCGCCCGACGCCGCCTCACGGTCGCTGGCCCTCATCGTCGGCACCGGGGGCGACGCCACCCGGATCCGGTCGGTCAGCTACTCGATCGCCGACGACTCGCAGCTGGTGAAGGACGCCCGCGCGCGGGCTTTCAACGACGCCAAGAGCCGCGCCGAACAGTACGCCCAGCTGTCCGGGCTGCGGCTGGGGCGGGTGCTGACGATCTCGGAGGCAACGGGCAACGCACCGACCACGGCGGCGCCGAAGGCGATGCCCACCGCGGTGCCCCTCGAACCCGGCCAGCAGACCGTCAGCTTCTCGGTGACGGCGGCCTGGGAGCTGGATTAGGGCTACTGCTGGTACACCCGGGGGTCCAGCGTGCCGATGTAGGACAGGTCGCGGTAGCGCTCGTCCCAGTCCAGGCCGTAGCCCACCACGAAGTCGTTGGGGATGTCGAAGCCGACGTAGGAGATCTCGACGTTGGCGCCCTTGGCGTCGGGCTTGCGCAGCAGTGTGCACACCCGCAGCGACCGCGGGTGCCGGCTGGACAGGTTGCGCAGCAACCACGACAGCGTCAGGCCCGAGTCGACGACGTCCTCAACGATCAACACGTCGCGGCCCTCGATGTCGCGGTCCAAGTCTTTGAGGATGCGCACGACGCCCGACGACGACGTCGAGCTCCCGTAGGAGCTGACCGCCATGAACTCGAACTGGGTCGGCACCGGAATCGCACGGGCCAGATCGGTGACGAAGATCACAGCGCCCTTGAGGACCGTGATCAGCAGCAGATCCTGACCGGTCTCGGCCGCGGCGTTGCGATAGGTGTCGCCGATCTCCTTGCCCAGCTCGTGGATTCGGGCCTGGATCTGCTCGGTGGTGAGCAGGACGGATTTGATGTCCCCGGGGTACAGCTCCACGGGTTCGGCGGGGGTGATCGCCGGGGAGATCTGGGCCACGCCCCACAGCGTGCCACGCCGACGCGCCAATAACCAACGGCAGCCCCGGGATTGCGCCTAGCGGATCGGGTTGCGCACCGGCTCGCGCCACATCGTCAACAGGCCGTCGCGTCGCCCCGCGACCAACCGCTCGTCGCGCAACGAGGAGCCCACCGCGACCCCGCCCTGCCCGCGCCAAGCGGTGACGAGGGCGTCGACGGCGCGGATCTGCTTGTCGGTCAGGCCGGTCGCCCCACCCACGAGCAGCCAGGCGCGAATCACCCGCCGCCGCACCGGTCCGGGCAGCGCCGCCAACGCCGGCACCGCCAGCCCCGCGGCCGCCTTCGCGCCGGGCAGCGCCTCGGCGGCCAGCGCGTCGATCAGCTCCGTGTCCTCGCGCAGCGCCGTCGCGGTGCGGGCCAGCGCCTCGGCGACCCCGCCGCCCAGCACGTCCTCCAGCAGCGGCAGCGCCTCGTGGCGCAGGCGCGCCCGGGTGAAGCGCGGGTCGGCGTTGTGCGGGTCCTGCCACGCGGCCAGGCCGAGCTCCCGGCACGCCTCGTGCGTCACGGCGCGCCGCACCCCCAGCAACGGGCGGCACCACGGCGGGTCGTAGGGCCGCATCCCGGCGATCGAGCGCACGCCGGACCCGCGGCCCAGGCCGAGCAACACCGTCTCCGCCTGGTCGTCGAGGGTGTGGCCCAGCAGCACCGGCCCGCCCTGGTAGGCGCCCAGCGCGGCGTAACGCGCGGCCCGCGCGGCCGCCTCGGGGCCACCCTCGGAGCCGACGCGCACCCGAATCACCTCAGCGGCAACGCATCCCAGGGCGACGGCCTGGGCGCGGGCGGTCTCGGCGACGGCGGCCGAATCGGCCTGCAGCCCGTGGTCCACGACGAGCGCGGTGGTGGGCCGCAGCGGGGCCGCCACCGCCGTCAGCGCCAGGGAATCGGGGCCGCCGGACAGGGCCACCCCCCAGCCTTCCCCCCCACCCTCGATGCCGCCGAGATGCGTCGCGGTGAAGGCCTCGACGGCCGAGCGGAGCCGGCCTACAGCACCCTGTCGATCCACCGCTGAGGCTCTTCGATCTCCGCGGGCAGCGGCAAGGTTTGCGGACCGCTCCACACGGCGTTGAACCGGTCCATGCCGACCCGGCCCACCACGTGGTCGACGAACGCCTTGCCCCGGGTGTACTGGTTCAGCTTGGCGTCGAGCCCGAGCAGCGCCCGCAGCAGCCGCTGCAGCGGGGGTTGCTTGCGGTGCCGCCGCTCGTCGAACCGGCGCCGGATGGTGGCCACCGACGGCACGGCCATCGGGCCCACGGCGTCCATCACGTGGTCGGCGTGCCCCTCCAGCAGGGTGCCCAGCACCAGCAGCTGGTCGAGCGCGCGGCGCTGCGGCTCGGACTGCACGGCCCGCACCAGCCCGAGGATCCCCGACGACCCGCCGTCGGGCGTTTCGTGGCCCCGGGTGCGGACGTATTCCGCGAGCCGGCCGGCCACCTGACCGAGGTCGTCGCCGGCGTCCCGGGTCAACACGCCCAGCGCCTCGGACATGTAGTCCGGCAGCCACGGGTTGGCGGTGAACTGGACGCGGTGGGTGACCTCGTGCAGGCAGACCCACAACCGGAAGTCGGCGGGTTCGATGCGCAGCTGCCGCTCGACGGCGATGACGTTGGGATACACCAGCAGCAGGCAGCCCTGCTTGGCGGCCGCGAACGGGTCGTACTGCCCGAGGATGCCCGACGACACGTAGGCCAGCACAGCACCCGTCTGCGCGCCGGTCACGCGGCCGGTGAGGAAGCCGCGCGGTTTCTCCGCGCCGTTCATCATCAGCCGCATCGATTCGGCCGCCGCCGCTATCCAGGCGGGCCGGTCGACGACGCGGGCGGCCGGCACCGCCCCGCTGGTGACCAGGCCGGTGACGTCGCGCACCAGCGGCTCGGCCTTGGCGGCAGCCCCGCTGAGCTCATCGATCACCTGGCGCCGGGTGTAGTCGCTGGACGGCGGTCCGGGCCGGGCCAGCCGCCGGCCGACGGTGGCGGCGAACCCCCAGTCGACCGCCGCGCCGAGGGTCAGCTCCGACGTTGGGGTCATGCGCAACCACAGAACCACAGCTTGGTGGCCAGCGCATCCATGACGTTGCGGCCGGTCGGTCCGGCGGCGTTGGAGATGAAGGCGAAGGTCAGCACCCGCCCGCTGCGGTCGGTCAGGACACCGGCCAGCGCGTTGATGGCGGTGAGGGAGCCGGTCTTCGCGCGCAGCCAGCCCGCCGGACCCTGGGTGGTGGACGCGTCGGTGAACCGGTCGGCCAGCGTCCCGCTGCCGGCGGCGATCGGGAGCAGGTCCAACAGCGCCCGCAGCGACGGCTGGTCCGGCCCGGCGGCGGCCTGCAGGACGCCGTCGAGCGTCTTGGCGGTCAACCGGTCGTCGACCGAGAGCCCGCTGGAGTCCAGCAGGGCCGCCCCGGTGGTGTCGACGTGGGCGGTGCTCAGCCGGTTGGTCACCGCGTCGGCGGCCCCGGCGAAGCTGCGCGGCCGATTGATCGCCGCCGCCACCTCGCGGGCGATGCATTCGGCCATCACATTGTCGGAATGGTCCATCATCTGGGACAGCCGGGTGACCAGGGGCGCCGACTGCACGACGGCCAGCTGGCGGGCGCCCGACGGCGCGGTCGCGACGGTGACCGCGGCGGGGTCCAGCCCGAGGGCCTTGGCGAGCTCGCGGCCGGCGTCGAGCGCCGGCGTCCGCGACCGCCGCGAGTTGACGGTGGTCGGCTGGATGCGCCCGGCGTCGATCATCGCCGACTCGATGGGGGCGATGTCGCCGTTGTCGACGTCGGCGGCGTCCCAGCCCTGCGCCATGGTCGGCCCGCTGAACGCCGACGTGTCGACCTGCACCGCGGTGGGCGTCACGCCGCTGCGGCGGATCTGTTCGACCAGGTCGCTGATGCGCCCGGCCCCGCGGTACCAGGTGTCCACGCCCGGCGGCGCCGCCGACAGCGTCGGGTCCCCCGCGCCGACCAGCACGACCGGCCCCTGCGCGTTCGAGGAGCCGGCGACCACGCGGGTGCTGATGCGGGTCTGGCGGTCCAGCGTCAGCAGGGCCGCGGCGGCCGTCAGGACCTTGTTCGTCGACGCCGGCACCAGCGGCATGTCGTCCGCGACCTGCCAGAGCTCCTTGCCGGTGATGGCGTCGGTGATCCGCCCGCCCAGCCGGCCCAGGTTCGGGTCGGCGGCCACGGCGGACAGGGCGGTGGCCACCCCGGCGGCGCTGGGCGTCTCGGCGGTGTCGGAGACGGGAACCACGCCCGGCTTCACCGGCTGCGCGCGCGGCGGCGGGATGGGCGCGTGCGCGGCGCTGCCCCCATGCCCAGCCGAGGTGAAGAACGTCGCCGCCGCCACGACGGCGGCGACGAACGCCAGCACGGCCAACCCGACGAACACATGGGTGGATTTTTGCCAGCGAGTGGGACCCATCGCTCTCCTGACTGTCTGATCCCATTCTGCCGAATCGGCCGCACCGGGCTCGACTAGGGTGTAGCAGAACAGAACTGGTGAGCCTATCCAGCAAAGGAGCCGACGCGGTGGAATTCGACGTGACCATCGAGATCCCGAAGGGCCAGCGCAACAAGTACGAGGTCGATCACGAGACCGGCCGGGTGCGTCTGGATCGCTACCTCTACACCTCGATGGCCTACCCGACCGACTACGGCTTCATCGAAGACACCCTCGGCGAGGACGGCGACCCGCTGGACGCGCTGGTGCTGCTGCCGCAGTCGGTGTTCCCCGGCGTCATCGTGGAGGCCCGGCCGGTCGGGATGTTCCGGATGACCGACGAGGCCGGCGGCGACGACAAGGTGTTGTGCGTGCCCGCCGGCGACCACCGGTGGGACCACATCCAAGACATCGGCGACGTCGCCGAGTCGGAGTTGGACGCGATCAAGCACTTCTTCGTGCACTACAAGGACCTCGAGCCGGGCAAGTTCGTCAAGGCCGCCGACTGGGTGGGCCGCGAAGACGCCGAGGCCGAGGTGCAGCGGTCGGTGGAGCGATTCAAGGCCGAGGGGCACTGACCCGTTCGGCGCGCCGGTTGCGCAGCACGCTCCAGGCCAACGCCGCGCTGATGAAGACGACGCCGACCGAGGCGGTGATCGGCTCGGGCACCTCGTAGCGCGGGTCGATGGAGAACAGCATGATCACGGCCAGCGCCCCGATCGCCCAGTGCGCGCCGTGCTCGAGGTACACGTACCGGTCCAGGGCCTCCTGCCGGACGAGGTAGATGGTGATGGACCGCACGAACAGCGAGCCGACCACGCCGAGGCCCAGGGCGATGACGATGGGGTCCGACGTGATCGCGAACGCCCCGGTGACGCCGTCGAACGAGAACGCCGCGTCGAGTACCTCGAGGTAGACGAACAGCATCAGGCCGGCCCTGCCGACCGCGGTGCCCGACGTTGCGGTCTCGAGGTCCGACGAGCGGAACACCCGGCTCAGGCCGTTGACCGTCAGGTAGGTCACCAACCCCAGCAGGCCGGCGGTGAGCACCGTGGCGCGCTCGTCCGCGGAATGCGTGAGTTGCGTGCCGGCCCCGACCAGCGCGACGCCGGCGACCACCACCGACACCTGACCCAGCCGGCCGACACGGGCGAACGGCACCTCGATCCACTTGAGCCATTTGATGTCCCGGTCGTAGAAGACGAACTCGAGGAACAGCATCAACAGGAAGATCCCGCCGAACGCGGCGATCTGCGGGTGAGCGGCCACCACCAGCTTCTCGTAGCTGGGTGAGCCGTCGGGGAAGGTCAGCGCGCCGTTCGCCGGCGGGTGCAGCGCCAACTCCATGGCGCGCAGCGGCGCGATGCCCGCGGACGCCCAGACGATCAGCAGCGGGAACACCAGCCGCATCCCGAACACCGCGATGAGGATGCCGACGGTGAGGAACATCCGGCGCCAGAACGGGCTCATCCGCTTGAGCACCCCGGCGTTGACGATCGCATTGTCGAACGACAACGACACCTCGAGGGTGGCCAGGACCAGCAACAGGAACAGGTCCTTCACGCCGCCGTAGGCGTAGCCGGCCGCCAGCGCGATCGCCGTGCACAGCAACGAGATCCCGAACGTGCGCAACACGGTCATGCGGCCCTTTCGACAGCCGCCCACGATAGCGAAGCCGGTCATCGCCGCGGGTCGGCGGCCACGCACACTTACTATCTTCAAATTGTGGCGATACGTCGGGGCCGTCGGCCGAAAGCGCGGCCCCGATGACCGAAGTCGGCGCCTCCCGCGGGCCCGTCGCGCGGGGCAGCGTGGCCCGGGTGGGCACCGCCACCGCCGTCACGGCGCTGTGCGGTTACGCGGTGATCTACCTGGCCGCCCGCGACCTGGCGCCCGCCGGCTTCTCGGTGTTCGGGGTCTTCTGGGGGGCGTTCGGGCTGGTCACGGGCGCCGCCAACGGCCTGTTGCAGGAGACCACGCGGGAGATCCGCTCGACCCGGCACCTCAGCGAGGTCGCCGCCCTGGCGGTGCCCGACCGGCCGCGGACCCACCCGCTGCGGGTCGCCGGCCTGGTGGGCCTGGCCGCCGCGGTGGTGATCGCCGGCAGCTCGCCGTTGTGGGGCGGGCGGGTGTTCGTCGAGCACCGCTGGCTGTCGGTCGTCCTGCTCAGCGTCGGGCTGGCCGGATTCTGCGTGCACGCGACCCTGCTGGGCATGCTGGCCGGCACCGACCAGTGGACCCGCTACGGCGCGCTGATGGTCACCGACGCGGTCATCCGGGTCGCGGTCGCCGCGACCACCGTGGTGCTGGGCTGGCGACTGGTGGGCTTTTTGTGGGCGACGGTAGCCGGGGCGGTCGCCTGGTTGCTGCTGCTGGCGGCCTCGCCCGCGGCCCGCGCCACCGCGCGGCTTCCGGCGCCCGGCAGCACCGCGACCTTCCTACGCGGCGCCGCGCACTCGATCACGGCGGCCGGCGCCAGCGCGATCCTGGTGATGGGCTTCCCGGTGTTGCTGAAGCTGACCAGCGCCGAGTTGGGGCCGCAGGGCGGCGTGATCATCCTGGCGGTGACACTGACCCGGGCGCCCCTGCTGGTCCCGCTGACGGCCATGCAGGGCAACCTCATCGCGCACTTCGTCGACGAGCGCAGCCACCGGGTTCGGGCCCTGCTCGCACCGGCGGCCATCGTCGGCGGCATCGGCGGGCTCGGGGTGCTGGCGGCCGGCGTGCTGGGCCCGTGGTTGCTGCGGGTCGGTTTCGGGCAGCAGTACCAGGCGAGCAGCGCGCTGCTGGCCTGGCTGACGGCGGCGGCGGTGGCGATCGCGATGCTCACGCTGACCGGGGCCGCCGCGGTGGCGGCCGCGCTGCATCGCGCCTACGCGCTGGGGTGGGTCGGGGCCACGGTGGCGTCGGGGCTGCTGCTGTTGTTACCGCTGCCCCTGGAGAGCCGGACGGTCATCGGACTGCTGTGCGGCCCGGTCGTGGGAATCGGCGTCCATCTGGCGGCCCTGTCGCGCGCCGCGCGCCCAACCGCCGGTTGACCCCGTGGTCAGCGGGTATCTTGTGGGCTCAAATGGGCACTGATTCGGGCTACCCAGACGTGTGGATCGTCGTACCCGCTTTCAACGAAGCCGCCGTGATCGGCGAGGTCGTCGCCGAGGTGCGGTCGGTGTTCGACAACGTCGTCTGCGTGGACGACGGCAGCGCCGACGACACCGGCGACATCGCGCTGCGGGCCGGCGCGCACCTGGTCCGGCACCCCATCAACCTGGGGCAGGGGGCGGCGATCCAGACCGGCGTCGAGTACGCCCGCGCGCAGCCCGGCGCGCAGGTGTTCGCCACGTTCGACGCCGACGGCCAGCACCGCGTCAAGGACGTCACCACCATGATCGACCGGCTGCGCCGCGGCGACGTCGACGTCGTCATCGGCACCCGGTTCGGGGCGCAGCCCAGCGCCCGCCCGCCGCTGGTCAAGCGCATCGTGCTGCAGACCGCCGCGCGGCTGAGCCGGCGCGGTCGCCGACTGGGCCTCACCGACACCAACAACGGCCTGCGGGTGTTCAACAAGAAGGTCGCCGACGGGCTGGACATCACGATGAGCGGGATGAGCCACGCCAACGAATTCATCATGCTGATCGACGAGAACGGTTGGCGCGTCGCGGAAGAGCCGGTCGAGGTGTTGTATACGGAGTACTCGAGGTCGAAGGGTCAGCCGCTGCTCAACGGCGTCAACATCATCTTCGACGGGTTCCTGCGAGGGAGGACTTCACGATGAACTGGATCCAGGTGCTGCTAATCGGCGCGATCGTGGCGCTGCTGGTGTACCTGTTGCGGTCGCGCCGCAACGCGCGGTCGCGGGCCTGGGTCAAGGTCGGCTACGTCGTCTTCGTGCTCGGCGGCATCTACGCCGTGCTGCGCCCCGACGACACCACGGTGGTGGCGCACTGGTTCGGGGTGCGCCGCGGCACCGACCTGATGCTCTACGCGCTGATCATGGCGTTCTGCTTCACCACGCTGAGCACCTACATGCGGTTCAAGGATTTGGAGCTGCGCTACGCGCGGCTGGCCCGGGCCCTGGCGCTCGAGGGCGCACAGGCGCCCGAGCAGCGCCAGCATTAGGCCCCGCCGCTCGAGGGCGCACAGGCGCCCGAGCAGCGCCAGCATTAGGCCCCGTCGCTCGAGGGCGCACAGGCGCCCGAGCAGCCTTCGAACTAGCCGGCCTGCCGGAAGTACTCCACGGTGCGCCGCACGCCCTCGTCCAGCGCCACCTGCGGTCGCCAGCCCAATACCTCTGCGGCCAAACCGATGTCGAGGCAGGACCGCTTGAGGTCGCCCAGGCGCGGCGGCGCGAACTCGGGGTCGTCGGGCCCGCCGACGGCGGCGGCCACCGCGGAATGCAGTTGGCGGTCCGACGTTTCGATCCCGGTCCCGACGTTGAAGCGCTGCCCGGCGCCGGCGTGCCCGGCGGCCTTGACGAACGCGTCGACGACGTCGTCGACGTAGACGTAGTCGCGGGTGTTGGATCCGTCACCGAACACCTTGGTGGGTTTGCCCGACAGCAGCGCCTGGGCGAAGATCGCGACCACGCCGGCCTCGCCGTGCGGGTCCTGGCGCGGGCCGTAGACGTTGGCCGGCGCGATGTGCGAGCAGTCCAGGCCGTAGAGGTGCCGGAAGGTGTTCAGGTAGATCTCGCCGGCCACCTTGCCCGCCGCGTACGGCGACGCCGGGTCCGTCGGCACGGTCTCCGGGGTGGGATAGCGCGGCGGGGTGCCGTAGATGGACCCGCCCGACGAGGTGTGCACCACCTTGCGGACCTGCGCGCGCCGGGCCGCCTCCGCCAGGCGCACGGTGCCGATCACGTTGACCGACGCGTCGAACTGCGGGTCGGCCACCGAATGCCGCACGTCGATCTGGGCCGCCAGGTGGAACACCACCTCGGGGCGATGCTCGTCGAGGATGGCGTCCAGGTCGTCGGTCACGATGTCGGCCTCGACGAATACGTGCGCGGGGTTGTCGGCGACGTGCTCCAGATTGCGCGCGCGCCCGCTGGCGAAGTTGTCCAGCCCCACCACCGAGTGGCCATCGGCCAGCAGGCGGTCGACTAGCGTCGAGCCGATGAATCCGGCTGCCCCAGTTACCAGTGCGCGCACCGGCCCACCATACATAGCGGCGGTGGCCGCGGTGTTGATCGTGGTGCAGCTGGGCGTGCGGGCGGCGCTGGCGTTCCGCGGTTACTTCTACTGGGACGACCTGATCCTGATCGGCAAGGCCGGCACCCACAACCTGCTGTCGCCGTCTTACCTGTTCGACGACCACGACGGCCACGTCATGCCGGGGGCGTTCCTGGTGGCGGGGGCCATCATCCGGGCGGCGCCGCTGGACTGGACCTGGCCGGCGGTGAGCCTGGTGGTGCTACAACTGCTGGCGTCGCTGGCGCTGTTACGCGCGCTGCACGTCATCCTCGGCTGGCGCCCGGTGCTGCTGGTCCCGTTGACGTTCGCGCTGTTCAGCCCGCTGGCCGTGCCCGGGTTCGCGTGGTGGGCGGCCGCGCTGAACTCGCTGCCGATGCTGGCCGCCCTGTCCTGGGTGTGCGCGGACGCGCTGCTGCTGGCCCGCACCGGTGACCGGCGGTACGCGCTGAGCGGCGCGCTCGCCTACCTGGGTGGGTTGCTGTTCTTCGAAAAGGCCGCCGTCGTGCCCTTCGTCGCGTTCGCGGTGACCGCGCTGCTGGAGTACGTGAGCGGCGACCGGGACCTGGGGGCGGCGCTTCGGGAGACGTGGCGCGCCGGTCGGCGGCTGTGGGTCGCGTCGCTGACGCTCACCGCCGCCTGGATCGCGCTGTACCTGGGCGTGGTCAACCAGCGGCGGTGGAGTTCGGACCTGGTGATGACGGGCGAGTTGTTGGCGCGCTCGTTCACGCACGGCATCGTGCCGGGGCTGGCCGGCGGGCCGTGGCATTGGGACCGCTGGGCGCCGGCCTCGCCGTGGGCGACCCCGCCGCCGGCGGTGATGGCGCTGGGCTGGCTGGTGCTGGCCGCCGTCGTGGCGGTGTCCGTGGCGCGCAAGCAGCGCATCGGGCCGGTGTGGCTGACCGCCGTCGGCTACGCCGTCGCCTGCCAGGTGCCGATCTATCTGATGCGTTCCTCCAAGCAGACGGCGCTGGAGCTGGCGCAGACGCTGCGCTACCTGCCGGACCTGGTGGTGGTGCTGACGCTGCTGGCCGCCGTCGCGCTGAGCGCTCCCAACCGCCCGGCCGGCCCGCGCTGGCTGGACGCCTCGGCGCGGCGCACCGCGGTGACCGCGGGGCTGGCGGCGCTGTTCGTGGCCAGCAGCCTGTACTCGACGTCGACCTTCCTGGCCAGCTGGCGCGACGACCCGGCGCGGCCCTACCTGCATAACGCCCTGGCGGCGTTGGCCGCCGCGAAGGCGGCCTCCGACGCGCCGCTGCTCGACCAGGAGGTCGACCCGCTGGTGCTGCAGCGGGTCGCGGCCCCGGAGAACCTGGCCAGCCACCTGTTCGCGTTGGTGCGCGACCGTCCCGAATTCGCGCCCGCGACAACGCAGTTGCGCATGTTCGACCCGTCGGGACGGTTGGTGGCGGCGCGCGTCACCTGGGTGCGCACCATCGTCGCGGGGCCGATGCCCCGTTGCGGCTACTTCGCCCAGCCCGACCACCCGGCGCGCCTGGCCCTCGACGGGCCGCTGCTGCCCGCCGACTGGACCGTCGAGCTCAACTATCTGGCCAACAGCGACGGGTCGATGCTGCTGTCTTTGACGCAGGGACCCGCCGTCAAGGTGCCGGTGCACCCCGGGCTCAACCGGGTGTTCGCCCGCCTGCCGGGCGCCGGGGACGCGATCACGGTGCGCGCCAACACCACCGCGTTGGCGCTGTGCCTCGCGTCGGGCCCGGTGGGCTTCGTCGCGCCCGTCTAGCCGGCGGCGCCGCCCTCCTGCTCGGGTTGCTCGTCGTCGCCCTCTGTCGCTTGCGGGGGCTGTTCGTCGCCTTCTGGCGGCGGCTGTTCGGCGGTGGTCACGCAGTTCTCCGTCCAGGCAAGGTGTTTGAGGGTGCACTACCCGGATCCGCGCCGCGGGAAACGGCGTGATCAGGACAAACGTGGAGCCGCCTGGGGGAATCGAACCCCCGACCTATTCATTACGAGTGAATCGCTCTACCGACTGAGCTAAGGCGGCACACCCGGATGCCGGGCGGCCCGAGTCTACGGCAGAGGCGGCGGCCCTCCCAAGTCCGGGAATCACTCGCCGAGCTGTTGGCCGATCGTGGCGACCATCGCGTCGACGGCGAACTTCGGTTTGACGTTGGTCGCCAGCGCCTCGCGGCACTCCAGCACCGCCTCGATGCAGCGCAGCAGCCCCGCGGGCGACGCGTGCGCCGCCAGGGCCGCCACCCGCTCGGCCATGTCGGGGTGGTTGGCGCGCACCGCGCCGGCCCCGGCGGGCAGGGCCGCGGCCACCAACGCGTCGCGGAAGTAGGTCGCCAGGTCGATCAACGCCCGGTCCAGCGCGTCGCGGGACGCCCGGGTCTGGCGCGACTTCTGGCGTCGCTCAAGGTCTTTCATGGCCCCGGCGGCGCCGCGCAACGCGCCCGCGGTGCCCTTTCCGGTGCCGCCCGCGCCGAGCGCGGTGCGCAGCTCCTCGGTTTCGGCCTCGGCGCGGTCGGCGGTCAGCACGACCGCCTCGGCCTCGGCCGCGGCCACCAGCTCCTCGGCGGCGGCGTAGGCGCGCGCCGGTGTGGCGGCGTCGCGCACCAGCGTCAGCGCCCGCTCCCGGCGCTGGCGCGCCTCGGGGTCGGTGGCCAGCCGCCGCGCCCGGCCGACGTGTCCCCCGCTGACCGACGCCGCCCAGTTCGCGAGCGCGGCCGCCATGCCGTCGCTGTCCACGAGCACACCCGCGATCGCCTCGGCCGACGGCGTCACCAGCGCGACGTGGCGGCACCGGGACCGCAGCGTGATGGCGATGTCCTCGGGGTCCACCGACGGCGCGCACAGCAGGAACACCGTCGACGGCGGCGGCTCCTCGACGACCTTGAGCAGGGCGTTGGCGGCGCCCTCGGTCAGCCGGTCGGCGTCCTCGATCAGCACGATCTGCCAGTGCCCGCTCGACGGGCGCCGCGACGCGATCTGCACGATGGCCCGCATCTCGCTCACCCCGATGGACAGCCCCTCGGGGATCACGCGGCGCACGTCGGCGTGGGTGCCCGCCATGGTGGTCGTGCACGCGCGGCAGCGGCCGCAGCCGGGTTCCCCGTCGGAGGTGCACTGCAGGGCGGCGGCGAAGCATACCGCGGCGACCGACCGCCCGGAACCGGGCGGCCCGGTGATCAGCCAGGCATGTGTCATAGTCCCGTCGGCCGCGCCGTTGTGCGCGGGGTCACTGCGCGCGGCCCGGGCGGCGGTCAGCAACTCCCGCGTCACCGCATCCTGGCCTACCAGCCGCGTAAACACCCCGGACATCACCGGTAACACTAGACAGCGATGCCGACGGATACCGATCGGCCACCATACCGCGACCATTCCGTTACATTTGCCCGCGTCAGGGCCCTGCGGTCGACGTGCCGAGACGCTTGTAAGTTTCCAACAGGTCGCCCCCGACCGATACGGTGGGTTGGTGACAACAGCGGCGACATTGCCCGGACGAATCAGCGGATTCGTCCGGTGGGTGGTGCGCACCCCGTGGCCGCTGTTTTCCCTGAGCATGCTGCAGGCCGACATCATCGGCGCCCTGTTCGTCCTGGGCTTCCTGCGCTACGCGTTGCCCCCGGAGGATCGCATTCAGCTGCAGGACCTGCCGGTCCTGAACCTGGCCGTCTTCGGCACGGCGCTGGTGGTGTTGTTCCTGGCCGGCTGGATGGTGAACCTGAAGCTGCTGATGCCGGTCTTCCGCTGGCAGCGCCGCGACAACCTGCTTGCCGAGGCCGATCCCGCCGCCACCGAGCTGGCCCGCAGCCGGGCCCTGCGGATGCCCTTCTACCGCACGCTGATCAGCATGGCGGCCTGGTGCATCGGCGGCGTGGTGTTCATCATCGCCAGTTGGTCCGTCGCCCGGTTCGCCGCGCCGATCGTGGCCGTCGCCACCGGGCTGGGCGCCGCCGCGACCGCGATCATCGGCTACCTGCAGTCCGAGCGGGTGCTGCGCCCCGTCGCCGTGGCGGCCCTACGCAGCGGCGTGCCGGAGAACGTCCAGGCGCCCGGGGTCATCCTGCGGCAGATCCTGACGTGGATGCTGTCCACCGCGGTGCCGGTGCTGGCGATCGTGCTGGCCGTGGTCGCCGACAAGGCGTCGCTGCTGCACGCCACGCCCGAGAAGCTGTTCACCCCCATCCTGCTGCTGGCGGTGGCGGCGCTGGGCATCGGGCTGGTCAGCACCCTGCTGGTGGCCATGTCGATCGCCGACCCGCTGCGGCAGCTGCGCTGGGCGCTCTCGGAGGTGCAGCGCGGAAACTACAACGCGCACATGCAGATCTACGACGCCAGCGAGTTGGGCCTGCTGCAGGCCGGGTTCAACGACATGGTGCGCGACCTTTCCGAGCGGCAGCGGTTGCGGGACCTGTTCGGCCGCTACGTGGGCGAGGACGTGGCCCGCCGGGCCCTGGAACGCGGCACCGAGCTGGGCGGCCAGGAGCGCGACGTCGCGGTGCTGTTCGTGGACCTGGTGGGCTCCACCAAGCTGGCGTCCACCCGCCCGCCGGCCGAGGTGGTGCACCTGCTCAACGAGTTCTTCCGCGTCGTGGTGGACACGGTCGGCCGGCACGGCGGGTTCGTCAACAAGTTCCAGGGTGACGCCGCGCTGGCCATCTTCGGCGCGCCGATCGAGCACCCCGACTCCTCGGGCGGGGCGCTGGCCGCGGCCCGCGAACTGCACGACGAGCTGCTGCCGGTGATCGGCTCGGCGGAGTTCGGCATCGGGGTGTCGTCCGGGCGTGCCATCGCCGGCCACATCGGCGCGCAGGCCCGCTTCGAGTACACCGTCATCGGCGACCCGGTGAACGAGGCCGCCCGCCTGACCGAGCTGGCCAAATTGGAGCCCGGCCACGTGTTGGCCTCGGCGATCGCGGTCAGCGGCGCTCTGGACGCCGAGGCGCTGTGCTGGGACGTCGGCGAGGTGGTCAACCTGCGCGGCCGCACGGCGCCCACCCAGTTGGCCCGGCCGGTGAAGCTGGCCGACTCCCCCGACGCGGCGTCCGCCCGCACCCAGGCGGCCCTGCGGGAGCTGCCCAGCGAGGCGATCGGCCCCGGTTTCTAGCCGTCGTCAGCCGCGCTTGGCGGCCTTCTTGGCGGCGGCCTTCTTGGCCGGGGCCTTGCGGGTGGCCTTCTTGGCGGGCCGCTTGACCGGCCCGCGGGCCCGCCGGTCGGCCAGCAGCTCGGCGGCCAGCTCGGCGGTCACCGAAGCCACGTCGTCGCCCTTGCGCAGGCTGGCGTTCGTCTCGCCGTCGGTGACGTAGGGGCCGAAGCGGCCGTCCTTGATCACCATCGGCTTGCCCGACACCGGGTCGGCGCCCAGCTCGCGCAGCGGCGGCGCGGCGGCCGCCTGCCTGCCGCGGCGTTTGGGTTCGGCGTAGATCTTCAGCGCCTCGTCGAGGGTGATGTCGAACATTTGCTCCTCGGTCGCCAGGGAGCGAGAATCGGTGCCGCGCTTCAGGTATGGGCCATACCGGCCGTTCTGCGCGGTGATCTCCTCGCCGGTGGCCGGGTCCACCCCGACGACCCGCGGCAACGACAGCAGCCGCAGCGCGTCCTCGAGCGTGATGGTCTGCAGGTCCATGCTGCGCAGCAGCGAACCGGTGCGCGGCTTGGGGCCGGTGGGCTTCTTGCCCTTCTTTGCCGGCGCCCCGCTGTCGTCGTCGGGCGGCTCCGGCAGGACCTCGCTCACGTACGGGCCGTAGCGGCCGTCCTTGGCGACGATCTCGTGGCCCGTCGCCGGGTCCACCCCCAGCACGCGGCCCTCCTGCGGCGTCGCGAACAGCTGCTCGGCCACCTCCAGGGTGAGCTCGTCGGGGGTCAGCGAGTCGTTGAGGTTGGCCCGCTGCGGTTTCAGTTCGCCGCTGGGATCATCGGGGTCGCCGGTCACCATCCGCTCCAGGTACGGACCGTTCTTGCCGACGCGCACGTACACCGGCCGGCCCTGCTCGTCGTCGAAAAGCCTGATGGAGTTGACTTCCCGGGCGTCGATGCCTTCGAGGTTGACGCCGACGAGCTTCTTGAGACCCCCGGAACGGGCCACCGAGTCGGCCACCCCGTGGTCGCCGCCGAAGTAGAAGCGGTTGAGCCAGTCGGTGCGGCGCTCCTGGCCGGACGCGATCGCGTCCAGCTCGTCCTCCATCGCGGCGGTGAAGTCGTAGTCGACGAGCCGGCCGAAGTGCTGCTCGAGCAGCCCGGTGACGGCGAACGCGACCCACGAGGGCACCAGCGCGCTGCCCTTCTTGTGCACGTAGCCGCGGTCCTGGATGGTCTTGATGATCGACGAGTAGGTCGACGGCCGACCGATGCCCAGCTCCTCGAGCGCCTTGACCAGCGACGCCTCGGTGTACCGTGCCGGCGGATTGGTGGCGTGGCCGTCGGGGGTGAGTTCCAGGGCGTCAAGCCGCTGGCCCTGGGTCAGCTGCGGCAGCCGGCTCTCGGCGTCGTCGGCCTCACCGCCGGCGAGCTCGTCGACGGTCTCGACGTAGGCCTTGAGGAAGCCCGGGAAGGTGATGGTGCGCCCGCTGGCCGAGAACACGACTTCTCTTCGGGTCCCGGCCGCCGTTGACTGGCCGCTGATCCGCAGGCTCAGCGTGGTGCCGCGCGCGTCGGCCATCTGGGAGGCCACGGTGCGTTGCCAGATGAGCTCGTAGAGCCGGAATTCGTCGCCGTCGAGCTCGCGGCGCACCGCGTCCGGCGTCGCGAACGCCTCGCCGGCGGGGCGGATCGCCTCGTGCGCCTCCTGCGCGTTCTTCACCTTGCGGGTGTACTGGCGCGGCGCGGCGGCGACGTACTCGGCGCCGTAAAGCTGGCGGGCCTGCGTGCGCGCGGCGTTGATCGCCGACTCCGACAGCGTCGTGGAGTCGGTACGCATATAAGTGATGTAGCCGTTCTCGTAGAGCCGCTGCGCGATGCTCATGGTGCGCTCGGAGGAGAACCGCAGCTTGCGCCCCGCCTCCTGCTGCAACGTCGACGTCATGAACGGGGCGTAGGGCCGCCGGGTGTAGGGCTTCTCTTCCACGGAGGCGACCGAGAGCTGGGCGCCGCGCAGGCCGCCGGCCAGCTCCGTCGCGCTCGCCTCGTCGAGGATGATGACCTCGTTGGCCTTGCGCAGGTGCCCCAGCGAGTCGAAGTCGCGGCCCGTCGCCACCCGCAGTCCGTCGACGGAGGTCAGCCGGGCGGCGAAGGTGGGCGGGGAGGCCTGCGGGTCGGAGACGCTGGCGTCGAGCTGCGCGACGATGTCCCAGTACGACGCGCTGCGGAACGCCATCCGGTCGCGCTCGCGCTGCACGATGATCCGGGTGGCCACCGACTGGACCCGGCCCGCGGACAGCTTGGGCGCCACCTTCTTCCACAGCACGGGGCTGACCTCGTAGCCGTACAGGCGGTCCAGGATGCGGCGGGTCTCCTGCGCGTCGACCAGGTCGATGTCGAGGTCGCGGGGGTTCTCCGCGGCCTCCAGGATGGCCGGCTCGGTGATCTCGTGGAACACCATCCGTTTGACCGGGACGTTCGGCTTGAGGGTCTCCAGCAGGTGCCAGGCGATGGCCTCGCCCTCGCGGTCACCGTCCGTGGCCAGGTAGAGCTCGTCGACGCCCTTGAGCAGGCCCTTGAGTTCGGTGACGGTGCTCTTCTTCTCCGGGCTGATGATGTAGAGCGGTTCGAAGTCGTGGTCGACGTTCACGCCGAGCCGCGCCCAGGGCTCCGACTTGTATTTCGCGGGGACGTCGGCGGCGGCGCGGGGCAGGTCGCGAATGTGGCCGCGCGAGGATTCGACGATGTAGGTGGGGCCGAGATAGGTGGCCAACTTCCGCGCCTTGGTCGGCGACTCGACAATGACGAGTCGCCTACGGCTCCCATTTCGGCCGCTCTCGCGGTCCGTCAGCTTCGGGTCAGCCAACTACGGTTACGCTCCATCTCTTATTCCCGGCCCCTTGAAGGCCGCCCTGCAGGAAGAATGACAGGCTCGCGTCGAAAATTCCGCGGAAATTCCCCGACGTTACCGTTCCTTCGCGCTCGGGCACCTGACAATTTCGCACCCTCGGGCGGGCCCGCGCAAACCGACGGACGCGACGTCCAGCCCTACCAGGCGGTCATACCCGCGGCCAGCGCGACGATGCATCGGGGTCCGCCGGCGGCTCGCCCACGTTCTCTACCAGCCGCGATAGCCTGCGACGGCCGCTGATCCGCAGCGCGGGCCGGCCGCCGCGGGTGCCGATGAGGGTGGGTGCGATTCCGACGCGCATGAGAGCCGACGCCAGCGGAGAGTGCGTGTCCGGCGCGTGCGGGTCCAGGGCCAGCAGGTAATGCTCGCCCTCCGGGTTGCCGGCGGCCAGCGTCCACGCCCGCAGCTCCCGCGGGCCCGGCAGCCAGCGCGGCGGCACCGTTTTGACCGCGCCGCGGGTCCACTCCGCGGCGAGGGTCACCAGGGACCGGTCCACCGCGGTCCGCACCAACGGCGTGTCCTCGTCGGTGCGCCCGAGCTCGGCCACCAGTCCCGCCTCCCGGATCATCTCGGCCAGCGCCGCGGCCCGCCAGGAGGCCTCCACCACGACGGAGAGCCGGGCGCCGGCGGCGCCCGCCGTCACGATCTGCCCGGAGGCCGCCAGTACCCCGGAGAGGTCGGCGACCGCGGGGGGCACCGACTCCGCCGTAAAGAAGGACAGCTGGCTCACGCCCCCGACAGTAGGCCCTCGGCCCGGCCCCCGTCTCGAGGCGACCGGCGCGGCGGCGGGGGCGATCGGGGTGCCAAACGAAAACCCCCCGGGTCCCGCTCGTGCGGGACAGCTCGGGGGGTTGCTCGTGGAGTTCTAGCTTCGTCGTCTCAGACGGAGCGGACTCCGGTGGCCTGGGGGCCCTTAGGGCTGTGGCCGATCTCGAACTCGACCTTTTGGTTTTCCTCAAGGGTGCGGAAACCCGAACCCTGGATCTCCGTGTAGTGGACAAAAACATCCGCGGAACCGTCTTCGGGGGCAATGAACCCGAAGCCCTTCTCCGCGTTGAACCACTTCACAGTTCCCTGTGGCATCTCTCGATCTTTCCTTCTCTTCTGGGTGCGGGGCATCGCTTTTCGATGCCCCGGGCCTGGTACGACCGCCATACCTCGCTGAGTCGCCGGAACTTCACCCGACCGATTAACCTCGCAGGAACCGCGGCCGCAACACAAGATCCTGCGAAAGTTTGACACGAACACAGAAGCTGCGACCGCAATCATCCAACCACGTTCGCGGCGTCGGCGACAGACTTGCGCCGCGTATGGATTCGAAAGGGTGTGAGGTGGCGGGTTTCGGCAGCGAGCTGCTCGCCGTCGCGCTCGCGGGAACCGCGTCGGGCGAGCAGCCCCTGCGTCATGTCGCTGAGCTGCCCCCGCGGGGCGGCCAACCGCACGGTTGGCCGCAGTGGCTGGATCCCGAGGTGATCGGCGCCTTGGCGCAGCGCGGCATCGCCGCGCCGTGGTCGCATCAGGCCGAGGCGGCCGAGCTGGCCTGGGCCGGCAGGCACGTCGTGGTGAGCACCGGTACCGCGTCGGGCAAATCCCTGGCCTACCAACTGCCCGTGCTGAACGCGCTGACCACGGATCCGCGCGCCCGCGTGCTGTATTTGTCGCCGACGAAGGCGCTGGGTCACGACCAGTTACGCGCGGCGCACGCGCTGACCACCGCCATCCCGCGGCTGCGTGACCCCGGTTTCGCGGTGGCGCCCACCGCCTACGACGGTGACAGCGCGCCCGAGGTGCGCCGGTTCGCGCGGGAACGCTCCCGCTGGCTGTTCTCCAATCCCGACATGATCCACCTGTCGATCCTGCGCAACCACACCCGCTGGGCCGTCCTGCTGCGCAGCCTCCGCTTCATCGTGGTCGACGAATGCCATTACTACCGTGGGGTTTTCGGATCTAACGTGGCGATGGTGCTGCGCCGGCTGTTGCGGTTGTGCGCCCGCTACTCCAGCGCCCCGACGGTCGTCTTCGCCAGCGCCACAACCGATTCGCCGGGCGCGACGGCCGCCGAGCTGATCGGCTCGCCCGTCGAGGAGGTGTCCGCGGACGGTTCGCCGCAGGGGGCGCGGACCGTGGCGTTGTGGGAACCCGCGTTGCTGGCGGACCTGACGGGTGAGAACGGGGCGCCGGTGCGCCGCTCCGCGGGCGCCGAGGCCGCGCGGGTGATGGCGGACCTGGTGGCCGAGGGCGCGCAGACGCTGACGTTCGTCCGATCGCGCCGGGCCGCGGAGCTGACGGCCCTCGGGGCGCAGGCCCGCCTGGGCGACACCGCCCCGCAGCTGGCACAGCAGGTCGCCTCGTACCGGGCCGGCTACCTCGCCGAGGACCGCACCGCGCTGGAACGCGGCCTCGCCGAGGGCCGGCTGCGCGGGTTGGCCACCACCAACGCGCTGGAGTTGGGGGTGGACATCGCCGGGCTGGACGCCGTGGTGCTGGCCGGCTTCCCCGGCACCGTCGCATCGTTCTGGCAACAGGCCGGCCGCTCGGGGCGCCGCGGGCAGGGCGCCCTGGTGGTGCTGATCGCCCGCGACGACCCCCTGGACACCTACCTGGTTCACCACCCCGCCGCGCTGCTGGACAAGCCGGTGGAGCGGGTGGTGATCGACCCCACCAACCCCTACATCCTGGGGCCTCATTTGCTGTGCGCCGCAACCGAATTGCCGCTGGAGGAGGCCGAGGTGTGCGATTTCGGCGCCGCGGGCGTGGTGGCCGAGCTCGTCGAGGACGGCCTGCTGCGGCGCCGCGGCGGCAGGTACTTTCCCGCGCCCGGCCTAAAACCGCATGCGGCCGTGGACATCCGGGGCTCGGCGGGCGGGCAGGTCGTCATCGTGGAGGCGGACACCGGGCGGCTGCTGGGCAGCGCCGGCGCCGGGCAGGCGCAGCTGTCGGTGCACCCCGGCGCGGTCTACCTGCACCAGGGCGAGAGTTACGTCGTCGACTCCCTGGACCTCGACGAGGGCATCGCGTTCGTGCGCGCCGACGACCCGGGTTACGCGACGTTCGCGCGGGAGATCACCGACATCAGCGTCCTGGGCGCCGGCGAGCGCACCGAATACGGGCCCGTCACCTTGGGGCTGGTGCCCGTGCGGGTCACCCACCGGGTGGTGGGTTACCTGCGCCGGCGGCTGTCGGGCGAGGTGATCGACTTCGTCGAGCTCGACATGCCAGAGCACACGCTGACCACCACCGCGGTGATGTACACCATCACCGAGGAGGCGTTGCTGCACAAGGGCATTGACGCCCCGCGGATCCCGGGCTCGCTGCACGCCGCCGAGCACGCTGCCATCGGGCTGCTGCCGCTGGTCGCCAGTTGCGACCGCGGCGACATCAGCGGCCTGTCCACCGCGATCGGGCCCGACGGCGGGCTGCCCAGCGTCTTCGTCTACGACGGCCACCCGGGCGGGGCGGGCTTCGCCGAGCGGGGCTTTCGCCGCGCCCGCACCTGGCTGGCCGCGACGGCGGCGGCCATCGAGGCCTGCGAATGCCCGCGCGGCTGCCCGTCCTGCGTGCAATCGCCCAAGTGCGGCAACGGCAACGACCCGCTCGACAAGGCGGGTGCGGTTCAGGTGCTGCAGCTGGTGCTTGCCGAACTGCGTTGAGACCGACCGGGCCGTCATTGCCACGGATCGGCCGCGGCACCGTAAAATCGCGCCCATGGCCGCCCACGACTGGTTGCTCGTGGAGACATTGGGTGGTGATCCCACCGTCGTGGCGCAGGGGCGTCAGCTGAAGAACCTGGTGCCGATCAAGACCTTCCTGCGCCGCAGCCCCTACCTCTCCGCCGTCCGGACCGCGATCGCCGAGACGGTCCAGACGGGCCAGACCATGACCAGCATCACCCCGAAGCGCGACCGCGTCATCCGCACCGAGCCGGTCGTGATGTCCGACGGCTTCGTCCACGGCGTGCACGTGTGGATGGGACCCGCCGACGCCGAACCCCCCGAACGCCCGATTCCCGGGCCGCTGAAGTGGGACCTGACCATGGGCGTGGCCACCGACACCCGCGAGTCGCTGCTCAACAGCGGCAAGAACCCCGAGGTCGATGTCACCTACGGCCGGGCGTTCGCCGAAGACCTCCCGTCGCGCAAGCTCAACCCGAACGAGACCAAGGTGCTGGCGATGGCCGTCAAGGCCGAGCCCGACCAAACCCTGTGCAGCACCTGGGACGTGGCCGACTGGCAGGGGCGGCCCTTGCGGGTCGGGTTCGTCGCGCGCACCGGGCTGGAGGCCGGCCCCGACGGGCGCGACCACCTGGTGGCGCGGGCCATGAACTGGCAGTCGGAGCTGAAGGGCCCGGTCGAGTCGACCGACGATCTGGCGCAACGAATTTTGAGCGGCCTGGCGCAGGCCGGCGTGCACCGGGCGCTGGTGAACCCCAAGAACTGGTCGCTGCTGAAGTGGCTCGACGAGCCCTGCACGTTCTACGACTGGCGTGGCAACAAGACGGGCAAGCCCCGGGTACACCCCGACGACGAGCAGTCGGTGGCCGAGATGACAACGCAATTCGTCGACGGCCCGATCAGCAGGGTGCTGCGCATGCCCGGCCAGGACGGGAACTGGGTGCCCGTACACGTGACCATCAACCGGGTCGAGCTCGAACCGGACGCGTACGCCGGGCTGGTCTCGCTGCGGCTACCGAGCGACGAGGAGATCGCCGACGCCGAGTTTTCGCACAGCCCGGAACCGGCGGGCTAGTCGAGCACCGGCAACATCCGCTGCGCGGCCACCGACAACCGTTGCCCGGCGAGCTGCGGCCACGCCTGCACCGCGCAGAACGGGGCGCACTGGTCCTGCGCCGACCGGGTGCCGACGTGCACGCAGCACTGCGCGAGCCGCTCTTCGATCATCGTCGACATGTCCATGAACGGTTTGACCGTGAGGCGAACGACGCGCTCGCCCAGCAACCGCCTGAGCTGGCCGCGCCGCCCGGGCAGCGCCGTGGAGGCGACGGTCAGCAGGGTGGCCATTCCGAGGTCGCAGTTCTCACAGATGAGCCGCCACACGTCGGACATCTGCGGGTGGGACAGCGAGGACTGCTCCGAGAACAGGCCGAGCAGCGATTCCCGGACGGCCAGCCGCAGTTCGCGCGGCACGTCCTGGTCGGCGATCCGGTTGGCGATCAGGCCCAGCTTGGCTTTCAGGTTGTCGTGGCCCATCAGGGCGACCAGCGAGCGCCACCGGCCGGCGTCGTCGCGGAGCGCGTAGCCGACCGAGCAGCAGTGCGGGTGCGAACACGGCAGCGCGGTCAGGTCCCGCCAGGTGAGCAGGCCATCGGTCTGCGGGCCCAGCCTTTTCAGCACGCCCGTGTGGGTGAGCCGGCGCCGCGGGTCGATGAAACCGCTTCGGCCGGAACCGAATTGGGGCTGGATGCATACCCCGCCGACGTAAGGCGTCGCCAGGCCGAGCTTGACGACGTCGCCGATCTCGTGGTCGTTGACGCCCAACGCCGCGGTCATCACGAGCGTGGTGAAGATCTCCCGCTCGGAGAGCCGGCGCAGCGCGGCCTGCTTGAGGCGGCGCAGATCGCCACCGCGGTGGTATTCGTGGGCGCCCAGCGACAGGCCGTCGTACTGGAGGTAGACCTCGGCGCGCTCCCGATGCTGGGTCAACAGGTCCAGCAGCTCGTCGTCCTGCGCGATGCGGATCCCGTTGCTATTGATCAGGATTCGCGTGATGGGACGCGCGCTGAGCTCGGCCAGCAGCTCCGCAAGGTGCGGGTGCAGCGTGGGTTCGCCGCCGCTGAGCATCACCACGTCGAGCCGGCCGTTCTCGCGGGCGAGCCGCTGATCGACGTTGGCGAGCACGTCGGCGACCGCGACGACGTTGCGCAGGTTCGGCGAGGAATCGGTGAAGCAGGTGGGGCAACGCAGGTTGCAGGTCTCGGCGATGTCCTCGAGCAGGATGCAGGTGTGCTGCGTCTGCATCTGCGGCAGGCCACGCAGGTACGCCGCGGGAACCGGGTCGAAGTTGCCCGCCGTGTCCGGGACGTGCTGCTTGGTCGGCGCGGTCCACTCCTCGAGGTAGGACAGGATCTGCGCGTCCTCGTCGTAGAGCGTTCGCACCAAACCGTGTGTCGGGCAGCCGCGTTCGAGCCACACCTGGCCGTCGTCGCGCACGCTCAGCCAGCCGCTGAGCCTTGCCACCTGCGCCAGCGGGCGGTCCGGCCGCTCGTCGTGGCAGCGCGGGCAGAAGGCGTTGACGTAGCGGTGGATCCGGTCGCCGCGCAGCTCCATGCCCGTCATCGCGTCAGGTGATACAGCGTCGGGTTGAGCCCGGTGCAGAAGCCGACGGTGAGGATCGAGGTGAGCGCCCAGCCGATCATCAGTCCCATCCCGATCCCTCTCGTCCAGACACTCTTGTTGGCGAACACCAGCGCGCCCCCACCGACGAAGGCGATCAACGCGAGCAGCGCCGCCCCGGCCGCGAACGCGAACTTCGGCGGGATCAGGTTGGCCAGCCCGAACAGCACCATGGGGCCGACGACCGCGTTGAGCCCGCCGAAGAGCACCACCCCGGCGAAGGCGGCCCCGAACACTTCGCCGCCGCTGGGCTTGGGCGGCGGCGGTGGCTGCCACCCGGGATAGGGCTGCCCGTGGTAGGGATAACCGGGCGGCGGCCAATCCTCGGGCCGCCAGCCCGGCGGCGGTCCCGGCGGTGGGGTGCTCACGCGGCGACCGCCCGCCGGTTCAGCACGGCGTCGTAGTGGCCGCGCCGGTAGCCGTGGCGCAGCCGGATCGCGATGAGCGCCAGGGACGGCAGGAGGAACCATTGCGGGCGGGTCAGGCCCAGCCACACCGTGTCGTTGGCCCGCACGAACTCGACGAAGAACCGGAACACCGCGTAGCCGGCGATGTAGAGGACGAAAAGCTCGCCGGGTTGGGTCACCCGCCCGCGCAGCCACAGCAGCGCCGCGAAGGCGGCCAGCTGGAACGCGATCTCGTAGAGGAACGACGGGTGCATGGCCGCGCCGGTCAGGCAGCCGGGGCACTTGGGCGTCGTCACGGCGGCGTGCACACCCCACGGCAGGCTCGTCGGGCGGCCCGGCGCCTCGGTGAGGTGGCACCCGATGCGGCCGACGGCCATGCCCAGCGCGACCGCCGGGGCGAACAGGTCGCCGGTCTTGCCGGTGTAGCCGCCGATCCGCTTGGCGGTCAACACCCCGACGTAGGCGCCCAGCAGGCCCCCCAGGATGCTGCGCGACCCGAACTGCCACGCCTGCAACAGCGTTGGGTTCCCGCGGACGTCGAGGTGCTCGGCCCAGCCGGACAGGCGCATGCCGATCGCGCCGCCGACGAGCGCGCCGGTGACCGCCACCAGGGACTGTTCGTTGACCGCGCCGCGCCGGCGGGCCTCGGCGGCGAACACGACCGCGGCGACCAGCACCCCCAACCCCACGAAGACGCCGTGCACTGGCAACACCAGCGGGCCGATCCGCCACTGCGGGATCACGCGGCAAGAGTACCGGCAAACCCCCGGCGGCGGACCTCATCGGCCGCTTCTCCACTCGGCCGGCGCCACCGGTCCGGCGCGCGCCGCCGCTTGCGCGGTGCCGGCCGGGCCGGCGGCCACCCGCACCGTGACGATCACGTCCAGCCCGTCCACCTCGCAGCGGCAATCGTCGACCCGCATCCGGCGCGCCACCGCGCCCGCCCGGGCGCAGGCCGCCTGCGCGCCCGCGGGCAGCCGGGCCGCGCCCGCCACCGCGGCCAGGTCGGCGACCGCCTGGGCCCGGTGCCGCGCCACGACCGCCGTGCCCAGGTACACGCCGGCGCCGCCGACCGCGAACAGCGCCACCACCAGCCACGCCGCCACCAGCGTGGCCGAGCCGCGCTCACCGCGGCGGGGACCGGCCGCTCGCGGCCGCGGGTTCGATCGCCGACACGGCCTGGGCCCGAATGTCCAAGGCCGGCAGGATCGTCGAGCGCGCCACCACCGTGGCCACCACGAACTCTCCCTCCCGACGCACGTCGACGCGGGCGCCGGCGGGCGCGAGGCGACGGGCGGTGAGCACCGCGGACTCTCGGTCGCCGCGCCCGGCCAGCCGGGCCGCCTCCCGCGCGGCGTCGACGCAGCGCACCTGCGCCGACACGGCGGCGACGCCCGCCAGGCACAGCACCAACACCACGACCAGGGCGGCGATGCCCAGGGCCGCCTCGACGGTGCTGGCACCGGCACTGCCCGTCAGACCTTGGTGCTCAGCGCGCGGCCGATGATCTTGGTCAGGGCCGACACGATCGAGTCGCCGGTGACCACGGTGTAGAGGATGGCGCCGAATGCCGCCGCGGCCACGGTGCCGATAGCGTATTCGACCGTCGACATCCCCGACTCGTCGACCGCCAGCACGGCCAGCCGTGTGGCCAATCCACGAAACCTGTTGCGCATCAAGGAGTTCCTTTCGTTTCACAGTAGGCCCGACTGCAGGACGTTTCGGGCCAGCCCGGCCACCACCGGCACGATGCCCAGGCACACGAACGCCGGCAGAAAGCACAACCCGAGCGGTCCGGCGATGAGCACCCCGGCCCGTTCGGCGGCCGCGGCGGCGGCGTGCGCCGAGTCGTGGCGGCACTGGTCGGCCAGGTCGGCGACGCCGCCCGCCAGCGCGGCGCCCGACGCCGCCGAACGGCGGGCCAGCCGCAGCAACGCGTCGATCTGCGCGTCGGCCGCCGGCAGCTCCGGCGGAACCGACCACGCGACGGCCGGGTCTGCGCCGAGCGCGAGCAGGTCGGCGGCGCGGCGCAGGACACGGGCCAGCGGGGGCGGCGCCGACGGTGCCGCGGCCGCCGCGGCGCTCGACACCGCCATGCCCGACGCCAGGCACACGGCCAGCACGTCGAGGCACGAGGCGACCGCCAGCGGGTCGGGCCGGGTGCCAGACACAGCGCCGCGGCCAGCAGCGCCGCCGCCGCGTTCACGCCACCACCCGGTCGATGATGCGGTCCGACCACAACAGCCCGGCGCACGCCAGCGTCGCCCCGACGGCCAGCAGGCAGCCGCCCGCCCGGCCGCCGAGAAGGAACGCCAGGGGCCGGGCGCCGACGAGCTGGCCCAGGAGCACCCCCAGCAGCGGCAGGCCCGCGAGGATCGCCGCGGTCGCGCGCGCCCCGGCGAGGCTGGCGGACACGCGTGCCGAAAACCGTTGTCTCTCGGCGATATCGCGCTGGGCGGCCCGCATCAGCGTGGCGATGGCCAAGCCGTGCTCGCTGGCCAGCCGCCAGCACAGCGCGAGCCGGTCCCAGTGCATCGGCAGGGCCGAGCGCCGGGCGACGGCGCGCAGGCCCGCCGCGACGTCGGCGCCGAGCCTGGCCCGCGCCGCCACCGACCGCAGCGACGCGCCGACCGGTCCGCCGCTCTCGTCGGCGGCGATGTCGAACGCGCGCACGGGGTGCGATCCGGCCCGCAGCTCACCGACGAGCACGTCGAGCGCGGATTCCATGGTGCGGCCCTCCGCGACGGCGCGGGCGGCGCGGCGGCGGCGGCGAAACCGCGCGCCGGCGGTGCCGCCCAGCACCGCCAGGCACCACACCATCGGCGCGGGCAGCACGACCAGGGCGGCGCACGCGCCGGCCGCGGCGAGCCAGCCCGCCGCCCGGGTGCCCGCCGGTGACCACCGGGGCCGCGGCGGCGTTCCCGGTTGCAGCCGGCGCCGCGGCGACGGCCGCAGCACGACGAGCGCCAGCGCCAGGATCAGCGCGCCGGCGCTCACGCAGGCATCCTGGCGCGCAGCGCGTGTCGCAACGGCTCCGCGGCGTCCGTCGTGCCGATGTCGTGCCGCCACACCGTGACCGCCTCGACCACGCCGCGGCCCCGCTGCAGGGCGGCGATTTCGGTGAGCCGGCGCCGGCCAGAGCGGTCGCGCGACACGTGCAGCAACACCTGGACGGCCGCGGCGAGCTGGCTGTGCAGCGCCGCCCGATCCAGACCGCCCACCGCGCCCAGCGCCTCCAGCCGCGCCGGGACCTCAGCCGGGCTGTTGGCGTGCACGGTGCCCGCGCCCCCGTCGTGGCCCGTGTTGAGCGCCGCCAGCAGGTCGACCACCTCGGCGCCCCTCACCTCGCCGACCACGATGCGATCCGGGCGCATCCGCAACGCCTGCCGGACGAGTTGGCGCACGGTGACCTCACCGACGCCCTCGACGTTGGCGCACCGCGCCACCAGCTTCACCAGGTGTGGATGCCGCGGCGCCAGCTCGGCGGCCTCCTCCACGCAGACGATCCGCTCGGCGGGTGACACCGCGCCCAGCATTGCGGCCAGCAGCGTCGTCTTGCCCGCCCCGGTTCCGCCGCACACCAGGAACGCCGCCCGGGACGCGACGATGTCGGCCACCCACGCGGCCGCGGCGGGCGCGAGGGCCCCGGCGGCGGCGAGGGCGGCCAGGTCTTGGCTCGCCGGCCGCAGCACCCGCAGCGACAAGCAGGTGCCCGCGGCCGCGACCGGCGGCAGCACGGCGTGCAGCCGCACCGCCACACCCGCGGGCCCGACACCGGTCAGCTCGCCGTCGACCCACGGCTGCGCGTCGTCCAGGCGGCGCCCGGCGGCCAGCGCGAGCCGCTGCGCCAGCCGCCGCACCGCCGCCTCGTCCGGAAACCGAACGCCGCTGCGCCGCAGGCCGTTCCCGTCGTCCACCCAGACCGCGTCCGGCGCGGTGACCAGGACATCCGTGGCGCCGTGCGCGCACAGCAGGGGTTCCAGCGCACCGGCGCCCGTCAGCTCCGTCTGCAGGACGCGCAGGTTGGCCAGGACCTCGGTGTCGCCGAGGACACCGCCGGACTCGGCGCGGATCGCCGCGGCGACCGCGTGGGGCCGCAGCGCCGAGCCCGGCGCGGCGTATTCGGCCGCCAGCCGCTCGCGGACCCGTTCGATCAGCGACCCGCTCACGCCGCCGCACCGTTTCGGCGTGCCGCCGGCCGTGCGCCGCCGCCCGGCAGCACCGCGAGCACCTGGCGCGCGGCTGTCGCCAGCGCGGACCGCCGCCCCAGGGCCAGCGAGCCCCGTTCGGCCTGTTCCGGCAGCTGCGGCTGCGCCCGGATCGCCGCGAGCAGCGGCAACCCGGTGATCTCGGCGAGCTCGGACGCCCGAAGTCCGCCGGGTGACGGCCCGCGGACCACCAGGCCCAGGTTGGGGTTGATGGTCGCCACCGTGGGCGCCAACGCCCCGGTCGCCGCGCACGCCCGCACGTCGCAGCGGCTGACCACGACCACCAGGTCGGCGCCGTGCAGAGCCGTGCGAGTGGCGTCGGTGAGGCGCCGGGGCAGGTCACAGACCACGGTGACAGCGCCGCGCCGGCCGGCGTCGATGACGGCGTGCACCGGGTCGGCGTCCAGCTCGTAGCCGCGCCGGGTGCCGGACAAAAGGCTCACATTCCGGTGCCGGGGCAGGGCCTCGCGTACGGCCGACCAGTCCAGCCGGCCGCCTTGCAAGGCCAGGTCGGGCCAGCGCAGGCCCGGGACCGCCTCCGCGCCAACCAGCAATTCGATGCCGCCACCCCACGGGTCCATGTCGACCAGCAGCGCGTCCGGGGCGACCCGCGCCAACGCGACCGCGAGGGTCGAAGCGCCCGCCCCGCCGCAGCCGCCGAGGACGGCGATCGCCTGGCCGCGGGACCCGTCGTCGCGGGTGGCTTCGACGGCGCCCGCGAACGCCGCGACCAAGTCGGTCGCCTGCTCGGGCACCCGCAGCACCCGCTCGGCGCCGACCGCGACGGCGGCCGCCCACGTCGTGGCCGTCGGTTCGGCGGCGGTCAAGACGGTGACGTGCGGGCGGCGCGACAGGGCCAGCTCACCGCAGCGGCTGGCGGCCCGCTCGTCCAACACCACCGCCGGGGCCGCCGCCCACGTCCGCCGGTTGACCGCCGCCGCGTCGGCGGCGTGCACCGCTCGCGCCCCGACGGCCGCGGCCACCCGGTCCACCTCGTCGCGCAACTCGGGGTCCGCCAACACCGCCAAGACGCCCGCCGAAGCCCCGCCGCCGCCGCCCGAAGTCCCAGTCACCCGGCCACTGTGCGGCGCCGCCGGGTTGGCACACCAGTCCCAAACGCGAAATTGGGGATGAGGACGCGACTGTGGATAAAAGCGACGCGACCGGCCCGGGCGTGGCGGACGGCCCGCAACGCGCGGACCGACGGATCCGGCGGCGAAAACGAAGGACACGGGCCTCGGAGCGAGGCGAATCCGACCCTAGAAAGGGGACGACCCCCGCCAGGGGGGGAGGAGGCGAGGGTCGTCGTGCATCAGCCCCGGGGGGTCGGGCTGATGCACCCTCGGCCAGGCCGAGTAATGCTTACTATACACACGACAGTCGGCAGTAACGCAATAGATCTTTTACTGAAAAAAGACCTTGAGCCGCCAAAACTCCGCTGACCCGGCCGATCACGAAGACGTCGGCGGCGATTCGGCAGCACAAGTCGCAGCTGAACACCACCGCCGACCTATGCTGGCTCGGTGACCGTCTCCGACCCCGCCGCGCAGCCGCCGACCGCCCGGCAATTGGCGGACGACGCGGCCGCCGGCGCCCGCACCGCGGCGTTCTTCGACCTGGACAAGACGATCATCGCCAAGTCCAGCACCCTTGCGTTCAGCAAACCTTTTTTCCATCAGGGACTGTTGAATCGCCGCGCCGTGCTCAAGTCCAGCTACGCCCAGTTCATCTACCTGCTCTCCGGTGCCGATCATGACCAAATGGATCGGATGCGCGCGCACATGACCAACATGTGCACGGGCTGGGACGTCGAGCAGGTGAAGTCGATCGTCGCCGAGACCCTGCACGACATCGTCACCCCACTGGTGTTCGCCGAGGCGGCCGACCTGATCGCCGCCCACAAGCTGTGTGGCCGCGACGTCGTGGTGGTGTCGGCGTCCGGGGAGGAGATCGTCGCGCCGATCGCCCGCGCGCTCGGGGCCACGCACGCGATGGCCACCCGGATGGTCGTCGAGGACGGCCGATACACCGGCGAGATCGCGTTCTACTGCTACGGCGAGGGCAAAGTGCAGGCGATCCGCGAGCTGGCCGCCCGCGAGGGCTACCCGCTGGAGCACTGCTACGCCTACTCCGACTCGATCACCGACCTGCCGATGCTCGAGGCCGTCGGGCATCCCAGCGTCGTCAATCCCGACCGTGGCTTGCGGCGCGAGGCGGTCGAGCGGGACTGGCCGGTGCTGTCGTTCTCCCGGCCGGTGTCGCTGCGCGACCGCATCCCGGCGCCGTCCGGCGCCGCGATCGCCACCACGGCCGCGGTGGGCATCAGCGCCCTCGCCGCGGGTGCCGTGACGTATTCGTTGTTGCGGCGCTTCGCTTTCTAGGCCTGCCGGCCGCACCACCCTCGCCACCGGCAAACGCTGCGGGGCGCGCAATGAGTGTGCAATAACGGAACTTTCACACACAGGCCCTTGCTGCGCTTGGGGTCTAGTAGTACAAAGGAACCACGGAAGCCCGGCGAGGCCAAGGTCGATCCGGAAGAGAAGGTTCGGTCTCCCGACCCGGGCGCCCAGCACGGTACTCGGTACCCACGCGGAGTCATAGCCGCGATAATGGCAGAAGTGTTGCGGGCCTGCGTAATTGCGAAATATGGACGGTGTCGGCAGCCCTTTGGGTGGGGCAGTCAGCCGGAGATGTCGCAAGATCGCCGAGGCCACCCACGCAGCCTAGAGATGCACGCTTGGTAACCGAGTTCCGTGCTAGCGGGCGGCGAACCGAATTGCTCGGGACGCCGCCCGCTTCGCATGCGCGGCGCTGTGTTCGCTCGACCCCGACGCGGGTGTCCAGCTATCGCCGGGGCAGCGAGTCGGCGATGGCCACCGCCTCCTGCGCGCCGGCTTGCGTGGCCCGGCAGCACAGCACCAGCCAAGCCCCCACGCCCTCGGCGGTGCCCTCGGCGAAGCCTTGGGCGGCGTCCCGATAGTCGGCGGGCTGGCGCATCCAGCTCACCTCCGGGACGCCCAGACCGTGCGGATCCAGCCCGGTGGCGATGGTCACCAGCCGCGAGACCGCACGCGCCACCACGCCGTCCGCGCTGCCGAACGGTCTGAGGGTCAGCAGTTCGCCGTGCGCGACGGCGGCCAGCACGGGCGCGGGTGCCTGAGTGCGGCCGTTCACGAGCTCGGCCAACAGCTCGAGCCGGGGGCCCACTCCCGCGTCGGCGCGCGGCCGTCCCAACCGGTCCTCGTCGACCTGATCGGCGGCGGCCAGCATGTGCAGGCGGGCCAGCGCCTGCAGCGGTGCGCGGCGCCAGATGCCGACCACGGGGCCCTCGCCACCCTCCAGCGCCTGCGCCACCCGCAGCGCCCCGCCGAAGACGGGGTCGCTGACCTGGGCGGCCTCGGCGAGATCCTCCAGGCGCACGGGTCCGCCGTCGAGCACCGACGACGCCCGCGCCGCCCGCAGCGCCGCCTCTGCGGCCGTCACCGGCCAGCCCCGCAGGTTGGCGCGGTGGCGGTGGGCCCGACCGAGCGCTTCGCGGGCGCGGTCGCTGGCCTCGGCGACACCGGGCAGGTTCATCAACGGGGCCAGCGGGTCAGCCATCACAGCTTGCCAACCTATCGTCCCGGCATCGTCGGGGGGCGCGGGATGGCCGCCAGCAACCGCCGGGTGTATTCGTGGCGGGGAGCGGCGAACAGCTCCCGGGTCGGCGCGCGCTCCACCACCCGCCCGGCGCACAGCACCATGACGTCGTCGGCGATCTGCCGGATCACCGCCAGGTCGTGGCTGATGAACAGGTACGCCAGGCCCAGGTCCCGTTGCAGGTCGGCCAGCAGCTCCAGGACTTGCGCCTGCACGAGCACGTCGAGCGCCGAGACCGCCTCGTCGAGCACCAGCACCTCGGGCCGCAGTGCCAGGGCGCGGGCGATCGCGACCCGCTGTCGTTGCCCGCCCGAGAGCTCGCGGGGCAGCCGGCCCAGCACCGTCGCCGGCAGGGCCACCTGGTCGATGAGTTCGTGGACCGCTTTCTCCCGGTGCCGGCGATCGCCGACCCGGTGAATCCGCAACGGCTCCTCGACCGCGCGGAACACCGAGTAGCGGGGATCCAGGCTGCTGTAAGGATTCTGGAACACCGGCTGCACCCGACGGCGTAGCGCCAGCTCCCGCTCCCGGGGCAGGGCCGCGGTGACGGGCTGCCCGTCGAAAGTGACCGTGCCACAGGTGGGTTGGAGGAGGCCGAGGACCATGCGGGCCAGCGTCGATTTCCCCGAACCCGACTCACCCGCCACCGCCAGCGTGCTGGCGCGGCGCAGCCCGAACGAGACGTCGTCGACCGCTCGGTGTTGCCCGCGCCGCCACGGCGCCCCGTGGGTTTCGCGGAAAACCTTGGTCAGGCCGGCGGCGACGAGGATGTCGTCCGCGGCCGGCGGGGTGGGGCGGGCCGCGGCGACGAGGGTGAGCGCCGGTGCCGCCGCCACCAGCCGCCGCGTGTATTCGTGGCGCGGGTCGCTCAGAATCGTTGCTGCCGCACCGGTTTCGACGACCACACCGCGACGCATGACGACGACGTCCTCGGCCCGCTCGGCGGCCAGGGCCAGGTCGTGGGTGATCAACAGCAACGCGGTGCCGAGCTCCTCGGTGAGGCGCTGCAGGTGGTCGAGCACTTGCCGCTGCACGGTGACGTCGAGCGCGGAGGTCGGTTCGTCGGCGATCAGCAGCCGCGGCCGGCCCGCCAAGCCGATGGCGATCAGCGCCCGCTGGCACATGCCGCCGGAGAGCTGGTGCGGGTAGCGGTGGGCCTGGCGCGCGGGGTCGGGCAGCCCCGCCTCGGCCAGCGACTGCACCGCGCGGCTGCGCGCCCGACGGCCGGCGGCGTTGACCCGCAACGCCTCCGCGACTTGGAAGCCGACCGTCCACACCGGGTTCAGGTTGGTCATCGGGTCCTGCGGGATGTAACCGATGTGGCGGCCCCGGATCGCGCGCAGCGCGCGCCGATCGGCGGCGGCGAGGTCGGCGCCGTCGAACACGATGCGCCCGGCCGTGATTCGCCCCCCGGGGGGCAGCAGGCCGAGAACCGCGGCGGCGGTGGTCGACTTGCCCGATCCGGACTCGCCGACGACCGCGACGGTCCGCCCCGCCGCGACCTCGAGGTCCACGCCCTGGACCGCGGCGTGGTCGCCGAAGCTGACACGCAGGCCCTCGACCCGCAGCAGCGGCTCGTCGCTCACGGCCGCCACGCCCTCGACGCCGGGTCCAGCGCATCGCGCAGCGCGTCACCCAGCATCATGAAGGCCAGCACGGTGACGGCCAGCGCGCCCGCCGGATAGAACAGGATCGGGGATCCCGCCCGCAGCCGCGTCTGGGCCAGGTTGATGTCGCCGCCCCAGGACACCACCGACGTCGGCAGCCCCACGCCGAGGTAGGACAGTGTGGCCTCGGTGACGATGAAGCTGCCCAGCGCGATGGTGGCCATGGCGATCACCGGCCCCAGCGCGTTGGGCACCGCGTGGCGCAGCAGGATCTGAAATCGGCTCATCCCCAACGCCTTTGCGGCAAGCACGTAATCGCTCGCGCGGACGGCGAGCACCTCGCCGCGCGCGATGCGAGCCACCTGCGGCCAGCCGAACAGCGCCAGGATGGCGATCACGGTCCACACCGTGCGGTGGTGCAGGACCTGCATCAAGACGATGGCCGCCAACAGCAGCGGCAACGCGAAGAACACGTCGGTGACGCGGGAGATGACCGCGTCGAGCCAGCCGCCGTAGAACCCGGCCAGCGCGCCCAGCGCCCCGCCGACGACGAAGACGATGAGCGCCGCCCCCAGCCCCACGGTGACCGACGCGCGCGCACCGTAGATGGTGCGCGCGTACACGTCGTGGCCCTGCAGGTCGGTGCCGAACCAGTGCGCGCGCGACGCGGGCAGCAGGCTCTGGCCCGGATCGGCGTACGCCGGGTCCGCCCCGGTGAACAGCGACGGCACCGCGGCGACGGCGACGATCGCGACGATGAGCACGGCGGCGCCGACGAATTTGGGGCGCCCCCGCAGGCGCCGCCAGGTGTCGCGCCAAAAACCGGCCCGCGGCTCAGCCATACCGGATCCTGGGGTCCAGCGCGGCGTAGAGCACGTCCACCGCGAGGTTGGTGATCAGGTAAATCAGCACCAGCACCGTCACGATCGACACCACCGTCGGCGCCTCCTGGCGGGTCACGGCCTGGTACAGCACGCCGCCGACGCCGTGGATGTTGAAAATGCCCTCGGTCACGATGGCCCCACCCATCAGCGCCCCGAGGTCGGCGCCCAGGAAGGTGACGACGGGGATCAGCGAATTGCGCAGGATGTGCACCGTCACCACGCGGGGGCGGGACAGTCCCTTGGCGGTGGCGGTGCGGACGTAGTCGGCGTGCGCATTCGCGGCGACGGCCGACCGCGTCAACCGCACCACGTAGGCGAACGACACCGAACCCAGGACGATTCCGGGCAGCAGCAACCGCCCGAACGTCGACCGCTCCCCCACGGTCACCGGCGCGACGCCCAACCGCACCCCGAACACGAACTGCGCCAGGAACCCCAGCACGAAGATGGGGATCGCGATCACGATCAGCCCGGTGATCAACACGGTCGCGTCGAACAGCCCGCCCTGGCGCAGCCCGGCGATCACCCCGAAACCGATGCCCAGGACCGCCTCGACGGTCAGCGCGATCACCGAGAGCCGCAGGGTGACCGGAAAGGCATGCGCGAGAACGTCACTGACCGGCAGGCCGGAGTAGGCGCGGCCCAGGTCCCCGTGCACCACCCCGCCGAGGTAGCGCAGATACTGCACGAGAAAGGGGTCGTCGAGGTGGTAGCGGGCACGCAGCGCCGCGGCGACGGATGGCGTGAGCGGGCGGTCACCGGCGATGGCGGCCAACGGATCCCCGGGCAGCAGGAACACCATGCCGTAGATCAGCAGGGTGGCGCCAAGGAAGACGGGCACCATGGCGGCGATCCGGCGCGCGACGTACCACCCCATGTCGGCTAGGCCTTGACGATGTTCTCGTAGTCGGGCAGCCCGTTCCAGGCGACCCGCACCGCGCTGACACCACCGGACCATCCGACCACGCTGATGTAGTTCCAGAGGGGGACGACGGGCATGTCGTGGAACAGGATTCGCTGCGCGTCGTTGGCCAGCACGGCGCCCTGGCGCAGGTCGGGGGCGGCTTCGGCCCTGGCGAGCGCCGCGTCGAACGCCGCGCTGGAGTAGCCGATGTCGTTGGATCCCGCGCCGCTGGCGAACAGCGGCGCCAGGAACTCGATCATGGACGGGTAGTCGCCCTGCCAGCCGGCGCGGAACGCGGTGTCGATGGAGCGGTTGGTGATCTGGGTCCGAAAGCCCGCGAAGGTGGGCTGCGGCGCGCCGGCCGCGTCGATGCCCAGGACGTTCTTGATGCTGTTGGCCACGGCGTCCACCCACTCCTGGTGGCCGGCGTCGGCGTTGTAGGCGATCGCGTACCGGCCGCTCCACGGCGCGATGGCGTCGGCCTGCGCCCACAGCCGGCGCGCGCGCTCGGGATCGAAGCGCAGCGCGTCGCTGCCCGGAATGTCCGGGTCGTACCCCGGCAGTGACTGAGCGGTGAAATCGCCTGCGGCATTTCGGGTGTCGGCGAAGATTTGATGGCAGATCTGCGGTCGGTTGACGGCGGACGACAGCGCGAGTCGACGCAACCGCCCCTCCTCGCCGCCGAAATGCGGCAGCCGCAGCGGGGTGTCGAGGCTCTGGTTCATCGCCGCGGGCCCGGCGGTGACCTTGTCGCCGAGGTCGCGGCGGTAGACGGGCAGCGCGCTGGACGGCATCGTGTCCAGCACGTCGAGGTTGCCCGAGAGCAGGTCGGCGTAGGCGGTGTCGAGGTTGGCGTAGAACTCGAACCGCAAGCCCTTGTTGCGGGGCTTGCGATTGCCGTGATAGCCGGGGTTGGGCCGCAGGTCGATGCGGACGTTGTGTTCCCACGCCGGACCGTCCGCGGTGTCGGCGAGCTGGTAGGGACCGTCGCCGACCGGGTGCCGCCCGAACCCCGCCATGTCCCGAAAGGCGCTGTCCGGCAAGGGATAGAACGCGCTGTGACCCAGCCGAAGCAGGAAATCGACGGTGGGTGCCTTGAGCCGGATGGTGAACTCCCGGTCGTTGACCACGTGCAGCCCGGACATCGTGGTGGCCGACGGCGTCCCCGCGGCGGCGACGGTGTCGTAACCGTCGATAGGACTGAAAAAGCTCTGTTGCAGTTGGGCGTTGGCGCTCAGCGCCCCGTAGTTCCAGGCGTCGACGAACGAGTGCGCCGTCACCGGCGTGCCGTCGGTGAACGTCCAGCCGGGCTTGAGCACGACGCGGTAGTGGATGTTGTCGGAGCTTTCGACGGACTGGGCCACTTCCGGCGCCGGGTGGCCCGCGGCGTCGTAGGACATCAGGCCCGCGAAGAGTCGATCGAGGATGCGGCCGCCGTTGGCGTCGTTGGTGCCGGTCGGCACCAACGGGTTCGGCGGTTCGCCACCGTTGACCACCACCAGGTCCGGGCTCAGCGTGCCGCCCCCGCAGCCGGTCAGCGTCGCGAGCACCATCAGCCCGGCGACCAGCGGGGCCCGCATCCGACGCATGACACCCGACCCTAGGGCCTGCGACATCGTGCGCGGTGAAGTGCCCGGCGCGCCTTCGTCGTTTTAGGATCCGGCCGTGCACGTCGCATACCTGGCCTCGACCGATTCCACCGCCGAACTCGCCGGCCGGTTGATGTTCACGATCGGCCTGCCCGCCATCGGCCTGGTGTGCCTGATCATCGGCTTGGTGGAGCGTTCCCGTAGCCGTCGACGTTCCGCTGCGCTGCCGCCGCCGTACCAGGCCGGTTACCCGTACCCGCCGGCGCCGCCCCCCGGATATCCGGGCGCATATTCCTATCCCGGTTATCCGCCGCCGCGGCCACCGGCGAGCAAGACGGCCGGCGCGCTGATCACCGTCGGCATCGTCCTGCTGGGGCTGGGCGGTTTGGATATCCTCAGCCGCGCGGCCACCGCCCTGTCCAAGCACCGGACCGCGCCCGCGACCGGCGCGGCAGCGACGACCGCCGGCCCCCAGATCGGTCAGTGCTTCAGCGAATTCGAGGTCGGCGCGGGCAAGCTCGACTCGCCCACCAGTTGCGCGGATCCCGTGGCCACCTACGAGCTGGCCGCCAAGGTCGGGCCGTCGGCGAGCTGCCCTGACGGCAAGCGGGACGGCTCGGTCTATGCGCGCCTGCGCAACGATTCCGCCACACTGTGTTTCGCGGCGAACTTCATCCAGGGCCGGTGCTACCTGCAGACCGAGGCAAGCAAGACGACGACGTGGACACCGGCCGATTGCGGCCAAGCCCAGTACCGAAAGTTCACCGTCGAACGCCGCGTCGACGGCAGCACGGACACCACGCAATGCCCGCCGGAAACCCACGACATCGCCTACCCGGTGCCCCCGCGCGTCTACTGCCTGGCGCGTTCGGACTCCTGACGGCGCCTTATCAGCCGACAGTGAGCGGGTGCACCTGCAATTCGCACGCGTCGATGGTGGCGGCCACGGTCAGCACGACCATGGTGTCGGGCGGATTCACCTGCAGGCTCGTGTAGCTCGGGCACGGGTTGCCGGCCGCGTCCACCGCCATCCCCTCCACGACGGCCTGCCCCTGCGTGGAGAGGGACAGCAGGACGGTGGGGGGCACGTCGACGCCGTTCGGCAAGCCACCGAGGTAGCCGCGCGGCGTGGGCTTGGCCTCGATCAGCGGGCCGCCGGCGCCGGACTCCACCGACGGGTAGCCGGTGAGCGTGCACGGTTCGGCGCCGCCGGCCAGGGTGAACAACAGAGTCAGCGAGCGGTGGCCGACCGCGGCCTGGGTGGGTGAGGCGGCCACCGCGATCTGCTCCGAGCGGCACGGCACGGCCTGGTCGCCGCTCTCGAACGGCAGGGCCCAGGCGGGCGACGCCCACGCGCAGCCGGCCGCCGAAACCGTTGCGGCCGCGGCGAAGCTGAGGGTGCATCGGCGGGCGCGGCGCCCGCAAGGTCCCGCCACACCGGTGATTATGCGCCATCCGGGCGGCTGTCACGTCCGTTTGTAGGAGGCTTATCGGCCTAGCCCAACCGTCCGATTCCTGCCGCATCGTCACGGGACTAGGCTCTCTAGGCGGTCCCCCCGTCGGCCCCCGACCGGCCCAGTCTCGACCCAGGAGAGAAGCCCGTGACCGCCACCGACCACGCAGGTTCGTCGTCGTATCCCCCCGCCCCGGAGTTCGTCGCACAGGCCAACGCCACGGAGGATCTCTACCGCGCGGCCGAGAAGGACCGGCTCGCCTTCTGGGCCGAGCAGGCCAACCGACTGTCGTGGGCGACGCCGTTCACCGAGGTGCTCGATTGGTCGCAGGCGCCCTTTGCCAAGTGGTTCGCCGACGGCAAGCTCAACGTCGCCTACAACTGCGTGGACCGCCACGTAGAGGCGGGGCTCGGCGACCGCGTGGCCATCCATTGGGAGGGTGAACCCGCGGGCGACAGCCGCAACCTCACCTACGCCGAGCTGCAGGCCGAGGTGTCGAAGGCGGCCAACGCGCTGGCCGGGCTCGGCCTGGTCGCCGGCGACCGGGTCGCCATCTACCTGCCGTTGATCCCCGAAGCGGTAATCGCGATGCTGGCCTGCGCGCGGCTGGGCGTCATGCACAGCGTGGTGTTCGCCGGCTTCACCGCCAAGGCGCTGCAGGCCCGCATCGCCGACGCCCAGGCCAAATTGCTGATCACCAGCGACGGCCAGTTCCGCCGCGGCAAGCCGGCACCGTTGAAGAACGCGGCCGACGAGGCCGTCCAGCCCGGCCCGGACGGTGACAGCCCCGTCGAGCACGTGCTTGTGGTGCGCCGCACCGGAACCGACGTGTCGTGGAACGACGACCGCGACCTGTGGTGGCACGACGTGGTAGGCAACGCCTCCCCCGACCACACGCCCGAGCCGTTCGACGCCGAGCAGCCGCTGTTCCTGCTTTACACCTCGGGCACCACCGGCAAGCCCAAGGGCATCGTGCACACCAGCGGCGGCTACCTGACCCACGCCTCCTACACGCACTACTACGTCTTCGACATCAAGGCCGAGACCGACGTCTTCTGGTGCACCGCCGACATCGGCTGGGTCACCGGTCACACCTACGGCGTCTACGGCCCGCTGTCCAACGGCGTCACCGAGGTGCTCTACGAGGGCACGCCCGACTCCCCGAGCCAGCACCGCCACTTCGAGATCATCGAAAAGTACGGCGTCACAATCTATTACACCGCGCCGACGCTGATCCGCACGTTCATGAAGTGGGGACGGGAGATACCCGACGCCCACGACCTGTCCAGCCTGCGGCTGCTGGGCTCCGTCGGCGAACCGATCAACCCCGAGGCGTGGCGCTGGTACCGCAGGGTGATCGGCGCGGACACGCTGCCGATCGTCGACACCTGGTGGCAGACCGAGACGGGCGGCACCATGATCTCGCCGCTGCCGGGAGTCGCCGCGGCCAAACCGGGTTCGGCGATGACGCCCCTGCCGGGTGTCTCGGCCAAGATCGTCGACGACCACGGCGAGCAGCTACCCCCGGGCAACAGCAAGGGTGAGCACGCCACCGGCTACCTGGTGCTCGACCAGCCGTGGCCGTCGATGCTGCGCGGCATCTGGGGCGACCCGGACCGCTACGTCGAGACCTACTGGTCGCGGTTCGCCGAGCAAGGCTGGTATTTCGCCGGGGACAGCGCCTATTACGACGCCGACGGTGCCATCTGGGTGGTCGGCCGCATCGACGACGTGATGAACGTGTCGGGCCACCGGCTCTCCACCGCGGAGGTGGAGTCCGCCCTGGTGGGGCACGCCGCCGTGGCCGAGGCCGCCGTGGTGGGCGCGACCGACGAAACGACCGGGCAGGCGATCTGCGCGTTCGTGGTGCTGCGCGCCGAGTACCAGGTGCACGACGGCATCGTCGACGAGCTGCGCGTCGAGGTGGCGCGGGAGATCTCACCGATCGCCCGGCCCCGCGAGGTGCACGTGGTGCCCGAGCTGCCGAAGACCCGCAGCGGCAAGATCATGCGCCGGCTGCTGCGCGACATCGCCGAGAACCGGGAGCTGGGCGACACGTCGACGCTGCTGGACCCCGGCGTGTTCGACGCGATCCGGTCCGCGAAGTAGGTCAGACCGGCAGCGGCGAAAAGCCGGTGCCAGGACGGTGTTTGGCGTTGATGTCGGCCACGGCGGCGCTGAACGACATCACCACGGCCGGCGTGTGCAGCGGAATGTATTTGATGACGCATGTCGGCAGGTTGTCGCTGAACGCGCCGTGAATCATGCCCACCAGCAGGTTGTTGACCGTGACGGGCGCGCCCGAGTCACCCGGCTGGCCGCAGACCTGCATCACGATGGTCCCCGGGTCCTGGCCGGGCCCCCAGGTGACGCCGCAGGAGTTGCCGGTGGTGCGGCCCTGCTTGCAGGCGATCTGGCCGAAGGCCGGATCGGGGCCGACGCCGGCGATCAGGAAGCCGTTGTAGTTGGAGACCGGCGTGACCTTGGCCGGGTCGAACTTGATGACGGCGTAGTCGAGATTGTCGTTGCCGGCCACCATGGTGCCCAGGGTCCCGGCGTTCTCGGCCCCCTCGGCGGCGACCTGAGCCCCCGGCGCGCCGCAGTGCGCGGACGTGAAGCCGATGAGGTCGCCGGCGGTGTCGTGGCCGATGGTGGTGAGGGTGCACATGGTGTCACCGTTGATGACGATGCCGGCACCGCCGCCCATCGGAACGCGGACGTCGGCGGCGGCGGCGCGGGGATGCGATCCCGCGAGCGCCACCAGCGCGGCCACCATTGCAGCCGCAAAACACCGGTGCGCAGCCCGCACAGCACCTCCCCTTAGGTAGGCCGGACATCTGACCGGCCCGGCCAGTCTAGTCCGCGCGAGTGTCGCGCTCGCCGGGTCGAAAACGACGGCCGCGCGCACCCGCCGGGCTTCGTCGGCTGGCCTCGTCTGCCGTCGCGGCACATGGCAACATGAACCGCGACGGCAGCGCGCCGGGGGAATGACGAAAGAGGACCGTCTGTGAGCAAAGGTGATGGCAAGAACGGTGTGCCCAACACCCTGACCACCATTCCGTTGACCGATCCGCACGCCACGGCCGCCGAACCGTCGATCGGTGCCCTGATCAAGGACGCGTCGGCCCAGGTGTCGACCCTGGTGCGCGCCGAGGTGGAGCTGGCCCGCGCCGAAATCACCCGCGACGTCAAAAAAGGCCTCACGGGCAGCGTCTTCTTCATCGCGGCTCTGGTGGTGCTGTTCTACTCCACCTTCTTTTTCTTCTTCTTCCTCGCCGAGCTGCTCGACACCTGGCTGTGGCGGTGGGCGTCGTACCTCATCGTGTTCGGGATCATGGTGGTCGTCGGCGCGCTGCTGGGCCTGTTGGGCTTCCTCAAGGTGCGCCGCATCCGGGGGCCCCGCGAGACCATCGAGTCGGTGAAGGAGACCCGTAGCGCCCTGACGCCGGGGCACGACAAGGCCCCCGGCCGCCAGCTCACCGAGCACCGGCCGGGGCAGGACCAGCCCGCCGGCGACCCGTCGGGGTGGTAGATGGCGCCGCCGGATCCGTCGGTCACCCGCATCGACGGGCCGTGGCGGCATCTGGACGTGCACGCCAACGGCATCCGCTTCCACGTCGTGGAGGGGTTGCCCAGCGTCGGTGACGCCGCGGCGCCGCCGACCGCGCGACCGCTGGTGATGCTGCTGCACGGCTTCGGGTCGTTCTGGTGGTCGTGGCGCCACCAGCTGCGCGGCCTCACCGGCGCGCGGGTGGTCGCGGTCGACCTGCGCGGGTACGGCGGCAGCGACAAACCGCCCCGGGGCTACGACGGCTGGACGCTGGCCGGTGACGCCGCCGGGCTCATCCGCGCGCTCGGCCATTCCTCGGCGACCCTGGTGGGCCACGCCGACGGCGGGCTGGCCTGCTGGGCGACCGCCCTGCTGCACGCCCGGCTGGTGTCGGCCATCGCGCTGATCAGCTCCCCGCACCCGGCGGCGTTGCGGCGCTCCACGCTGACCCGGCGCGACCAGGGCTACGCGCTGCTGCCCACCTTGCTGCGCTACCAGGTGCCGTTGTGGCCCGAACGCGCGCTGACCCGCGACGACGCCGCCGAGATCGAGCGCCTCGTCCGCAGCCGCAGCTGCGCCAAATGGGTTGCCTCCGAGGACTTTTCCGAGACCATCGGTCACTTGCGGACGGCGATCCAGATCCCCGGCGCGGCGCACTGCGCGCTGGAATACCAGCGCTGGGCCGTGCGCAGCCAGCTGCGCGGCGAAGGCCACCGCTTCATCCGGTCGATGCAGCAGCAGCTCAGCGTGCCCCTGCTACACCTGCGCGGCGACACCGACCCGTACGTGCTGGCCGACCCGGTCGACCGCACCCAGCGGTTCGCACCCCACGGGCGTTACGTATCCGTCGCCGGCGCAGGGCATTACAGCCACGAAGAGGCTCCCGATGAGATCAACCGGCAGCTGACGAGGTTCCTGCGGCACGTGCACGGCACGTGAGGCGGCCTCAGCCGACGCAGGATCCGGTGCCCACCTGCTGCGTGTCGCCGATCTTGGCCATCTGACTGGCCACTTCGTCGGCGGTCAGCACGAACCCGGTGTCGGGGTCGTCGACCGCCGCGCCGAACACCACGCCCAGCACGTGGCCATTCAGGTCGATCAGCGGTCCCCCCGAATTGCCTTGCTCCACATTGGCTCTGATCGTGTAGACGTCGCGGGTGACCGGCGCCGGGTCCCGGTAGATGTCCGGCCCGCTGAGCTTGATCAGCTCGCGGATCCGCGCGGGCGTCGCGGTGAAGTTGCCGCCACCGGGATAGCCGAGCACCACTACGCTGGCGCCGGTTTTCGCCTCGGCCTGCGCGAACGCCAACGGCGGCGGCGGCAGGTTGGGCACCGCCAGGATGGCGATGTCGACCGCCGGGTCGTAGGACACCACGGTGGCGTCCAGCGGGTTGCCGCTGGCGTAGATCTGGACGCTGTTGGAGCCCGCGACCACGTGCGCGTTGGTCATCACCCGGTCCGGCGCGATCACGAATCCGGTGCCTTCCAACACTTTCTGGCAGCTGGGCGCCAGGCTGCGCACCTTGACGACGCTGGGCGCGGTGGACACCACCACGGGATTGTTGGCCAGCGCGGGATCCGGGGACGCCACCGGGATCACCGGGGTGCGGCTGAACGGCTCCAGCACCGCCGGCAGACCCGAGGTGTTGAGCAGCGCGGACAGCCGCTTGGGCACTGTCTTCAGCCAGGGCGGCGCCGCCTCGTTGACGCGGGCCAGCACGCGCGAGCCGCGGACCGCCGCCGCCAGCTCGGGTTGGTCCTTCGACTGGGTCAGCGGCGTCGCCAGCAGCCACGCGGCCGTCAACACCACGACGAGCTGCACCCCCACCCCGATCACCGAGTCGACCGAGCGGATGGCGCGGCTGTGGATCGCGCCGCGCACGGCGCGGCCCAGCACCACGCCGGCGACCTCCCCGATGACGACCAGCGCCAGGATCAAGAACAGCGCCGCGAACAGCTTCGCGCGCGGCGCGGCGATGTGGCTGACGATGTGGGGCGCCAGCAGCACGCCCGCGATGGCGCCCAGCAGCACGCCGATGAACGAGAACAGCGAACCCAGCGCGCCCGATCGCCACCCCGAGACCGCCGCGATGAAGGCGACCGACAGGACGGCGATGTCCAGCCACTGCGACGGGGTCATCGAGTTCATCGCGAGTCCCCCGGCGGGTCGAGAAGCGCCATGGCCGTGTCCAACTCGCGCATGTCGGAGGTGTCCCACGGCTGCGCCCACCCGGCGACGTCGAGGAGCGCGGAGATCACCTGCCCGGTGAACCCCCACACCAGCATCTCGTTCAGCAGGAACGCGGGACCGGCCCAGCGGCGGCCCAGGTCGCCGCGGTACACCATCAGCCGGTTGGCCGGATTGACGAACGCCCGCACCGGAACCCGTGCGACGAGCGCCGTCTCGGCGGTGTTGACGACGGCCACCGGGCCGGGATCCGGCGAATACGCCAGCACCGGGACGACGTGAAACTGCGACGGCGCGATGAACATCGGGTCCAGCACCGCCAGGGGATGCAGCCGGCCGACGTCGATCCCGGTCTCCTCCCGGGCCTCGCGCAGCGCCGTCGCCACCGGGCCGTCGTCGGTGGGGTCGGCGGCGCCGCCGGGAAACGCCGCCTGCCCGGCGTGGTGGCGCAACGTGGCCGCCCGCACCGTGACCAGCAGGTCGGCGTCGTCGGGAAGCCCGCCGTCGGCAGGGCCGGACTCCCGGCCCGAAAACAGCACCAACACGGCCGCCTGGCGGGTTCCGCGGACCGCGGAGAGCGCCGCCGTGGCCGTCGAGGTGATCATGGCCAGGACATCCGCAGGCAGCCGCCGGCGGTACGCGTCGGGGATGGCGGCGACGTTGTCGACGAGCGGGCGCAGCCACGCGGGGCTGGCGTCAGGCGTCAGCGGAACGGTCCCGCTCGCGGGGTCACCGTTCCGCAGGGACGAACCCCCAGCACTCACCGGCCGCTCCAGTCGGTTCAACTTCTCCGCTTATCCCCTGTCGTTTCCGACCGCGGCCGCGATCTCGTCGGCGCTGTCGAAAGCCCGCGGCAGCGTCTGCGCAACGCTACCGTCCGACCGCAGAACCACCGTCGCGGGCATCACGTTGACCACCCGCAGCGCGGCCGCGATGCGGCGCCGGCCGTCCTGCACAGTGGGCAGCCGGACGCCGAGCTCGGCCAGCCGCAGCAGCGCGGCCGTCTCGTTCTCGTCCTGGTGCACAGTCACCACCAGCACGTCCGGGCCCGCCCGCCGTTGATACTCGGCCATCGCGGGCAATTCGGCGGCGCACGGCGCGCACCAGTAGACCCAGAAGTTGAGCAGCACCGTGCGCCCCGCCAGCGCCCGGGCGATGTCTAAGTCCGCGCCGTCGGCGGCGCACTCGGCCGTCACGCCGCGCAGCGCGCCCGGCCCGGGGCCCTGGCCGAGCGGGCAGGGCGGCAGCTGGGCCCGCGCTCGCGGGCCGGCGAGGGCGGCGGGCGTGTCGGCGTCGCGGTGCTCCCGGTCCGACATCGCCGGGCCGCCGCTGCCGGCCGTGCCGGGTGCGTCGTCGCGCAGTTGCGCCGTCAGCGCCGCGATCAGCGCCACCACCACGGCGACGACCGCGATGTGCCAGCGCGCCCGGCGCGTCAGCGTCGGCATCGCGATCCCCGTGCGCTCTCGTGCTCGCCGGACCGGCTCAGAGCCCGGCCAGGGCGAGCAGATGCTCGGTCTCCGGCCCCCGGACCAGCGGCGCGGCCAGCAGCGGATCGGTGGGGCCGAGGCCGAAGGACGGGCAGTCCTTCTTGATCAGGCAGACTCCGCACGCGGGCTTGCGCGAGTGGCACACGCGGCGGCCGTGGAAGATCACGCGGTGGCTCAGCAGCGTCCACTCGCTGCGCTCGATGAGCTCGCCCACCGCGTGCTCGATCTTCACCGGGTCCGTCTCGGCGGTCCAGTGCCACCGCGACACCAGCCGGGAGAAGTGGGTGTCGACGGTGATGCCGGGAATGTCAAAAGCGTTGCCCAGCACCACGTTGGCCGTTTTGCGGCCCACACCGGGCAGCGTCACCAGCTCCTCGATGGTGGCCGGCACCTCGCCGCCGAACCTCTCGACGAGCGCCTGGCCCAGCCCGATCAACGACGTCGTCTTGGCGCGGAAGAACCCGGTGGGCCGAATCAGTTCCTCGAGTTCGGCGCGGTCGGCCTGCGCGTAATCAAGCGCCGTCCGGTACCGCTTGAACAATGCGGGCGTCGTCAAATTCACCCGCTTGTCGGTGCTCTGCGCGGAAAGAATTGTGGCGACGGTGAGCTCCAGCGGAGTGGTGAAATCGAGTTCGCAGTGCGCGTCCGGAAATGCCTGCGCCAATGCGCGATTCATGCGGCGCGCCCGGCGCACCAAGCCCACCCGCGTTTCCTCGGACTGGCGGCGCGCGACGGTCCCGTCGGGCGTGGCCGGCTTCGACTTCGAGCGCCCGGAGGATTTTGCCGCTGTCACTCTCGACAGAGTACTGATTTCGTGATCTCGCCGAGACCCGGTGTTGATTCAAGACCCTGTTTACTCTCCTTGTGTCGTGGTTGCTGGTGGCGTGCGTCCCTTGGCTGCTGATGCTCGCCGCGCTCTGGCTGGGCCGGCTGGAGAGGGAGCTCGCGCGGCAGCCGGTCGCGACGCCGCCGGCCAGGGAGCTGACCGGGCGGCCTGACGCCGCCAACATGCGCGCACTGGCCTCCCCGGGCGCCCCGGACCCGCTGGTGCGCCTGCACCGGCACCCCGCGGAGCGTCGTCCCGAGCCGGTCCCGACGGGCCGCCAGACCGCGCCTCGGCACGCCGTGCCCGCGTTTGCTGTGGGATTGGCCGACCGCGACGAGTGGACTTTGCCGACGCGAATTCACGGACACTCGCACGGCAATCCGCAATTTAGGGCAACTCGACACGTCAATCGTGTGTAGCGTTGGCTCGTCGGGCACGACGGGCATTCCTCTAGACTCGTCAGGCGAGCAAGGGGTTAACCTGCCCCTATCACACTGATTTTTCGACATAGCTGAAGAGGCAACGTGGACGAGATCCTGGCAAGGGCAGGAATCTTCCAAGGGGTTGAGCCGGGCGCGGTCGCCGCACTGACCAAGCAGCTGCAACCCGTCGATTTCCCCCGCGGGCACACCGTGTTCGCCGAAGGGGAACCGGGCGATCGGCTGTACATCATCGTCTCGGGGAAGGTCAAGATCGGTCGCCGCTCGCCCGACGGGCGGGAGAACCTGCTGACCATCATGGGCCCGTCGGACATGTTCGGCGAGCTGTCGATCTTCGACCCGGGCCCGCGGACCTCCAGCGCCACCACCATCACCGAGGTGCGGGCGGTGTCGATGGACCGCGACGCGCTGCGGGCGTGGATCGCCGACCGCCCCGAGATCGCCGAGCAGTTGCTGCGGGTGTTGGCCCGCCGCCTGCGCCGGACCAACAACAACCTCGCCGACCTCATCTTCACCGACGTGCCGGGGCGCGTGGCCAAGCAGCTGCTGCAGCTGGCCCAGCGGTTCGGGACCCAGGAGGGCGGGGCGATGCGCGTGACGCACGACCTGACCCAGGAGGAGATCGCCCAGCTCGTGGGTGCGTCCCGGGAGACGGTGAACAAGGCCCTGGCCGACTTCGCCCACCGCGGGTGGATCCGCCTGGAGGGCAAGAGCGTGCTGATCTCGGACTCCGAGCGCCTGGCCCGCCGAGCCAGGTGAGCGCCGGGCGCTGAGGGCCCGCTCCGCGAGGCCGTTGGCGCGAGCGTAAGCACGCTGCGGCAGTTGGCCCCGTATCCCGCGGTGCGCTTACGCTCGCGGACACGCCGGGGGCTTGGACCGCGCTAGCGGCGCAGGTAGTCCAGCTGCGCCTGCACGGACCATTCGGCCGCGTCCCACAGCTTCTCGTCGACGTCGGCATAGACGTGCTCGACGACCTGGCGGACCGTGGCGTCGTCGCCGATGTCCCGCAACGCCGAGCGCACCTGCTCCAGGCGCTCCTGCCGGTGCGCCAAGTAGCCCGCCGCGACGGCGGCCAGGTCCGGCAGGTCGGGGCCGTGGCCGGGCAGCACCGTGCGCGCGCCCAGGCCGCGCAGCCGCCGCAGCGACTCGAGGTAGTCGGCCAGGCCGCCGTCCTCCTTGTCGATCACGGTGGTGCCGCGGCCGAGGATCGTGTCGGCGGTCAGCACCGCGTCGTCGAGCAGGAACGACAGCGAGTCGGCGGTGTGGCCGGGCGTCGACATGACCTTGATCCGCAACCCGGCGGCGTCGATCACCTCGCCGTCGACCAGCTCACCGCCGAGCCCCCGCAGGAACCCGCTGCCCGCGGACCGCACCGTCGCCCCGGTCGCGTCGACGAGCTTGTCGATGCCGTCGGTGTGATCGCCGTGCCGGTGGCTGATCAACACCAGCGCGATGCGGCCCAGCGCGGCGACCCGCGTGATGTGCTCGTCGTCGTCGGGGCCCGGGTCGACGACGACGAGCTCGGCGCTGCCCGGCCCGCGCAGCACCCAGGTGTTGGTGCCCTCGAGCGTCATCAGGCCGGGGTTGTCGGCCAGCAGGACCGACGCAGTCTCGGTGACCGCCCGCAACCTTCCGTATGCGGGGTGGGTCGGCGACTCGACTGCCTCGGTCACGGCCGTCAGCCGACCTCCACGATCAGTTCGACTTCGACCGGGGCGTCCAGCGGCAGCTCGGACACGCCGACCGCCGACCGCGCATGCGCGCCCCGCTCGCCGAACACCTCACCGAGCAGCTCGGAGGCCCCGTTGACGACCCCCGGCTGGCCGTTGAAGCCGGGGGCGGAGGCGACGAACCCGACCACCTTGACCACCCGGGTCACCGCGTCGATGCCCACCAGCGAGTGCACGGCCGCCAAAGCGTTGAGCGCGCAGATCCGCGCCAGCGCCCGGGCCTGCTCCGGGTTCACCTCGGCCCCGACCTTGCCGGTCGCCGCCAGCACGCCGGCTTGCATCGGCAGCTGCCCCGCGGTGTAGACGAGGTTGCCGGTCCGCACGGCCGGCACGTAGGAGGCGAGCGGTGCCACCACGTCGGGCAGCGTGATCCCGAGCTCCTCGAGCCGGGCGGAGACGCTCATCTACTTGGGGCGCTTGAGGTAGGCGACGTGCTGCTCGCCGGTCGGACCGGGCAGCACCGCCACCAGCTCCCACCCGTCGGCGCCCCACTGGTCGAGAATCTGCTTGGTCGCGTGCGTCAGCAACGGAACCGTGGCGTACTCCCATGCGATCGGTTGGCTCATGTCGCGAGCTTATCGGTCGCCTGCCATCGGCTCTGGTCAGGCCAAGCGGCCCGGCATGGTGGAGCTAGCATGCGATAGTGGCAACCTCATCGAGCGGCGGTAGCTCCGTCGGCTGGCCGGCGCGCTTGGCGAAAGCCCGCCTGCACTTCGTGACCGGCAAGGGCGGCACGGGCAAGTCGACGATCGCGGCCGCGCTGGCACTGACCCTCGCGGCCGGGGGCCGCAAAGTCCTTCTCGTGGAAGTCGAAGGGCGCCAAGGCATTGCGCAGTTGTTCGACGTTCCGCCGCTGCCGTACGAAGAGGTGAAGATCGCGACCGCCGAACGCGGCGGGCAGGTCAACGCCCTGGCGATCGACATCGAGGCCGCCTTCCTGGAGTACCTCGACATGTTCTACAACCTCGGCATCGCGGGCCGGGCGATGCGCCGCATCGGCGCCATCGAGTTCGCCACGACCATCGCGCCGGGCCTGCGCGACGTGCTGCTCACCGGCAAGATCAAGGAGTCGGTGGTGCGGGTGAACAAGGGGGCCAAGACCCCGGTCTACGACGCGGTGGTGGTCGACGCCCCGCCCACGGGGCGGATCGCCCGCTTCCTCGACGTCACCAAGGCCGTCTCGGACCTGGCCAAGGGCGGGCCCGTGCACTCGCAGGCCGAGGGCGTGGTCAGGTTGCTGCACTCCGAGCAGACGGCCATCCACCTGGTCACGCTGCTCGAGGCGTTGCCGGTGCAGGAGACGCTGGAGGCCATCGAGGAGTTGGCCGAGATGCAGCTGCCAATCGGCAGCGTGATCGTCAACCGCAATATCGCCTCCTACCTGCAACCCGCGGACCTCGCCAAGGCCGCCGAGGGGCACGTGGACGCGGACTCGCTGCGCACCGAGTTGCAGAAGGTTGGAATCACGTTGGGCGACAACGACTTCGCGGGCCTGCTGACCGAAACCATCGAACACGCAACGGTGATCGCGGCGCGCGCCGCGACGGCGCAGCAGCTCGACGCGTTGCAGGTGCCCCGCCTGGAGCTGCCGGCGATCTCCGACGGCGTGGACCTCGGCAGTCTCTACGAATTGTCCGAATCGCTTGCGCAGCAGGGAGTTCGATGAGCACGACGGCGCGCCGACTCGAGATGGGCGCCATCCTGGCCGACACGGCCAACCGGGTGGTGGTGTGCTGCGGCGCCGGCGGGGTGGGCAAGACCACCACCGCCGCGGCGATGGCCTTGCGGGCGGCCGAACTCGGCCGCAACGTCTGCGTGCTGACCATCGACCCGGCCAAGCGGCTGGCGCAAGCGCTGGGTGTCAACGACCTCGGCAACACGCCGCAGCGGGTGCCGCTGGCGCCCGAGGTGCCCGGCGAGCTGCACGCGATGATGCTCGACATGCGGCGCACGTTCGACGAGATGGTGGTCCAGTATTCGGGACCCGGTCGCGCACAAGCGATTCTGGACAACCAGTTCTATCAGACCGTCGCGAGTTCCCTGGCGGGCACGCAGGAGTACATGGCGATGGAGAAGCTCGGCCAGCTGCTGGCCGAGGATCGCTGGGACCTGGTGGTGGTCGACACGCCGCCGTCGCGCAACGCCCTGGATTTCCTGGACGCACCCAAACGACTGGGCAGCTTCATGGACAGCCGGTTGTGGCGCCTGCTGCTCGCGCCCGGCCGCGGTATCGGCCGATTGGTCACCGGCGCAATGGGATTGGCAATGAAGGCGATGTCGACGATTCTCGGTTCACAGATGTTGGGCGACGCGGCGGCCTTCGTGCAGTCGCTGGACGCCACCTTCGGCGGCTTCCGGGAGAAGGCCGACCGCACCTACGCGCTGCTCAAACGGCGGGGCACCCAGTTCGTCGTGGTGTCGGCGGCTGAGCCCGACGCGCTGCGCGAGGCATCCTTTTTCGTCGACCGGCTGTCGCAGGAAGGGATGCCACTGGCCGGGCTGGTGCTCAACCGCACGCACCCGACGCTGTGCGCGCTGCCGGCCGAACGCGCGATCGACGGCAGCGAAGTGCTGGAGGGCGAGGCGGAATCGGAGGCGGCCGCCCTGGCCGCGGCGGTGCTCAAGATCCACGCCGAGCGGGCGCAGACCGCCAAGCGCGAGCTGCGGCTGCTGTCGCGATTCACCGGGGCGAACCCGCACGTGCCGGTGGTCGGTGTGCCGTCGCTGCCGTTCGACGTCTCGGACCTCGACGCGTTGCGGGCCCTGGCCGACCAGATCGCGGGCACCGTCGCCGCCCCCTGAGCGTGAGCGACGGGCCCGCACAACGCGGGCCCGTCGGTGACAGGGAAGGGGCGGTCGGCGGTCAGCCGACGCTGCGGTTGCGCCTCTTGTCGAAGAAGTCTCCCCAGGAGACGACCTCGGGGTGCTGCTTGAGCAGGGCCCGGCGCTGGCGCTCGGTCATGCCACCCCACACGCCGAACTCGACCTTGTTGTCCAGGGCGTCGGCCCCGCACTCCTGCATCACCGGGCAGTGCCGGCAGATCACCGCGGCTTTGCGCTGCGCGGCCCCCCGCACGAAGAGCTCGTCGGGATCGGTGGTCCGGCAGAGCGCCTTGGAGACCCAAGCGATCCGTTCCTCGGAGTCGACGCTGCGAAGTATCCCCTGTGCGGCTGCATTGTTGGTCTTACGCGCCGCCGGCCGTATTGCTGACACGAAAGTGTTCCCTTTCCCTACCGGTCGCTGCTCGCGACCGCCCTCCTCGGGTGCAGATTCGCGTCTGCGATCTACGCCACACTGTGAACTTCGGTGTTACCTGAATCTCACCGTGTGTCTAAGTTAGGTGGTCAGGTGCCAATTGCGCAACAGTCCGATAACTCTTTTTTTGGGACGGCCGTCCCGTCTCGTCCCAGACGATAGATCACATAGTGATCTTGCACACTACGTTTCGTAGCGCTTTAGTGACGCCAGCGCAAATTTATGGGTCCGCCGGGCGGTAAGCCGCAGGTCAATGGATGCGAAAAAACCTGGTGAACGCGCAGCGTGGCGGCGTGACTAGGGGCCGCTACTGTAGTAGCCATGTCAGACCGCCCCCCGGCCGCTCTCACGATCCTGAAGCTTGCGGGGTTCTGTTTATTGGCCAGCGTCGTCGCCACGGCCCTCATGTTCCCGTTCGCCGGTGGATTCGGGCTGGTGTCGAACCGCGCCTCCGAGGTCGTGGCGAACGGATCGGCGCAGCTGCTCGAGGGGGAGATTCCCGCGGTGTCGACGATGGTCGACGCGAAGGGCAACACCATCGCGTGGCTGTATTCCCAGCGCCGTTTCGAGGTGCCCGGCGACAAGATCGCCAACACGATGAAGCTCGCGATCGTGTCGATCGAGGACAAGCGGTTCGCCGAACACAACGGGGTCGACTGGAAGGGCACCCTGACCGGGCTGGCCGGCTACGCCCGCGGCGACGTCGACACCCGCGGCGGTTCGACCATCGAGCAGCAGTACATCAAGAACTACCAGCTGCTGGTGACGGCGAAGACGGACGCCGAGAAGCGTGCGGCCGTCGAGACCACCCCGGCCCGCAAGCTGCGCGAGATCCGCATGGCGCTCACCCTGGACAAGACCTTCACCAAGCCCGAGATCCTGACCCGCTACCTCAACCTGGTGTCCTTCGGCAACGGCTCGTTCGGGGTGCAGGACGCGGCGCAGACCTACTTCGGCATCAACGCCTCGGACCTGAACTGGCAGCAGGCGGCGCTGCTGGCCGGCATGGTGCAGTCGACCAGCGCGCTGAACCCCTACGTCAACCCCGACGGCGCGTTGGCGCGGCGAAACCTGGTGCTCGACACCATGATCCAGAACATCCCGCAGGAGGCCGACGCCCTGCGCGCCGCCAAGGCCACCCCGCTGGGCATCCTGCCGCAGCCCAACGAGCTGCCGCGGGGCTGCATCGCGGCCGGCGACCGCGCCTTCTTCTGCGACTACGTGCAGGAGTACCTGTCCCGCGCCGGGATCAGCAAGGAGCAGGTGGCGCGGGGCGGCTACCTGATCAAGACCACGCTGGACCCGGACGTGCAGATCCCCGTCAAGTCCGCCATCGACAAGTTCGCCAGCCCGACGCTGCCGGGCATCTCGAGCGTGATGAGCGTCATCCAGCCCGGCAAGACGTCGCACAAGGTGATGGCGATGGCCAGCAACCGCACCTACGGCCTCGACGTGGACGCCGGCCAGACGATGCGCCCGCAACCGTTCTCCCTGGTCGGGGACGGGGCCGGCTCGGTGTTCAAGATCTTCACCACGGCGGCCGCGCTGGACATGGGCATGGGCATCAACGCCACCCTCGAGGTGCCCGGGCGCTTCCAGGCCAAGGGCATGGGTAGCGGTGGCGCCAAGGGCTGCCCCAAGGACAACTGGTGCGTCGTCAACGCCGGCAACTACCGCGGGTCGATGAACGTCACCGACGCGCTGGCCACCTCGCCGAACACCGCGTTCGCCAAGCTGATTCAGCAGGTCGGGGTCACCCGCACCGTCGACATGGCCATCAAGCTGGGCCTGCGCTCCTACGCCGATCCCGGCACCGCCCGCGACTACAACCCCGACAGCAACGAGAGCCTGGCCGACTTCGTCAAGCGGCAGAACATCGGCTCCTTCACGCTGGGGCCCATCGAGGTGAACGCGCTGGAGCTCTCCAACGTCGCGGCCACCTTGGGCTCCGGGGGGGTCTGGTGTCCGCCCAATCCCATCGACAAGCTGGTCGACCGGCACGGCAACGAGGTCGCCGTCACCACCGAGACCTGCGATCAGGTGGTGCCCGAGGGCCTGGCGAACACGCTCGCCAACGCGATGAGCAAGGACGCGGTGGGCGGCGGCACGGCGGCCGGCTCGGCCGGTGCGGCGGGCTGGGACCTGCCGGTGTCCGGGAAGACGGGGACCACCGAGGCGCACCGCTCGTCCGGGTTCGTCGGGTTCACCAGCCACTACGCGGCCGCCAACTACATCTACGACGACTCGACCAACCCGACGGACCTGTGCTCGTCGCCGCTGCGTCACTGCGCCGAGGGCGACCTGTACGGCGGTAACGAGCCGGCGCGAACCTGGTTCACCGCGATGAAGCCCATCGCCACCAACTTCGGGCCGGTGCAATTGCCGCCGACCGACCCCCGCTACGTCGACGGTTCGCCCGGGTCGCGGGTGCCCAGTGTGGCGGGCCTGGACGTGGACGCGGCCCGGCTACGCCTGAAGGACGCCGGCTTCCGGGTCGCCGACCAGCCCAACGCCGTCAACAGCAGCGCCAAACAGGGCGAGGTGGTGGGGACCACGCCCGCCGGCAACACCATCCCGGGGTCGATCATCACCATCCAGGTGAGCAACGGCATCCCGCCCGCCCCGCCACCGCCGCCGGACGGGGCGCCGGTGCCGGTCGGCTCGCAGGTCGTCGAGATCCCGGGCCTGCCGCCGATCACCATCCCGCTGCTGGCGCCCCCACCGCCGCCGCCCGGCCAGCCGCCGCCGTAGTTCGGCGACACCGAGATTCGCGCGCCGGGATACACTGCGCGTCCCCCCGCCGCAGTAGGCTGCCAGCATGGCTGACGTTTTGCCCGTTCTGATCCGGACCGGCGCGGCGGCGCTCGGCTCGGCCGTCGCCGGCATCGGGTATGCGGCGATCATCGAGCGCAACGCCTTCGTCCTGCGCGAGATCACGATGCCCGTGTTGACCCCGGGTTCCACCCCGTTGCGGGTGCTGCACCTCAGCGACCTGCACATGCTGCCCGGCCAGCGCCGCAAGCAGGCCTGGCTGCGTGAGCTGTCGAATTGGGAGCCCGACCTGGTGGTCAACACCGGCGACAACCTCGCGCACCCCAAGGCGGTGCCCGCGGTCATCCAGGCGCTGGGCGACCTGCTGTCCCGCCCGGGCGTTTTCGTGTTCGGCAGCAACGACTACTTCGGGCCGCGGCTGAAGAACCCCCTGCATTACGTCACCAACCCGTCGCATCGGGTGCGGGGCGAGCCGCTGCCCTGGCAGGACCTGCGGGCCGCCTTCACCGAGCGCGGCTGGCTCGACCTCACGCACACCCGCCGCGAGTTCGAGGTGGCCGGGCTGCACGTCGCGGCCGCCGGCGTCGACGACCCGCACATCGACCGGGACCGCTACGACGCCATCGCCGGGCCCGCCAGCCCGGCGGCGAACCTGCGCCTGGGTTTGACCCACTCCCCCGAGCCGCGGGTGCTGGACCGCTTCGCCGCGGACGGCTATCAGCTGGTGATGGCCGGCCACACCCACGGCGGGCAGCTGTGCCTGCCCTTCTACGGCGCCCTGGTCACCAACTGCGGGCTGGACCGGTCGCGGGCGAAGGGCCCGTCCCGCTGGGGCGCTCACACGCAGCTGCACGTGTCGGCCGGCATCGGGACGTCGCCGTTCGCGCCGGTGCGGTTCTGCTGCCGGCCCGAGGCGACGCTGCTGACGCTGATCGCCGCCCCGATGGGCGACCGCGACACGGCCAGCGACCTGACGCGTTCGCAGCCGACCGTATCGGTGCGGTGACCGATCAGACCCGCATCGCGAGCCGCAGCGCTTCGCGACGTTGGGCCGACGAGGCCGTCCGGCTGATCCAGGCCGACGCGCGCCGCAGCGCCGACACGCACCTGCTGCGTTACCCGCTGCCGTCGGCGTGGGGCGCGGACGGCAGCGGGGCCGACGTCGCGCTGTACCTCAAGGACGAGACGACGCACATCACCGGCAGCCTCAAGCACCGGTTGGCGCGGTCGCTGTTCCTGTACGCGCTGTGCAACGGCTGGATCGGCGAGGGCACCACGGTGGTCGAGGCGTCGTCGGGGTCGACGGCGGTGTCGGAGGCGTACTTCGCGGCCCTGCTCGGCCTGCCGTTCGTCGCCGTGGTGCCCGCGACGACCAGCCCAACCAAGCTGGCGCTCATCGAAGCCCAGGGTGGCCGTTGCCATTTCGTGCAGAACGCCGGCGAGGTCTACGCCGAGGCCGAGCGGGTCGCGCGGGAGACCGGCGGCCACTACCTCGACCAGTTCACCAATGCCGAGCGGGCCACCGACTGGCGGGGCAACAACAACATCGCCGAGTCGATCTTCTCCCAGATGCGCGACGAGAAGCATCCGGTGCCGGACTGGATCGTGGTGGGGGCGGGCACCGGTGGAACCAGCGCGACGATCGGCCGCTACATCCGTTATCAACGCCACGCGACGCGGCTGTGCGTGGTAGACCCGGAGAACTCCGCGTTCTTCCCCGCCTACGCCGAGGGTCGCGGCGACGTGGTGACGGGCCGCTCGTCGCGCATCGAGGGCATCGGCCGGCCGCGGGTGGAGCCGTCGTTCCTGCCCACCGTGGTCGACCGCATGGTCGCCGTCCCGGACGCGGCGTCGGTCGCCGCCGCGCGCCACGTCAGCGCCGTGCTGGGGCGTCGGGTGGGGCCGTCGACGGGTACCAACGTGTGGGGCGCGTTCGGGCTGCTCGCGGAGATGGTCGCCGACGGCCGCAGCGGCTCGGTGGTCACGCTGCTCGCCGACAGCGGCGACCGCTACAGCGACACCTACTTCGACGACGAGTGGGTGCGAGCGCAGGGCCTGGACCCGGCGGGCCCGGCGGAGGCGCTGGCCGAGTTCGAGCGCTCGTGCCGCTGGCGGTGACGTGGGGGGCGCGATTTGGTCAGCCGGCGGGCCGGTGCGATAGGCTGTCGGAGCTTCAAGCGGGGTGTGGCGCAGCTTGGTAGCGCGCTTCGTTCGGGACGAAGAGGCCGTGGGTTCGAATCCCGCCACCCCGACCCATTAACCGTCGGCGATCGCCGCGCGTGCTGCCGAGAAGTTGTGCCCCGTACCCACCCTCGTCGCCGGGATCTGCACGTGGTGGCGTGCTGTGCGCCGTGCCCCATATCCGCCCGCTCGCTGAATGTTTCGCGGCCGCCGGTGGGATTCCGACGGCGCGATCCGGGCCGATATACTCATCGGCACCGTGGTGCTGAGCACACAGCACTGACATTCGTCGCCGTCCTGGCCACAAGTGAATCGCCTCGCGAGACCGCAGGCTGCTGTTACGGCACGGGTAAGCCTGCAACCGGTCTCGACGCATGAGGGCAACTTTTAGTGACCAATCTTGACGACTTCGATCTGCTCACCGACGTCCTTCGGGCGATCTATTCCGCGGACCTCGCGGACTTCCCCGCGGTGCTCGACCAACTGACCACCGCCTCGACCCGCTGGGTGCCGGGGGCCGAGCAGGCGGGCATCACCGTCACCAGCCGCAAGAACCAGGTCAGCAGCCCGTCGGTCACCGACGACACCGCCCGGTTGCTCGACGAATTCCAGCAGCGCCACCTCGAGGGGCCCTGCGTGCAGGCCGCTTGGACGCGCAAGGCGGTCATCGTCGACGACCTGAGCACCGACACGCGCTGGCCGAAATACCAGGCGGACGCCCTGGCGCAGACGCCGGTGCGCAGCATCGTGTCGTTGCCGATGTTCGCCGACGAGCTGAGCATGGGGGCGCTGAATTTCTACGCCACCCGCCCGCACGCGTTCACCGACGAGTCACGCCGGGTGGCGGCGGCGTTCGCCACCCTGGGGGCCCTGGCGTGGAGCAATGTCGTTCGCACGCAACAGTTCAAGGAGGCCTTGAGCACCCGCGACACCATCGGGCAGGCCAAAGGCATCCTCATGGAGCGTTACGAACTCGACGAGGAGACCGCCTTCAAGACGCTGATCGAGCTGTCGCAGAGCATGAACACCCCACTGCGCGAAGTGGCGCGGCGCATCATCGACGACACCACGCGGCGCTCACCCTAGGCTCGCTCCGCCTCCGTAACGCGTTGCCGCGGCGCCGGTTCGGCGCGCTCGCGCGGGGCGATGGGGGCGGTGCGGGTCCAGCGCGGCAGCTGAGCCCGGCCCACCAGACGGCACCGGTGGGTGGCGGCCAGCTGGCGGGCCGCCTTGGTGAAGTCCTGATTGGTGACGACGACGGTGTGTGTGCAGCCGTGCCGCCGGGCGCCGGAGACCACCTGCTGCACCGCCGCCACGCCGACGGCCTTGGCGAGCCGTTTGCACTGCACCGCGAGGCGGGCGCCATCGCGTTTGGCGACGAGGTCCACGCCGTAGTCTCCGGTGCCGCCGGTCGGGGTCACGCTCCATCCCGCGACGCGCAGCTGCGCCGCGACGTACTCCTCGAATTCGGTACCGGACATCCGATCGATCGCCCGGATGCTCGAGTTCGCGCACTTGAGGTCGCGGCGCCGCGCGGCGTCGACGCGATAGCGGTCGCGCTGGACGCAGAGCCACCACAGCGCGGTCAGCGCCACGGCGAGCCCGACGAGACCGGCGCACAGGCCGGCCGGCACACTGCCCGTGGCGTTCTGGGTGAGATACCACGGCACCGCCAAGCCGATCGGCAGGAGCAAACCCAGCGTCTTGTCCATCGCTTCCCCACGTGGCCTTCGCGCCGATGGCGGACGGGCCCGGAGCTGGGCTCGTCAGGGAGAAGCTAGCCGACGCCACCGACAGCCCGGTGGCGGCGCGGCGTCAGGCGCAGTCGGAGCAGACGGGGTGCCCGGCGCTCTCGCTGTGCAGCCGGCTCCGGTGTTGCACCAGGAAGCAGCTGGAGCAGACGAACTCGTCGGAGCGCTGCGGAATCACCGTGACGGAGAGGTCTTCCCCGGAGAGGTCCGCGTCGGGCAGCTCGAAGAAGGGCACGTCGTTGAGATCCTCGTCGACCACCGCGGTGGCGGGCCCTTGCAGGGTCGGGGCCAGCTCGCGAAGCGAGGTCTTGTCCTGGGGGTCGAGCTCGGAGACACGGCGTGCGTCGTAGTCGCTTGCGGTCGTCATGGGGGGTCCTTCCTGGCGCTGGGCGGGTCAACACACGCTGCTGTAGTCACCCGTGGCGCAGGCAGTACCCCGTTCGGGCGCTTACCACACCCGTCACGAAATAAAAAATGTCGCAGGTGGCGGTGTGCACCCGCGCCGAGCGAGCCTAGGACTGGCCGGGGCTGAACGCCGCCGCGTGATGGGTGCCGTTGTAGGCGTGGCGTTGCGCGCGCGACACCCACGCCATGGCCACCCAGGGCGCGACGACGGCGACAACCAGCGCCACGATGGCCATGCCGGCCTGCGCGGCCAGCAGGGCGAAGACGCCGGTCGCCAGGCCGACGATCCACGTTGCGGCCGCCGCGAGGCCGGGCAACCGGAAGTCCTCGTCGGTGTGCCCACCAAACGCCCGGGGCAACGAGAGAATGTCGTCACTCCCGTTTGCTCCGGGAGTCAGGCTGGGCTGCTGCAACATGGCAGATTTTTACCCTGCCATTACCGCAAGTAAACGTTGCGGTTGCGGTTGGGTCACGGCCGGCGCCGGTTAGCTCAGGCGCCGTCAGCTGGCGGGCGGCGGCGCGGGCTCGTCGGAATGCTCGGCGTGCCAGCGCAGCTCGGCCTGGCGAACCTTGCGGTGGTTGCGGGCCAGCCACGCCGCGCTCGCCGCGGCCACCACCGCGGCCACCGCCACCGCCGTCGACCCCGCCGCGACGTGCCGAGTCGCGAACGCCGCCAGGCCCATCACCAGCGCAGCCGCGGCGACGATGAGGCCGTAGACGCCGGGCGCGTGCGGGCCGTACTTGAACGTTTCGCCGGCGTGGCGGCGGAAAGTGCGTGAGTGGTCGACCGGGTCCCGATTCTCGGTATTCAACTTCACCCCTTGTAGAACCTGTTCTCTAGTGCCGTTCTTGCGGACTCACATCTCGCCGAGCACGGCCGGGGGAGCGCGCCGGTGACTGCCTCAGGCGGTTACCCGTTACGACTTGGGCCAAACGGTGTCAGCGGCCGCCCCCGCGGGTATGCCGCCCCCCATGACTTCGGCCGCCCGCCCCCCCGCCGTCCTGTTCGACGTGGACGGAACGTTGGTGGACTCCAACTACTTGCACGTCCACGCCTGGCAACGCGCCTTCGACGCCGAAGGGCTTGCCGTGTCGGCGTGGCAGGTGCACCGCTGCATCGGGATGGACGGTTCGACGCTGGTGCGGACGCTGTCCAACGACGCGCCGGAGGAGGTGCAGGAGCGGCTGAGTGACGCGCACAGCCGGTTCTACCGCGAGTCGACGCCGCTGTTGAAGCCTTTGCCGGGGGCGCGCGACCTGCTGCGCCGCGTGGCCGACCTCGGATTGCAGGTCGTGCTGGCCACGTCGGCGCCCGACGACGAACTGAAGATCCTGCGCAAGGTCCTCGACAGCGACGACCTCGTCTCCGAGACCACGTCGTCGCAGGACGTCGACACCGCCAAGCCCGCGCCCGGAATCGTGCAGGTCGCGCTGGACCGGGCGGGGGTCGACGCCGACCAGGCCGTCTTCGTCGGGGACGCGGTGTGGGACGCGCACGCCGCGGCGGGGGCGGGCCTGCCGTGCATCGGCGTGCTCAGCGGCGGCATTTCCCGGCAGGAACTGCAGGACTCCGGAGCCACGCCGGTGTTCGCCGACGCCCAGGACCTTCTCGATCACCTGGACTCCACCCGGATCGCGGCGCTGGCGCCCTGAACCTAAGACCGGCTCACATCCCCCGCGTGCGCAGCAGCAGCGGCAGCGCCCACCAGAAGAAGGTGAACAGCGCAAGGGCGCACGCGCCGGCGATCAGCCCGGCGTGACCGCCCGCGACCGCCGCGAAGATGATGAGCGTCATCCCGGTCAAGGCCAGGCCCAGCAGCGCCAGACCCGCGAAGGCGCACCGGTGCGCGGCCGAGACCAGCGCTTGCAGGCGGTGGCGCCGGAACAGCAGCCGGTGCATGCCGACGGGGGCGATCAGCAGCACCGTCGCGCACACCGAACAGCCGACCGTCGCCAGGTAGACGACGCGCAGGTCCGGACCCAGGACCTCGAACCGCTGCTGGAACGGCAGGGTGAGCAGGAACCCGGTCAGCAGTTGCACACCGGTCTGCACCACCCGCAGTTCCTGCAGCAGGCTGTTCCAATTGCGGTCCAGCCGTTGGATTTCGGTCTCGCCGCGTTCCCGGCGGTCCCACCGCTGGTCATCCTGCGGATGGTCGACGTCCATATCCGCCCTTGTTCCAGCGGTGTCGACGGACCCGAGGTGGCCGCGGCAAGCGCGTCAGCTGTCCCGGACGCCGCTCAACGCGTCGTCCAGCGTCGGGTACGTCGGAAACGTCTTGTCCAGCCCCGTCAGGTGGATCGGGCGGCGGGTGGCCGGACCGCGCGCTACCACTCCGAACCCGGTGGCCTTGCCCAGCCGCTCGTAGGTCGCCGCCAGGATCTTCAGGCCCACCGAGCCCAGGAATTCCACCGCGGACAGGTCGATGACCAGCGCCGTGGGACTCTCCTCGACCACCGCCCCGATCGCCTGCTCCAGCGCGGGAGCGGTGACCAAATCGATTTCGCCGCTGACACTGACCACGGAGACACCACCGTGGTCTTCAACCAACGTGGTGATCGAATCCGGAGCTGACAACGGCAATCCTTCGTCCAGGGCACTGAGCGTGGTGCAAGCCTAGCCTGCGCGCGCGAACTGCGAGAAGAATATGCCCTTGAAGGGTGCCCCGCGACAAGCCCAGCTAGTCTCCGCGTACAGCCGTGCATCGATGCGGCGCGGCCGTGCCACCCGGGAGGCCAGATGTCGGATTCGCCGTCGATTTTTCTCGACGCGCGGGTGCCCGCCGCGCGGCGTCGGGGAGCCCCGACGTGACCGCCGCCGACGACTTCCACGCCGAGTACTCCGCCGCGCTGCTGGCCTACCTGGCGGCGCGCGACGACAAGACCCTGGCCGCCGCCTACGAGCTCGGTCGACGGGCGCTGCAGCAGGAGGTCAGCCTGCTGGCGATCGTCGAGCGGCACGTGGAGCTGGTGTTCGCGGTATCGCAGGACGTGCGGATCGAGGCGCCGATCGCCCTCGAGTTCCTGTTGCAGACGCTGGTGCCGCTCGACATCGCGACTCGCGGCTTCCTCGACCACACCCGGCGCTACGCGCAGGAGCGGGCGCGCGCCGAGCGGCTGGCGGATCGGGACAAGTTCCGCACCGCCATGGTCAATTCGCTGCAGGAGGGCTTTTTCGTCGCCGACCACGAGGGCTCGATCGTCGAGATGAACGACGCCTTCATCGAGATCGTCGGGTACCCGGCGGCGGATCTGCCCTACCGGTGGCCGCACCCGTGGCTCGTCGACACCCAGGGCGCCCGCGAACAGCAGGCGCTGGTCCGAAGCATCGGCAGCACCGGATACGAGACCCCAGTCCGGCATCGTGACGGCCATCTGGTGTGGGTGATGGTGAGCATCAACGCGGTCAAGGAATCGGGCAGTGACGAGGACATGTTCGTCGGCACGATCCGCGACGTCACCGCCGAACGGGCGTTTGCCGCAAGGGAAAGCGCCGTGCTGCGGCTGGCCACCGCGGTGTCGGTGGCCCGCAGCGTGGACGAGCTGCTGTCGATGACGCTGGACGAGTGCAGCGCGGCCATCGACGTCAAGCGCGTGGTGGCCGTGACCTGGCCGACCGGCGAGGGGGTGCCGACCGTCCAGGCCGCCGGCGAGCCGGTGCAGACGTCGTGGCGGGAGCTCGATCCGTGGTTGCGCCAGACGTTCCAGGACGCGCGCCAGCAGTTGCCGCTGACCGCCAAGCCGATCGAGCGGCCCGAAAACTCTGGCAAGGCACACGGTTTGGTCGCGGTCCTGTCGGGCGCCGGGGACCTCGCCTTGTGGCTGGAGCTGTCCGCGCCGCGCTACATCAGCGCCGAGGACCGCCTGCTGGTCACGGTGCTGATCGGCCATCTGAGCCTGGCGATGCAGCACGTCCGCCAATTCGAGAGCGCCCGCGAGACGTCGCTGACGCTGCAGCGCGCCATGTTGCCGCCGGTGCAGCCGCCGCCGGGATTCGCGGTGCGCTACGAGCCCGCGGTGCTGCCCCTGCAGATCGGCGGCGACTGGTATGACGTGTTGCCGGTCGGCGATCACCGCATCGCGATCGTCGTCGGCGACTGTGTGGGCCGCGGCCTGCCGGCCGCGGCGGTCATGGGGCAACTGCGCAGCTCGGCGCGGGCGCTGCTGATCAACGGGGCGGAGCCCGCGCTGCTGCTCGAACAGCTGGATTCGGCGGCGTCACTGATTCCGAATGCCTACTGCACCACCGTCTTCCTGGGAATCCTGGACACCGAGTCCGGCGTGCTGCAGTACAGCAATGCCGGGCACATGCCCGCCGTGCTGGTCGGCCCGCGACCGGGGATGACCCGCCTGCTCGACGATGCCGCGTCGGTGCCCCTGGCCGTGCGTCACCACACGCCGCGACCGCAGGGCACCCGGGTGCTGCCGCCCGGCTCCACCCTGCTGCTGTACACCGACGGGCTGGTGGAGCGCAAGCGCGAGTCGATCGATGACGGAATCGCCCGCGCTGCAGCCGTTTTGACGCGGACCACGGACCTTCCCGTGGACAGCGTCGCCGACGTGGTACTTCGCGAGCTGGCCCCCGCCGCGGGCTACGATGACGACGTGGCGATGGTGGTCTATCGGCATCGGCAGACGCCGATCCGCATCGAAACCGAGGCCACCGCAGACCAATTGGTTTCCATCAGGCATCGGCTGGCCGGCTGGCTGCAGGCCGCCGGTGTTCCCGACGAGCTCGCCGGCGACATCGTGCTGGTGGTCAACGAGGCGTGCACCAACTGCGTCGAGCACGCCTACCGCGGGCAGGCCGCCGACACGATGCTGCTCGACGTCGAGTTGGTCGGCGACGAGGTCCGCGCGCGCATCGCCGATCGCGGGTCGTGGCAGGCCCCCGGCTCCCACCCGGGCAACGGCGGGCGCGGCCTGCTGCTGATGAGGGCGCTCAGCGACACCATGCGGCTGGACAGCACGCCCACCGGCACCACCGCCGACCTCACGTTTCGCCTGCCGCCGGCGGCCGGTTAGCGGACGGCCACGCCGTTTGCCGGGCCCGCCAGCCGGGTAGTCATCGGCGTGACCAGCGCATCGATAACTACCGAACCCTTACTGCCCGCGGCGCATGGCCCGCTGTCGACAGCAGTTCGTCACGCGCTGTCGGGCCCGCCCGCGCACGACCACCTCACGCGCATCGGCGCGTCCGTACGCGACTCCGACCCCTACGGCCTGGACCTGCAACTGGCGCTGTCGATGTGCTACGAGCTGCACTACCGCGGCTTCGCCGGTGTCGATCCGGCGTGGGAGTGGAATCCCGCGTTGCTGGCGCTGCGCGGCGAGCTCGAGCGGGTGTTTTTGGCGGGCGTGCGGCGCGACGTCGGGCCCATCGACGCCGACCACAGCGCCGCCGCCGAAATGGAGTCGCTCACCATCGAACCCGCCGACGGCGCGGGCCCGTCGTATTACCTGCGCGACGCCGGCACCTGGGAGCAGATGTGCGAATACTTCGTGCACCGCTCCGTCTACCACCTCAAAGAGGGCGATCCGCACGCCTGGGCGATCCCGCGGATGATGGGCATGGCCAAGGCCGCGTTCGTGGCGATCGAGTTCGACGAGTACGGCGCCGGGCAGGGGTCGCGGCTGCACCAGCAGCTGTTCGCCGACCTGCTCAGCGCGGCGGGGCTGGACCCGACCTACCTGGCCTACCTCGACGCGGTGCCCGCCGAGGCGCTGGCGGCGGTGAACCTGATGTCCCTGTTCGGCCTGCACCGTTCGCTGCGCGGCGCCGCCATCGGGCACTTCGCGTCCACGGAGATCACCTCGCCGCCGGGGTCGCGACGCATGGTTCGGGCGCTGCAGCGGCTGCAGGCCCCGGCGGCCTGCGTCAAGTTTTACGCCGAGCACGTGGAGGCCGACGCCGTGCACGAACACGTGGTGCGCATCGACGTGGTGGGTGACCTTTTGGCGCGCGAACCGCAGCTCGAACAGGACGTGATCTTCGGGATCCGCGCGCACGCCGCGGTCGAGGACCGGTTGGCCGAGACGATCATGCAGGCGTGGCGGCAGGGCCGCTCGTCGCTGCGCCGGCCCCTGACCTAAGGGGCGCTCGCGTCCGTCTTCGGCAGGCGCCGACAGCGGCGATGGCTGGTGTCGCACAACGGATAGTCGGCGCTGCGCCGGCAACTGCAGATCGCCACCATGAAACGGTCGGACTCGACGACGTCGCCGTCGGGCATCTCGATACGCACCGGGCCGGACACCAGCACCGGCCCCCCGGGCACCACCTGCACCCGGGTGGTGCTCATCGCTTGTCCGCCCGGATGACCACCAACTCCTCCTCGCGGCGCCCGCGGGGAATCAGCCCGACCTGCTCCAGCCAGGCGGCGCGGGCCGTCATCACCGGGCCGAACGGAATCCATTTGGAAGCAACGACTTTGGCATCCATCCCGGCCCACTTGAGGGCGTCGAGCGACTGCTGGACCCCGGCGAGCGCCGAGTGCACCAGCAGCAGCGATCCCCCGTCGCACAACAGCTTCGGCGCCGCTTCACACAGCGGGTCCAAGATCATGCGGCCGTCGCTGCCGGCGTTCCACGCCCACGGCGGCCCGGCGTCCGGGCAGATCGGCCGCTCGTCACCGCCGGGCGGCGTCGGCACGTACGGCGGGTTGGAGACGACGACGTCGAACGGTGACCACTCCAGTGCCTCGAGCCAAGACCCCTCGTTCACATCGACTTTCACACCGGCGGCCGCGGCGTTGTCGCGTGAGCAGGCCACGGCGCGCGGACAGATGTCGAAGGCCGTGGTGCTGCCGCTACCCATCTCGGCCGCCGCGATGGCGACGAAACCGCTCCCGGTGCACAGGTCAAGCACCCGACGGCCCGGGACCAGCCCGCTGTCGTGCAAAGTGTCGACCAGCAACCGGGAATCCTCCTGCGGCCGGTACACGTTCTGAGCGGCCGACACGGCGGGATTAGGGTAAGTGATTGTCACTATTGGCCTTTCGACGGATCGCCGGGGCGATCTAGATTGCGCCTGTGTAACATGCCCGCAAACTGGTGCGTTCAAACCGACCAGCCGCGATGCTTTTGGGGCTAACTGGCGGGGGCGTGGGCGAACTGCTCGACGATGGTCGCGCAGAACGCGGGCAGGTCTTTCGGCGAGCGGCTGGTGATCAGGTTGCGGTCCACCACGACCTCGTCGTCGATGACGTGGGCGCCGGCGTTGCGCAGGTCTGTCCGGATGCTGGGGTACGACGTGACCGTCCGGCCCACCGCCACACCGGCTTCCACCAATGTCCAGGGCCCGTGACAGATCGCGGCCACCGGCTTACCCGATTCGACGAAGTCGCGGACGAACGCCACGGCGGCGGAGTCCATGCGCAGCTTGTCCGGGTTGACCGTGCCGCCCGGCAGCACCAGGCCGTCGAACTCCTCGACCGACGCCCCCGCCACCGCGCGGTCGACCGTGAACGTCCCCGCCGGTTCGAGATCGTGGTTGCGCGCCTGGATCTCGCCGGTCTGCAACGAGAGCAACTCGACTGCGGCGCCGGCCTCGGTCAGCGCCGCCCGGGGCTGCTCGAGTTCCACCTTCTCCACACCGTCGGCCGCTAGGATGGCAATCCTCTTGTTGTGCAGTTCGTTTGACATCGTTCGATCACCCCTTCGGTGACAGCTCGACTTTCCTCGCGCTGCTCATGGACTGAGGACGACCTTGGTGCAGCCGTCCTGTTTGTTCTTGAAGATCTCGTAGCCGTGCGGGGCCTCGTCGAGGCGCAGCCGGTGGCTGATGATGACTGTCGGGTCGATGTCGCCGTTGCGGATTCGGTCCAGCAGCGGGCGCATGTACCGGTGCACGTGACACTGCCCGGTCTTGATGGTCAGCGACCGGTTCATGACGGCACCGATCGGAAATTTGCCCATCAGGCCGCCGTAGACGCCGACGATCGAGATGGTGCCGCCGTTGCGGCAACTCATCGCCGCTTCCCGAATGGCATGCGGGCGTTCGGTTTCCAAGCGTACGGCCTGCTTGATGCGATCGTAGGCGTCGACCGGGGCGGAGCCGCTGCGCGCCTCCATGCCCGCCGCGTCGATGCAGTGATCCGGTCCTCGTCCCGCGGTCAGCTCCCGAAGTTCCTCGAGCACCGAGGTTTCCGCGAAATTGATCGGGGTGGCACCGATCTTGGCGGCCAGCTCCAGGCGGTAGGGCACCCGGTCGATGGCGATGACGTTCGACGCGCCGAGCAGGTAGGCGCTCATGATGGCGAACAGGCCTACCGGCCCGGCGCCCCACACGGCGACGATGTCGCCGCCGGTGATGCCGCACATCTCCGCGCCCATGTAACCGGTGGGCAGGATGTCGGACAAGAACAGCGCCTGCTCGTCGGTGAGGTCGTCCTCGATCTTGAGCGGGCCGACGTCGGCGAACGGCACCCGCGCGTATTCGGCCTGGCCGCCGGCGAATCCGCCGAGCATGTGCGAGTAGCCGAATAGCCCCGCCGGCGAGTGACCCATGAATTTCTCGGCGATGCCCGCGTTGGGGTTGGAGTTCTCGCACAGCGAGTACAGGTCGCGCTCGCAGGCCGAGCAGGCGCCGCAGGCGATGGGGAACGGCACCACCACCCGGTCACCGACGGCCAGGTTGCGCACCGCCTTGCCGACCTCGACCACCTCGCCCATGAATTCGTGGCCCAGCACGTCGCCGTGCTTGACGGTGGGGATGTAGCCGTCGTAGAGATGCAGGTCCGAGCCGCAGATGGCGGTCGAGGTGATGCGGACGATGGCGTCGCGGTCGTTGAGGATGGCGGGGTCGGGAACCGTCCGCACCTCGACGCTGTTGCGGCCCGTCCATACGGTGGCCCTCATGGTGTCGCTTCCTTGCCGGGTTGAGCGGAGTCTTGGTGCAGCTGTCGCGCCGCCGCGGTGCCCTCGGGGGACCCGTCGGAGCGCAGCACCTCGCCGGTCTCGAGGATCTGCTTGAACCTGCGCAGGTCGTCGTTGACCTGCTGCTCGGGGGATTCGCCGAGCAGGCTGGCCGCCGCCTTGCCCAGCAGACCGCCGGGAATGTGATAGCCGATCTGGACGCGGACCTCGGTGGCGTCACCGGTGCTGGTGGGCGCGAACTCGACGCTGCCGCCGTTCTCGACCGGCGACCCGGCCAGGGACTGCCAGGCGATCCGCCGGTTCGGCTCGTCCTCGACGATGCGGGCGTCCCATTGCACCGACTGGCCCGCCGGCGCGTTGGCCACCCAGTGCGACACCGCGTCGTCGGTGACGGTGACGGACTGGAGGTGGTGCATGAAGTTGGGCAGATTCTCCAGGTCGCGCCAGTAGCCGTAGACCTGCTCGGGTGAGCGCCGCACCGTGACGGAGGCGCGCAGGGTGCGGTGTCGAGCGCCGGCGGCGCCGTGGCGGCCGCGCTGGCTGCCGTCGCCGACTGTGCGCAGCGCCGTGTAGAGGTCCAGGGCGCCGATGCCGGTGAGCGCCACGGTGGTGATGACGCCCCGCCGGCGTCGCCCCGGGCCACGGGCGATCACGCCCGCGACGAGCAGCGCCGTGTCCAACACGTCGCCGGCGACCCGGGTCCAGACCAGCTTGTCGGGGCCGACCAATAGGGCGGCGCCGTGGCCGCACTCGCGCACGCCCAGCGCCCTTAGCACCCGCCGCGACCGTGGGGTGTCGTCCACACCGGCGAACGCAGCTACCTTGTCCGGAACCAGAATCTCGCTAAGGCCCAAGCCGAAGCTGGCGCCGCTGAGGGCCTTCACCAACGTGGCGGTGGTGGTGCCGGATCGGTCGCTCATAGCTCGTTTCCCCTTATGTGCCCCCCGCGCATTCGGTCATAACCGCTGCACAACGGGTTACGTTGCGACCCTTCAGGCGGCCGCGGCCGCGCTGCAGGGCGCGCGCTCAACCGGACTCGCGCCGGGCTGGTGCGCGCTGGAAGCCGGATACCCGGGCGGGCACGGGTCAAACGTCGATCAGCGAGCCGCGTCGCGCAAGGCCGCCAGCAAAGGTTCGGCCGCCTCGGCGAGGAATCTTTCCTGGGTGTCGCCGCCGATTTGGACAAGCGCGATGTCGGTGAAGCCGGCCTCCCAATAGGGCCGGACCGCCTCGACGATGGCGTCCAGGTCGGGGCCGCAGGGGATGGTCTCGGCGACGTCCTCGGGGCGCACGAACTGGGTGGCGCCGGCGAACCCGGCGGGCGTCGGCAGGTCGGCGTTTACCTTCCAGCCACCGGCGAACCAGCGGAACTGGTCGTGGGCGCGTTGCACGGCGGTGTCGCGGTCCGGGTCCCAGGACACCGGGATCTGACCGATCACCCGCCCGCCGCCGCTGACGTTGGCGGTTTGGCGCGCGGCGTTCCAGGCGTCGACCAACTCCCCCGCGGGCTCGACCGCGATCAGGTGGTCACCGAGCTTGGCGAACTTGTCGACGGCCTGGGTCCCGCCAACGGCCACCCCGATGCCGACCGGCACGTCGGGCACGTCCCACAGGCGTGCGGAATCGACCTGGAAGTAGTCCCCGCGGAAGTCCATCAGCTCGCCGCCGAACAACTCGCGGATGATCTTGATGGCCTCGCGCAGCATGTCTTGGCGGCGCGTGATGGTGGGCCAGCCCTGCCCGACGATGTGTTCGTTGAGGTTCTCCCCGCTGCCCAGGCCCAGCGTGAACCGGCCGTCGGAGAGGATCTGCACGGTCGCGGCCTGCTGGGCGACGATCGCCGGGTGGTAGCGGATGGTCGGGCAGGTGACGTAGGTGTAGAGGTGCACCCGCTCGGTGGCCTGCGCGACCGCACCCAAGACCGTCCACGCGTTGGGCGCGTGTCCCTGCGAGACCAGCCACGGCGAGAAGTGATCGCTGCACACGTGAAAGTCGAAGCCTCGCTCTTCGGCCGAAACCGCGTAGCGGACAAGGTCTTTGGGCCCACTCTGCTCGGTCATGAGAGTGTAGCCAAAATTCGTCATAGCGCCCGGTTACCCGGCCCCGGCGGCCGTTAATCGTGGATTCGGGCCGTAGCCGTCGGTGCGCGACGTCCCGGCGCGGCGGGCTCAGCCCGCCGTGGTGATCGAGTCATCGGTGACGCCGGCCGCGCGTCGCGCCTCCAGCCGGCGGCGCTGCGGTTCGATGGTGTAGCGCGGGTGGCGGGCGGATTCCTTGCCCGCCTCGAAGAAGCCGAATCTCAACAGGGCCGACGCCGTCAGCAGCGCGAGGCCCGACAGGGCGGCTGTGCCTCGGCGGCCGCCGCCCACCAGCGCGCCCAAACCTCCTGCCGCCGCGAGGATTTCGCTCCACTGCAGCAGCCGGCCGGGCGCGCCGTGGTGCAGCGGTTCTCGCGCCACGGGGTCCATCCGGGACTCGGTGAACCGCGCGGAGACCAGGTCGCTGACCGCCGCGATGACCGCCAGCTTGCGGGCGGGCGCGGCCTCATCGACATCGGTGGTAATCATCGCCAGGCCCGAGGCGGCCAGGCTCGCCGAGCTGACGAACACGAACGGCAGATCCCGGTAGGCGGCGTTCCACGTCGGCGTCGCAGTGTCGGTGAGCAGCACGGCGGTGTAGACGGCCAGCGGCGCGGCGAAAACCGCGGCCTCCAGCCCGGCCGGCCCCTCCACCGCGCGCAGCACGGGCCGCAACGGCCCCAACGGGATTCGCTCCCCGGACATCCGGTCGATCTCGGAGACCGCGGCGACACCGATGCCGGCGCTGAACAGGCTCAAGATCCACGAACCGATGCTCATCGGCGAGGTCAGCTTCACCGTACGCAGCATGTTGACGAACCGCTCGGGCCGGCCCAGGTCCTTCACCAGCGCGACCGCCCCCAGCGACACCGCGATCAACGCGGACAGCCTGGTGTTGCGGCGCAACGTCTTTCGCCCGGTCAGCTGCGCGCCCGCCGCCAGCAGGCCGGAGCCGCCGGCGACGCCGCCCAGGAACAGGTAGGCCCCCACCTCGTGTCCCCAGGGCGCGGGTTTGACCACCGGGCGCCCGTAATACGAGGTGAACTCGGCGTCGGGGACCATCACCGACTCGTCGCGGCGGCGCCGCTTGCCCTCGCCGCGTCGCCGCCGCTTGCCGCCCGCGGGCTCGGGCGGCCGGAAGCTGTCGAACTCCGAGGTGCTCATCGGCTCCTCCAGAACGCGAGCGCGGCCGCCCCGACCATGCCGGCCGCGGCGATGCCCGCCCGCTTGAACATGGTCGGCAGGTCGGCGGTGCACACCCGCGGATCGGGCGGCAGCCCGTACACCTCGGGCTCGTCGAGCAGCAGGAACACCGACCCGGTGCCGCCGACCCCGTCGTTCTCGTTGGCGCCGTAAAGCCTTGCCTCCGTGCGCCCTTCGCCGCGCAGCTGCGCGACCCGCCGCCGCGCCTGGTCCACCAGGTCGTCGTGGTTGCCGAACTTGATCGACGTCGTCGGGCACGTCTGGGCGCACGCCGGCGTCTGGTCCTCGACCAGGCGGTCGTAACACAGCGTGCACTTCTGCGCGACGCCGGTGACGAAGGTGTGCTCAGGCCGGTCCGGCCGGCCGGGCCGCTCCGCGGGGGTCGCGTAGGTGCCGTCGCTGCGGCGTTCGACCACGCCGAACGGGCAGCCGGCCACGCAGGTGCCGCAGCCGTTGCAGACGTCGGCCTGCACGACGACGGTGCCGAACTCGGTGCGAAACAGCGCGCCCGTCGGGCAGACGTCCAGGCAGCCGGCGTGGGTGCAGTGCTTGCACACGTCCGACGACATCAGCCACCGGAACTCGGGGGTGTCCGGCGGTGTGGTGTCGGGCTCGTCGCGCCCGGGGACCGCCGGCATGCCCAAACCGACCAGGGCCCGGCCGGATTCGCGGGCCTCGTCGATGCGGTCGCGGCCCTGCTCGATGAACGCGACGTGGCGCCAGGTGCTGGCTCCCAACGCCCCGGTGTTGTCGTAGGACGACCCGAGCAGCTCCAGCTCCCCGTCGCGCGGGTTGTGGTTCCACTCCTTGCAGGCCACCTCGCAGGCCTTGCAGCCGATGCAGATCGAGGTGTCGGTGAAGAAGCCCTTGCGGGGCTTCGGATCGGCCCAGCCGGCGTCGGTGGTCGGGTCAGTCGGCCCGCTGAGCTGGCCCATCGGCTCCTCCTTCCCAGGCGGCGGCACTCACCCGCACGTTGCCGGTCTCGGCGGTGGCGCCGGAGCGGGACTGGTAGTCGGCGATCAGCCGCAGCAGTTCCGCACCCTGCGGCCGGCGCCCGGGACGGATGTCGCACGACCCCGCCTTGGATTCCTGGATCTGAACGTTGGGATCCAGGGTCACGCCCAACAGGTCGTTGGCTGCGTCCCCGCTGACCACCGCGTCGCCGCCGACACCCCAGTGGTAGGGCAACCCGATCTGGTGCACGGTGTGGCCGTTGACCACCAACGGCGTCACCCGGCGCGTGACCAGGACGCGCGCCTCGATCGCCGCGCGGGGCGACACGATGGTCGCCCACCCGTAGGGCGTCAGGCCGCGCTCGGCGGCCAGCTCCGGGGAGACCTCGCAGAACATCTCCGGTTGCAGCTCCGAGAGATAGGGCAGCCAGCGGCTCATGCCGCCGGCGGTGTGGTGCTCGGTCAGACGATACGTGGTGAACACGTACGGGTACACGTCGGCGCCGGGCTCCCCGGCGCTGGGCGCGCTGAGATTGTCCTTGCGCGGGAACGTGATTCGGCCCGGGTTGCGCTGCTGCGGGTACAGCGCGTTGGCGACCGGCGACTCCTGCGGTTCGTAGTGCGTGGGCAGCGGCCCGTCGACCACGCCCTTGGGCGCGAACAGCCAGCCCTTGCCGTCGGCCTGCATGATGAACGGGTCGTCGCCGGCCAAGGCGTCCGGGCCGCCGACGTCGGGATCCGGGCGGCTGCCCGGCGCCCGGTCGGCAACGAAGTCCGGCACGTCGTGTCCCGTCCAGCGGCCCTGGTCGGCGTCCCACCAGACGAGCCGCTTGCGCTCGCTCCACGGCTTCCCGTCCGGGTCGGCCGACGCGCGGTTGTAGAGGATCCGCCGGTCGGCCGGCCACGCCCAGCCCCACTCCTGCTGACTCGGCGAGTCACCGCCATGCGGGACGCGGCGCGCGGCCTGGTTGGTCGCGTCGGCGTACACGCCGGTGTAGATCCAGCAGCCGCCGGCGGTCGACCCGTCGGCGCGCATCTCGGTGTAGGACGTCAACGGCCGGCGCGCGTCCGGGCCGTCGACGTGGTAGCCGTTGATCTCGGCGAGCACGGCCTCGCCGTCGGGCTCGCCGTGCTCGTCGGTCGGGTAGTCCCACGTCAGGTCCAGCAGCGGCCGGTCGCGCTCGTCGGTGGACCCGGCCAGGCGCTGGCGGATCCGCTTGCCCAGCTCGAAGAAGAACTGCAGTTCGCTCTGGCACTGCCCCGGCGGCTCCACCGCCTTGTGCCGCCACTGCACCAATCGCTGCGTCTGCGTGAAGGATCCGGCCTTCTCGACGTGCGTCGCCGCGGGCAGGAAGAACACCTCGGTCTCGATGTCGGAGGTCTTGAGCTCACCGGAGGCGATCTCCGGGCCGTCCTTCCACCAGGTGGCCGACTCGATGAGGTTGAGGTCGCGCACCACCAGCCACTTGAGGTGGGCCATCCCGAGGCGCTGCATGCGACCGTGCGCGGACCCGACGGCCGGGTTCTGCCCGAGCAGGAAATACCCCTCGACCTCGTCGTCGAGCATCGACATCACGGTCTGGTAGGTGCCGTGCGGGCCGGTCAGCCGGGGCAGGTAGTCGTAGGCGAAGTCGTTGTCCTTCGTGGCGGCGTCGCCCCACCACGCCTTGAGCAGGCTGACGGTGTAGACATCAGCGTTGGCCCAGAAGCCCTTCTGCTTCTTGGACCCGACCGCCGCGAGGTAGTCGGCGAAGGTGTCGTGCAGGCCCGCCTTGGGCATCGGCAGGTAGCCCGGCAGCAGGTTGAACAGCGTCGGGATGTCCGTGGAGCCCTGGATGGTGGCGTGCCCGCGCAACGCCATGATCCCGCCGCCCGGCCGCCCCACGTTGCCCAGCAGCAGCTGCAAAATCGTTGCGGTGCGGATGAATTGGGCGCCGAGGGTGTGCTGGGTCCAGCCGACGGCGTAGGCGAAGCAGGTGGTGCGCTCGCGCCCGGAGTTCTCCACGATGGAGCGGGCCAGGTAGTCGAAATCCGCACGGCCGATGCCGCAAACCTCGGTCACCATCTCCGGGGTGTAGCGGGCGTAGTGGCGCTTGAGGATCTGGAACACCGTCCGCGGGTGCTGCAGGGTCTCGTCGCGCTTGACCCGGGCGTGCGCGAGCGGCGGGCCACCGCTGCCCTGCTCCTGGCCGGCCGCGCTGGCCGCGGTGTCGGCGCCGTGCTCGTGGCCGCCGCCGGGCGACTCGACGTGGCCGTTGCCTTGCTCGTCGTAGGCCCAGGTCGACGTGTCGTACTGTCCGGTCTGCGGGTCGAACCCGGAGAACAGGCCGCCGAGATCCTCGGTGTCGCGGAAGTCCTCGTTGATCAGCGTCGCGGCGTTGGTGTAGGCCACGACGTAGTCACGGAACCACAGGTCGTTGGCCAGGATGTGGTTGATCAGCGCGCCGAGCAGCACCACGTCCGAGCCCGCCCGGATGGGAATGTGCCGGTCGGACACCGCCGAGGTGCGGGTGAAGCGGGGGTCGACGTGGATGATGCGCGCGCCGCGGGCCCGGGCCTCCTCCACCCACTGGAAGCCCACCGGGTGGCACTCGGCCATGTTGGAGCCCTGGATGACGATGCAGTCGGCGTTGGCCATGTCCTGCAGTGATTGGGTGGCGCCGCCGCGCCCGAAGGAAGCTCCCAGACCGGGAACCGTTGCGCTGTGTCAAATACGCGCTTGGTTCTCGATCTGGATCGCGCCTGCGGCGGTGAAGAGTTTTTTGATCAGGTAGTTCTCTTCGTTGTCCAGGGTGGCGCCGCCGAGCGCGGCGATGCCCATGGTGCGGCGCAGCAGGTTGCCCTTCTTGTCGATGTCCTGCCAGGCGTTGCGGCGTGCCTCGACGAACCGGTCGGCGATCATGTCGATCGCGGTGTCCAACTCCAGCGACTGCCAGTCGGTCGCCCGCGGCGCGCGGTAGAGCACCGTCACCTGCCGGCCCGGCGAGTTGACCAGCTGCTCGCTGGCGGAACCCTTGGGGCACAGGCGGCCTCGCGAGATCGGCGAGTCGGGATCGCCTTCGATCTGGACCACCCGCTCGTCCTTGACGTACACCCGCTGCCCGCAGCCGACGGCGCAGTACGGGCAGATGCTTTGCACCACACGGTCGGCCGTGGTGGTGCGCGGCGCGACGGCGCGGGTTTGCTTGGACGTGACGGCCGACCCGCGGCCCAACTTGTCACCCGAGCGCAGCTGACGCACGACGGGCCATTCGAGGAAGAGTCTCCGCACGCTCATGTCCCCACCCTAGTGCCGGTCGGCCAAACTCGCCGCGGGGTCAGCGCACCACGATGGTGTGTGCGCCGCGCGGCACCAGTTCGCCGACGACGGGGGCGCCCGGGATCTCCCCGGCGATCAGCAGGCCCCCGGAGGTCTGCGCGTCGGCGAGCAGCAGCGCCTCGGACTCGGCCACCCGCGTCAGGTCGGCGTGCGGCGCCACCCACTCGAGGTTGCGCCGGGTGCCCCCGCTGACGTAGCCGGCCGCGAGCGCCTCGCGGGCGCCGTCCAGGTAGGGCACCGCCGCGGCGTCGAGCACGGCGGTGACGCCGCTGGCCCTGGCCAGCTTGTGCAGGTGCCCCAAGAGCCCGAATCCCGTCACGTCCGTGGCGCATTCGGCGCCGGCCGCCAGCGCCGCGGCGGACGCCTCGGCGTTCAGAGTGGTCATGGCCTCAACGGCCTGCGGGAAGCGTTCGCCGGTGGCCTTGTGCCTGCTGTTGAGCACGCCGACACCCAGCGGCTTGGTCAGCGTCAGCGGCAGGCCCGGGCGGCCGGAGTCGTTGCGCAGCAACCGGTTCGGGTCCGCGATGCCCGTCACCGCCAGCCCGTACTTGGGTTCGGGGTCGTCGACGCTGTGCCCCCCGGCCAGGTGGCAGCCCGCGGCCGCGCACACGTCCAGCCCGCCGCGCAGCGTCTCGGCCGCCAGCTCGAACGGCAGCACGTCGCGCGGCCAGCCCAGCAGGTTGACCGCCACCACCGGGCGCCCGCCCATGGCGTAGACGTCCGACAGCGCGTTGGTGGCCGCGATGCGGCCCCAGTCGTAGGCATCGTCGACGACCGGGGTGAAGAAGTCGGTGGTCGCGATCAGCGCCGTGCCCCCGTGCAGGCGCACCACCGCCGCGTCGTCGCCGCTGTCCAGGCCGACCAGCAGCTCGCCGACCGGGTCGCGCGCCGGGGCGGCCCCCAATCCCTTCACCACCTCTTCGAGCTCGCCGGGCGGGATCTTGCACGCGCACCCGCCGCCGTGGGCGTACTGGGTCAGTCGGTAGGTCGCCGGGGTGGTCACGGCGTCCATAATTGTCCTCATGGTCCAGGGAGGTGTGTCCGGTCTGGTGACCGGCGCGGTCTTCAAAACTGACGAGCGGCAGACGCTGCCGCTGGCGGGTTCGATTCCCGTCCGCCTCCGCCACCTCCATGCCTGACGACCCGAGGCGCCAGGTGCCCCGCACCGACGCGCTGCTCGCCGATCCGCGGCTCGTCGAGGCGCAGCGGGTGCTGGGCCGGACCCTGGTGAAGTCGGTGGTCGCCGACGCCCAGCAGCGGGCGCGCGCCGGGGAGATCGAACCCGAGCGGGTCGCCGAGCACGCCGTCGCCGCGCTGCCCGCCACCGCGTCGAGCCTGCGCCCCGTCGTCAACGCGACCGGCGTGGTGGTGCACACCAATCTGGGCCGGGCTCCCCTGTCGCGGGCGGCGCTGGACGCGGGGGCGCGCTGGCCGCGCTGGCCGCCGCGGTGCCCGGCGCCGGCGGCGTGCACGTCGTCAACAACAACGCCGCGGCTTTGGTGCTGGCCGCGCTCGCGCTGGCCCCCGGCAAGGAGATCGTGCTCAGCCGGGGCGAGCTGGTCGAGATCGGGGACGGCTTCCGCATCCCAGAACTGCTGGCCGCCACGGGGTCTCGGCTGCGCGAGGTGGGGACCACCAACCGCACCCACCTGCGCGACTACACCGAGGCCGTCGGCCCCGACACGGGTTTCGTGCTCAAGGTGCACCCGTCGAACTTCCACGTCAGCGGGTTCACCGCCGCCGTCGAGGTCCGGGAGCTGGCCCCGGTGCTCGGCGAGCGGGGCGTGCCGCTGGTGGCCGACATCGGGTCCGGGTTGCTGCAACCGCATCCCGCGCTGCCCGACGAGCCGGACGCCGCGTCGATGCTGCGCGACGGCGCCGACCTGGTCACCGCGAGCGGGGACAAGCTGCTCGGCGGCCCGCAGGCCGGCCTGCTGGTCGGCCGGGCCGACCTGATCGAGCGGCTGCGCCGGCACCCGACCGCGCGCGCCCTGCGCGTCGACAAGCTGACGCTGGCCGCGCTGGAAGCGACGCTGCTGGGCCCGCCGCCGCCGGTGGCGCAGGCGCTGGCCGCCGACCCGGCGCGGCTGCGCGCCCGCGCCGTGGCCCTGGCCGCGCAGCTGCCCGACGCCCGGGCGGTCGACTGCGCCGCCGCCGTCGGCGGCGGCGGGGCGCCGGGGGTCGCGCTGCCCAGCGCCGCCGTGAGCCTGCCCGAGCCGTACGCGGCTGCCCTGCGCGCCGGTGACCCGCCGGTCGTCGGGCGCCTCGAGGGTGGTCGCTGCCTGCTGGACCTGCGCACCGTCGCGCCGGAGGACGACGCGCTGCTGGCCGCGGCGGTGCGGGCGTGTTCGTCATAGCGACCGCGGGGCACGTCGACCACGGCAAGTCGACGCTGCTGCACCGGCTGACCGGCATGTGGCCGGACCGGCTGGCCGAAGAGCGGCGCCGGGGCCTGACCATCGACCTGGGCTATGCGTGGACCGAACTGGGCGGCCGGCAGCTGGCGTTCGTCGACGTGCCCGGCCACGAGCGTTTCGTCGCCAACATGCTGGCCGGGGTCGGTGCCGTCCCGGCGGTCGTCTTCGTGGTGGCGGCCACCGAGGGGTGGATGCCCCAGTCCGAGGAACACCTGGCGGCCCTCGACGCGCTCGGGGTGCGCCACGGTCTGGTGGTGATCAGCAAGGCCGACCTCGCCGATCCCCGCCCGGCCGTCGCGCAGGTCGGCGAGCGGCTCGCCGGCACCTTCCTCGCGGGCGCGGCCGTCGCCCTCGGCACCGACCTGGACCGGGTGCGTGCGGAGCTGGTGGCGCTGACCGGCCGGCTGCCCGCCCCGGATCCCGGCGCCGACGTGCGACTGTGGATCGACCGCTCCTTCTCCGTGCGCGGCGCGGGGACCGTGGTGACCGGGACGCTCGCGGCCGGCACGGTGCGCGTGGGCGACGAGCTGGAGCTCGCCGGGCGCCGCGTCACCGTCCGCGGGCTGCAGTCGCTGGGCCGCGACGTCGCCGCGGCCGGGCCGGTGTCCCGCGTCGCGCTGAACCTGCGGGGCGTGGATCGCCACGACGTCGGCCGCGGCGACACCGCGCGGACGCCGGGCGCCTGGCTGGACACCACCGAGGTCGACGTCGCGTTGCGGGCCCCGGGCCCGCTGCACCGTCAGCTGGTGCTGCACATCGGCTCGGCGGCCGTCGCGGTGCAGGTGCGCCCGCTCGGGGCGCCGGCGGCACGGTTGCGGCTGGCGCGGCCGCTGCCACTGCGGGTGGGTGACGTGGGGCTGTTGCGCGACCCCGGCGAGCACCGGATCGCGGCGGGCATCACCGTGCTCGACGTCCGCCCGCCGCCGCTGCGCCGCCGCGGCGCGGCCCGGGTCCGCGCCGCCGAGCTGGCGACGGGCCGCGCGCACCCGCCCGCGTGCGCCCGCGTCGGCGAGTTGCGCGCGATGGGCCTGCCCGCGTACGGGGAGCGGGTGGGCGACTGGGTGGTGGACCCGCAGTGGTGGGAGGCGCGGCGGCGCGACGCCGTCGAGCAGGCGCGCCGCTGGGCCGACGACCACGCCATCGCGGCGGGCATGCCGATGGAAACCCTGCGCCGCGGCGTGGGGCTCCCGGCCGCCGAGCTGCTGGCGCCGCTGCTGGCGGGCACCGGCCTGCAGGTGTCCGACGGGCTGGTCCGCGCGCCGGGAGCGGGACTGCCCGCCCGCGTCGAGAAGGCGGTCGGCACCGTCGAGGACTGGCTGGCGGCCGAGCCGTTCCGGGCGCCCGAGGCCGACGAGCTCGCCGAGCTCGGGCTGGGCCCCAAGGAGTTGGCCGCCGCCGTGCGCGCCGGCCGGCTGACGCGGATCGCCGACGGCGTCGTGCTGGGCCCCGACGCCCTGGACCGGGCGGCGGGCGTGCTGGCGACGCTGCGGCAGCCGTTCACCGTCAGCGAGGCCCGCCGCGCGCTGGACACCACCCGGCGGGTCGCGGTTCCGCTGCTGGAGCTGCTCGACGCCCGGCGCGTCACCCGGCGTGGCGCCGACGGCACCCGCACCCTGCGCTAGCCCGCGACGACGGCGGCTTCCGGTGTCACGCGCGAAATGTATTCCAGCTGAGCAAGATTGGCCGCGACGGTGACGAGCGGCTGCGCGTTCTCGACCGTCAGCGCGTCCCCGCGGCTTTCGCCGCGCAGCGCGCGGACGAACTCGCCCGCCAGGGGCGGCCCGGGGCCGTCGTCGCGCCCGGCGATCTGCCGTTCCACGAAGTCCAGGTGGCGCTCCAGCACCTCGCGGGTGCCGGGGCAGGCGCCGCCCGGGGGCAGCGTCCTGATGTCGGCGATCAGGTCGGCCGCGATGCGCACCCAGGTGGCGTGGTTGGCCGCCCGCACCACCGGCGTCCGCAGGTGGGCCTCGCTGCCGGTCTCCCGAAGGTATTGCCGCACAGCGTCGTCCACCATCCGGTTGCCCAGCCCCGCCTCGCGGCCGAGGGCCGCGAGCGCGACCGCGTCGCCCGGATGGCGGGTGACGCGCAGCACCGCCGCCCGCAGGTAGCGCAGGTTGACGCGCTGCGCCTCGGCGATGAGCGCCGACGCCGCGGCGGACGCCCCGCGCGGCCACAGCAGCAGCGAGACGATCAACCCCATGGCGGCGCCCATCGCGACGTCCTCGATGCGCAGCAGGCCCACGCGCCAACCGCTGGGGTCGGTGAGGTTCAGGGTGATCAACAGGCTCAGCGCGCCCATCGCCTGGGCGACGCCGAACGAGAAGAGCCGCGGCAGGTAGGCCGACCCGAACACCGACACGGGCAGCAGCGCCCACAACACCTCGGACCGGGCGCCGACGGCCGCCACCAGCGCCGCGCCCAGCGCGATGCCCAACGCGGTGCCCACGACGGCCTGCACCACGCGGGTTCTGGTGGACACCGCGCTGCTGCCGAGCACCGTCATGGTGCCCACCACGACCCAGAAGCCGTGCTGCACCGGGTGCAGGTGCGTGACGGCCACGGCCAGCGCCAGGCCGACGCCGGTGCGCAGGCTGTTGTGCGCGGCGACCGACCGCACCCCGAGGAAGCGCGACGGAATCGCTTGCGACGCGGCCGCGGAATCCGGCGCCGGGCGGTCGGTGAGCCCGCTCGGCGGCAGCCGCAGACCCAGCGCCCGGGCCCAGGCGGGCCGGGCGTCGGCGGCCACGGCCGCGGCCACCACCCGGCCCGTCAACCCGATCGTCGTCGTGACCACGCGGCAGGACAGCAGCCGCCGACCGGCCGCAATGGCGGCCGCGTCGTCCGTGGCCTCGAGGATCTGGCGCACGGCGTCGCGGTAGCGCTCCCGCGCCAGCGCCCGCAGCCGCGGCAGCGAGCGGCCGAGGGCGTCGCGGTCCGCCGGCTCGTCCGTTTCGAGCATGGCGGCGCAGCGTCGCAAGATGTCGACGGCCGGATCGGCGATCGGCCCCAGCACCGCGCCGGTGTCGGCGTCCACGGTGTCGGACGCCAGCTCGAGGAAGTCGACCACCCGCACCAGCGCGCGGCTGCCGGCGCTCAGGCCGACGGGTTGGTAGGCGACGGCCATGAACTCGGCGCGCAGCCCGTCCATCGCCTCGACGACGGCGTCGGCCGGGCCGCAGCCCTCGATGCGGTCGGCCAGCACCCGGCACGCCTGCGCGGCCTTGCTGCGCAGGCCGTCGTGGTGGCGCGGCGGGAACAGGTACAGCGCCGCCGGCACGCACACCGCGACGGCGATCAACCAGCCCAGCAGCCGGTCGGCGAGGGATTCCGCCGGGGTGCTGACCGGCCACACGAAGGCCAGCAGGACGGCCCGCTGTCCGGCGGACAGGGTGGCGCTGGCCGCCGCCGCGTACGTCACCGCGGCGCCCAGCGCGAACACGATGGCCACGGCCAGCCAGGGGACGGGCGCGAGCAGGCTGCCGGCGACGATCAGCGGCGTCGCGCCGGCCGCGAGGCCGAGGTAGGCGATTGCGCGCTGACGCCGGTCGCCGGGGAACTCGGTGACCACCAGCAGCCAGATGGAGCCCAGTAGCGCGAACAGCGGCGCCGTCCGGCCGCCCACCAGGGCCAGCGCGATGCCGGCCGCCACCGGGACCATGACCGCGGCCCGCAGCGCGCGGCGCAGCCCGTCGCGCTGCGGGTCCTTGTCGCGCAACCGCTGCAGCAGCGGCCGGATCGGCATGCCTGGATGATAGGGCGGGCCCCGCTAGAGCCGGTCCTTGACCGCGGCGGACAGCCGCGCCCCGTCGGCCTTGCCGGCCGCGATGGCCGTGGCGGCCTTCATGACCAGCCCCATCTGCCGCATCCCGGGCCGCTCGCCGAGCTCCTCGGCGACCTGGGCGATCGCGGTGTCGGCGACGTCGGCCAGCTCCGCCTCGGTCAGCGGGGTCGGCAGGTACTCGTCGATCACCCGGGCCTCGGCGTGCTCGGTGGCCGCGAGCTCGCCGCGGCCGTTCTGCGTGTAGACCTCGGCCGCCTCCGCCCGCTTGCGGGACTCCTTGGCGAGCACCTTGACGACCTCCTCGTCGGAGAGCTCGCGGGCCTGCTTGCCGGAGACCTCCTCGTTTTGGATCGCCGCGAGCAGCATGCGCAGGGTGGCCGTGCGCAACTTGTCCTTCGCCTTCATCGCCTCGGTGAGGTCGGCCCGCAGCCGGGCCTTCAGTTCCGCCATAGCCCAGACGCTACGCGCCGGGGGGATCGAGAAGATTGAGAAATGGCCGGTCCGCCGACAGGATGGAGCCCATGACGAACGACGGCCCCGCCAGCAAAGGTCGCGGCACCCGGTGACCGCGCCGCCCCCTGGCTACCCGGCCGGTCCGCCGCACGCCTACGGCCCGCCGTGGTCGGCGCCGCTGGCCAAGCCCGGAATCATCCCGCTGCGGCCGCTGACCCTGGGCGAAATCTTCAACGGCGCGGTCGGCTACGTCCGCGCCAACCCCAGGGCCACCCTGGGGTTGACGGTCGTCGTCGTGGTGGCCATGCAGATCATCAGCAAGACCGCCTTCTACGGTCCCCTGGCGGCCTACGGCCGGTTCTCGGACACCAGCTCGCAACGGCTGAGCTCCGCGGTGATCGGCGCCTCGCTGGCCTCGGTGGGCGCCGGCGTCCTGGTGACCGCCCTGGGCGGCATGCTGCTGTCGGGCATGCTGACCGTGATCGTCGGCCGCGCGGTGTTCGGCGCGCCGATCACCATCGGCGAGACCTGGACGATGATCAAGGGCCGGCTGCTGCCGCTGTTGGGGCTGGCGCTGCTGGAAATGGTTGCGGTGGCGTCGCTCGGTGGCCTGGCGGCCGTGATCGTCGCTGTGCTGGCGGCGATCGGCAGCGCCGCGGTGGCGGTGGTCGTGGGAATCCCGCTGTTCCTCGCCGTGGTCGCGCTGCTGGTGTACCTGTGGACGATCGTCCTGTTCGCGCCCGTCCTCATCGTCCTCGAACGGCTGCCCGTGCTCGACGCGCTGACCCGGTCGTTTCGGCTGGTGCGCGGCGGCTTCTGGCGGGTGTTGGGGATCCGCGCGCTGACCTTCCTGGTGGCGGCGGTCGTGGCCAGCGCCGTCGCCGCGCCGTTCAGCATCGCCGGTCAGGTCCTGCTGGCCGGGACGCCCACCACCGGCATGTTCCTACTCAGCACCGTGATCGTCTCCGTGGGGGCGTCCATCGGGGAGATCCTCACCGCGCCGTTCAACGCGGGCGTGGTGGTGCTGCTCTACGCCGACCGCCGCATGCGTGCCGAGGCGTTCGACCTGGTGCTGCAGACCGGCGCCGCCGGCGGGCCCGCCGCGGTCGCCTCCACCGACAACCTCTGGTTGACGCGGCCCGCGTAGCGGCCGAGCGAGGACTGACTGACCCGTGCCCTCCATCGACATCGACCGCGATGCCGCGCAGCAGGCCGCCCAGGCCGAACTCGACAAGCCGATCTACTCCGAAGGCTCGGCAACCGAGCAACTCGCCGAATGGCTCAACGAGACGATCTATCGGTTGCTGCAGGCGACGTCGCACCTGCCCGGCGGCTGGCTCACCACGACCGTGCTTGTCATCGCGCTGGGCATCGCGGTGATCGTCGCCGTCCACCTGGCGCGCCGCACCCTGCGCGTGCACCGGCGCGGCGATCACCTGCTGTTCGAGGCCGCGCAGTTGACCGCCGCGCAGCATCGCGCGACCGCGGAAGCCTATGCCGCGCAGGGTGACTGGGTCGCGGCGATTCGCCATCGGCTGCGTGCGGTGGCGCGCGAGCTCGAGGAGACCGGCGTCGTCAATCCCGCGCCCGGGCGCACCGCCAACGAGCTCGCCGCCGACGCGGGCGCGGCGCTGCCCCACCTGTTGAGTGAAATGTCGCAAGCCGCCACGGTGTTCGACGACGTCACCTACGGTGAACGGCCGGGAACCCAGGCCGGCTACCGAATGATCGCCGACCTCGACGACCACCTGAGGTCGCGCGTGCGCGGCCCGGCACCGGCGGGTGCCGGCGGCGCGGCCACCGAATCCTGGGCCCGGGTGCGCTGATGACGACCGCCGCCCGCCCCCGCAGCGCACCCCCGGCGCGGCGCCGCCGGACTTGGCAATGGGTGATCGTCACCCTGACGGTGCTCGCCGTGATCGCCGGTATCGAGGCCTACCTGACCGCCCCGCGGCCCGGCGCGCCGATGGACCCCGAATCGACCGGCCCGGACGGCGCCCACGCGCTGGTCACGCTGTTGCGCGAGGCCGGGGTCGACGTCGTGGTCGCCGACGGCATCGCCGACGTGGAACGCGCGGCGCGCCCGGACGCGCTGATCCTGGTGGCGCAGACCCAGTACCTGACCGACCCGTTGCTGGACCGCCTCACCAGGGCGCCGGGCGACCTGCTGCTGGTCGAGCCGACCGCCCGCACCCGGGAGGCGTTGCTGCCCGGTGTGCGCGTGTCGCCCGCCAGCGACTTCGACACCGATCCGGATTGCCCGCTGCGTGAGGCGGTGCGGGCCGGTTCGGTGCGGTTCGGCGCCGCCGAGAGCTACCGGATGCCCGACGCCCGGCGGGTCACCTCCTGTTACGGCGGGGTGCTGATCCGGTTCCGCGACGACGGGCGGGTCGTGACGGCGGTCGGCAGCGCCGACTTCATGGCCAACGCGGAGCTTGCCCACGCGGGCAACGCCGCGCTGGCCATGAACCTGGCGGGTGACCGGCCTCGGCTCATCTGGTACGCACCCCACCACACCGAGGGCGAATCACCAACGCCCACTTCCCTTTTCGACCTTGTCCCGGCGAACGTGATCTGGGTCGTCTGGCAGCTGTGGCTGGTGGTGCTGCTCGTCGCGCTGTGGAAGGCGCGCCGCCCCGGCCCGCTGGTCGCCGAAGACCTGCCGGTGGTGGTGCGCGCGTCGGAGACCGTCGAGGGCCGCGGCCGGCTGTACCGGTCGCGCCGGGCGCGCGACCGCGCCGCCGCCGCGCTGCGCACCGCCGCGCTGCAACGGCTGCTGCCGCGCCTCGGCCTGGGTGCGGGGGCGCCCGCCGCGGCGGTGGTGGCCACCGTCGCCCGGCGCAGCGGGGCCGACGCCGGGTTCGTTTCCTATCATCTGTTCGGCCCGCCTCCGGCCACCGACGCCGACCTGTTACAACTCGCCCGCGCGCTCGACGACATCGAAAGGCAGGTCGCACACCCGTGACACAACCGTCTTCCACCACCGACAGTCCCACCGCCGATGCGGCACGCGAGGCGCTGCTGGCGCTGCGCGGCGAGCTCGCCAAGGCCGTCGTCGGGCAGGAGGGGGTGGTCAGCGGCCTGGTGATCGCGCTGCTGTGCCGGGGCCACGTGCTCCTCGAGGGCGTCCCCGGGGTCGCCAAGACGCTGCTGGTGCGGGCACTGGCGGCCGCGCTGCGCCTGGACTTCAAGCGAGTGCAGTTCACGCCCGACCTGATGCCCGGCGACGTCACCGGCTCCCTGGTCTACGACGCGCGGACCGCGGAGTTCGCCTTCCGCCCCGGCCCGGTGTTCACCAACCTATTGCTCGCCGACGAGATCAACCGCACCCCGCCCAAGACCCAGGCCGCGCTGCTCGAGGCGATGGAGGAGCGTCAGGTCAGCGTGGACGGCGAACCGCGGGCGCTGCCCGACCCGTTCATCGTGGCGGCCACCCAGAACCCGATCGAGTACGAGGGCACCTACCAGCTGCCCGAGGCGCAACTGGACCGGTTCCTGCTCAAGCTGAATGTCGCCCTCCCGCCGCGGGATTCGGAGATCGCCATCCTGGGACGGCACGCGCAGGGCTTCGATCCGCGCGACCTGTCCGCGATCCAGCCGGTCGCCGGCCCGGCCGAACTGGCCGCCGGCCGCGACGCGGTGCGGCACGTGCTGGTCGCCGACGAGGTGCTGGGCTACATCGTCGACATCGTCGGCGCCACCCGGTCGTCGCCGGCCCTGCAGCTGGGCGTCTCCCCGCGCGGCGCGACCGCCCTGCTGGCGACGGCCCGATCCTGGGGCTGGCTGTCGGGCCGCAACTACGTCACCCCCGACGACGTCAAAGCCATGGCCCGCTCGACCCTGCGCCACCGGGTGCTGGTGCGCCCGGAGGCCGAGCTCGAGGGCGCCACCCCCGACGGGGTGCTCGACGGGATCCTGGCCTCGGTCCCGGTCCCCCGCTAGTGGTCATCACCGGACGCACCGGCCTGGTCGCGGTGATCTGTGTCGCGCCCATCGCGTTGTCACCATACCCCGCAACAACTTTCGCGGTTCTCGCACTGGCGCTGAGCATCGCGGTGGCCGCCGACGTCGCCCTGGCGGCAAGCCCTCGCGGGCTGCGTTACACCCGGTCGCCGGATCGCTCCGCCCGGCTCGGGCAAGACGCGGATTCGCAGCTGTTGATCCACAACGGCGGGCGGCGGCGCTTGCGCGGGCAGATCCGCGATGCCTGGCCGCCCAGCGCCCGCGCGGACCCGCGCAACCACCTCGTCACCATCCCGGCCGGACAGCATCGGCACGTCCGGACGGCCTTGCACCCGGTGCGCCGCGGCGACCTGCGCGCCCGCACCGTCACGGCCCGCTCGATCGGCCCGCTCGGGCTCGCCGGGCGCCAGGGCTCGCAGCCGGTGCCGGGCCGGCTGCGGGTGCTGCCGCCGTTCCTGTCCCGCAAGCACCTGCCGTCGCGGCTGGCCAAACTACGCGAGATCGACGGGTTGCTGCCCACGCTGACCCGGGGACAGGGCACCGAATTCGACTCGTTGCGCGAATACGTGGTGGGCGACGACGTGCGCTCGATCGATTGGCGGGCCACCGCGCGGCGCGCGGACGTGGTGGTGCGCACCTGGCGACCCGAACGCGACCGCCGGGTGGTGATCGTGCTCGACACCGGGCGCACCGCCGCCGGGCGGGTGGGCCTCGACCCCGTCGCGCCCGGCCGCGGGGCCGACCCCGCGGGCTGGCCGCGCCTGGACTGGTCCATGGACGCCGCGCTGCTGCTGGCGGCGCTGGCCTCGCGGGCCGGCGACCACGTCGACTTCCTGGCCCACGATCGGGTCGGCAGGGCCGGCGTGTTCGGGGCGTCGCGCACCGAGCTGCTGGCCCAGCTGGTCGAGGCGATGGCCCCGCTGCAGCCCGCACTCATCGAATCGGATTGGCGGGCACTGGTTTCCGCCGTCGCCATGCGCGCCCGGCGCCGCTCTTTGGTGGTGTTGCTGACTGATCTCAACCCGGCGGCCCTCGACGAGGGCCTGTTTCCGGTGCTGCCGCAACTGTCGGCCAGACATCACCTGCTGGTGGCCGCGGTGTCCGATCCGCGCGTCGACGAGATGGCGGCGGGGCGCTCCGACGCGGCGGCGGTGTACGACGCGGCGGCCGCCGAGAAGTCGCGCAACGACCGGCGCGCGATCGCCTCCCGGCTGCGCGCCGGCGGCGTCGAGGTCGTCGACGCCCCACCCGGCGAGCTGGCGCCCGCCCTGGCCGACTGCTACCTGGCGATGAAGGCGACCGGCCGGCTGTGACCGTGCCCGCTCAGCCCGTGGGCACCACGTCGGGCGCGTCGTCGATGTCGCCGCTCTCGCCCGCCCGGACGGCGCGGCGGCCGAAATAGCCGATGTAACACAGGAATGCCGCCTCGGCGACGACGCCGATCCCGACGCGCACGACCGTGGGCAACGGCGACGGCGTCACCAGCGCCTCGATCAGCCCGGACACCAGCAGCACGCCCACCAGGCCGACGGCGACGGCGACGACGGCGCGGCCCTGCTCGGCGAGCACCTGACCACGCGGCCGGTCACCCGGCGCGATCACCGACCACCCGAGCCGCATTCCGACTGCGCCCGAGAGGAATACGGCCGTCAGCTCCAGCAGCCCGTGCGGGGCGAGCAGGCCCAGCAGCAGGCCGCCCTTGCCGGCGGGAAACATCAACCCGGCGATCAGCCCGAGGTTGGCGGCGTTCTGGAACAGGATGAACGGGATCGGCACGCCGAGCAGTATCGACAACGCGATGCACTGCGCGGACACCCAGGAATTGTTCACCCAGATCTGCAGCGCGAAGGCCGCCGCCGGATGCTCGCTGTAGTACGACTCCACGTCGTGGTTGATCAAATGCTGCACGTCGCTTGACGTTCCGACGGCGGCTTGCGCCTCAGGGTTGCCGGCCAGCCAGGTGGCGATCAGGACGACCACCGCGAAGAACGCCGCCGCCGTCCCGAGCCACCACCGCCAGCTGCGGTAGGCGACGACGGGGAAGGACACCGTCCAGAAGCGGGTGAACGTCGAGCTCAGCGGCGCGTGGGCGCCCGTCACGACCGAGCGGGCGCGCGCGACGAGGCTGGACAACCGGCCGACCACGACCGAATCCGACGACGCCGAACGCAGCATCGACAGGTGGGTGGCGACCCGCTGATACAACTCGACGAGCTCGTCGACCTCGGCGCCGGTGAGCGACCGGCGTTTCCCGATCAGCCGGTCGAGACGGTCCCAGGTGGCGGAGTGGGCCAGCACGAACGCATCGACATCCACCCGGGCCAGCGTAATCGCACCCGCTCGGCGGGTCGGCGCGGCCGCCCGCGCGCGCCCTACCTGTAACGTTCGGTGTCATGTCGGAGGTGGTGACCGGGGACGCCGTAGTGCTCGACGTGCAGATCGCCCAGTTGCCGGTGCGCGCGCTCAGCGCGCTGATCGACATCGCCGTGATGGCCGTCTGCTACCTGCTCGGGCTGCTGTTGTGGGCCGCCACCCTAACGCAGTTCGATTCCGCCCTGAGCAACGCCGTGCTGCTGATCTTCACGATCCTGGTCGTCATCGGCTATCCCGTCATCCTGGAGACGGCGACCCGTGGGCGCTCGGTGGGCAAGATGGCGCTGGGCCTGCGGGTGGTCTCCGACGACGGCGGCCCGGAACGGGTGCGCCAGGCCGTGTTTCGCGCGCTGGCCGCGCTGGTCGAGATCTGGATGCTGTTGGGCAGCCCCGCCATCGTCGCCAGCATCCTGTCACCCAAGGCGCAACGCATCGGCGACATCTTCGCGGGCACCGTGGTGGTCAACGAACGCGGTCCCCGGCCGGGTCCGCCACCCACGATGCCGCCGGCGCTGGCGTGGTGGGCCGCGTCGTTGCAGCTGTCCGGCCTGTCCCCCGGACAGGCCGAGCTGGCGCGTCAATTCCTGTCGCGCGCAACGCAACTCGATGGGCCGCTGCGCCAGCAGATGGCCTATCGCATCGCCGGTGACGTGCTGTCCCGCGTCGCCCCACCGCCACCCGCCGGCGCCCCGCCGGAGCTGGTGCTGGCCGCCGTGCTCGCCGAACGGCACCGGCGCGAACTGGCGCGCCTGCGCCAAACCCCGCCCGGGCACGCCCCGCCGGGCTGGCCGGCCGCGCCGGCGCCCCCAGATGGGGGGCTGCCCGGCGGCCTGGCGCCGCCGCGCTGAGCTCAGCCCGCCACGCTCGCCGCCATCAGCGCCACGTCGGCGATCAGCAGCGCCCAGCCGAGCAGCGGGACCCCGACGCCGCCGCGGCGCCCGGCGGTGCCGAACGAGATCGCGATGACGACCACGGCGACCGCGGGCGCCCCGTAGAAGGCGACGCCGAAGTCGATGCCGGTGTGACCGGAGCAGCTGGCGTCGCCGCAGCCGTCCGCGCTCATCGCGGCGCCCAGGGCGAACAACATCACGATCGCGGCGGCGGGCACCGTCCCGAGCGCTAGGCACCAGTTGACCCACAACCACGCGCCGCCACCCCGACTCTCCGGACGGCGTCCCGGCGCGCCACCGTGGGCCGCGCCGGGGCTCGCGGTGAGGTGATTGTCGCCGTTCATGCCCCTGTTCCTACCCGCGACGTGCCCGGACAAACGCCGCTCACACAATTCAACGTTGCATCGCGATAGTTTCCGATATATCGTGATGTTTCGTAAGACAACGAGGCGCGCCTCAGCGCCTCCCCACCAGACGTAAGGACTCTGCAACCATGAGCAACCCATTCATGACCCCCGGCACTCCGTTCGCCGGCCGCCCCGGCCTCGGGTTCGGCTTCGGTCCCGGCCCCGCCTTCGGCCCCGCACAACGGCGGGCGCTGCACGGCGCCAAGCGCCACGCCCGGCGCGAATTCTTCGACCACCTGCGTGAGCAGGCAGCCGACCACGACGGCCCACTCGGATTCGGTCCCGGGTTCGGGCCGGGCTTCGGTCCCGGCTTCGGCGCGGGGTTCGGGTTCGGCGGGCGTCGCGGCGGGGGACGTCGCGGCGGCCCCGGCCGGGGCCGTCGCGGTGACGTCCGCGCCGCCATCTTGGCGCTGCTTGCCGAGCGGCCGATGCACGGCTACGAGATGATCCAGCAGATCGCCGAGCGCAGCAACGGGCTGTGGAAGCCCAGCCCCGGCTCCGTCTACCCGACCCTGCAGCTCCTCGACGACGAGGGGCTGATCGCCGCCAGCGAGAGCGAGGGCAGCAAGAAGCTGTTCGAGCTGACCGACGAGGGCCGCGCCGCCGCCGACAAGATCGAAACCCCGCCGTGGGACGAGATCACCGAAGGGGCCGACCCCGGCCACCTGAACCTGCGGGCGGCCGTCGGCCAGCTGTTCGGGGCGGTGGCGCAGGCCGCGCACACCGCCAGCGCCGACCAGCAGCAGCGCATCGTCGACATCGTCAACAACGCGCGCCGAGAGATCTACGCCATCCTCGGCGAGGACTGACACACCTGGCACCGCGGCGGGCCCTAGATCAGGTCATCTCGACCCAGTCCAGGGTCCGCTGCACCGCCTTGCGCCAGCCCGCATACCCCGCGGCTCGCTGATCCTCGGACCAGGTCGGCGTCCACCGCTTGTCCTCTTGCCAGTTGTCCCGCAGGTCGGATGGATCGGCCCAAAACCCCACCGCCAGGCCGGCCGCGTAGGCGGCGCCCAACGCGGTCGTCTCGGCCACCACCGGGCGCACCACGTCCACCCCCAACACGTCGGCCTGGATCTGCATGCACAGGTCGTTGGCGGTGACGCCACCGTCGACCTTCAAAACCTCAAGGCGCACACCGGAATCCGCGGCCGCGGCGTCCACCACGTCGCGGCTCTGGTAACAGATCGCCTCCAGCGTCGCGCGGGCGACGTGCGCGTTGGTGTTGAACCTCGACAACCCGACGATCGCGCCGCGGGCGTCCGATCGCCAATACGGCGCGAACAACCCCGAGAAGGCCGGCACGAAATAGACCCCGCCGTTGTCGTCGACCTGCCGGGCCAGCGACTCGCTTTGCGCGGCGCCGCTGATGATGCCCAACTGGTCGCGCAACCACTGCACCGCCGCACCCGTGACCGCGATCGAACCCTCAAGCGCGTAAACGGGTTTGGCGTCACCGAACTGATAACAGACGGTGGTCAGCAGCCCGTTGTCCGATCGCACGATCGTCTCGCCGGTGTTGAGCAGCAGGAAATTTCCCGTGCCGTAGGTGTTCTTGGCCTCGCCTTGCGCCAGGCAGACCTGACCCACCATGGCGGCGTGCTGGTCACCCAGCATCCCGGTGATCGGGACCTCGCCGCCCAACGGCCCCGCCGGGGCGGACGAGCCGTAGGGCCGCGGCGACGACGACGGCACGATCTTTGGCAGCATCGCACGGGGAATGGTGAAAAAGGACAGCAGCTCGTCGTCCCAGTCCAGCGTCTCGAGGTCCATCAGCATGGTCCGGCTGGCGTTGGTGACGTCGGTGGCGTGCACGCCGCCGTGCGGGCCGCCGGTGAGATTCCACAACACCCAGGTGTCCGGCGTGCCGAACAGGGCGTCACCGCGCTCGGCGGCCTGGCGCACCCCGTCGACGTTCTCCAGGATCCACTGCAGCTTGCCCCCTGAGAAATAGGTCGCCGGCGGCAGGCCGGCCTTGCGGCGGATCACCTCGCCGCGGCCGTCGCGTTGCAGGGCCGCCGCGATCCGGTCGGTGCGGGTGTCCTGCCACACGATCGCGTTGCAGTAGGGCCGCCCGGTGCGCCGGTTCCACACCAAGGTGGTCTCCCGCTGATTGGTAATACCCAGCGCCACAAGGTCTTCGGGACCGAGATTGGCCCGGTTGAGCACCGACATCAGCACCGAGGAGGTGCGTTCCCAGATCTCGACCGGGTCGTGCTCGACCCAGCCGGCGCGGGGCAGGATCTGTTCGTGCTCGAGTTGATGGCGGGCCACCTCGGCACCATCGTGATCGAAGATCATGCAGCGGGTGCTGGTCGTTCCCTGGTCGACGGCTGCTACGAACTCGGCCAACTGCTTCCCTCCACACGCCACGGCGACCGGACAGCGAAACTCTAACGGCTGTACTTGCGTTCCCGGCGGCGAACCTGTTGCATCGGCGGTGTGGGCGACGAGGTCAAGCGCGCCACGTACAGCAACGCACATCGGCGGGAACACCGGCGCAAGGTGGGGCTGTGCCTGGACGTCTTCGAGACGATGCTGGGCCGGTCGTGCTTCGACTCCGCCGAGCCGCTCACCGGCATGGAGATCGAGTGCAACCTCGTCGACGGCGACTACCAGCCGGCCATGTCGAACCGGCACGTGCTGCAGGCCATCGGCAACCCGGCCTACCAGACCGAATTAGGCGCCTACAACATCGAATTCAACGTTCCGCCGCACGCCCTGCCCGGCCACACCGGCCTGGACCTGGAGGCCGAGGTGCGGGCCAGCCTGAACGACGCCGAGGTCGCGGCCGCCGCGGAGGGTTCCCACATCGTGATAATCGGCATCCTGCCCACGCTGATGCCCGAGCACCTCGACCACGACTGGATGAGTGAGTCGACGCGCTACGCCGCGCTCAACGACTCGATCTTCAGCGCGCGGGGCGAGGACATTCCGATCAACATCTCCGGACCCGAGCCGCTGAGCTGGGAGGCGGTGTCGATAGCTCCCGAGTCCGCCTGCACCAGTGTGCAATTGCATCTGCAACTGGCCCCGGAGACCTTCGCCGTGAACTGGAACGCGGCCCAGGCGGTGGCCGGCCCGCAGCTGGCGCTGGCCGCCAATTCGCCGTTCTTCTTCGGCCACCTGCTGTGGCCGGAGACCCGCATCGAGTTGTTCGCGCAGTCCACCGACACCCGGCCCGAAGAGCTGAAGTCCCAGGGGGTGCGGCCGCGGGTGTGGTTCGGCGAGGGCTGGATCTCCTCGGTGCTCGACCTGTACCGGGAGAACATCCGCTACTTCCCGTCACTGCTGCCCGAGGTATCCGACGAGGACCCGGTCGCCGAACTGGCCGCCGGGCGCACCCCGCAGCTGTCCGAGCTGCGGCTGCACAACGGCACCGTGTACCGCTGGAACCGGCCGGTCTACGACGTGGTGGACGGGCGCCCGCACCTGCGCCTGGAGAACCGGGTGTTGCCGGCCGGCCCCACCGTCGTCGACATGCTGGCCAATTCCGCCTTCTTCTACGGCCTGCTGCGCAGCCTGTCCGAGGCCGACGAACCGCTCTGGGAGAGCTTGGATTTCGCCGTCGCCGAGGCAAACTTCCTGGCCGCGGCGCGGCACGGCATCGACGCCAAGCTGCACTGGCCCGGGCTGGGTGAGGTGACGGCGCGCGAGTTGGTGCTCGACACGCTGCTGCCGCTGGCGCACGACGGCCTTCACCGGTGGGGCGTGGACCCGGAGGTGCGCGACCGGTTCCTCGGCGTCATCGAGGGCCGCGCCGCCTCCGGCCGCAACGGCGCCAGCTGGCAGGTGTCGACGGTGCAGACGCTGCAGGACGGCGGGATGACCCGGCCCGAGGCGCTGGCCGAGATGCTGCGCCGCTACTGCGACCACATGCACGCCAACACCCCGGTGCACACCTGGGAGCCGTGACCGCGCGTACGTTGGAGCCATGGCCGATCAAGTGATGGATTGGGACAGCGCCTACCGCGGGGAGAGCGAGTTCGACGGGCCGCCGCCGTGGAACATCGGCGAGCCGCAGCCCGAGTTGGCCGCCCTGATCGCGGCCGGCAGGTTCCGCAGCGACGTGCTGGACGCCGGCTGCGGTTTCGCCGAGCTGTCGTTGGCGCTGGCCGCCCAGGGTTACACCGTGGTCGGCCTCGACCTCACGCCGACGGCCGTCGCCGCGGCCACCAAGGCGGCCGCCGAGCGGGGCCTGACCTCCGCCACATTCGCCCAGGCCGATATCACCGACTTCGACAGCTACCCGGCGGGCCTGGAGGGGCGGTTCAACACCGTGGTGGACAGCACGCTGTTCCACTCGTTACCCGTCGATCACCGCGACGACTATCTGCGCTCTGTGCACCGCGTCGCCGCTCCGGGGGCCGGCTACTTCGTGCTGGTGTTCGCCAAGGGCGCCTTCCCCGACGGGTGGGAATCTAGGCCGAACGAGGTCGACGAAGACGAGCTGCGCGCCGCCGTCAGCCGCCACTGGGAGGTCGACGACATCCGGCCCGCGCACATCCACGCCAACATTCCCGACGCGCCCGGTGCTCCGATCGAGATGCCCAAGCACCCCCGCGACGAGAAGGGCCGGATGAAGCTGCCCGCGTTCCTGTTGACGGCGCACAAGGCCGGCTAGCCCGTCGCGGTCGCCGCCGCGGCGGCGATGAGCGCCTCGGCGAAGACCTCGAGGTCGCCGGCCGTGGTGTCCAGGTGCGGCGAGAGCCGCAGCCGGGGCCCGGCGAGTTCCAGCGGCGCGCGCTGCATCCCGACGAACGTGGTCAGGATCCGCCGCTCGGCGAGCAGCCAGTCCCGCACCGCCTGCGGGTCGGCGCCGTCCACCGGGGCCAGGGTGGTGATGGCGCTGGGCTCCTCGGCCTCCTCGACCACCGTCCACCCCGGCACGTCGCCCAGCAGGCTGCGGGTCAGGCTGCCCAGCCGGGCCAGGCCGGCGCGCACCGCGTCCGGCCGGAAGGCCAAATGCTCGCCCAGCGCGATCGCCAGGCCGACGCGCGCGGCCACGTTGGCCTCACCGAACTCGAGCTGCTGGGCCACCCCGACGGCCGGCGCCCAGGGCGGGCTCGCCAGCCGGGGCCGCAGCCGTTCCAGCAGCGCGGGACGCACGGCCAGCAATCCGACCCCGCGCGGCCCGGCCAGCCACTTGCGCGACGAGGAGTACAGGGCGTCGGCGCCCACGGCGCAGTCCACCTGCCCGAGCGCCTGGGCGGCGTCGACGACCAGCGGTAACCCGAGCTCGCGGCAGAGCTGCGCGAGCATCGCCACCGGCTGCACCACGCCGCTGTGGCTGGCGACCGCGGTCACGTGCACCAGGTCGGGCGGGTCGGATTGCAGGGCCAGCGCCGCGTCGTCGAGCGCCACCCGGCCGTCCTGCAGCGTCGGCAGCAGCCGGCGGTCGCAACCATAAGCGTCCAGCAGGGCCAGGTTGGGCCCGTACTCGCCGGGCAGGCACGCGACCGCCGTGCCTTGCGCCGGCCAGCTGCCCAGCAGCAGATCCAGCGCGTGCAGCGAGCCGGTGGTGAACACCACCTCGGCGTCGGGCATGCCGGCCAGCGCAGCGAACGCGATACGCCCGGCGTCGAGCACCGGGGCGGCCGCCTCGGCGGCGACGTAACCGCCGAGCTCGGACTCGTTGCGGGCGTGCCGGGCGGTGGCCTCGATCACCGCGACGCTCTGCCGGGAGCACGCCGCGCTGTCCAGGTGCAGCCCGGCCGCCGGCGGGCGGGCCGCCCGCCACCGGTCGGCCAACGAGTCCCCGGCCGTCACTTCACGGCCAACGACAACCCGAAATCTCCCGCGCCGTCGGTCCACCACCGGGTGCGCCGCAGGCCCGCGCTCAGCAGTTCGGCGCTCACCCCCGCCGGGCGGAACTTGCACGACACCTCGGTCAGCATCTCCTCGCCCCCGGCGAACTCGACCGTCAGGTCGAGCGCCCCCACCCGCACCCGCTGCGGGTCGCGGGCGCGCAACCACATCTCGATGCGTTCCTCGTCGGCGTTCCAGCGGGCTACGTGGCCGAAGGCGTCGACGTCGAAGTCGGCGTCGAGTTCACGGTTGATGACCGCCAGCACGTTGCGGTTGAACGCCGCGGTCACTCCCGCGGCGTCGTCGTAGGCCCGCACCAGCCGGTCGACGTCCTTGACGAGGTCGGTGCCCAGCAGCAGGCTGTCCCCGGGCCGCAGCTGCGCCGACAGCGCGGACAGGAAGCGCGCCCGCGGCTCGGGTGTGAGGTTGCCGATGGTCGACCCCAAAAACACGAACAGGCGCCGCCCGCCGCCCGGGATCTCACCCAGGTGCTCCTCGAAGTCGCCGCAGACGGCCTCGATCTCGACGCCCGCGTACTCCCGCTGGATGGCCGCCGCGGCGGTCGACAGGATGCTGGCGTCGACGTCGAACGGGATGAATTTGCGCAGCGACCCGCGCTCGTGCAGCGCGTCGAGCAGCAGGCGGGTCTTCTCCGACGTCCCGCTGCCGAGCTCGACGAGGGTGTCGGCGGCGCTGGCCGCCGCGATCTCGGCCGCCCGCGCCCGCAGGATCTCCGCCTCCGCGCGGGTGGGGTAGTACTCGGGCAGCCGGGTGATCTGGTCGAACAGGTCGCTGCCCACCGAATCGTAGAACCACTTGGGCGGCAGCGACTTCGGCGTCTGGCGCAACCCGTCGGCGACGTCGCGGCGGATCGCGTGGTACGCCGAGTCGGCGGCCAGGTGGTTCGACAACGACAGTGTCATCAAGATCCTTCCCAGGTGTTGAGCGGGGTCAGCGTGACGCCCGCGGCAGTGACGTCGACGAGGTGCCGGTCCGGGACGTCGTCCCAGCCCGGGTCGTCGTCGTAGGGTTCGCTGGCCAGGACCACGCCGTCGGCGCGGCGCAGGATGGACAGCGTGTCGCCCCAGGCCGTCGCCAGCAGCCGAGAACCGTTGGCGGCCAAAATGTTCAGCCGCGCCCCCGGATCGGCCGCCGCCACCTCCGCGACGGTCCGGCCCAGCGCGTCGAGCCCGCGGTCGAAGATCAGCGCCGCCAAAATGGCGCTGTCGCAGACAGATTCGGCCGACGACGACGCCGGTAGCACCGCGCGGTCGACGACACCGTTGTGCGAGAGCAACCACCGCCCGTCGGTGAACGGTGCCGTCGCGCTGGGTTCGATCGGCATCCCGACGGTCGCCGAACGCACCGCCGCCACCACGCAGCCGCTGCGCAGCGCCGGCGCCACCGACGCGAACGACGCATCGCCCCACAGCGGCGTCGGGCTGCGCCAGCGCCGGGGCACGTCGGCGCCCGACGAGCGATCGAAGAAGCCGACCCCCCACCCGTCGGCGTTGAGCAGGCCGTGCTTTTGGCGGCGCGGCGCGTAGGACTGGACGCCCAGCCCCTGCGGCGGGTCCAGCACCAGCGAGGCCACGCTGACGTCGGCGCCGAGCCAGCCCAGATGACGGCACATCAGGCGCGGTCCTGCACGTCCCAGGCCAGCCGGACGCCCGAGAAGATCTGCCGCCGGTAGGGGTGGTCCCAGTTGCGGAAGCTGGGCCGCAAAATGCTGGACGCGACCGCCCACGAGCCGCCGCGCAGCACCCGGTAGTCGCCGTCGAAGAAGGGCTCGGAGTAGCGCTGGTACAGCATCGGGGCGAATCCCGGCCACGGGCGCAGCGGCGAGCTGGTCCACTCCCAGACGTCGCCGAGCAGCTGTTCCACCCCGTACGCGGACGCGCCGGCCGGATAGGCCCCGACGGGGGCCGGACGCAGCGCCGTCCCGCCCAGGTTGGCGCGGTGGTCGGCCTCCGAGGGCGGCTCGGCGCCCCACGGGTAGCGGCGCCGCGCGCCCGCCGCCGGGTCCCAGGCGCAGGCCTTCTCCCACTCGATCTCGGTGGGCAGCCGAGCGCCGGCCCAGGACGCGTAGGCCTGCGCCTCGAAGTAGCTGACGTGTTGGACAGGCTCGTCGGCCGGAATGTCCTCGACGTGGCCGAACCGGGTTCGCGTCCGCGCGTCGGCGCTCCAGAATTGCGGGCCGACCAGTCCGACGGCCTGCCGGTGCTGCCAGCCGCGCTCGGACCACCACCGCGGCTGCCGGTAGCCGCCGTCGTCGACGAACTGGCGCCACTCCCCGTTGGTGACGGGCACCCTGCCGATCCGGAAGGTCGGCACGTCGACGACGTGGGACGGGCGCTCGTTGTCCAGCGAGTACGGTTCGTCGGCGGCGTCGACGCCCAGCACGAACGGGCCGCCGGGCACCAGCACCGAGGTGCCGGCCAGCCCGGGCCGGCCCGCGGGCACGGCGGACGCCCCGGTCAGCAGCGGCGCGCCGGAGCGCAGGTTCAGCGCCTGCAGCATGGTCTCGTCGTGCTGGTTCTCGTGGCTCACCACCATCGCGTAGGCGAACGCCGCCCGGTCGCCGGCGGGATCGTCGGGCAGCGCGTCGAGGGCGTCGAGCACCGCCGAGCGCACGGTGTTGCAGTAGGCCCGCGCCTTCTCGGGGGTCAGCAACGGCAGCTCGACGCGGCTGGCGCGCGAATGGGTGAACGCGTCGTAGAGCCCCTCGACCGCCGCCGGCAACATGCCGGGACGCGCCGGGTCACCGGCGCGCAACAGCCAGAACTCCTCCTGCTGGCCGATGTGCGCCAGGTCCCAGACCAGCGGGCTCATCAGGGGGTCGTACTGCCGGCACAGCTCCGCGTCGTCGAAGTCGACCAGCCGCAGCGTGCGGGTGCGCGCCCGCGCCAGATCGTCGGCGAGATCCTGCCGGCCTGACGACCGCAGGCGCGGCAGGTCGGAATCAGCAGCAGAAGTCACAGCCCCCCTTGCGCCAGTCGCGCCACCACCGGCGCGATGCCGTGTTCGATCACCTGGTCGGCGAACTCGTCACCCGGACATCGGCCCTGTTCGACGCAGCCGACCAGCCGACGCATCGACTCCTCGACCTCGGGCGGCGCGAGCTCGGCGGCGATGGCCAGGCACTTGTTGGCCGCCTCGCGCAGCCGGCGGTCGCGCAAGCCCAGCCGCGCCGCGGTGTCCCAGGCGGTGGCGACCGGCTCGACGGCCGCGGCCGCGGCGTCGGCGGCCGCCGGGTCGTCGAGCAGGGCCGCCATGGTGAACGCCACCGCCGGCCAGAAGGCCTCCGGCACGCTGTCCAGGTACCGGATCTCCAACCACTGGCGGGGGCGTACCGGCGGGAACAGCGTGGTCAGGTGGTATTCCAGGTCCGCGAAGGTGGGGCGGCGGCCGGCGAGCAGCGCGCGGCCGTCGACCCAGTCGGCGAACGGCACCCAGTGCGTGACCGCCTCGGCGTCGGGGTGGTGCACCAGCATCACCGGGGCCTTGAGGGCGTAGCGGGCCCAGTCGGTGCGCGGGTCGTCCCCGCTGGCGCCGAGGATGGGGCCGCAGCGCGCCGAATCCATGCGGCCCCAAACCCGCTGGCGGCTAGAGACCCAACCGGTGAATTCCCCGTCCAGCATCGGGGAGTTCGCCGTCAGCGCGATCATCGTGGGCCCCAGGGCGTGGGCCAGGCGGACCCGCGCCGCCCAGCCGTCGCGCGGCCCGGCGTCGAGGTTCACCTGGATCGAGGCCGTCGACGTCATCATGGCCGCGCCGGCCTCGCCGGAGCGGCTGGTCGCGAAGAACCGCTCCATCGCGCGGTACCGGGCGCCGGGATTGATGCGCTGGGGCGGCCGCAACGGATCAGCACCGAGGAACACCAGGCCCAGGCCGGCGCCCGCGAACGCGGCCCGCAGCACCGCCTGGTCGCGACGCATCGCGTCGATGGCGGGCACCACGCCCGCCGCGGGCGGCCCGGACAGTTCGACGGCTCCGCCGGGCTCCACGGTGACCCGGCTCCCGCCGGGCAGCGGCCCCAACGCCTCCAGGACGCCGCCGATCTCCTCCCAGCCGGGCCTGCGGTGCGGGTCGGCCGGATCGTGGCAGTGGGCTTCCAGCTCCAGACCCACCCGGCCGACCGGCCCGTCCGCCAGGCAGGCCTCGGCGATGTGGCGGGCAGCGGCCTGCGAATCGGTCAGCTCGGCGGAGTCGGGACGTTGCAGCGGCGAGGTGGTGATACCGACGAACGCCATATCACGATCCCTTCGGGCCGGAAGCCGAGCAAGCCGAACACGTCTTGGGCGAACCGGTCCGTTGCGTGGCTAACGGAACGATAACCGCCCCTACTTCATCTAGCAGGTGCCTCTGACATATTCCCGATCCGCCCGGTTGCGACGCCCCGGCAACCACGCATCCCCCCTCGCGCGGTCACTGACTGAGCGCGTTCTGCATCGCCCCAGCTAGGACGTTGACCGCGGGGCCACCGTTGCCGGACTGGCACACCTTCGCTTGCAGCAAAACATTTTCGCGCAGCCTGGTTTGATTGAAGCAGCGCTGGTCGGTGCCCTCTTCCTGCTTCGTCCAGTTCTCGTCGGTGGCGCCGGGCGCACCGCCGTCGAAGGACCACGCCTGGGTGGTGCCGTTGTCCAGGTGCAGCGCGGTGGTCTGCCCCGAGCAGCCCACGGTGCGATCCACCACGCGGTGAAACGCCCGGCCCGCGGCGTCGCTCGTGGCGAACACCCCGACCGCCTGCTTCACCAGATGCGTCTGGTCCGTCGCGGAGGTCTGGGCGACCGCGCCGTTGAACGACGCCAAGTCCGGGTCGTTGTAGACCTCCGGCAACCCGATGTCGGCCCAGTTGTTGCAGACCGGCAGGTCCACCCATTCGCCCTGCACCGGCTGGGTGAACACCGACTCCCAGCCGATGGGCCCGCCGACGATGTTGCCGACCGACCCCTTGCCGAGCACCGCGTAGTTCACTACGCCCGGCTCCGACGGGTGCGCGGCCGCGACCGGCACGGCCAGCGCCGGGGCGCCGGCGGCTCCGAGGATCAGCGCCGCCACCCGGACCCGCATGGTCATGGCAGCGATCATGCCAGGCACGTCGGCGGGTCGCGTCAGCCCCCGTTGGCGCGGACGCCCTCCTCGACCTTCTTCCCGAGGTCGGGGTCCACGTTGCGCCAGTATTCGAAGACCCGCGACAGCACCGGCTCTTTCACACCCTTGGACACGTGGCCGATGATGTTGTGCGCCAAGCGGTCCCGTGCGTCGTCGTCGAGCACCTCGCGGACCAGCGTGCCGGCCTGGCCCCAGTCGTCGTCCTCGGCGCGCAGCGTGTAGGCGGCGCGGACCATCTCGCCGTCGGCGTGCCAGCGCACCTCCGCGGCGCGCGCCGGGTCGGCGTGCGGGCCGCCGTAGGAGTTGGGCGCGTACACCGGATCGGAGACGTTCTTGATCCGCATCGCGCCGTCCTTGGAGTAGCTGTTCACCTCGACCTTCGGCGTGTTGACCGGGATCTGCTTGTAGTTGGTTCCCAACCGGGCGCGGTGCGCGTCGGAGTAGGAGAAGCCGCGGGCCAGCAGCATCTTGTCCGGGCTCAGCCCGGTTCCGGGCACGATGTTGTTCGGCTCGAATGCGGCCTGCTCGATCTCGGTGTGGTAGTCGGTGACGTTGCGGTCCAGGGTCAACTTCCCGACGTCGATCAACGGATAGTCGCCGTGCGGCCACACCTTGGTCAGGTCGAACGGGTTGAACCGGTAGGTCTTCGCCTCCTCGAACGGCATGATCTGCATCTTGAGCGTCCAGCTGGGGAACTCGCCCCGCTCGATCGCCTCGTACAGGTCGCGCTGGTGGTAGTCGCCGTCTTCACCGGCCAGCTGGTCGGCGTCCTCCTGGGTCAGGTAGTCGATGCCCTGGTCGCTGATGAAGTGGTACTTCACCCAGAACATCTCGCCGGCGGCGTTGAGCCAGCTGTAGGTGTGGCTGCTGTAGCCGTTCATGTGCCGCCAACTCTTCGGGATACCCCTGTCCCCCATCAGCCAGGTGACCTGGTGCGCGGACTCCGGCGACAGCGTCCAGAAGTCCCACTGCATGTTGTTGTCGCGCAAATTGCTTGACTGCAAACGCTTTTGGGACCGGATGAAGTGCTGAAACTTCAACGGGTCACGGATGAAGAAGACCGGCGTGTTGTTGCCGACCATGTCGAAGTTGCCCTCGGAGGTGTAGAACTTCAGCGCGAAGCCGCGCGGATCCCGCCAGGTGTCTGGGCTGCCGCGCTCGCCTGCCACGGTGGAGAACCTGATCAGCGTGTCGGTCTTGGTGCCGGGCTGGAACACCGCGGCGCGGGTGTACTGGCTGACGTCGTTGGTGACCTCGAAGTGCCCGAAGGCACCGCCGCCCTTGGCGTGCGGTTGGCGCTCCGGGATGCGCTCCCGGTTGAATTGCGCCATCTGCTCGATCAGGTAGTGGTCCTGCAGCAGGATCGGCCCGTCGGGCCCGATGGTGAGCGACTGGTCGTCGCTGGGCGCAGCGATGCCGGCGTCGTTGGTGGTGAACCGCTCGGTCATTCCGTTTCTCCTCGTCGAGTGGGCTGAGTCATCCGAGGGCGCGCCGTATCAAACCCGTTGTGTCGCATGGCTTTTCCTGCCATACGCGCATTCACCAGGCCGTTCGGGCACGTTACCGAGTATGCCGCCTATCTTGAACTAGTCAAGAATCTCGCGGCTAGCGCACCCGTCGAGCGCCCGTCAGCGCCGGGGCGCGGGCGTGCTGGGCGGCGGGCTCGACGGGCCCGCCGGGCCGCCGTAGCTGGGTCCGCCCCAGCCGCCACCCGGCCCGCCCGGGCCGCCCGAACCGCCCGGGGGCAGCGGCACGATCAGACCCGGGCCGCCGGGACCGCCGGGACCCCACTGGCCGTTGTCCGGGCCGCCGTACTGCCACGGCCCGGGCCCGCCGGGGCCGGGCCACCCGGGGCCGGGGCCGCCGTACTGCCAGGGGCCGTTGCCCGGCGCGTTACCAGGGCCGGGCCCGGGGCCGCCGGGGCCGTTAGGGCCGCCGGGGCCGACCATGCCGTGGTGATGGTGGCAGTGGTGATGCCCGAACAGGAACGCGCCGGTGAAGAAGACGGTGGAGATGATGAACACGATCCCGGCGACGATCACCACCCACGCCGCAGCCGTGTACAGCCGCGGTGGCTTCACCGGCGGCGGGGGCGGCGGTGCCACCGCCGCGGCGGGGGCAGGCTCGGCGACCGGCTGGGTGTGCGGTTCGGGTGTCTCACTCATGCCTTGAATAGTGCCCTGGCTGCCGGGCTGCGTAACAGGTCCCCGACACAAACTTGCTGTGAATCGAGATGCCGCGGTGAGGAAGCGGTGACATGCCGAGTAGCCCGGCGCTCGGGGGTGAGCGCCGGGCTACGAGTTGGTGATGGAGGGGTCGTCAGCCGCCGAGCACGACGACGGTGGGAACCTGCCCCAGGGCGCCGGGCGACACGGTCGCGGGGTGGAACAGCGACGACGGCAGGTGGCCGGGGCCCATGCTGCTGGGCCGGACGGCGGACGGGCCGGGCGTCGCGGGCTGCTGGCCCTGGCCGCCGGGACCGTTCGGGCCGCCCGGGCCGAAGCCGGGTCCGCCCGGGCCGAAGCCGGGACCACCCGGCCCACCCGGACCGTGGTGGTGCATCCACGCCGCGTGGTGGCCGTGGTGGTGACCGCCGTGGTGGCCGGCGTGCTTGCCCAGGGTGTAGCCGGTGAAGAAGATGACCGCGACGATGAACACGATCCCGGCGACGATGGCGACCCAGGCCGCGGCCTGGAAGACGCGGGGCGGGCGGTGGTAGAGCGCCGGCTCGACTGCGGCCGGCGCGGGTTCGGTTGCGGTGGAGGTCCGCACGGTGGGGGTTTCAGAAGTTTCACTCATGAGACAAATGATGAAGCCGTTAACAGTAGTGAGCGCTATGCGCTACTTATGTAGCAGCTGTGAGCCCTAAACCACCCCCGACCAGGCATGGAGCGGTGACGGCGGCGGGCTGGCGGCCGCCCATCACGGGCCGGCCAGCGCGCGATCGGTCAGCGCCCCGATCGCCGGCGCCAGCACCCGCGCGTACTCGAACGTCAGGTGGTATTCGTCCTGGTAGACCAGGGTGTTGCCGACGATCGGCGGGCAGCGTTCCGGGCCGCAGAACAGGTCGGAGACGTCGGCGTATCGCCCTCCGCCGGCCGCGGCGGCGGCGGCCTCGGCCGCGATACCGGTCGCGTTGACGGCCGTGGCCCGGGTGGCCGCGCACGCCGTCGCGTCGTCGAGATGCACCGACAGGCAGTCCGGCACCATCGAGTGCGGATCCGGGGTGGGCCCCAGCACCAGCACCCGGGCGCCGGTCGTTCGCAACTGCTGCACCAGCCGGGTCAGCCTGTCGATCCACGCCGGTCCGTAGGGCGGGTATCCCACGCCGCTGTCGTGGCGCAGCATGCCCAGCACCACCAGCCGCGGGTGCTCGTCGCGCAGCCGGGCGAGGACCTGGCCGCGCCATGTGTCGCACTCGGTGTAAGGCCGCTGCACGAAGATCTTCAGGGGCAGGTCGAGCATGGGGCAGGCCCCTTTGGTCAGGACCTCCAATCGCCAGCGGTGCTGCTCGGCGAAGTGCTGAAACGCCGGGCTCCACACGTAGGCGTTCGAGTCCCCAACGAGGGCCACCCTGGTCGGGGAGGCCGTGTCACCCGCCGCGCACGGGGGCTGGTCGACCTCGAGCAGATTGCGCAGGCAGCCGTCCAGGCCGGGCGGCGTCGGATCGTGCAAGGCGTCAGCGAGCGACGGGTCCAGATTCGAGGGCACTGCTCGAAGGTCCGCCGACGCGGCGATGGCGGCCTGCACCTGCGCGAACACCCGCTGCACCGCCGCGTCGGCGCTGCCGACGTCCGCACCGCGGGGCACGGGGTCGGCGAGTACACGCACAGGAGCGGCGGCCGGGCCCCGGCCGACCGGAATCGGCTCGACCACCAGCAGCGCGACGCCGACGACCACCGCCAAGGCGGTGGCCACGCCGCCCAAGGTCAGACTGCGGGCGGCCGAACCCCGTACCGCCGGGGCATAGCGCAAGGGGTTCTCGACGAACCGCAGCGTGAGCACGGCGAGCGCTAGGGAGACCAGCACCGCCACCAGCCCGTCGATCGGCCCCATCGGGCGTCCCAGCAGCGGCGTCGCCAGCAACAGCACCGGCCAGTGCCATAGATACCAGGAATACGACACCCGGCCGGTCGCGCGCAGCGGGGGCAGCGCCAGGCGGCCGCAGCCGCGGGTGGCGGCGGCGCAGCCCGACCCGATGACCAGGGCGGTGCCGAGCACCGGCAACAGCGCGGCGCTGCCCGGGTAGGGCGTGGCCGCGTCGAGCTGGCTGCACGCCACCCCGATCAGCGCCAACCCGCCCCAGCCGACCACCGCGGCCGCCAGCGCGGGCAGCCGCCGCCATTGCGGCGCCGTCAGCGCCACCAGGCCGCCCACCGCCAGTTCCCACGCTCGGGTGTGCAGCGAGAAGAACGCGACAGGGGGCGCGGTGCGCGTCGTCACCACCGAGAAGCCGAACGACACCGCGGCGACCAGCGCCAGAACGGCCACGTACGGGGCGGCCGACGACCCGGTGCCGTCGGCGCGGCCGCGGCCGCGCCGAACCAGCCACGCGGTGCCGATGATGAGGGCCGGCCACACCAGGTAGAACTGCTCCTCGACGGCCAGGGACCAGTAGTGCTGGTAGGGCGAGAGGGACGGCTTGCTGATCTGGAAGTAGTCGACGCCCTGCAGCGCAAACCGATAGTTGCCGACGTACAGCGCGCTGGCGATGCCGTCACCGATGACCGACCTGGCTTCCAACGGCGTCAGCAGCACCACCGAAGCGACCGCCGTGATGACACCGACCAGCGCGGAGGCCGGCAGGAGACGCCGGGCGCGCGCGCCGTAGAAGCGGCCCAGCCGCACCGTCCCCGCGGCGGCCGCCTCCCGCCACAGCATGCCGGTGATCAGGAAACCCGAGATGACGAAGAAAACGTCCACACCGACGAAGCCGCCGCTGACGCCGGGAACGCCGCAATGGAACGCGATGACGGCCAGGACCGCGACGGCCCGCAGGCCCTCGATGTCGGGGCGGAAGCCTGCTTTCGCGGGTCGGTCGTCGGCGGGGGCGTCCGACGGTGCCGAAGCGGCCGGCGACGGAACTCGATTGACGTCTTCTGAGGTCATGCCCACCTCTCCAGTTGTCTACGCGAATTGTGCCCGACGCGATCCGCCGTCAGTCATCCGGCTTGAACGGGTTGACCGCGAACTGGATCACCCGGTACGGCGCGGCCACCCGGGCCCGGGTGTCCCACTGGCTCACGAAGATTCGCAACTCGTCGAGCGTCGAGCCGGGCGAGATGTACCCGCCATACGGCTGCGCCAGCCGGTTGTCCTCCGGCGGCGGCAGGCTTTCCGCTGGCTCCGGCCATTCGTCGTGCTGCACCACCGTGGTGACCGGCGCGCCGCCCAGCTTCGTGGGGTCGTCGGCGACGCGAACCTCCATGTTGCCGGTGCTGGCGTTGAAGTAGGACAACACGGTTTTGCCGTCGATCTGTTTGATCGACATCTCGCCCACCTGGTCCGGCCACAGCGGTGTCGGCGCCTTGCCCCAGCCCGCGCCCGCGGCCCAGCCCTGCCATTGGGAGCGGTCGGTGAACGCCTGCGGCGTCGCCCGGTACAGCACCGCCGGGTCCCGGCGGGTGAAGCTGTCGGCGACGATGTAGACCCATCCGCTCGGCGAATCGGGGGCGGGAATCGGGTCGTAGTAGCCGCTGATCTGCGTCTGCGAACCGCCCTGATAGGAGGCCGGGCGGCGCGATCCTGCGACGGTCTGCCATCGATCGCGCTGCGGCTCGGCGGTGACCAGCCGAGAGCTCTCCGGGATCAGGTCGTGCGTGGTGGTCACCATCAGGTAGTTGCGCCGGTTGATCTGCACCACGCCGGCCGGCAACTGCGAATCGCCCGCGGGGGTGGGGTCGGCCAGCAACGGGTTGAACACCCCCATCACACCCGAGTACCGCACGCCGTCGGGGTCGTCCACCGAGGACGTGTCGACGCGCAGCGCGATCGGCGCGAAGTCGCGGCCGAAGCCCACGCCCTGCCCGGGGAAGCTGTCGCCGCAGATCTGCAACACCTGCGTGGGAAACTCCATGAACTCGCACAGATCGGTCGCGCCGATCTCGAAATCCCTTGTCACCGTTCCCGTTCCGGCGGTCGGGCCGAGCCGCAACACCTGCCCCGGGGCCAGCTGCCGCAGCACCGGCTCCGGCACCGGGGCCGGCGGGTCGGCGTGCGCGGTGGCAGCCCAAAACCCATGTGCGGCAATGAAACACGCAAGCAGCAGCGAACGCCGCGCGACCGATCGGTGTTGCGCGGCGCTCACCCGCGGGTCACAGCTGGGCGGCCAGCAACTCGGCGATCTGAATGGTGTTCAGCGCCGCCCCTTTTCGCAGATTGTCCCCGGAGACGAACAGGGCCAGGCCCCGCCCGTCGGGAACACCGGGGTCGCGCCGGATGCGACCGACGAGGGATTCGTCGACGCCGGCGGCCGCCAGCGGCGTGGGCACGTCCACGACCTTGACCCCGGGCGCGCCGGCCAGCAACTCGTGGGCGCGCTCGGGTGACAGCGGGCGGGCGAACTCGGCGTTGATCGACAGCGAGTGGCCGGTGAACACCGGCACGCGCACGCAGGTGCCGCTGACGGCCAGGTCGGGGATGCCCAGGATCTTGCGGCTCTCGTGGCGCAGCTTCTGGTCCTCGTCGGTCTCGCCGGAGCCGTCGTCGACCAGCGAACCGGCCAGGGGCACCACGTTGAACGCGATCGGCGCCACGTAGGTCTGGGGTTGCGGGAACTGCAGCGCCGAGCCGCTGTGCACCAGCCGCTCGGCGCCGTCGATCACCGCCCGCGCCTGGCTGGCCAGCTCGTCGACGCCCGCCAGGCCGCTGCCGGACACCGCCTGGTAGCTCGACACCACCAGCCGCTGCAGCCCGGCCTCGTCGTGCAACACCTTGAGCACCGGCATCGCGGCCATGGTGGTGCAGTTCGGGTTGGCGATGATGCCCTTGGGACGGGTTGCCGCGTCTCTGTCGAAGTTCACCTCGGACACCACCAGCGGCACGTCCGGGTCCTTGCGCCAGGCCGACGAGTTGTCGATCACCGTGACCCCGGCCGCGGCAAAGCGCGGCGCCTGCACCAGCGACATCGTCTTGCCCGCGGAGAACAGCGCGATATCCAGGCCGGCCGGGTCGGCCGTGGCCGCGTCCTCGACCTCGATCTCCTGGCCGCGGAATTGAAGTTTGCGGCCCTGCGAGCGGGCCGACGCGAAGAACCGCACCGAGGTCGCGGGGAAGTCCCGCTCGTCGAGCAGGGCGCGCATCACCTGGCCGACCTGGCCGGTGGCGCCCACCACGCCTAGAGAAACCATCTACCTACCCGTTCCGCCGTACACCGTCGCCGACTCCTCGCCGCCGAGCCCGAACGCCTCGTGCAACGCCACGACGGCCTTGTCTAGTTCGGTGTCGCGGCACAGCACCGAGATGCGGATCTCGGAGGTGGAGATCAACTCGATGTTGACGCCCACCTGGGCCAGCGCCTCGCAGAAGGTGGCGGTGACGCCGGGGTGGCTGCGCATGCCCGCCCCGATCAGCGACACCTTGCCGATGTGGTCGTCGTAGAGCAGCTGGGTGAAGCCGATCTCGTCGGAGAGCGCGTCCAGCTTGGCCACCGCGGTGGGCCCGCTGTCGCGCGAGCAGGTGAACGTGATGTCGGTCTTGCCGTCCTCGATCTTGGAGACGTTCTGCAGCACCATGTCGATGTTGACGTCGGCGTCGGCGACGGCGCGGAACACCCGGGCGGCGTAGCCCGGGATGTCGGGGATGCCGACAACGGTCACCTTGGCCTCGCTACGGTCGTGCGCGACTCCGGTCAGGATGGGGTCTTCCATGTGTATGTCCTTGATCGATCCGACGACGACGGTGCCCGGCTTGTCCGAATACGACGAGCGCACGTGCACCGGGATGTTGTAGCGGCGGGCGTATTCGACGCAGCGCAGCATCAGCACCTTGGCGCCGCAGGCCGCCATTTCGAGCATCTCCTCGAACGTCACCGTGTCGAGCCGGCGGGCGTTGTGCACGATGCGCGGGTCCGCGGTGAAGATGCCGTCGACGTCGGTGTAGATCTCGCAGACGTCGGCGCGCAGCGCCGCGGCCAGCGCGACCGCCGTGGTGTCCGAGCCGCCGCGGCCCAGCGTGGTGACGTCGCGGGTGTCCTGGCTGACGCCCTGGAACCCGGCCACCAGCACGATGCGCCCCTCGTCCAGCGCGGCCTGCAGCCGCCCCGGGGTTACCTCGATGATCTTGGCGTTGCCGTGGGTGCCGGTGGTGATCACGCCGGCCTGCGACCCGGTGAACGAGCGCGCCTGTGCGCCCAGCGATTCGATCGCCATCGCCACCAGCGCGTTGGAGATCCGCTCCCCCGCGGTCAGCAGCATGTCGAGCTCGCGCGGCGGCGGGGCCGGACACACCTGTTGCGCCAGGTCCATCAGGTCGTCGGTGGTGTCACCCATTGCCGACACGACCACGACGACGTCGTTGCCCTGCTTCTTGGTCGCGACGATGCGCTCGGCGACGCGGCGGATCCGGTCGGCGTCGGCCACCGACGATCCGCCGTACTTCTGTACGACGAGCGCCACGTTCGTCTCCCCGCCCTTCTGCCAGGCCACTTCGTTTTGAGTCCACAACAGAATACGTGGCGGTGCATCTGCATTAACGTTGCGATACCGGCCCCCGCCACCTGCGGTTTCGTCCCCGCTGCGGCGCGGTTTCTCACCACGGGGCCAGGCGCGGTAAAGTGCAGACCGTGCAGCGGGTGCTCCTCCTCGGACGCCGCGACGGGGTCTGATCCAGACCGGCCTCCCGTCGCGGGTGTTCGCGATGCGCCGGTCTGAAGTTTCCTTCTGACACCCCCGGAGCAATCACGTGACTACCCAACCCGACGCCTATAGCTCGGCACGAGCCATCGTCAAGCCCGCCGGCCCGCCCCGCCCCGGGCAGCCCGCCTGGAACCCGCAGCGTGGATCGGCCATGCCGGTCAACCGGTACCGCCCCTTCGCCGACGAGGTCGAGGCCATCCGGCTGCCGGACCGCACCTGGCCCGACCGGGTCATCGACGCCGCTCCGCTGTGGTGCGCGGTCGACCTGCGCGACGGCAACCAGGCGCTGATCGACCCGATGAGCCCCACCCGCAAGCGGCGCATGTTCGACCTGCTGGTGCGCATGGGCTACAAGGAGATCGAGGTCGGGTTCCCCTCGGCCAGCCAGACCGATTTCGACTTCGTCCGCGAGATCATCACCGACGGCGCCATTCCCGACGACGTCACCATCCAGGTGCTGACCCAGTGCCGCCCGGAGCTCATCGAGCGCACGTTCCTGGCCTGCGAGGGCGCGCCGCGCGCCATCGTGCACTTCTACAACTCCACCTCGATCCTGCAGCGGCGCGTGGTGTTTCGCGCCGACCGGGCCGCGGTGCAGGCCATCGCCACCGACGGCGCGCGCAAGTGCGTGCAGGAGGCCGCCAAGTACCCGGGCACGCAGTGGCGGTTCCAGTACTCGCCGGAGTCCTACACCGGGACGGAACTGGACTACGCCCGCGACGTGTGCGACGCCGTCGGCGAGATCATCGCGCCGACGCCGGAGAACCCGATCATCTTCAACCTGCCGGCCACCGTCGAGATGGCGACCCCCAACGTCTACGCCGACTCCATCGAGTGGATGAGCCGCAACCTGGCCAACCGGGAGTCGGTCATCCTGAGCCTGCACCCGCACAACGACCGCGGAACCGCCGTCGCCGCGGCCGAATTGGGCTACCAGGCGGGCGCCGACCGGATCGAGGGCTGCCTGTTCGGCAACGGCGAGCGCACCGGCAACGTGTGTCTGGTGACGCTGGGGCTCAACCTGTTCTCCCGCGGCGTGGACCCACAGATCGACTTCTCCAACATCGACGAGATCCGGCGCACCGTGGAGTACTGCAACCAGCTGGCCGTACCGGAACGCCACCCGTACGGCGGCGACCTGGTCTACACCGCCTTCTCCGGCAGCCACCAGGACGCCATCAACAAGGGCCTGGACGCGATGAAGGTGGCCGCCGACGAGGCCGACTCCGACGTCGACGACATGCTCTGGCAGGTGCCGTACCTGCCGATCGACCCCAAGGACGTCGGGCGCACCTACGAGGCGGTGATCCGGGTCAACTCCCAGTCCGGCAAGGGCGGGGTGGCCTACATCATGAAGTCCGACCACGGCCTGGCGCTGCCGCGGCGGCTGCAGATCGAGTTCTCGCAGGTGGTGCAGAAAATCACCGAAGGGGAGGGCGGCGAGGTCTCCCCGAAGGCGATGTGGGACGCGTTCTACGAGGAGTACCTGGCGCCGGTGCGGCCGCTGGAGCGGATCCGGCAGAAGGTGACCGCCGCCGAGGTCGACGGCGGCACCGACACCATCGAGGCGGTGGTCAAGCTCGACGGCGTGGAGCGCGAGATCCTGGGGGCGGGCAACGGGCCGCTGGCCGCGTTCGTCGACGCGCTGGGAGCGATCGGCGTCCACGTCGCCGTCCTGGACTACTCCGAGCACGCGCTGTCGGCCGGCGACGACGCGCAGGCCGCGGCGTACGTCGAGGCGTCGGTGTCCGGCAAGACGGTGTGGGGCGTGGGCATCGCGCCGTCGATCACCACCGCGTCGTTGCGCGCCGTCGTGTCGGCGGTCAACCGGGCGGCGCGCTGAGCTCTTGGTCAGCTAGCCCGGCCGTCGCGCCGAGCCGCCGCCCAGCGACGAACGACGCTGCGCGGCGGCTTGGGGAAATAGGGGATGAGGTGCCTGGTCCGTTCGGTTTCTTCGTTGAAGTCATGCAGGTGGGCGGTCAGCAAGTCCTTCAGCAACAGGTGACCTTGGTCGGCGCCCGCCGGCGATAGGACCCGCAACGGCAGGCCTTCCGTTTCGGCGAAGACATTCGCGGCGTGCCGCAAGGTTGCCCGCGCGCTGACAGCGCCGCCTCCCGGCGTGGGAACGGGTCCGGCACGCATCACCTCGGCGACCAGGAAGGCCTCCAGCGGGTCGGTCGTGTAGTCACGGGTCAGATGCATCCCGGTACGGGTGATCTTCTCGGTGAGCACGGATCGTGACAGCACCAGCACGGATACGACGTAGGCGGTGATCGTGGCGATGATCACCGGGAGCATGGTGGGCCAGGCGCGGGTGAGCTCGAGGGTGAAGGCGATGGCCGCGAAGGGTGCCCGCATGAGGCCGCAGACCACGGCGGCCAGCCCCAGCATCGCCCAAAATCCGGGAAACACGTGCGGAAGCCACTGTCCGACGAAGGCTCCGAGCGCACTGCCGATCATGAAGACGGGAGCGAATACACCACCCGAGGTTCCCGAGCCAAGCGACAGCGCCCAAATTGCAGTCTTCACCACGAGAATGCCGACGATCAGCGACAGGCCGGCCCGCCCGGTGAGTAGCGAATCGATCACGTTGTAACCGACGCCGAGAGCATGGGGTTCGACCAGGCCACCCACGCCGATGATCAGACCGCCGATCGCCGGCCACCACATCCAATGGATCGGCAGCCGCGGAAAGACATTCTCGGCCCAGAAAACCAGGTGTGACGCGCCGATAGCCACCAGGGCGCCGGCCAGCCCGATTGCTGCGGCCAAAATATCTATGGGCCAGGCAATTTCAGGTATCCGCACCCCAACCGGAAAGACCGCCCCGGCGCCCAGGATGAACGTGCGCATGACGGTGGCCATGGCGACCGCGCTGGCCACTGGGACCAAGCTGCGCGGCCGGAATTCAAACAGCAGCAACTCGACCGCCAGCAAGATGGACGCCAAAGGAGCGTTGAAGGTGGCCGCAATGCCACCGGCGGCACCGGAGGCCAGCAGGATCTTTCGCTCGTCTGCGGTCAGATGCAAGAACTGGGCGACAACCGATCCCATCGCGCCGCCAGTCATGACGATCGGGCCCTCGGCACCGAACGGACCGCCGGTTCCGATGCTAATGGCAGCCGAAATCGGTTTGAGAATCGCCACTTTCGGTTCAACCCGGCTGCTGCCGGTGAGGATTACCTCGATGGTCTCGGGCATACCGTGGCCGCGAACCTGGTCCGATCCGTACCGAGCCATCAGGCCGATCACCAGACCACCGGCAACCGGCGCACCCAATATCAGCCACCATGGATGGTGGTTATCGACGGGAGATACCAGGGCATCCGAAAGACGTTGATAGAAAACAACGTTGGTGACTAATCCGATGAGCTTGAGCAGACACCACGCCACCCCCGCCGATAGTGCGCCGATGAACAGCGCCACGCTGGTGGTCAGCAACACCCGCCGATCGACGGAGAAATCCGCCAGCGGTCCACTCACTCAATTGTCCTCACTGCTGCGATGGACGATGCCGCCACGCAGTCGCCGCTTTGGATCGGTCCCCCAGGACGCCAGGCGCATGACGCTTTTGCGCTCACCGCAATGGCTCGCTCATGGTAACAATTGGGCCTCAGACCAGCGCCTGGGAAGTTCCCGGGTGCCAGCTGAGAACACGCTGGGATCGCCGCCCAAGGGTGGAGATCAGAACAGCGCGAGCTGGGTGTCGGCCGACGTTGCGTCGATGAACTCCTGAATGGTGGCGCCGCCGATTACGGCGGCGACGCCGTCCATGAACTGCGCGTCGGAGACGACCGGCACGCCCAGCTGCTGGGCCTGGAAGCCTTTGCCCTGTCCGGGTGCGTCGTCGTTACACACCACCAGCGAAGTCTCGCGGTCGACCACGTCGGAGTACGCCAGCCCGGCGTGCAGGATCCGCTCGACCATCTCCTCGTGGGTGCGCCGTACCTCGGCGGCCAGCGCCACCCGCATGCCCTGGACCAACGGCCGGCCCCGCACATACGGGCCGGGATTGAGATACGGGCACGGCATCCGCGACGCCAGCACCTTCAACGGTCGCAGCTCGTCGTGGGTGACCCGGCCGTTCGGCCAGCGGCGCCGGGTCACCGGGCGCACCGGCAACCAGACGTCGCGCTCCCGGGCCCGCCGCAGCGCCGGCGCCAGCACGCCGGTCAGCACCAGGGCGTCGTCGAAGGCGTCGTGGGGGCGCTGCTGAGCCACACCCCAGTGCGCCGCCAAGGTTTCCAGCCGCAGGTTCTCGGTGCCCAGCTCCAGCCTGCGGGCCAGCTCGACGGTGCACATCACGGTGTCGACGGGCAGCTCGGCGCCCGCCAGCTCGGCCTCGGCGGCCAGGAACGAGTAGTCGAACGCGACATTGTGCGCCACCAGCGTCCGGCCGCGCAGCACCTCGATCACGTCGCCGACGATGTCGGCGAACTGTGGCTGGTCCTCCAGCATGGCGGCGGTGAGGCCGTGCACGTGCGTGGGGCCGGGATCCACCCCGGGGTTGAGCAGGCTCACCACCGACTGCTCGACGCGGCCGTGCGCGTCCAGGCCCAGGACCGCGAGGCTGATGACGCGGGCCTGCCCCGGCCGGAACCCGGAGGTTTCGACGTCGATCACCGCCCAACCCCCGTCCGGCGCGCCAGAGGGGCGGCCCCAGGAATTCATGAACGTCAGGATGGCACGTCCGACCGACATCGCCCGGTCGTTGAGCGGCCGTGTCGGTAGGAATTCGATGCCGGCGCTCGCCCGCCCTTAAAATGCCCGGGTGGTCACCCCCCGCGCACGCCTCGCCCTCGCCGCCGGCGCGAGCGCGCGCTGGGCGTCGCGGGTGACCGGGCGCGGCGCGGGCGCGATGATCGGCGGCCTGGTGGCCATGACGCTGGACCGCTCGGTGCTGCGGCAGCTCGGCGCCGGCCGGCGCACGGTGGTGGTGACCGGCACCAACGGCAAGTCGACCACGACGCGGATGACCTCGGCCGCCCTGGGCACGCTGGGGCCGGTGGCCACCAACGCCGAGGGCGCCAACATGGACGCCGGCCTGGTCGCCGCGCTGGCCACCCATCGCGAGGCCGGGCTGGCCGCCCTCGAGGTCGACGAGATGCACGTGCCGCACGTCTGCGACGCGGTCGATCCCCGCGTCGTCGTGCTGCTCAACCTGTCCCGCGACCAGCTGGACCGCGTCGGCGAGATCAACGTCATCGAACGCACGCTGCGCGCCGGCCTGGCCCGGCACCCCGGGGCGGTGGTCGTCGCCAACTGCGACGACGTGCTGATGACCTCGGCGGCCTACGACAGCCCGCACGTGGTGTGGGTGGCGGCCGGCGGTTCCTGGGCGAACGACTCGGTCAGCTGCCCCCGCAGCGGCGAGGTCATCGTGCGCGACGCGAACCACTGGTACTCCACCGGCGCCGACTTCAAACGCCCCAGCCCGCACTGGTGGTTCGACGACGACACCCTCTACGGCCCCGACGGGCTGGCCCTGCCGATGCGGTTGGCCCTGCCCGGCGCCGTGAACCGCGGCAACGCCGCGCAGGCCGTCGCCGCCGCCGTCGCGCTCGGCGCCGACCCCGCCAAGGCCGTCGCGGCCGTCGCGACCGTCGACGAGGTGGCCGGCCGCTACCGCACGGTGGCGGTGGGCGCGCATCAGGCGCGGATCCTGCTGGCGAAGAATCCGGCCGGGTGGCAGGAGGCGCTGTCGATGGTGGACAAGCACGCGGCCGGGGTGGTGATCGCCGTCAACGGGCAGGTGCCCGACGGGGAGGACCTGTCCTGGTTGTGGGACGTGCGCTTCGAGCACGTAGGAAACGCCTTCAAAGGGCAAGTCGTGGCGGCCGGTGAACGGGGCACCGACCTCGCGGTGCGCCTGGGCTACGCGGGTGTCGCGCACACGCTGGTGCACGACACCGTCGCCGCGATCGCGTCGTGCCCGCCCGGGCGGGTCGAGGTCGTCGCCAACTACACCGCGTTCCTGCAGCTGCAACGGGCGTTGGCGCGCCGTGGCTGACCCGGTGCGCATCGGGCTGGTGCTCCCCGACGTGATGGGCACCTACGGCGACGGCGGCAACGCCGTGGTGCTGCGCCAACGGCTGCGGGCGCGCGGCATCGCCGCCGACGTCGTCGAGATCACGCTCGACGACCCGGTGCCCGAGTCGCTCGACCTGTACACGCTCGGCGGGGCCGAGGACTACGCCCAACGGCTGGCCACCCGGCACCTGCTGCGCTACCCGGGCCTGCAGCGCGCGGCGGAGCGCGGCGCCCCCGTGCTGGCGATCTGCGCCGCCGTGCAGGTGCTCGGCCACTGGTATGAGACGTCGGCGGGAGAGCGCGTCGACGGCGTCGGCATGCTCGACGCCACCACCGTCCCGCAGGCCGCGCGCACCATCGGCGAGCTGGTGACCACGCCGGCGCTGGCCGGGTTGACGCAGCGCCTGACCGGTTTCGAGAACCACCGCGGCGGCACCACCCTGGGCCCCGCAGCGGCCCCGTTGGGCGCGGTCGTCAAGGGCGCGGGCAACCGGGCCGGTGACGGCGTCGACGGCGCGGTGCAGGGCAGCGTCGTCGCGACCTACATGCACGGGCCGTGTCTGGCCCGCAACCCCGAACTGGCCGACCTGCTGCTGAGCAAGGTGGTGGGTGAGCTGGCACCGCTGGAGCTGCCCGAGGTGGAGTTGCTGCGCCGCGAACGACTGGCGGCGCGATGAGGCCGGGGGTCGTCGGCGGCGCCCTGGTCGTCGCGGCCGCGCTGGCGCCTGCGGCGCCCGCCCACGCCGCCCCGGAGGTCCCGATGGGCCGGTACACCGTGCTCTACACCGACAACGACAAGACGACGGCGTGGGTGTTCGCCCCGTGCGGGTCGGACTGCACAATGGCGACGTCGCAGGACGGCGGGAACTTCGTGATCAGCTGGGAGTTCGACCTCGTCGCCGGGCGCTGGACCCACAGTGGGGCGGCCCAGGCGCCGTGCGCCAACGGGGCGTCCGCTCCGGCGACCGTCGACTACAGCTTCGACGCTGTGTCGCTGGCCGGCGAGGGCCGGACGACGATGTCGGCGGGGTGCGGCGAGCCGGGCTCGACCGTCACCCGGGCGTTTCAGCTCACCAAGGGCTGAGCGGCGTCAGGCCATCGCCCGGCGGCCGGTCAGCGCGCGGCCCAGCGTCAGCTCGTCGGCGAATTCCAGGTCGCCGCCCATCGGCAGCCCGGACGCGATGCGCGTCACGGTCAGCCCCGGGATGTCGCGCAGCATCCGCACCAGGTAGGTGGCGGTCGCCTCGCCCTCGGTGTTGGGGTCGGTCGCGATGATCACCTCGGTGATGTCGACGTCGTCGACCCGCGCCCCGATCCGGCTGAGCAGCTCGCGAATCCGCAGCTGGTCGGGGCCCACTCCGGACAGCGGGTCCAGCGCCCCACCCAGCACGTGGTAGCGGCCGCGGAATTCGCGGGTGCGCTCGACGGCCTGGACGTCCTTGGGCTCCTCGACCACGCACACCAGCGAACCGTCCCGGCGGGGATCGGCGCAGATGCGGCAGCGCTCGTTGTCGGAGACGTTGCCGCACACCGCGCAGAACCGCACGCCGTCGCGGACCTTGCCCAGCACCGCGGTCAGCCGGTCGATGTCCGGCGGCTCCACCGACAACAGGTGAAAGGCGATGCGCTGCGCGCTCTTCGGACCGATCCCCGGCAGCTTGCCGAGCTCGTCGATCAAATCCTGGACGGGTCCTTCGAACATGTCGGCGGGATCAAAGCCCCGGGATCTGGGTCGGCGGCTGGCCCGCCGGCGGGCCACCCAGGCCGCCGGCCAGCGCCCCCAGCCGCTCCTGCGCCATCCGGGTGACCTGCCCCGAGGCGTCGGACATGGCACCCACGATCAAGTCCTGCAGGGTTTCGACGTCCGAGGGGTCGACGACCTGGGGGTCGATCTTCACCGCGACCACCTCGCCGCTGCCCTTGACGACGACCTCGACCAGGCCCCCGCCGGCCTGGCCACGCACCTCGGCGTTCGCCAGCTGCTGCTGGGCCTCCATGAGTTTCTGCTGCATCTGCTGGGCTTGGGCCAGCAGCGCCGACATGTCGCCTCCGGGTTGCATGACGGTCCCCTCGCATCTTGGTCTCGAGTTGGTTTCGCTCGTGTCTGTCCGGCGATTCGAAACACCCAGCGTAGACCGCGCGGAGCTAGGTTTGCGCCGTGGACCTACCAGTGAGCAGGCGTGTCGGCATCCGATCCCTCATCGGCATGATCGTCGCCGCGTCGACAGTGATCATCCCGAACGCCACGGCGGCCCCGTCCAACATCGCGGGCATGGTCGTCTTCATCGACCCAGGCCACAACGGCTCCAACGACGGCTCCATCAACCGTCAGGTGCCGACCGGCCGCGGCGGCACCAAGGACTGCCAGACCAGCGGCACGGCCACCAACACCGGCTACATGGAGCACAGCTTCACCTGGGACACCGCGCTGCGGGTGCGCGCCGAGTTGAACGCCCTCGGCGTCCGCACCGCCCTGTCGCGCGCCAACGACACCGGGCTGGGTCCGTGCGTCGACGAGCGCGCCAACGCGGCCAACGCCTTACACCCCAACGCGGTGCTGAGCATCCACGCCGACGGCGGACCGCCGTCGGGCCGGGGCTTCCACGTCAACTACTCGGCCCCGCCGCTCAACCAGGTGCAGGCCGGGCCGTCGGTGCAGTACGCGCGCATCATGCGAGACCAGTTGCAGGCCTCCGGCATTCCGCCGGCCAACTACATCGGGCAGAGCGGGCTCTACGGGCGTTCCGACCTGACCGGCCTGAACCTGGCGCAGTACCCGTCGATCCTCGTCGAGTGCGGCAACATGAAGAACCCCGCGGATTCGGCGCTGATGGAGTCCGCGGAGGGCCGGCAGAAATACGCCGACGCCCTGGTGCGCGGCGTCGCGGGATTCCTGGCCTCGCAGGGGCAGGCCCGCTAGCTACCCGGCGTCTCCAGTTCGCGCTTCAGGTTGCCCAGCACCTCGCCCTGAATTCGCTTCAGCCCCAACGGCGCAAAGGTCTTCTCGAAGAAGCCCTTGACGCCGCCGGCGCCGGTCCAGGTGGTCTTGACGGTCACGCTGGAGCCGGGGCCCGCGGGCGCCACCGTCCAGTTGGTGACCATCGAGGAGTTGGCGTCCTTTTCGATCACGGTGTGCCCCGCGACGTCGACGGCGGCCTGCACGTCACGCACCCGGGACTTGGTGGCCTGCAGCTTCCACTTCGCCACGGTTCCCTGGCCCTGGCCGCCCTGCACCACCTGGTAGTCGCTGTACTGGGGAGACAGGATTTTCGGGCGCACCGTCTGATAGTCCGCGACGGCGGCGAGGGTGGCCCCGGGCTCGGCGTTGATCAAGATCGTGCTCTCTGCGCTCACCTGTCCCACGGCGAATCCTCCTTGAATTGTGGCGTGCTGATCACCCGCGTCTGCGGCCCGCGCGCGGGTGCACGGGCCGGTGTCGAAGACTAGGGTATCTCTGGTGGGTGTTCCCGGATCTGCACTCTCTACCCACCAGTCGGGCGTCGACCGGTTGCTGGCGAGTTACCGATCGATTCCCGCGACGTCCGCCGTCCGGCTGGCCAAACCCACCTCAAACCTGTTCCGCGCCCGTGCCAAACGCGACGCGCCCGGCCTGGACACCTCGGGCCTGACCGGCGTCCTCGGCGTGGACGCCGACGGTCGCACCGCCGACGTCGCCGGCATGTGCACCTATGCGGACCTCATCGCCGCCACCCTGCCGTACGGCCTTTCGCCGCTGGTGGTTCCGCAACTGAAGACCATCACCCTGGGCGGCGCGGTCAGCGGCCTGGGCATCGAGTCCGCGTCGTTCCGCAACGGCCTGCCCCACGAGTCGGTGCTGGAGATGGACATCCTCACCGGCGCCGGGGATTTGGTCACCGCATCGCGCACCCAGCATGCCGACCTGTTCCGTGCCTTCCCGAATTCCTATGGGACGCTGGGTTATTCGACGCGGTTGCGGATCGAGCTGGAGCCCGTCGCGCCGTTTGTGGCACTGCGCCACATCAGGTTTCACACGTTGCCCGACCTGCTCGCGGCACTGGAGCGCATCGTCGACACCGGCGGCCACGGCGGCCTGCCGGTCGACTACCTCGACGGGGTGGTCTTCTCGCCCGACGAGAGCTACCTGTGCGTCGGGCGGCGGACCACCACCCCGGGACCGGTCAGCGACTACACCGGGGCGGGGATCTACTACCAGTCGATCCGCCACGACGGCGCGAACGGCGCCGTCAAAGACGACCGGCTGACCATCCACGACTACTTCTGGCGCTGGGACACCGACTGGTTCTGGTGCTCCCGGGCGCTAGGCCTGCAGAACCCGCGGGTGCGGCGTTGGTGGCCGCGCCGCTACCGGCGCAGCAGCGTCTATTCGAAACTCATTGCCCTGGACCGCCGTTTCGGGGTGTCGGACCGGATCGAGCGGCGCCGCGGCCGCCCGGAGCGTGAGCGGGTGGTGCAGGACATCGAGGTCCCGGTCGAACGGACCTGCGACTTCCTGGAATGGTTCACGGCCACGGTGCCGATCACCCCGATCTGGTTGTGCCCGGTGCGGTTACGCGATCCCGACGGCTGGCCGCTGTACCCGATGCGGCCGGACCGCACCTACGTCAACGTCGGCTTCTGGTCCTCGGTACCCGCCGGGCCGGAGGGGAGCGCGGCGGGCGCGACCAACCGCGCCATCGAGGCGAAGGTGAGCGAGCTCGACGGGCACAAATCGCTGTACTCCGACTCCTTCTACTCCCGCGACGATTTCGCCGAGTTGTACGGCGGCGAGGCCTACAGCACGGTCAAGAAGGCTTACGATCCCCATGCCCGTCTTCTCGATCTCTACGCAAAGGCGGTACAACGGCGATGACGACGACGCGGGAACCGTTCCGTACCAGCAGCGGCAAACTCACCATGGCGCAGATCCTGGAGATCTTCGCCGCGACCGGCCGCCACCCGTTGAAGTTCACCGCCTATGACGGCAGCACCGCGGGATGTGCGGACGCCGAGCTCGGCCTGGAGCTGCGGACCCCCCGCGGGGCCACCTACCTGGCCACGGCGCCGGGCGAGCTCGGCCTGGCCCGCGCGTACGTCGCGGGTGACCTGCAGCCCTGCGGGGTGCATCCCGGCGACCCCTACGAGTTGCTCAAGACGCTGACCGACCGGGTGCAGTTCAAGCGGCCCCCGGCGCGGGTGCTGGCGCAGGTCGTGCGGTCGCTGGGGGTCGAGCGGCTGGTGCCGATCGCGCCGCCGCCGCAGGAGACCCGACCGCGGTGGCGACGGGTCGCCGACGGGCTGATGCACACCAAGAGCCGCGACGCCGAGGCCATCCATCACCACTACGACGTCTCGAACAGCTTCTACGAGTGGGTGTTGGGGCCGTCGATGACCTACACCTGCGCGGTCTACGCCGACGCCGGCGCGACGCTGGAGGAGGCACAGGACAACAAGTACCGGCTGGTCTTCGACAAGCTGCGACTGCGGCCCGGCGACCGGTTGCTGGACGTCGGCTGCGGTTGGGGCGGCATGGTGCGCTACGCGGCGCGCCGCGGGGTCCGCGCGATCGGCGCGACCCTGTCGGCCGAGCAGGCGAAGTGGGCGCGGCAGGCGATCCGCGCCGAGGGGCTCGACGCGCTGGCCGAGGTGCGCCATACCGACTACCGCGACGTGCGCGAGGGCGGGTTCGACGCGGTGTCGTCCATCGGCCTGACCGAGCACATCGGCGTCAAGAACTACCCCGCCTACTTCGGCTTCCTGCATGCCAAGCTGCGGCCCGGCGGTCTGCTGCTCAACCACTGCATCACCCGCAGCGACAACTCGTCGACGTCGTTCGCGGGCGGGTTCACCGACCGCTACGTGTTCCCGGACGGGGAGCTCACCGGGTCGGGACGCATCACCACCGAGATCGAGGACGTCGGGTTCGAGGTGTTGCACACGGAGAACTTCCGGCACCACTACGCGATGACGTTGCGCGATTGGTGCGCAAACCTGGTGCGGAACTGGGACGTTGCGGTGGCCGAGGTCGGCCTGCCGACCGCGAAGGTGTGGGGGCTGTACATGGCGGCGTCGCGGGTGGCGTTCGAGCAGAACAACCTCCAGCTACACCACGTGCTGGCCACCAAGGTCGACGCGGCGGACGACCACGGCCTGCCGCTGCGTCCGTGGTGGGCGCCGTGAACCGCGCCCGCGGCGAGCTAGCCGCCGTCGATGCGGCGGGCGCCCAGCTCGTTCTGCAGTAGCTCCAGGGCGACCTCTTCGGGGTCGCGGCGCGGCCCCGCCGGCTCGTCGCGGCCGGCCTCGGCGAGCATGTGCTCCTCTTCGTCGCGCTGCGCGGAGGCCGGATCGGGCGGGGGTTCCCGGTGCGTCGGCGCGACCGGCCCGGCTCCCCGGGCGGCGGGCGGCCCCGGGCGAGCTCAACGCCGCGGCGGTGCGGACCATGTGGCCGACCGTGCGCGACAAGGTCCGCCAGCGCAGCCGCACCACCGAGGTGATGCTGGCCGGTGCCACCGTGCGGGCGCTCGACGGCAACACGCTGGTGCTCAGCCACGAGTCGGCGCCGCTGGCCAAGCGGCTCTGCGAGCAGCGCAACGCCGACGTCATCGCCGAGGCGCTCAAGGACGCGCTGGGGGTCGACTGGCGGGTGCGCTGCGAGGCCGGCGGCGCGGCGGCGGCCGGGGGGCCGCCGCCC
>NZ_LZJC01000122.1 GCF_001666755.1 Mycobacterium sp. E1214 | reverse complement strand
ACGCGAAGCCGCGCAACCCCTCCACCGGGTCGACGGCCGCGCGGAAACCCAGGACGTCGGCGGCGCGCGCCGGGCCGCCCGCCCGGGCGTCCGGCAGCGGGCCGCGCGCGACGATTGCGCCGCCGGCCGCTCAGCCGGCCGGCGACGAGGGTGGCCGCGACGACGCCCAGCGCCACCCCGACCAGCGTGAGATCGAAGGTGCTGGTGATCTGCTGGGCCAGGTTGTTGCCGTACACCGGGTGTTGCTCCGGCGAATTGGGCGAATCCGCGAACCGCGGCGCCAGCGCGACCCCGACGACCACCCGGGCCACGCCGAGGGTGGCGACCAGCCCGCACAGCGCCGCCACCGGGCGCGCCGAGGCGTGGGCCAGCCGGGCGCGCACCCACAGCGACAGCGCGGCGGTGACGAGGTCGAACCCGGCCAGCACCACGCTGTCGTAGCGGGAGAAGGGGTAGTTCAGGCTGATGCCCACCAGCAGGTCGGTGATCCGCATCAGCATCGAGCCCACGCTCCACACCCCGATCAGCAGCAACCCGTGCCGGGCCGCCGCCCGCCACGCCGCCTCCTCGGCCGGCGCGGCGGTGCGCGCACCCAGCAGCGCGCCGCGCGCGAAGATCGCGGCGCCGGCCGCCCACGCCAGGTAGCCCTCGAACCCGACACCGGCGGTCGAGGTGTTCTGCGCGATGCCGTGGAACGCGTCGAGGTCCCGTCCCACCGGCAGGACCCACACCACGACCCCGGCGACCAGGGCCGAGGATCCCAGCGCCACGGTCGCCAGTTGCGCGGCGCGGGTGCCGCGCAGCAGCCATCGGGAGGCCACCAGGACCGCGGCCAGCGCGACCACTCCGTAGACCACGGCGGTGGCGATGACGGCGACATTCTGCTTGCCGAAATCGCCCGCGCCGTTGGGGCTTTGCAGCGCGTACCGCACCCGCCAGTACAGGTTGAAGCCGAAGCTGAGGGCGGCGGCCAGCATGGACACGTAGCCGATGACGCGGGCGGTCGCGTGCCAGCCGGTGCGCTCTTCGCCGGCGGGCAACGGCCCCGCGTGGGCGCCGGTGCTCGGGGCCTGCGCGCCCACCAGCGCGCCGGCGGCGCCCACCCAGGCACCCGGGCCCACCCCGCCGGGGATGGCGACCGTGCCGCCGAACCGCACCGTCTGGGCCGCGTCGAACGCCACGAACCCGAGCACCAGCGTCAGGTAGGGCACGTTGAGCAGCAACCGGATCAGGCCGGCGGTGCGCGGGTTCAACGGCGCGCCGCCCGATCGCCAGGACCCGGCTACGGCGAAGGCGACGACGGACAGCAGCGTCACGCCGAGCAGCACGACGAACACGGTCGTGTTGCTGTCCGGGATGCCCAGGCCGAAGTACAGGTTCCACGGCAGGAACAGGGCCACGACCACCAGCACCACGCCCGTCAGGTCGGCGGCGAGGTTGCCGCGGCGCCCGGCGCCGGGCCCGGCGGCGCGGGCGATGCGGGCCCGCGGCGTTTGCTGTGCCGGCCCCGGCGGCCCGGAGATGGGGCCGGTCGGCGCCTCGTCGCTGATCTGGCTCACCATGCCCCCCGGGAGTCAAGGATGGTTGCGTGTGGCGCGCGTTCGGCTCGCCGGCGAGGGATCACCCCGCCGAACCGGCTGCACCGCTGGGTTGCGAACATATTCTCCGTTCGGACGCCGTGGCACCGTCGCTCAGCAGGGCGGATCCGCGGCGACCGGCCCGGCGTGCGAGAAGCTGGTTACGCTGCGCTAGTAGGCGAACCTCTCGAATGAGTGATACTGCCGACGGTATCGCAAGTTTAATGATGCCGGGAGATTGCTGGTCGTGGGGTGGCCGGCCGAAGGAGAACCGGTATGGACGTCGTGTTGGGGGTTGCGGTCACGGGCCCCGTCGCCCGCTTGGCGCTGGTCGGGTCGGGGGCGCAGAGCGCGGGCGTGATCGACCAGTCCGTCGTCGACCTGGCGGACAACCCCATCGCAAAGCTGACCGAGACCGTGGCCGGCACCAACCGGTTGCTGGCCGGTGAGAACCACCGGCTGGTGGGCACCCGGGTGTGCTGGACGGATCGCACCAGCGCCGACGCCCTGCGGCGCGCGCTCGAGGATTCCGGAGTGCACAACGTGGGGGTGCTCTCGGAGTCGCAGGCCGTGGCCGCGCTGATGCGCGCGGCCGGGCACCCCGGCGCGGCGCTGGTGATGGACGACGCCACGGCGACGCTGTCGCTGGTCGATCCCGCCGCCGGCGACCCCGACGCCCCACCGACGGTGTTGGCCACCCGGCCGCTCGCGGGCGCGTCGAGCGCCGACTCCACCGCCGCGCTCAACACGATGATGGCGAACCTGAGCGCCCGCCCGGACTTCCCCGACGACGTGCTGCTCCTGGGGGCGTCCCCGGATTTGAACCGGGTCGCCGAGGAGCTGCGCGACGGCTCGACGATGCGGGTGCAGGTGGCCGACGACCCCACCTTCGCGTTGGCGCGCGGCGCGGCGATCGCCGCCGCGCCCGCGGCCTTCACCGCCGGCGACGCCACCGCGATGGCCCCGGCGGTCGGCTTGGCCGGCGACGCGACGGCGCTGGCGCCGGCGGTCGGGGGGTATGGCGACGCGACGGCGATGGCGCCGGCGGTCGGCGGGTATGGCGACGCGACGGCGATGGCCCCGGCGGCGGGGCTGACCGGCGACGAGACGGCCGTGGTTCCCCAGGGCGAGTTCGCCGATCCCGAGGACCAGCAGCTGGCCTACTCGATGGCCGACGACGGCGGCGCCCTGGGCGGCTACGACGATTACGACTACGACGACGAGGGCTACGCAGAGGGCTACGCCGAGGGTGACGACGAGGACGCCGCCGAGCCGGCGCGGCTGTCGCGGCGCTCGCTGCTGATCGGCAACGCCGTCATCGCCTTCGCGGTCGTGGGACTCGCGTCGCTGGCGGCCGCGATCGCCATCGCCGTGCGGCCCACCGCCAGCCAGCAGCCCGTCGTCGGCGTGCAGAACGCCGCCCCGGGCAAGTTCCTGCCGATCCTGCCCTCGCAGCAGCAGGCGCCGGTGCCGCCGCCCCCGGTGGACCAGCCCAACGCCGGCTTCCAGGGCGGCACCGTGTCCGCCCCGACGGGCGGTGGCCCGGCGCCACAGCCAGTGCCGCAGAACCCCGTGCCCGAGGCGCCGCTGGAGCCGGGAGTGCCCGGTTACGGGCCCGGCCCGAACCCGCTGGTGCCGGTGCCGGTGCCGATCCCCATCCCGTTCCCGGGGTGGCGGCCCAACTACCCGCCGTACAACCCGTACCCCCCGTACCCGCCGCCGACGACGACGAAATCCCCGCCGACGACCACGACCCCGCCGACCACGACGACGGTCCCGCCGACGACGACGACCCCGCCGACGACGACGGTCCCGCCCACGACGACGACCCAGCCCACCACCACGGTCGCGCCCACGACCACCACACACGAGGTGCCGACCACCACCTCCGAAGCGCCGACGACGACGTACTCGCCGCCGACGACCACGCACGAGGCGCCGACCACCGTCCCGAGCCCGCCCAAGCCGACCACCCAGGCGCCGCTGCCGACGCAGACGCGGCAACCCGTCGTGCCGACGCAGCCGGCGGTCCCGCAGGAGCCGCGCAGCGGAGGTCGCCACGGGTTCTGAGCTCGCAGGGCCGGACCGCGGGGCCGACGAGGTCACGGTGGTGCTGCCCTGCCTCAACGAGGAGGAGTCGCTGCCGGCGGTGCTGGCGGCGATCCCCGCGGGCTACCACGCGTTGGTGGTCGACAACAACAGCACCGACGACACCGCCGCGGTGGCGCGCCGGCACGGCGCCCGGGTCGTCGCCGAGCCCCGGCCCGGGTACGGCGCGGCGGTCCACGCTGGCGTCGTCGCGGCGAGCACCCCCATCGTCGCCGTCATCGACGCCGACGGCTCGATGGACGCCGGGGACTTGCCGCGGCTGGTCGCCGAGCTGCGCCGCGGCGCCGACCTGGTGACCGGGCGGCGCCGGCCGGTCGCCGGGCTGCATTGGCCGTGGGTGGCCCGGGTGGGCACCGTGGTGATGAGCTGGCGGTTGCGGACCCGCCACGGCCTGCCCGTGCACGACGTCGCGCCCATGCGGGTCGCGCGCCGCGAGGCGCTGCTGGACCTCGGGGTCGCGGACCGGCGCTCAGGGTATCCCCTCGAATTGCTGGTCCGCGCGGCGGCCGCCGGCTGGCGCGTGGTCGAGTTCGACATCAGTTACGGGCCGCGCACGGGCGGCAAGTCGAAGGTCAGCGGTTCGCTCAAGGGCAGCATCACGGCGATCCTCGACTTCTGGAAAGTGATCTCGTGACGGCGCTGGACGTCACCGCGCTGGTGGTCGCCAAGGCGCCCGAGCCGGGCCGCGCCAAAACCCGGCTGGCGGCGTCCGTCGGGGACCGGGTGGCCGCCGAGATCGCCGCCGCCGCACTGCTGGACACGCTGGACGCCGTGGCCGCCGCGCCGGTGGCCGCGCGGGTGGTGGCGTTGACCGGCGACCTGGAGCAGGCGGCCGCGGCGGCCGACATCCGGCAGCGGCTGCGCGACTTCACGGTCATCGCTCAGCGCGGCGCCGACTTCGCCGCGCGCCTGGCCAACGCGCACGCCGACGCCGCCACCGGGTTCCCGGTGCTGCAGATCGGGATGGACACCCCGCAGGTGACGGCCGACCTGCTGGGCGGCTGCGCGCGCCGGCTGCTCGACGCACCGGCCGTCCTGGGCCCGGCGGCCGACGGCGGTTGGTGGGTGCTCGGCGTGGCGTCGCCCGCGATGGCCGAATGCCTGCGCGGCGTCCCGATGTCGCGGGCCGACACCGGGGAGCTGACGCTGCGGGCGTTGCGCGACAGCGGGATCGAGGTCGCCACGGTGCAGCAGCTGGCCGACATCGACGTGGTGGCCGACGTCGCCGTGGTGCGCCGCGCCTGCGCGCCCGGCAGCCGGTTCGCGCGGGTGACCCGCGCGGCGGGGCTCTAGCCCGCCCTACCAGCCGGCCCTACCAGTGGGTGAGCACCACGGTGTTCACCAGCAGCGCCCCGGCGGCGTTGAGCGCCAGCCACAGGCGCGGGGCGCGCGGCACCAGCGCGGGCGCCGCGACGAGCCAGACGGTGAAGGGTAACCAGATCCGTTCCACCTCGGCCTTGCTGAGCATGCTCAGGTCCGCGCACACGATCGCGGCCAGCATGGCCACCAGCACCAGGTGAAATCCCGAGCGGCGCCGCAGGGCGGCGCCGTCGAACGCCCGCGCGACCCCGGCCACGCCGCCCAGCCCGATCGCGCACACCACCGCCGCCAGGTTGGCCCAGCCCCAGTACTGGAACGGCCGGTCGTTCGCGATGCCCTGCCAATAGCGTCGCTGGACCAGGGTGTAGCCGTCGAACCAGTTGAACCCCGCCGCGGCGAAGGCGACCGCGACCGCCACCGCGGCCAGCATCGCCGGCACCAGCGCCCGCCGCGCCGCGCGCCAGCCGGGGGCCGACGCCAGCACCGCGACGGCCGGCAACCCCATCAGCCCCAGGCCGTAGTTGCAGAACACTCCCCAGCCCAGCAGCAGTCCCGCGGCGGCGGCGGTCAGTGCGGGAAACCGGACCGCGCGGTGCACCGCGACGGCCAGCAACGCGATGCCCCACGCCGCCACCCCGGCGAAGTAGCCGTCGGCGGAGACCGCGACCCAGATCGCCGTCGGCGCGACGGCGACGAACGGGGCGGCGCGGCGGGCGGTCTCTTCGTCGGCCAGCGCGCGCACGGCCACCACCACGGCGGCCGCCGCGCTCGACCCGACCAGCAGGCACCACAACCCGGCCCAGGCGCCGCCGTGCAGGCCGATGCGGTCCAGCCAGACGAACGTCAGCAGCGCGCCCGGCGGGTGCCCGGAGACGTGGGTGGTCCACGAGTCCGGTTGATAGTCGACGATTCGGCTGGCGAAGGTGCGCAACGTCGCGGGGATGTCGGTGATGCGCGGCACCTCGAACAGGTACTCGTCGCGGGTGGTCAACCGGCCGGCGAAGCCGCGCTGCCAGCCGTCGATCATCGCCAGCGCGAAGGCCCACACGCAGCCGGTGGCCCACGCGCCGAGCGTCAGCGTCCGCCACGAGACCCGTTGCGCCAGAGCGGGTCCCCACAGCACCGCGGCGACCGCCAGCGCGACGGCGGGGCCGGTGCCCCAGCCGACGTGCACCTCCCACTCGCCGAAGATCGGCGTCGCCTGCGCGTGCGTGGCGAGCCGCTGCGGGCCGAGGTCGCGGCGCGGCCGGGAACCCCGATCCAGCAGCGGCAGCGCGACCGCCGCCGCCACCAGCGTCGCCCCGGCCGCCGCGGCCAGCGCCTCCCGTCCAGCGACCCTCACGGACGGTCAGCTTATTGATCGCCGGCGAAGCGGCGCACCAGCGCCGCGCGGTCGACCTTGCCGATGCCGCGCCGCGGCAGGGCGTCGACGAGGTGGAGCTCGCGGGGCGCCGCCGTGGCCTCGAGGGTGCGGCCGACGTGGCGGCGCAGCGCGTCCAGGGTGGGCGCCGGGCAGCCGTCCGCGACCACCACGGCGGCGACCACCCGCTGGCCCAGCCGGTCGTCGGCCAGCCCGAACACCGCGCAGTCGGCGACGGCGGGGTGGCTGCACAGCGCGGCCTCGACCGGTTGCGGCAGCACGGTCAGCCCGCCGGTGCTGATCGCGTCGTCCACGCGGCCCAGCACGGTGAGCAGCCCGGCGGCGTCGACCGACCCCAGGTCATCGGTGCGGAACCAGCCGGGCTCGGCGAACGGGTCCGGCGTGACGGGGTTGCGGTAGCCCTTGGCCAGGGTCGCGCCGCCGAGGACGATGCGGCCGTCGTCGACCCGCAGCCGCACGCCGTCCAGGGGGACGCCGTCGTACACGCAGCCCCCCGCGGTCTCGCTCATGCCGTAGGTGCGCACCACGGTGACGCCCGCTGCCGCGGCAGCGTCCAGGACGGGGCGCGGGGCGGGGCCGCCGCCGAGCAGCACCGCGTCGAGTTCGGCGAGCGCGGCGGCGGCGGCCGGCTCGGCGAGCGCCTTGGCCAGCTGGGCCGCCACCAGCGAGGTGTAGCGGCGCCCGGGGCGCAACTGTCGGATGGCGGCGGGCAGTCGGGCGACGTCGAAGCCGGCGCTGACGTCCAGCTCCACCGGCACCGAGCCGGCGATCGCGCTGCGCACCAGGACCTGCACGCCCGCGATGTGGTAGGGCGGCAGCGCGAGCAGCCAGGCGCCCTGCCCGCCCAGCCGGTCGTGGGTGGCTGTCGCGCTGGCCGTCAAAGCCGCGGCCGTCAGCAACGCGCCTTTGGGGGCGCCGGTGGTTCCCGACGTCGTCGCGACCAGGGCGACGTCGTCGTCGATGTCCTCGCCCACCCGCAGGGCGCCCGCCGCCCGATCGTCGTCGGGCGCCACCGTCACCAGGGCGGAGTCGCGGCCGTCGAGGACCCGTTGCAGGGCCGGCAGCAACGAGGACGCGGCCGATCCCGGTGAAACGGTGAGGGCGCGCAGTACGGCTATGCGCGATCCTCGGCGGGATCGTCGTCGAACGGCCAGCCCTGCGCGGCCAGCCGCTCGCGGACCCGCTCGACGTCGGCGGGCGCCGGCAGCTCGTCGGTGATCTGGGTGATCAGCACCCCGATGTCGACGTGGTCGAACTCGTTACGCTGCATCAGCTCCTGCGCGACGGCCTTGACCTCGTCGTTGGACAACCGGCGGCTCAGCAAGGCCAGCACCGGGAAGGTGTCGGTCGCGGGGATGCCCTCGGGGTATCCCGCCCGCAGCCACGACACCACGGAATGCAGAAATCCGTTCACGCTGCTCCAGCTCCCCCCGGCGTTCGGTTCGGCAACTCGGTGGGCATCTGCCGATGTTACTTGGCTTTTGCCCCCAGGAACGGGTACCCGGTGTGATGCGCGATGAACTCGCGGGCGATGAACAACAGCGCGAAGAGGATGACCGCGACGACCAACCCGTAGATCACCCAGGCGGCCGCGGTCAGGGCGGGGTTGCGCTGGCCGCCCTCGCTGCCGTTCAGGCTGATGTCGCCGGAGCCGGCCGCCTGCAGCCGGATGCCCACCGCGAACAACCCGGGCAGCGCTGCACCGGCCAGCATGGAGAAGATCAGGATCTTGATGCTGGCCTGGTAGTTAAACCAGTCGCTGAAGTGACTCATGATGCGCTCGCCTTCACGGTCGGGTCGTCGGAGCCGGAGCGGGGCGCCGTGGTGCCGGCGCCGGCGGTGGGGCCGGCACCGTTGGTGGGCGGCAGCTGGGCGCTGGACGCCTCGTCGAGCCCGGCGGTCAGGTCGCCCTTCCAGTCGTCGTTGACGTTGTTGTGGTCGACCTTGACCTTGCGCGACCGGATGTAGATGGTGGCCGACACCGCGACCAGCAGCAGGAAGCCGATGATGGCGCCGGGGTACCCGCCGATCGAGTGCACGATCCAGTAGGTGACCGCGCCGACCAGCCCGGCCAGCGGCAGCGTGACCAGCCACGCCACGCCCATGCGGCCGGCGACGCCCCAGCGGACCTCACCGCCCGGCTTGCCGAGCCCGCTGCCCAGCACCGAGCCGGTGCACACCTGCGTGGTCGACAGCGCGTAACCGAAGTGCGCGGAGAGCAGGATCACCGCGGCGGAGGAGGACTCGGCCGCCATGCCCTGCGGCGACTGGATCTCCACCAGGCCCTTGCCCAGGGTGCGGATGATCCGCCAGCCGCCCAGGTAGGTGCCGGTCGCCATCGCCAGCGCGCAGCTGACGATCACCCACAGCGGCGGCATGGCCGCGTTCTTGCTGACCGACCCGTAGGAGATCAGGGCCAGGAAGATGATGCCCATGGTCTTCTGGGCGTCGTTGGTGCCGTGCGCCAGCGAGACCAGCGAGGCGGAGCCGATCTGGCCGCGCCGGAAGCCGGCCTCGCTGCGCTTGCTCGGGACGCCGCGGGTGATCCGGTACACCAGCCAGGTCGCGACGGCGCCGACGATGATCGCCAGGATCGCCGAGACGACGGCCGGGATGATGGCCTTGGAGACCACGCCCTTCCAGATGACCCCGTGCGCGCCGACGGCCGCGATGGTGGCGTCGTCGATGCCGCCGATCAGCGCGTGCGACGAGCTGGAGGGGATACCGAGCAGCCAGGTCAGCAGGTTCCACACCACGCCGCCCACCAGGCCGGCGAAGACCAACTCGAGCGACACGATGCTGGAGTCGATCAGACCCTTGGCGATCGTGGCGGCGACGGCCGTGGACAGGAACGCGCCCACGAGGTTCAGCACCGCCGAGAGCGCGACCGCCGTCTTGGGCTTGAGCGCGCCGCTGGCGATCGAGGTCGCCATCGCGTTGCCGGTGTCGTGGAAGCCGTTCGTGAAATCGAAAGCCAGTGCCGTGATTACGACAATGATCAAGAGGAACAATTGGATGTTCACATCGCCCGATTCTGGTGGTAGGGGAGTCCCATTGTCGAATGGGGGAACTGGCGAAATGCGGGTGTACCTTGAACCGTCGCCAGATGTTACCTCTCAGTTAACCGGCGTTTCCCTTTTGTTCACCTCGGGTGTCGCGGCGTAGTGGGTGCTCAGGGGGGATTTCGAGGAAGATCAGCGTGATCCCGTCCGGGTCGGTCACGTGCATCTCGTGCAGGCCCCACGGTTCCCGCCGCGCCTCGCGCGCGATCGCCACCCCGCGCCCGATCAGCTCGGCCTGCGTCGCCTCGACGTCGCGCACCTGCAACCACAGCGCGCCGGGGAACGGGCCGCGGGAATGGTCCGGGGAGCCGAACCCGGCCAGCTCCAGCAGCGACTGGCCCGCGAAAAACACTGTGCCCGCACCGTATTCGCGGGCGATCGCCAGCCCGATCTGGTCGCGGTAGAAGGCCACCGACCGCTCGTAGTCCGCCGGCCGGAGCAGCATCCGGCTTGCCAGGATCTCCATGGTTCGTGTCTAGCACGAACGCGGCCGGCTACCCCGACGCCGGCTGGATGCTCTGGCGTTGCAGGATCGCGTTGACCCAACGGGGCCCCACCGTGTCGAGCGCCTTGGCGGCGATCGCCATCCGCGGCGCGATACGCACCGGCCGGGTGCGGGCCGCGGTGATCATCCACTCGGCGGCCTCCTGCGACGTCAGCGCCGGCATGCCCTGATAGGCCTTCGTCGGGGCGATCATCGGCGTGGCGACCAGCGGGTAGTACAGCGTGGTCGAGTGCACGCCGTCGCGGCCCCACTCGGTCTCGACGACCCGGCTCACCGCCGACAGGGCGGCCTTGGACGCGTTGTACACCGCGAACAGCGGCGAGGCCTCCGACAGCACACCCCACGTCGACACGTTGATGACGTGGCCGTCCCCGCGCTCCAGCATGGCGGGCGCGAACCCGCGGATCAGCCGCAGCGGGGCGTAGTAGTTGAGCACCATGGTGCGCTCGACGTCGTGCCAGCGCTCCAGCGACTCGGCCAGCGGCCGGCGGATGGAGCGGCCGGCGTTGTTAATTAGGATGTCGACCCCGCCGAGGCGGTCCTGCACGTCGGCGACCCGCGCGTCGACGGCGTCCAAATCCGACAGGTCGCAGGAGATCGGGATGGCGCTGCCGCCGGCGGCCGCGATCCGGCCGGCCAACGCGTCGAGCAGGTCCTGGCGGCGGGCGACGACGACCACGGTGGCGCCCCGCCGGGCGAACTGCTCGGCGGCGGCCTCGCCGATGCCCGACGACGCGCCGGTGAGCACGATCCGCTTGCCGTCGAGCTCGATGGGCCTGATCGGGGGGCGGTTGAGCAGCACCTGCGGCGCGATCGGCGGGCGCATCGTGGCCAGCACGACCTGATCGGTGAGGCGGCGCAGCGGACTCTTACTCACAGGCGGCGAGTCTAGGGGCGGGGGATCCGCCCCCGGCCGCGGGCACTAGAAATACCGCGGGAAGGGGGTCCAGTCGGGGTCGCGCTTTTCCAGGAAGGCGTCGCGGCCCTCGACGGCCTCGTCGGTCATGTAGGCCAGGCGGGTGGCCTCGCCGGCGAACAGCTGCTGGCCCACCAGGCCGTCGTCGAGCAGGTTGAAGGCGAACTTGAGCATGCGCTGCGCCTGCGGCGATTTGGCGTTGATCTCGGCGGCCCACTGGATCGCTTCGTTCTCCAGCTCCGCGTGGTCGACGACGGCGTTGACCGCGCCCATCTGGTGCATCTGCTGCGCGGTGTAGGGCCGCCCGAGGAAGAAGATCTCGCGGGCGAACTTCTGCCCGACCTGGCGGGCCAGATACGCGCTGCCGTAGCCCCCGTCGAAGCTGCCGACGTCGGCGTCGGTCTGCTTGAAGCGCGCGTGCTCGCGGCTGGCCAGGGTGAGGTCGCAGACCACGTGCAGGCTGTGCCCGCCGCCGGCCGCCCAGCCGTTGACCAGGCAGATCACCACCTTGGGCATGAATCGGATCAAGCGTTGCACCTCGAGGATGTGCAACCGGCCGGCGCGTGCCGCGTCAACGGTGTCGGCGGTTTCCCCGCTGGCGTATTGGTAGCCGGAGCGGCCGCGGATGCGCTGGTCGCCGCCGGAGCAGAACGCCCAGCCGCCGTCCTTCGGGGACGGCCCGTTGCCGGTCAGCAGCACCACGCCGACGTCGGGTGACATCCGGGCGTGGTCGAGCACCCGGTAGAGCTCGTCGACGGTGTGCGGCCGGAACGCATTGCGCACCTCGGGGCGGTCGAACGCGACCCGGACCGTGGCGTCGCGCACGTGCCGGTGGTAGGTGATGTCGGTCAGGTCGGCAAATCCGTCGACCGGTCGCCAGTGCTCAGCGTGAAAGGGGTTGTCGGTCAAGTGTTTCCGCTCCTATGCCGGGTCCAGCCGGAACACCGCGCAGCGCCCGGCCAGCGCCTCGAACTCCTCGGCGGTGCCGTCGGTGACCAGGCCCGCCCGTTTCATGAATCCCACCCCGGTGGGCACCTCGGCCGGGAAGGCCCGCAGGATCGGCCGGGCGGCGTCGGCCGACAGCTCGGCCATCCGCACCCGTTGCACCTGCCGGCCGCGGGCGATCGTCGCGGTGCCGGCGGCCCGCACGTTGGCCACCCAGTCGGCGCCCGGGAAGCCGGCGACGACGTACTGCCTGCCCTCGACCGTCATGGGTGTCACCGGCGTGGCGCGTTCGCGTCCGGACTTGCGCCCCGGCACCGTCAGTACCACCGGGCTCTCGCCGCCGAACCTCAGTCCCAGCTTGGACATCCGGATGAAGAGCCGGTTGGCCGGCTTCAGCCACCACGGGGGTCGGATGCGATCACCGCTCGCCATAGGCAGCGACGTTACCTCTGGAAGGCGTCGACGCCGTGGGCGTGTCCCCGCGTCGAACCGAGGGCGTCCAGCCGTTTCAGCGCGTCGAGATCCAGGGTGACGCCGCCCGCGCCGACGTTCTCCTCGAGGTGCGCGACGGAGCGGGTGCCGGGGATCAACAGCGTGTTCGGGGAATGGGCTAGCAGCCAGGCGAGCCCCACCTGGGCGGGCGTCGCGCCCTGGGCTGCGGCGATCTCGGCCACCACCGGGTCGTCGGCGACGCTGGGCAGGCCGGCGAACGCCGACCCGAGCGGGAAGAACGGCACCCACGCGATGCCCTCGGACGCGCAGAACTCCAACGCATTCTCCTGCGAGCGGTCCAACAGGCTGTAGGCGTTCTGCACGCACGCGATGCCCGCCGGGGCCGCGCGCCGCAGCACGTCGAGCGGCACTGCGCTGATCCCGATCGCGCCGATCTTGCCCTCGTCGCGCAGGGCGATCATCTCCGCCAGCTGGTCGTCGAGGTCGACGTCCTGATCACCCTCGGCGGCCACGCCGGGGCCCAGGTCCATCCGGCGCAGATTGACCACGGGAACGCAGTCGAGGCCGAGCTGGCGCAGGTCGTCCTCGACAGCGGCACGCAGCTCGGCCGGCTTCTGCGCTGCGGCCAGCGGTGTCGGTTCTTCGCCGGTGAAGCGGGCGCCGACCTTGCTGACGATGACGAGCTCTTGCGGGTAGGGCGCCAACGCCGCGCGGATGCGGCGGTTGACCTCGCCGGGGCCGTAGAACGACGCGGTGTCGAGGTGGTTGACGCCGAGTTCGACGGCGCGGCGCAACACCGTCGCCGCGTCCTCGGGTGTGGCCTCGGCCAGTTGCATGGCGCCGTAGCCGATGCGCGCGACCTCATCGGTGCCGATGGTGCCGGTGCCGCCGGCCGGTGCTGGGGTGGTCATAGCGCTCTCTCGTGTCAGACTGGAGAGATGCGGAGGGTCCTCCGCTTGACGCAGCGTAACAGAAATGGAGGTGCCTCCGCTTGGCTGACCGATCCGATGCGCGCCGCAACCGCGAGCGGCTGCTCGAGGTGGCGGCGGCGGCGTTCGCCGCCGCCGCCGGGCGCTCCGTGTCGCTGGAATCGATCGCCCGCGACGCCGGGGTGGGCATCGGCACGCTGTATCGGCACTTCCCCAGCCGCGAGGCGCTGGTCGAGGCGATTTACCGGGCCGAGCTGGCCGACGTCGCGGCCGCGGCGGGGCAGCTACTGGACCGGCACCCGCCCAAGGCCGCGCTGCGCGCGTGGATGGACCGCTACGCCGGCTTCGTCGCCGCCAAGCGCGGCATGGCCGAGTCGCTGCAAGCGATCTTCGCCTCCGGCGCCATGCACGCCGGCCAGACCCGGGACAGCATCGTCGGCGCCGTCGGCCTGTTGTTGCGGGCCGGCGCCGAGGACGGCAGCCTGCGCCCCGACGTGCAGGCCGACGACGTGGTGTCCAGCCTGGTCGGCACCTTTCTGGCCAGCGGTTCCCCAGAGCAGACCGGCCGCATGCTCGACCTACTCGTCGCCGGGATCGCCGCGCCCCGAACGTGAAGCTGGTTTCACGCTCGACCTCGAACGTGAAGCTAACTTCACGCTCGACCCGGCCGCACACTCGGCGACACAGATTCAGCCGACGGCGCGGCCCGCGCCCTCCCAGAACCGCGCTCGCACGGCCTTCTTGTCGGGCTTGCCCAGCGCGGTCACCGGCACCGAGTCGACGACGATCACCTGCTTGGGCGATTGCACCGAACCCTTGCGCTCCTTGACCGCGGCCTGGATCTCGGCGGTGACCCGCGCCACCGCGTCCTCGTCGGTGGGATGGTCGGGCCGCAGCACGATCACCGCGGTGACGGCCTCGCCCCACTTCTCGTCCGGCGTGCCGATGACGCAGACCTGCGCGACGGCCGGGTGCTCGGCGACGACGTCCTCGACCTCGCGCGGGAACACGTTGAACCCGCCGGTGACGATCATGTCCTTGACCCGGTCGACGATGAACCAGAAGCCATCCTCGTCCTCGCGGGCCATGTCGCCGGTGTGCAGCCAGCCGTCTTTGAACGTCTTGGCCGTCTCCTCCGGCAGGTTCCAGTACCCGCCGGAAAGCAGCGGCCCGGACACGCAGATCTCGCCGACCTCGCCTTGGGGCACCGGGTTGCCGTCGGCGTCCAGCAGCGCCGTGCGGGCGAACAGCGTCGGCCGCCCGCAGGAGGTGAGCCGCTTCTCGTCGTGGTCCTTCTTGGCCAGATACGAGATGACCATCGGCGCCTCGGACTGCCCGTAGTACTGGGCGAAGATCGGCCCGAAGCGCCGGATGGCCTCGGCCAGCCGCACGGGGTTCATCGCCGAGGCGCCGTAGTAGACCGTTTCCAGCGACGACAGGTCGCGGGTGTGCGAATCAGGGTGGTCCATCAGCGCGTAGATCATCGACGGCACCAGCATGGTCGCGGTGATCTTTTGTTCCTCGATCACCCGCAGCACCTCGGCGGGGTCGAACTTGGTGAGCACCACCAGCTCGCCGCCCTTGATGATGGTCGGCACGAAGAACGCCGCCCCGGCGTGCGACAGCGGCGTGCACATCAAAAAGCGCGGGTTCTCCGGCCACTCCCATTCGGCGAGCTGGATCGTCGTCATCGTCGTGATCGACTGCGCGGTGCCCAGCACGCCCTTGGGCTTGCCGGTGGTGCCGCCGGTGTAGGCCATCCCGCCGATGTGGTCGGGCGGAAGATCGGCCGCCACCAACGGCTTCGGCGGATACTTGGCCGCCTCGGCCACCAGGTCCACCGCCGAATCGCCGAGCGCCTCGGGGACCGGGCCGATCGTCAGGACCTGCTTGAGGCCGGGCACCTTCTCCAGTAGGCCCTGCGCCCGCTCGACGAACATCGGGTTCGGGTCGATGATCAGCGACGTCACGCCCGCGTCGCCCAGCACGTACGCGTGGTCGTCCAGCGAGCCCAGCGGGTGCAGCGCCACGCGGCGATAACCCTGGGTCTGGCCCGCGCCGATGATCATCAGCACCTCGGGCCGGTTCAGCGACAGCAGCCCGACGGTCGCGCCGGTGCCCGCACCGAGCGCCTCGAACGCCTGGATGTACTGGCTGATGCGCTCGGCGAGCTGCCCACCGGTCAACGTGGTGTCGCCGAGATGCAGCACCGGCTTGTCTTTGTTGCGCTTGAGCGCACCGACGGTCAGGTGTCCGGAATGAATGGGATGGCGCAGGAGATCGTCACTCATGCGCCAAGACTAGAACGTGTTGCAATTTCAGTCAGCTACCCCCTTGCGGACACCATCGATCAGTACGATCCCTCCCCATGGCCCAGGCAGATCTCGTCGTCACCGGAACCGTCCTGACCGTCGACGAGGTGCGGCCCACCGCCGAGGCGCTGGCGGTCGCCGACGGCCGCATCGTCGCCGTCGGGACCCGCGCCGACGTCGCCGACTTCGTCGGCCCCGACACCCAGACCGTCGACATCGGTGACGGTTGCGTCATGCCGGGATTCGTCGAGGCGCACGGGCACCCGCTGATGGAGGCGGTCGCGCTGTCGGACCGGTTCGTCGACATCCGCCCGGTCACCCTGCGCGCGGCCGCCGACGTCCTCGACGCGGTCCACGCCGAGGTCGCCCGGCGCGGCGCCGACGGCGCCTACCTGAGCGGGTGGGATCCGCTGCTGCAGAACGGTCTGCCCGAACCCACGCTGAGCTGGCTCGACGGCGTCGCGCCCGACAGCCCGCTGGTGATCCTGCACAACTCCGGGCATAAGGCGTTCTTCAACTCCACCGCCGCCCGGGCGCACGGCCTGACCCGCGACACCCCCGACCCCAAGGGCGCCAAGTACGGCCGCGGCGCCGACGGCGAACTCGACGGCACCGCCGAGGAGACCGGCGCCGTGTTCCCGCTGCTGGGCGGCGCCATCGACTTCGCCGACTACCCGCGGATGCTGCTCGCCGAGTGCGCCCGCCTCAACCGGGCCGGCCTGACCACCTGCTCGGAGATGGCCTTCGACCCGGGCTTCCGGCCCCTGGTCGAGCAGCTGCGCGAGCGCCTCACGGTCCGGTTGCGCACCTACGAGATCTCCAACCCCCAGATGGCCACCGACGCCACGCCCGGCCAGGGCGACGACGTCGTGCGCCAGGTCGGCATCAAGATCTGGGTCGACGGGTCGCCCTGGATCGGCAACATCGACCTGTCCTTCCCGTACCTGGACACCGAGGCCACCCGGATCATCGGCGTGGTGCCCGGCTCCTGCGGCTGCGCCAATTACACGAAAGAGCAGCTGCGCGAGATCGTCGGCGCGTACTTCCCGCTGGGCTGGCCGATGGCCTGCCACGTGCAGGGCGACGCCGGGGTGGACACCATCCTCGACGTCTACGAGGAGGTGCTGCGCCGCCATCCGCGCGAGGATCACCGGTTGCGCCTCGAGCACGTCGGCGCGATCCGGCCCGAGCAGCTGCGACGGGCCCACGACCTCGGCGTCACCTGCAGCATCTTCGTCGACCAGATCCACTACTGGGGCGACATCATCGTCGACGGCCTGTTCGGTCCCGAGCGGGGCAGCCGGTGGATGCCCGCGGGTTCGGCGGTGGCGACGGGGATGCGCATCTCGCTGCACAACGACCCGCCGGTCACCCCCGAGGAGCCGCTGCGCAACATCAGCGTGGCCGTCACCCGCACCGCGCCCAGCGGTCGGGTGCTGGCGCCGGAGGAGCGGTTGACGGTGGAGCAGGCGATCCGCGCGCAAACCATCGACGCCGCGTGGCAGCTGTTCTCCGACGACATCGTCGGCTCGCTGGAGGTCGGCAAGTACGCCGACCTGGTGGTGCTATCGGCGGACCCGCGCGCAGTGCCGCCCGAGCAGATCGCCGACCTCGACGTGCGGGCGACGTACCTGGCGGGACGCCGGGTCTACGGCCGGTGACCCCGCCCCCGCTGGACGACCTCCTGGAGCGCCTGCACGTGGTGGCGTTGCCGATGCGGGTGCGGTTCCGCGGCATCACCACCCGCGAGGTCGCGCTGATCGACGGCCCGGCCGGGTGGGGCGAGTTCGGGGCGTTCGTCGAGTATCCGCCGGCCGAGGCCGCGCACTGGCTGGCCGCCGGCATCGAGGCCGCCTATCGCCCGCCGCCGCCCCCGCGCCGCGACCGCATCCCGATCAACGCCACCGTGCCGGCCGTGCCCGCCGCCGGGGTACCCGAGGTGCTGGCGCGGTTTCCCGGGGCGGGCACGGCCAAGGTGAAGGTCGCCGAGCCTGGCCAGACCCTGGCCGACGACGTGGCCCGCGTCGACGCCGTGCGCGACCGGGTCCCGACGGTGCGGGTGGACGCCAACGGCGGCTGGACCGTCGACGAGGCCGTCGCGGCCGCCCAAGCGCTCGGCCCGCTGGAATACCTCGAGCAGCCCTGCGCGACCGTCGAGGAGCTGGCGCAGGTTCGACGCCGCGTCGACGTGCCGATCGCCGCCGACGAGAGCATCCGCAAGGCCGCCGACCCCCTGGCCGTCGTCCGCGCCGGCGCCGCCGACATCGCGGTGCTCAAAGTCGCGCCGCTGGGCGGGGTGTCGGCCCTGCTCGACATCACCGCGCAGATCGACGTCCCGGTCGTGATCTCGAGCGCGCTGGATTCGGCGGTCGGCATCGCCGCGGGGCTCAGCGCGGCGGCGGCCCTGCCGGCGCTGCACCACGCCTGCGGCCTGGGTACCGGCGGGCTGTTCGTCCAGGACGTGGCGGACGTCGCGCCGCCCGAAGACGGCTTCCTGACGGTCGGGCCGGTCACGCCCGACCCGGCGCGGCTGAGCGCCCTGCGGGCCCCGGCGCGCCCCCGGCAGTGGTGGCTCGACCGGGTCGAGGCCTGCTACCGGTTGCTAACGTCGTCCGGGTGATCAACCTGGCTTACGACGACCGCGGTTCGGGGGAGCCGGTGGTGTTCATCGCCGGCCACGGCGGCGCCGGACGGACCTGGCACCCGTACCAAGTGCCGGCGTTCCTGGCGGCCGGCTACCGCGTCATCACCTTCGACAACCGGGGCATCGGCGCCACCGAGAGCGCGCAGGGCTTCTCGACGCAGACCATGGTCGCCGACACCGTGGCGCTCATCGAGGGGCTCAACGCCGCCCCGGCCCGCGTCGTCGGGATGTCGATGGGGGCGTTCATCACCCAGGAGCTGCTGCTGGCGCGGCCCGACCTGGTCAGTTCCGCGGTGCTGATGGGCACCCGCGGCCGGATGGACCGGGCGCGGCAGTTCTTCCGCGACGCCGAGGCCGAGCTGGCCGATGCCGGCGTGCAGCTGCCCGCGGCGTACGAGGCCAAGATCCGGCTGCTGGAGAACTTCTCCCGCAAGACGCTCAACGACGACGTGGCGGTGGCCGACTGGATCGCGATGTTCTCCACCTGGCCGGTCAAGCCCACGCCGGGGCTGCGGGCCCAGCTGGACGTCGCGCCGCACACCAGCCGGTTGTCGGCCTACCGCGCCATCACGACGCCGGTGCTCGTGATCGGCTTCTCCGACGACGTGCTGACGCCGCCGCAGCTGGGCCGGGAGGTCGCCGACGCGCTGCCCAACGGCCGGTACGTGCAGATCCCCGACACCGGCCACCTGGGGTTCTTCGAGCGGCCGGACGCCGTCAACGCCGCGATGCTGAAGTTCTTCGCCGATCACAAGGGCTGAGGCCACGTCGCCGGGTTGTGACACCCTGTAGTAGTGAACCCCTCGACGACCCAGGCCCGCGTGGTCGTTGACGAGCTGATCCGCGGCGGCGTCCGCGACGTCGTGCTGTGCCCGGGGTCGCGCAACGCCCCGCTGGCCTTCGCGCTGCAGGACGCCGACCGCGCCGGCCGGCTCCGGCTGCACGTGCGCATCGACGAGCGCACCGCCGGCTTTTTGGCCATCGGGCTGGCGATCGCCGCCGGCGCGCCGGTCTGCGTCGCCATGACGTCGGGCACGGCCGTGGCCAACCTCGGGCCCGCCGTGGTGGAGGCGAACTACGCCCGCGTCCCGCTGATCGTGCTCTCGGCCAACCGGCCCTACGAGATGCTCGGCACCGGCGCCAACCAGACGATGGAGCAGCTCGGCTACTTCGGCACCCAGGTGCGGGCGACGATCAGCTTGGGCCTGGCCGAAGACGCGCCCGAGCGGCTGGACTCGCTGAACGCTACCTGGCGGTCGGCCACCTGCCGGGTGTTGGTGGCCGCGACGGGCGCCCGCACCGCCAATGCGGGCCCGGTGCACTTCGACATCCCGCTGCGCGAACCGCTGGTGCCCGACCGCGGCCCGCAGTCGGGGGTCCCGCAGGGGCGGCCTGGCGGCCGGCCCTGGACCTACACCCCGCCGGTGAGTTTCGATCAGCCGCTGGACATCGACCTGACGCCCGACACGGTCGTCATCGCCGGGCACGGCGCCGGGCTGCAGGAGAACCTGGCCGGGCTGCCGACCGTCGCGGAGCCCACGTCATTTTCCGGCCGGGCCGTGCCTAACCCGCTGCACCCGCTGGCGCTGCCGCTGCTGCGGCCCCAGCAGGTGATCATGCTCGGCCGCCCCACCTTGCACCGGCCGGTGTCGGCGCTGCTCGCCGATCCGCGGGTGCCGGTGTTCGCGCTGACCACCGGGCCGCGCTGGCCCGACGTGTCGGGGAATTCGCAGGCCACCGGGACGCGGGCGGTCACCACCGGCGCGCCCGACCCGGCGTGGCTGCGGCGCTGCGCCGAGGTGCACCGGCAGGCCGTCGACGCCGTCCGCGGCCAGCTGCGTAGCCACCCGCTGACCACCGGCCTGCACGTCGCGGCGGCCGTGGCCGACGCCTTGCGGCCCGGCGACCAGCTGGTGCTGGGTGCCTCCAACCCGGTGCGCGACGCCGCCCTGGTCGGGTTGGACACCCGCCACATCCGGGTCCGCTCCAACCGCGGCGTCGCCGGCATCGATGGCACCGTCTCCACCGCGATCGGCGCGGCGCTGGCCCACGAACGCAGCGGCGGCCCGGACACCCCCGCCCGCACCGTCACGCTGATCGGGGACCTGACCTTCGTGCACGACAGCTCCGGGCTGCTCATCGGCCCCACCGAGCCCACCCCGCGCCGGCTCACGATCGTCGTCTCCAACGACAACGGCGGCGGCATCTTCGAAACCCTCGAGCAGGGCGACCCGCGGTTCGCCGACGTGTCGTCGCGGATCTTCGGTACCCCGCACGACGTCGACGTCGGCGCGCTGTGCCGCGCCTACCACGTCGAGAGCCGCCAGATCGAGGTCGACGAGCTCGACGCGGCCCTCGACGAGCCGGCGCCCGGCATGCGGGTGCTGGAGGTCAAGGCGGACCGGTCGTCGCTGCGCGCCCTGCACGCCGCCATCAGGGCCGCGCTGTGAAGCGGCTGAAGACGCTGTACCGCATACTGATTCACGGCCGCAGCGACGAGCCGCCCAGCACCCGGGCCCGAATCGCGTTGCGCTGGGGCAGAATCGCGGTCCTGATCGTCACCGGCCTGGTCACCCTGCAGTCGGTGCTGCTGGTGGCCGGCGCCTGGCGCGACGACCTCGCCATCGAGCACAACATGGGCGTCGCGCAGGCCGAGGTGCTCAGCGCGGGACCGCGCCGCTCCACGATCGAGTTCGTCACGCCCGAGCGCGTCACGTACCGCCCGGAACTCGGCGTCCTGTACCCGTCGCACCTGGCCACCGGCATGCGGATCTACGTCGAATACAACAGGAACGACCCCAATCTCGTTCGCGTGCAGCATCGCAACGCCGGGCTGTCGATCATCCCCGCCGGTTCCATCGCGGTGGTGGGCTGGCTGGTCGCGACGGTGCTGCTGATTGTGCTGGCGGCGCTGGACAAGTGGCTCGATCGGCGGCCCCAACCGGCGGCCCGGGCGGGTGAACCGGCCCTCGAATCGCTGTGAAAAGGGTCCGACCAGCAAATTTCGCGTGTCGTATGCCCGCAGGCAACCTCCGCGACAGCCGACGCTGACACCTTGAGGGTGTGCGCGTTGCCATCGTCGCCGAATCGTTCCTGCCGAATGTCAATGGTGTCAGCAACTCCGTGATCCGGGTGCTCGAGCACCTGCGCCGGACCGGGCACGAAGCCCTCGTCATCGCCCCGGACAACCCGCGGGGGGAACCCCGCGCCGAGCGGATCTACGACGGTATCCGGGTGCACCGGGTGCCGTCGCGGATGTTTCCCAAGGTCACCAGCCTGCCGCTCGGGGTGCCGACCCCCCGCCTGGTCAGTGTGCTGCGCGGATTCGACCCGCACGTCGTGCATTTGGCGTCACCGGCGCTGCTCGGCTATGGCGGGGTGAAGGCGGCCCGCTGGCTCGGGGTCCCGACGGTCGCGGTGTATCAGACCGACGTCCCGGGTTTCGCGGCGAGCTATGGCATCCCGATGACGTCGCGGGCGGCGTGGGCCTGGTTCCGGCACCTGCACAGCCTGGCCGACCGCACCCTGGCCCCGTCCAGCGTGACCATGGAATCCCTTGCCGAGCATCGCTTCCCGCGCGTGCATCACTGGGCGCGCGGCGTCGACGTGTTGCGGTTCGCGCCGTCGCTGCGCGACGACGCCCTGCGGCGGCGCTGGTCACCGCACGGCAAGCCGATCGTCGGCTTCGTGGGGCGGCTCGCGCCGGAGAAGCACGTCGAGCGCCTCGCCCCGCTGGCCGCGAACGACGCGGTGCAACTGGTCATCGTCGGGGACGGCGTCGACCGCAAGAAGCTGCAATCGGCAATGCCCACAGCGGTATTCACGGGCGCGCTGTACGGCGACGAGCTCGCCACGGCATACGCCAGCATGGACGTCTTCGTGCATCCCGGTGAGCACGAGACGTTCTGCCAAGTTGTTCAAGAAGCGCTGGCGTCGGGGCTGCCGGTGATCGCCCCCGACGCCGGCGGCCCACGTGACCTCGTCACGCCGTGCCGCACCGGATTGCTGTTGGGCGTCGACGAGTTCGAGGAGCGGCTGCCGCACGCGGTCGAACACCTCATCGAGGAGCGCGCTCGCTACGCCGTGGCGGCGCGGCGCAGCGTCCTGGGCCGCAGCTGGCCGGTGATCTGCGACCAGCTGCTCGGCCACTACGAGGCGGTGCTGTCGCCGCTCGCGCGCCGCCGGGCGCTCACCCCGCGGCAGGCGCGGGCGGAGTGAGGCCGGCTCAGCCCTGCGCCAATTCGGCGACGGGCTGCCATTCTTCCCACGTCCGCAGCCGGCTTTCGTAGTCCGCCTTGGCGGTTTGCAGCGGCGAGGACCCGAAGAAGACCCGCAGCGGCGGCTGCTCCGCGTCGACCACCTTCAGCAGGGCGGCCGCCGACGCCTCCGGGTTGCCCGGGCTGGCCCACCGTTTGGCCCGTTCGGCGTCGACCGCGGCCCGCACCTCGTCGTAGGCGGGGATTCGGTCGGAATGCCGGGCCGACGAGCCCGACCAGTCGGTGTCGAAGCCGCCCGGCTCGATCAGCGTGACGTGCACGCCGAACGGCTTGACCTCCTGCGCCAGCGCCTGGGAGAAGCCCTCCAGCGCCCACTTGGACGCGTGGTAGATGCCGACCAACGGGAAGGCGCTGATGCCGCCGATCGACGACACCTGGATGATGTGGCCGCTGCCCTGCTCGCGCAGGTACGGCAGCGCGGCCTGGGTGACCCACAGCGCGCCGAACACATTGGTCTCGAGCTGGTCGCGGGCGTCCCGTTCGGAGAGCTCTTCGATGAAGCCGAAGTGGCCGTAGCCCGCGTTGTTGACCACGATGTCCAGGCGACCGAAGTGGTCGTGCGCCCGCCGCACCGCGGCGAAGTCCGCGTCGCGGTCGGTGACGTCGAGCTCGATCGGCAACAGCGCGTCGCCGTATTTCTGCGCGAGGTCGTCCAGCGATGCCGTGTTGCGCGCGGTGGCGGCGACCTTGTCGCCCCGCTCCAGCGCCGCGATGGCCCACGCCCGCCCGAAGCCACGGGACGTACCGGTGATAAACCAAATTTTTTCCGTCACGCCGTTGTGTAACGCGTGCACCGGCCGACCATTCCCGGGCGGGCCGGTACGGTCGACCTCGTGAGTCGCGCGGCTTTGGACAAGGATCCCCGGGACGTCGCGTCGATGTTCGACGGCGTCGCCCGCCGCTACGACGTGACCAACACCATGCTGTCCCTGGGGCGGGACCGGTACTGGCGGCGGGCCACCCGCTCGGCGCTGGACGTGGGGCCGGGCCGCAAGGTGCTGGACCTGGCCGCGGGCACCGCGGTGTCCACGGTCGAGCTGCAAAAGTCCGGGGCGTGGTGCCTGGCCGCCGACTTCTCCGTCGGGATGCTGGCGGCCGGGGCGGCGCGGCAGGTCCCCAAGGTGGCCGCCGACGCCACCAAGCTGCCGTTCGCCGACGGCGTCTTCGACGCGGTGACCATCAGTTTCGGGTTACGCAACGTCGTCGACACCCCGGCGGCGCTGCGCGAGATGGCCCGCGTCACCCGGCCCGGCGGCCGCCTGGTGGTCTGCGAGTTCTCCACTCCCACCAACGGGCTGTTCGCGACCGTCTATAAGGAGTACCTGATGCGGGCGCTGCCGCGGGTGGCTCGGGCGGTGTCGAGCAATCCCGACGCCTATGTGTACCTCGCCGAGTCGATCAGGGCGTGGCCGGATCAGGCGGCGCTGGCGGAGCAGATCGGGCGGGCCGGGTGGTCCGGGGCGCGGTGGCGCAACCTGACCGGCGGCATCGTGGCGCTACACGCCGCCGAGAAGCCGACGTAGGGGGACGCGGGGGTCAGTGGTGACCGGCCGCCTGCACCACACCGACCTGGTCCGGGCAGTAGTGGTCGACGGCGGCGCCGAGGAACTGCAGAGCCTGGCCCTGGCTGGTCCCGCGGGGCAGGTTCTTCTGGATGAAGTTGGCGGACTTGTAAGCGTCGGTGTCCACGCCGCGACCCAACCGGTCGCAGGTGATCTTGCCGAGCCACGCCAGCTGGTCCTGCGGGCCGTAGATGCCAAACCCGTTGACCGTCTCTTTGAACGGATAGTCGTAATCGTTGGACGGCGCGGCCTGCGCCGGCGCGGCGATTGCGATCGCGGCGGCGGCCATGCCGATAGTAGCCAGCCTCGTTCCCTTCATTAGCCGGACTATACACCGATCGGCGGCGGTGCGCCGCGGAAATCCGGCGCCCGACGGGACACCGCCGCCGGGTCAGCTGAACGGCGTGCGGCGGTCCAGCAGCCGCGACAACCGGCCGCCACCGCGCCACGCGCGGGCCACCCAATCCGCGTCCTCGTCGGTGACAAGATTCGCCATCACCCGGACCGCGATCGTCATCAGGGTCGTCGAGCGCATGGCGATCGGGCCGGTGGTGGGCAGGAACCGCTGAAAGGTCAGCAGCAGCGCCAGCCGGCGCGCCACCGAGAAGCCGCGGCCGTAGTGCTGGCGCAGCAGCGTCGGCCACACCTGCGTCAGGTCGCCGCCGTCGAGCAGCTCGGCGGCCAAGCGGCCCGTCTCCAGGCCGTAGTCGATGCCCTCGCCGTTGAGGGGATTCACGCAGGCCGCGGCGTCACCGATGAGCAGCCAGTTGGGGCCGGCCACCCCGGACACCGCGCCGCCCATCGGCAGCAGCGCCGACGACACCGCCCGCGGCGGGCCGGTGAACTCCCACTCGTCGCGCCGCAGGTCGGCGTAGTACTTGATCAGCGGCCGCAGCGCCAGGTCCGCCGGCCGTTTGGACGTCGACAGCGCCCCCACGCCGATGTTCACCTCGCCGTTGCCCAGCGGGAAGATCCAGCCGTAGCCGGGCAGCACGGCGCCGTCCGGCGAGCGCAGCTCCAGGTGTGAGGTCAGCCACGGGTCGTCGGCGCGCGGCGTGGTGAGGTAGCCGCGGGCCGCCGTGCCGTACACCGTCTCCTGATGCCACCGCCGGCCCAGGGTCCGGCTCAGCGAGGACCGGGCGCCGTCGGCCACGATCAGCCGGCGGCAGCCGACGACGGTGCCGTCGGCCAAGGTCACCGACACCACTCGCTGCGCCGAATCACGTTCCGCGGAAACGACTTTGGTGCCCAGCAGCATGCGGGCCCCGGCGTCTTCGGCGCACTGGCGGATCCGGTCGTCCAGCTCCAGGCGGGCGACGGCGCTGCCGGTCGACGGGAACGACGGGCCGGGCCAGTCGACCTGCACCTCGCCGCCGAAGCCGCTCATCCGCAGGCCGCGGTGCCGAATCCGGGTGTCCAGCCAGTCGCCGAGCCCCAGGCGCTCCAGCTCGGCGACGGCCCGCGGGGTCAGCCCATCACCGCACGCCTTGTCGCGGGGGAACCGGGCGGCGTCGATGACGAGCACGTCGGTGCCCGCGCGGGCGGCCCAGGCCGCGGCGGCCGAACCGGCGGGCCCGGCGCCCACCACCACCAGATCGGCTCTGGTCGCTGCCGTCGTCATGTACACCAGTATGTTTGGTCGAGTGAGTACTCCGGCGACGGTGGTAGCGGGCGTCGACTTCGGTGACGCCGAGTTCGCGGCGACCGTGCGCGACGGTGTGGGGCGGGTCGAGCGGCTCATGGACGCCGAGTTGCGCAGCGCCGACGAGGTGATGACCGAGTCGCTGATGCACCTGTTCAAGGCCGGTGGCAAGCGGTTCCGGCCCCTGTTCGCGGTGCTGTCCGCGCAGCTTGGGCCGAACCCGGACGCCGAAGAGGTAACCATCGCCGGCGCCGTCATCGAGTTGGTGCACCTGGCCACGCTGTACCACGACGACGTGATGGACGAGGCCCAGGTGCGCCGCGGCGCGCCGACGGCGAACGTGCGGTGGGGCAACAACGTCGCGATCCTGGCCGGCGACTACCTGTTCGCCACCGCCTCGCGCCTGGTGTCGCGGCTGGGGCCGGAGGCGGTGCGGCTCATCGCCGAGACGTTCGCCCAGCTGGTGACCGGGCAGATGCGCGAGGGCCGGGGCAGCGCCGAGGGCGTCGATCCCGTCGACCACTACCTCAAGGTGGTCTACGAGAAGACGGCCTGCCTGATCGCCGCCGCGGGGCGCTTCGGCGCCATGTTCTCCGGCGCCGACGCCGAGCAAGTGGAGCGCCTGAGCCGCCTGGGCGGGATCGTCGGCACCGCGTTCCAGATCTCCGACGACATCATCGACATCGACAGCGACGCCCACGAGTCCGGCAAGCTGCCGGGCACCGACGTCCGCGAGGGGGTGCACACCCTGCCGATGGTGTACGCCCTGCGCGAACCCGGCCCCGACGCGTCGCGGCTGCGCGAGCTGCTGAGCGGTCCCATCGACGACGACGAGGCGGTCGCCGAGGCGCTGGCGCTGCTGCGCGCCTCGCCCGGAATGGCCAAGGCCAAGCAGGTCCTCGCCGAGTACGCCGAGCAGGCCCGCCAGGAGCTGGCCCAGCTGCCGGACCGGCCCGGCCGCCAGGCGCTGCAGACGCTGGTCGACTACACCATCAGCCGGCACGGTTAGCGGATCCGGAACCCCGCGGGTGCCCTCAGGCGTTCAATGAGCGTAATCCGTGACGCGTGTTCGCAAGGAGGACACCGATGACTTGGCATCCGCATGCCAACAGGTTCAAGACGTTCGCGTTGTTGGTCGGCATGTCTGCCCTGATCGTGTTCGTGGGCTCGCTGTTCGGGCGCACAGCGATGTTCATCGCGGTGCTGTTCGCCATCGGCATGAACGTCTACACCTACTACAACAGCGACAAGCTGGCGTTGCGGGCGATGCACGCGCAGCCGGTGTCGGAGCTGCAGGCGCCGGTGATGTATCGCATCGTGCGGGAGCTGGCCACCGCCGCGCACCAGCCGATGCCGCGGCTCTACATCAGTGACACCAACGCGCCCAACGCGTTTGCGACGGGCCGCAACCCGCGTAACGCGGCCGTCTGCTGCACCACCGGAATTTTGGACATTCTCAACGAGCGCGAGCTGCGCGCCGTGCTGGGACACGAGCTGTCCCACGTGTACAACCGCGACATCCTGATCTCGTGCATCGCGGGCGCGATGGCGTCGGTGATCACCGCGCTGGCCAACATGGCCATGTTCGCCGGCATGTTCGGCGGCAACAACCGCGACGGCGAGAATCCTTTTGCGCTGCTCCTCGTTTCGCTGCTGGGCCCGATCGCCGCGACCGTGGTGCGGCTCGCGGTGTCGCGGTCCCGCGAGTATCAGGCCGACGAGTCGGGCGCGGTGCTGACCGGCGACCCGCTGGCCCTGGCGTCGGCGCTGCGCAAGATCTCCGGCGGCGTCCAGGCGGCCCCGTTGCCGCCGGAGCCGCAGCTGGCCAGCCAGGCGCACCTGATGATCGCCAACCCGTTCCGCGCGGGCGAGCGCATCGGGTCCCTGTTCTCGACGCACCCGCCCATCGAGGACCGCATCCGGCGGCTGGAGTCGATGGCTCGGGGCTGACGCGCGTTACGCGATGCCGCGAATCACGCGGCGGCGCCGGGTGATTCGTGGGCGACGGCCTCGTCGGCACCGCGATCGGCGACGTGACCCGTCTCGAGCCTGCTGGCGATGCGCACCGTGCCGCCGGTCGCCTCGTGCTGCCGCTGCCAGTCGGCAATGGCCTGTTGGGCGGCGTGATCGAGGTAGTTCACCGAAACATCCACGGTGACAACGGTTCCCGCGGGGATCGCGGACAGCACCCGGGTCAGCCGCGGCAGAGCCAGGAAGGTGCACGCCGCGCCCTCGATGGCGACGCGCCACTCGTCGGCCTTGGCTTGGGCGTGCACCTTGGCGCGGATCACCCGCCACCCGGTCAGGGCGATGGCCAGCGCCAGCCCGATCAGCACCCCGTGCAGCAGGTTGAGAAACACGACACTGACGGCGGTGACGACGTAGACGGCGAGATCGCCGTGCTTGAGCGCGGTTTCGATGTGGGCGGGCTTGAGCAACTGGATGCCGATGACGATCAGCAGGCCGGCGAGCGCGGCGGTGGGGATCTCGTCGACCAGACCCGCGAACGGGATGGTGAACAACAGGATCCACACGCCGTGCATGATCGACGAGGCGCGCGACCTCGCACCGGCGTTGACGTTGGTCGAGCTGCGCACGATGACCCCGGTCACCGGCAGGCCGCCGATGGTGCCGGAGATGATGTTGGCGGCGCCCTGTCCCACCAGTTCGCGGTTGAAGTCGGTGCGGGGGCCGTTGTGCATCCGGTCGACCGACACCGCCGAGAGCAGGCTCTCGACGCTGGCGATGAGCGCGACGGTGATCACCCCGATGGCGACCGCGCCGAAGTCACCATGCGGAATGTCGGGCAGCTGCAACGCATCCAGCGGCGATCCCTCGAGATCGATGCGCCGGACGTGGAAGGGGAACACCACCGACACCACGGTCGCCGCCACGATGGCCACCAAGGGGCCGGGGATCCGTCGCACCCGTGCCGGAACCCAACGCCAGCCGATCAGGATGGCGATGACCAGCACCCCCAGCAGAACGCCGGGCCGGTGCGCGCCGATGATCTGCCCGGGCAGGCCGATCAGGTTGTGCCAGGCGGTGCTCTTGGACTTGCCACCGAGCAGCACGTGCGCTTGCTGCAGCGCGATGGTGATCCCGATGCCGGCCAGCATGGCGTGCACGACGACGGGTGAGATCGCGAGCGCGGCCCGCGCGACGCGGCTCAGGCCCAGCAACACCTGCAGCACCCCGGCGGCCACGGTGATCAAACACGTGACGCCCCAACCGAAATCGGATACCAGGCCGGCGACAATCACGGTCAATCCCGCGGCGGGGCCGCTGACCTGTAGCGGCGACCCGCCCAGCGATCCGACGACGATGCCGCCGACGATCGCGGCGATCAGGCCGGCGAGCACCGTGGCGTTCGACGCGATCGCGATGCCCAGCGACAGGGGTAGTGCGACGAGAAAGACGACGATGGACGACGGCAGGTCGTGCCGCACGATCGAGCGCAGGCGTTGCGCTCGCGGTCCGCGGTGGTCAGGGTCCTCGGTGCCGAGTTCTTCGGTGTTGTGCATCGGTCGCGTCCCTTGTCGAGTCTGTGCGGCGATGTGGCGCGATCCGCCCCACCTTCGAACGATTACGTCGGCGTAACCTGTTGGCGGACAGGCGGTTACGAAAGGACTAGCTGCGCGGTCGTGCGCGGGAACGCCTGGCTACCTGCAGTGACGGTATTTTGCCGGCGAAGCGCCGGTCAAGGGCAACGGCGCAGCCCATATCGAACGCAAAGATTTGAATTGCGGACCCGGTTCGCCCAGGTCAGAAGCCGGAGCCGTGCACCTCGTGGCCGGGCGTCTCGGCGATCAGGCCGCTGTAGGCCTGCTCGACCGTGGAGCCGTGGTTGACCACGCCGTCGACCTCGCGCGCGATCGGCATGTTCAGACCGAATTCGTTGGCGAACTCCATGATGACGCTGGCGGCCTTGACGCCCTCGGCGACCTGGTTCATCGAGGCGATGATCTCGTCGATCGGCTTACCGGCGCCCAACTGCTCACCGACGTGCCGGTTGCGGCTGCGCTGGCTGGTGCAGGTGACGATGAGGTCGCCGAGGCCCGCCAGGCCGGGGAACGTCTCCGGGTTGCCGCCCAGCGCGACCCCCAGCTTGGTCATCTCGCGCAGCGCGCGGGCGATCACCAGCGCGCGGGTGTTCTCGCCGATGCCCAGCGAATAGCCCATGCCGACGGCGATGGCGTAGACGTTCTTCAGCGCCCCGGCCATCTCGACGCCGACTACGTCGTCGGTGGTGTACACCCGGAACCGCCGGGTCCGGAACAGCGTCGACAGGCGGGTCGCCAGGTGCTGGTCGGGCATCGCCAGCACGGCGGCCGCGGCGTAGCCCTCACCCACCTCGCGGGCGATGTTCGGCCCGGCCAGGATGCCGGCGGGGTGCCCCGGCAGCACCTCCTCGATGATCTGCGACATCCGCATGTTGGTGCCCTGCTCGAGCCCCTTGACCAACGACACCACCGGCACCCAGGGCCGCAGCTCCTTGGCCAACTCGGTCAGCACGCCGCGGAAACCGTGGGAGGGGACACCCATGATGACGACGTCCGCGCTGTTGGCCGCCTCGGCGAAGTCGGTGGTGGCGCGCAGGGTGTCGCTCAGCACGGCGTCGTCGCCGAGATACCGGCTGTTGCGGTGGTTCTCGTTGATGTCCTTGGCGGTCTCCTCCGAGCGCACCCATTGCAGCGTCGGCCCCCGGCGCGCGCAGATGGACGCCACTGTGGTGCCCCAGGAACCGCCACCGAGGACAACGACTTTGGGATCGCGCATCTGTGCTGCCATGGCGATCAGCGTATTGCCGACGCCAAAGTTTTATAAGGAGTTCACGAACTTCGACGGGGCCTCGTGTCGCCGGCGGCTACCCGGCCAGCGAGGCCCGGTCGGCGGCGCGGCCGAACACCATGGCTTCCCCGACGCGGTCGAAGCGGTAGTCCAGGGCGTCGGCCAGGTAGTTCTGCCGCACATGCCACGGCCGCTTGGTGCCGGACTTGGGCAGCATGTGCACCGAGCGCAGCACGTAGCCGGCGTTGATGTCCCACGACGGCTTCTCGGCCATCGGCTCGTTGGCGCGGTGCGGGTAGGCGTGCGTGTACCCGTGAGAAGCCATGTGTGCCAGCAGCTTTGCGGTGGCACGGGCGGTGATGTCGGCGCGCAGGGTCCACGAGGCGTTGGTGTAGCCGACGCACCAGAACAGGTTCGGCACGTCCTCGAGCATGTGCGCTTTGTAGACGAAGCGGTCGCTGACCTTGATCTCGTTGCCGTCCAGGCTGATCGCGGCCCCGCCCAGCGCCTGCAGCTGCAGCCCGGTCGCGGTGACCACGATGTCGGCGTCGAGGTGTGCACCGGAGCGGAGCGCGACGCCGGTGGCGTCGAAATGGTCGATGTGGTCGGTGACCACCTCCGCACCGCCGGCGCTGATGGCGTTGTACAGATCGGCGTCGGGAATCAGGCACATCCGCTGGTCCCACGGGTTGTAGCGCGGCTTGAAGTGCGTGTCGACGTCGTAGCCGGCGGGCAGGCTGCTGATCGCCTTGCGCCGCAGCAGCCACCGCACCAACCCGGGTGCCTTGCGGGACAACGCGTAGAACACCGCCTCGGTCAGCGCGCTGTAGATCCGTATCACCAGATGTGCGGGCTTGCGCGGCAAGAGCTTTCGGGAGATTGCGGCGACCGCGCCGTATTTGGACGCCGAGATGAGGTAGGTGGGGGAGCGCTGCAGCATGGTGACCTTCGCGGCCCGTCCCGACAGGGACGGCAGCAGGGTGACCGCGGTCGCGCCGCTGCCGATCACCACGATCCGCTTGCCGGTGTAATCCAGATCCTCGGGCCAGTGCTGGGGGTGCACCACCGTGCCCGCGAAGTCCGCGATGCCCGGGAACTCCGGGGTGTAGCCCTCGTCGTAGTTGTAGTAACCGCTGCCGAAGAACAGGAAGCGGCCGCGGTAGCGCCTGGGCGCGCCGTCCTGCTCCACCGTGACCGTCCACGTGTCGGTCGACGAGTCCCAATCGGCCGAGCGGACCCGGCTGTTGAACCGCATGTGCCGGTCGATCCCGTACTTACGCGCGGTCGCGGCCAGGTATTCGCGGATGTGGACGCCGTCCGCGACGCCTTCTTTGCGCGGCCACGGCTCGAACGGGAACGACAGCGTGAAAATGCTGCTGTCCGAGCGCACCCCGGGATAGCGGAACAGGTCCCACGTCCCGCCGATCTGCGCGCGCCGCTCCAGGATGGTGTAGCTCAGCTGCGGGTTGCGCTCGGAGATGCGGTACGCCGCATCGATACCGGAGATCCCGGCACCGACGATGATGACGTCGAAATATTCGGCCTCGACCGGCGCCGGGCCGGTGGGAGTCACGGTCATCGTGAACCTCGCTCAGCGGTGAAGGGACAAGGCGTGGTCATCAGCGTAGAGACCCACCGGTTGGTCGGGCTAGCGGTAGTTGACGAACTGCAGCGCCACCTCGAGGTCGGCGTTGCGCAGCAGCGCCTGCACCGCCTGCAGGTCGTCGCGCTTCTTGCTGGTGACGCGGATCTCCTCGCCCTGGATCTGCGTCTTGACGGTCTTCGGGCCGTCGTCGCGGATCAGCTTGGTGATCTTCTTGGCGTTCTCGCTGCTGATGCCCTGCTTGATGGTGCCGGTGACCCGGTAGGTCTTGCCGGAGGCTTGGGGTTCACCCGCGTCGAACGCCTTCATGGAGATGTCGCGGCGGATCAATTTCTCCTTGAAGACGTCCACGGCGGCCTTGACGCGTTCCTCGGTCGACGACGTCAACTCGATAGCCTCGTCGCCCTTCCAGGCGATCGTCGAATCGGTGCCGCGGAAGTCGAACCGGGTGGCCAGCTCCTTGGCGGCCTGGTTGAGCGCGTTGTCGACCTCCTGACGGTCCACTTTGCTGACGATGTCGAACGATGAGTCCGCCATGCAATCCGTCCCTTCCCTCGAAGTGCTAGCCGTTTGTGCTTTGTCTACTCGCTCGTTGTAACCTGCTATGCGGCAGGTTGCCCGAGCGGCCAATGGGAGCGGACTGTAAATCCGTCGCGAAAGCTTCACAGGTTCGAATCCTGTACCTGCCACCAAAGTTTCCGTGGACGCGGCCAAGCCGAACGCGACCGGGCCGCCCCGCGTGAGGGGACGGGCCCGGTTGGGCGAATTGGTCTGTGCGCAAACGCGTCACGGCGGGTGACGGCGCCCGCGGCGCGCTCCTATTGCGGCGCCACCCGGTAGCTGAAGGACCATTCCAGGTCGTCGCCCTCGACGGGGTGGCTGTCGCCCAGTTGCAGATCGACAACAGCGCGCCGTCGGGTCTTGCGTTGCGCCTTCTGCATCGCGAGCGCCTCGACATGAACCTCGGGCATGCGTTGCGGCGCTCGGATCGTGTCGTGCCGCACCTCGGGTTGACCGCTCATAACCTTTGTATGCCCCTATCGTCTAGAGCAAGCTGTCGCGGGGGAAACGGGCCGCCTGCGAGAGATTCGTCGCAGGGGTCGCCTGTGCCGGTTCATCGCGCCGTGGGCGCGGGCGTCAGGGTCGATCGCAGAACGCCACGCACAGGTCTTGCGGGCGAATCGGCACCCACTGCAGGTTCCCGTCGGCCTGGCGCGCGCAGAAGATCGGGCCGCCGCGGCCCCACAGCTTCGTCCCCTCCGGGGAGCACGGCTGACCGAACTCGTTGTTGTTGTCCGCGTAGGCCGGACCGCTCGCGAACAGGATCGTGAAGGGGGCAACGGCCGTCACCACGGCCAAGCCGACGGACCTCAATGCGTTCATCTTTGCGCCCTCCTTGAAACGACTGCTCAACGCCAGCCTTGACGATATCTCAGCGGACTACTCAATGGTTGTGTGATCTAAGTAATCCGGGCGGCGGCCACCGGTTCGCAGCCCGGATCCGATGGCACCCGCTTCGACGGCGCGGGGGGTTCGCTCGCCTCGATGGCCTGGCTGCGGCCCAGCGCTACCGTCGCCGCCACCATCGCCACGACGGCGGCGGCGAGAACCGGCGCCGCAACGCCGCCCACCGCCACGTGATCACCGAGCACGATCACCCCGAGCAACACCGCGACGATGGGCTCGCCGACGAGCATGATCGGCACGGACGCTTGCAGGGCGCCGGCATGGAACGCGGAGCTTTGCACCACCATCACGGTTGCGGCCAGCGCGATCAGCACGTAGGGCGCGGGAACCGTCAGCAGCGCGTGCCATCCCCCCACCGAGAACCGGTGCGTGCAGACCTTCGTGACCACGGCGATCATGCCGAGCAGCACGGCCACTGCGGCGCCGAGCAGGATCGCGCGGACGCGGCCGGCGGCGCGGTGCGCGGCCGTGATGCAGACCAGCACCGACGGCACGGCGATGGCCAGCGCCAGCGTCCACGCCGGGATCGGAGGTCGGCTGTGGCCTTCGCGGGGCTGCCCGACGAGAACGAACACCGCCAGCGCGGCCGTCAGCAGCGTCGCCCAGCCCCACTGGACCCAGCTGATGCGCTGGTGGCACAGCCGCGCGCTCATGGGCAGGGCGAACAGCAGCGAGGAGACCAGCAGCGGTTGCACCAACAGCAGCGAGCCATGGGCCAGGGCGATGGCCTGGAACACGAAGCCGGCGACGGCCGCGATCAGCCCCGCCCACCACTGCGGCTGGCGGACCAAGGAGGTCGCCATGGTCGACGACAGCGCCTCGGCGCCGGGAACGCGCTGCGCGGCGCGTTGCCGGACGACGATGCCCACGGCAGCCCAGAACGCCGACAGCAGTGCCGAGCCGATCGCGACCGCGTGTACAGAGACCCACCCCATGGCGCCGTGAATACCCTCCGCACCGCCCCGGCTAACTCGCCGCGGGTGGCTGGTGACTGGTGCGGGTGTCGCCGGCCAAAATATGCTTTTGCTCGACGCGACCGTCGTCCCCCTGGGGAGGGGGCAAACGCCTGGTGGCAGGCGCGCGGTCGGCACAAAGGGGGCGGGGATGGTCGTCGACACGCGATTGCTGGGCGGGCCATGCAGCTGAAGTATCTGTCCATCGCGGAGCTGATCGCGGGCGCCGGCGGAGATCCCTGGGAAATCAACCGGACACTGCAGGCCGGCCAGCCGGGGCAGATCTCCGGCCTGGCCAACGCGTTCCACGCGGCCGGCCGGCACACCGCCGAGGCCGACGCCGCCTTCGACCAGGCGCGCAAACGCTTCGACGCGGCGTGGAATCACCAGAACGGCAACAGCCCCATCAACGACGCCGACGAGGTGCAGCGCACCGCGAAGGCGCTGGGCGCGCAGTCCGAGCAGCTGCCCAAGATCGGCGCCGACCTGGAGAAGATCGCCGCCGACCTGGCCGACGCGCAGAAAAGCGGCGCCGCCGAAATCGCCGCGCTGGAGCACAAGCTGGAGGTGCTCGACAGGATCATCGGCGCGGCAACCGAGGACCTCAAGCACACCGACCTGACCCCCGACGACCGGCACGCGCTGGAGGCGTTGATCCGAGCCGCGAAGGCCGACGCGGTCGATGACACCCGCGACGCGCTCGACCGATTGCGCGCCACCCGCGACAACTACACGAAGTCGTTGCACCAGGCGCAGAAGAGCCTGGCCGACGACGGCTACGACCCGGAACGGGTCCTGGGCTTCGACGGGCACGCGCCCGAGACGCCCGAGCAGGCCCGGCAGGACGTCACCGACGCCCTCGCGGGCGACAAGGGCGCCGCGGCGCGGGTAAACGGGGTGCTGCACTCGGTGTCGCCGGAGCAAGTCGCCGGCAAGACGCCGCTGACCTCCGAGCAGGCGGCGGTGCTGAGCCAGCTGCAAGCGCAGGAACACGGCATGAGCATGGACGCGCTGACGGCCGCCGAGCAGCGCCTCGGCGACGAGAAGGGCATGATCGGCGACTCGCTGCAGCTGATGAGCAACCCGAACATCACCTTCCCGAAGACGGACACGAAGGTCGGCGCGGTTCAGGGCGGGGACACCCTGCGCGGCGGTGCCGCGCAGCTGCCCGAGAGCGTGCAACAGCTGCTCAACGCGCACTGGCCCGACCTTCGCCACTTGAACCAGTTGGCCGGCATCGTCAAGGACGGCAACCGCTCGCTGCAGGCCAACACCGACCTCGACAAGGGCATGATGAAGCAGGCGTCGGCCCTGATGAACGGCGCCTTCTGGCGGGCCGGAGAGGGCCAGGCCGGCGACCTGAAGCCCAACATCGATCCGACCGTCTCCAACGTGCTCTCCGCGGTGTCGCCGGATCACCAGGTGGTTCACGACGCCATGACGGGCGCCGATCACGACCGGTTCCTGCAGAACCTCACGCATCATTACTGGCAAGACCACGGCGACGCGGTGAGCTCGCTGTTCTCGTGGACCGGCGATGCGGCGCGAGGTCCCGAAGCGCGGCTCGCCGGGGAGACGGCCCATGCCTACAGCTCCTACATCGGCAATCACCCGGAGCTGATGCACCTGCCCGGCAATCACACCCTGGGCGAGATGGACCCGAAACTGGTTCAGGGCATGGCACACGGGCTGGGCCCGTACGTGAACAACATTGCCGGCACCTCCGGCGGCTTACCCGAATTCGGCACTCCGCTCGACGACGAGGGCAACACGCGATCGGGTGCGCTACCGGTGGCCAAGGAGATCTTCACGGTGATCGGCAGCGACAAAGACGCCGCGACGTATTTCAACGGACAGGCGTATGCCCAGGCCGTGGTTCACGAGGCGGCATTCGGCAACGAGACCACGCATTCCGGTTACGACGCGCAGCTCTACGACGCCGCGACCCTCAAGGGTCTGGTGGACGTCGGGACCCATAATGCCCACCTCGCCAACGAGACCAACGGCTTCCATCAGCAGCAGTCCGAATACGAGATAAAGAAACAGGCCTACGAAGCCGGGCTGACCGGGCTGACGACGGCGGCGGGTCTACCGCCGGGGGTCGGCACGGCGGCCAGCCCCGCGTTCAACGTCTTGGGGCACGGCCTGGAGAACAGCATCCTGGGCCCGCCGCCGACCGGGCCGAACGAGAACCCGATCCAGCCGCTGGACATCGGGTACGCGGACCAGGGAATGGCGAACGCGTTGCTCGGGGCCGGGCACAACGTGCCGCTTCCCCCCGAGTACGTCATCCACGACGCGGACCATCCCAACGGGCGGCTCGCGACGCTCGACGAAGTGAAGGCCAGAATCCCCGGGGTCACCGCGGGTCAATACGACAGCGTGATCGGTCCCGCCGTGTCGCAGGCGATCGGGCTGCCGCCTGCGGAGAAGATGGCGCCGGACGAGTGGATGGCGACGCGCTACGACAACGTCGTGGGCGTGCCCCATCCGAACCAGGGCACCCCGTAGGAGCCTTCGAAATATGTTGTCATACAGGTCGATTCGATGGGTCGGTGTCGTTGCGGCCGTCGCATCCGCCGGCTTGACGCTGTTGCCGTGGATCGACGTAAGCCCTCTTGGAGTGCCCATTCGGTGGAACGGCCTCGGCTTCTACATCGGCGACCACCGCAACCACTACGGTGCCCTGCTCACCGGCATGGTCGACAGCGCACCGGGGTGGGTGGTGTTGATCGCATCGATCTCGGCCGCCGGGGCCCTGTGGGCCGCGACGCGGGTGCAACCGCTCGGGCTTGTCGCCTGCGGGTGCGCGCTCATCGCCTGCGGCGTTGCCGCGCTGTCCCTGCTCTATCCCGCGGTGCTCGTCGGCGACGCCAAGCGTGAGTTGGGAATTTCCGGGCTCCCGGATCGGTGGTTGCTGAACTCCACCGTGCTCATCTCCGAAATCGCCACCACCGCGGTCCTCGTGGTGTGCGCCGCGTTCCTGACCATTCGGCAGAGGGCGGGCGCCGGCGCCAGGGGCGCACGCTGACGGACTCGGGCGAGCATCCCTGTCCCGTACTCGAGAACAGCACTTTCACCACGAACCCCCGCAGGTTAGGGCAGCCTTAGTTTAGGATCCGGTTCGGGCGGTCGAACGCCGCCGAACACGGGAGGGGGTGACAGGTGGTCGAATCTGGCACGGCGGTCGCGGACGAGTCCGGCGGCCCGGCATCGGTGTCGCTGCGGACGCGCGGTCGCTGGCTGCGCTGGGGAGTGCTGTCGGTGTGGGGACCGGGCCTGGTGGTGATGCTGGCAGACACGGACGCCGGCTCGCTGATCACCGCGTCGCAGTCCGGCGCGCAGTGGGGTTACCGGATGGTGCTGCCGCAGCTCATCCTGATGCCGGTTCTCTACGTCGTCCAGGAGATGACCGTGCGCCTGGGCATCGTCACCCGGCGCGGACACGGCGCCCTGATCCGCGAGAAGTTCGGCCGCGGCTGGGCGTGGGTGTCGGCGTTCACGCTGTTCGCGTCGGCGATCGGGGCGCTGTTGACCGAGTTCGCCGGCGTGGCCGGGGTGGGGGAATTGTTCGGCGTCTCCCGGTGGGTGAGCATCCCGATCGCCACGGTCGCGTTGCTGGCGCTGGCGCTGACCGGCAGCTACCGGCGCGTCGAGCGCATCGGGCTGATCATCGGCGCCGCCGAACTGGCCTTCCTGATCGCCATGCTCATGGCGCGGCCCAGCCTCTCGGCGCTGGTCGGCGGATTGTCGTCGATGCCGCTGGGCAACTCGTCGTACCTGATGCTGGTGGCGGCCAACGTCGGCGCCGTCATCATGCCGTGGATGATCTTCTACCAGCAGGCCGCGGTGGTCGATAAGCGGTTGTCGGAGACGACCATTCGTCAGGAGCGCTACGACACCGCCGCCGGCGCGGTACTGACCCAGCTGATCATGATCGCGGTGGTGGTGACCATGGCGTCGACGGTCGGGGCCCACGAGGGCGGGGTGTCGCTGGACACCGTCGGTCAGATCGCCGAATCGCTCACGCCGTACCTGGGTCACACCGGGGGGACGGTGCTGTTTGGGCTGGGCATGCTGGGCGCGGCGCTGGTGGCCGCGATCGTCGCCTCCCTGGCCGGGGCATGGGGCCTGGCCGAGGTGTTCAAGTGGCGGCACACGCTCAACGAGCGGCCCAACCGCGAGACCGCCAAGTTCTACCTGACCTACGCGCTGGCGCACATCGTCGGCGCGATACTCGTGCTGGCCAGCGTCGACCTGGTCAACCTCGCGCTGGACGTCGAGGTGATGAACGCCCTGCTGTTGCCGATTGTGCTGGGCCTGCTGCTGGCGCTGGAGGCCAAGGCGCTGCCCGAGCAGTGGCGCATGCGCGGCGCCCACAAATACGTGACCTGGGCGCTGTGCCTGGTGGTGATAGCCTTCGGGTTGTACATGGTCCCGCAAACCCTCGGATGGGTTTGAGGCCGTCCTTCCGCCGCATAAGCCCAGGTGGGCGACGGATTCCCGAAGTACAGCAAAAACATAGGTTATCGAAAGGTCGGGCCCATCGCCCTTCATTAGCGTCGTTGGTGTTACGCCGAATGAAGGGAGAAAACGATGGCATCGCGCACCGTAAAGCTCCGTCGACTGGTGGGGGCCACGGCGTTGTGTGGGGGAATGGCTATCGCCGCTACGGGCATCGGAGCGGGCGTCGCCAGCGCGCACCCGTGGGGCCCGCCGCCCCCGCCGGGACCGGTCGGGTGGGCAGCTCCGCCGCCGCCGCCGCCCGGATGGGGCC